>JAHDQK010000057.1 GCA_018433885.1 Candidatus Cloacimonadota bacterium
AGTAGATTTGTCAAACCGCTTGTCGAATCACAGCTATGACAATCGGCAAACCTCTCGATTATTTGTTCCAAACCACCTGTCAAACCCCGATTTTTCCAAATGGGTTGTCGAATTTAGCCAAACACCCTGTCGCGGGATAAACACCCCTCAGATTGAGGCTAAGTTCTTTTTTTTTACTTGACTTATAAGCGTGTTAAACTATCTTTGCATCATATAATAGAGTGATTATCGTGAGTCTGTTGGAAGACTCATAGTTCTTTAGGTTTTATTCATGGGAGGAATTTATAATGCGCAAGAAGTTAATTATGCTTGTGTTATTTGGGCTCTTTGCGGCGATGGTGTTTGCTGCGTCAATCACCAATGTCCAGGCAGGATTGATCACATCAAACCCTGATCCGCAAAAAGCAAAGCCCGGAGACACCATTACGGTTACCTACACTTTTACGCCATCGGGCTTTGCCGAATTCGGAGTAGTCCAAGGATCGCGTCTCGCACCTGGAACTTATGATAGAATTCGGGTGCAGTGGTATTCTGCTGCCAATGGCACTGGAACGACCAGTTATGTGGATATCGATGCCAATCAATTTGAAGACCCCAGTATCATCAACGACGAGACCAACCAGAAGTCTTTGACTTTTGTGTTACCAACGCCGCCATCCAACCGTCTTAGTTTCCGCATTCGCTCCGCTTTGTACGGAGATGATGGCGATTTTAATGAAGTTGGGAGCAGTGCTGTGTTATCTGCCGGTGTGTCCGGAACTTACGGGTATATCGAGGTGGATATGAACACTGCACCAACAGCCACAGTACAAATCGACAATCCCTCATTCACCAAGATTGGCCAGACTCTCGTTGGATCTTACGTATACAGTGATGCGGAAGGTGATCCCGAGGGAGCGTCACAGATGGTATGGTTACGTTCTACTACCGCTGATCCAAACGGAGCTTACGTAAGCATATCCGGAGCTACGGGAAGCACCTATACTCTTGGTTCGCAAGATCTTGGACGTTTCATTAAGTTTCAAGTAACTCCAATTGCCCAACAAGGTGTTTTGCAGGGGACTACAGTGCAAAGCGCAGCTTCCGACCAAGTCTTTGAGGCTTCCTCGATTGCGCTTGATCCCAGTTCCCCAATTTTATATGAAGCTGGAGCTAACGACGGCTCAGTTGCCGGTTTTATCCGAATCAAACTCACTAATGGAGATTTTGTCCCCAGTGTCACAACTGTTAATATTGCAAATCTACCAGCAGGGCTCTCTGTGGGTAGCATCGTCCGCATCAGCGGCCAGGAGATCCGTGTATATCTTTCTGGGGCAGCCTTGAATCACGAACACGCATCCTCCATTTTAAACGACTATACCCTACTAGTAACAGTCCCAGCCAACCAGATAGTTGCACAGAACATCGATTTGGAGACACCTACAGGCTTCCAAATCGACTTTGCCAATAATCCGGTAAACAGTTTTGCGCGCAGTTCTGTAGGGAACAACTACGTTAGTATTGGTTGGAACACACCATCTGGTTTGAAGGATCCCACCGCGCTGTTGAGCTTCGTCATACACCGCAATGGCAGCTTTTTGGACCAGATCGCCTATTCTGCATCCCAGAGTTCTTACACATACATAGATACAGATCTGACCAACGGAGTAACTTACTCGTACAACATAGTTGCAAATTACAACAATTCAGACGTGAGTGAAGACCCCTCCAGCATCGAAGTAGTCGCAACGCCAATGGCGATATCTGCGTACTCGTTCCAAGCTTTGGGTTCTATCGGCACCATCGATCAGGATACCAAGACAATTTCTCTGGAAGTGCCTGCAATCACCGACCTCAGTGCTTTGATTGCCACCTTCTCGGCAACTGCTGGGATCACTGTGAACGTGAACGGAACCCCCCAAACCAGTGGTAGCACTCCGAACGACTTCACCGATCCCGTACAGTATGTTCTTAGTGCCGTTAACGGCTCTTCCAGCACCTATACTGTAACCGTTACAAAGCTCCCATATCCTCTTGATGCTCCGGAACTTACGGAGGGTAACGTCACCACCTCCAGTTTGCAATTCACTTGGGACCCAATTGATGGTGCTCTGGGATACTCCATGGATCTTTCCACAGATTCTGAGTTCGGATCAATTGTGGACGGATACCATGATCTTGAGATATCCCCCAGCCTCAGCTCATATACCATAAATGGTATGGATGCCAACACGAGTTACTACATCCGGATGCGTGCTCTTCATGCCAATCCATTATTACACAGCGCTTACTCCACCACTCTCAACAGCCAGACCCTATCTACCGGAAATGGCACAGGCAGCACTGAGATCATTGGTAATGAGCCTACTGTAGTGAACATTGGTCAATACCACGATGAAGTATGGGGTTACACGATAAACCCCGCCATGACACTAGATCCCATAAGCTTCAGCCCCGGGGGAAACAACGTCGTGGAAGTATCACTTAGTATCGGCACAGCTCCGGAAGGTCTGCGATACTTGATGGATTTTGATAATGCCACAATAGGAATCGGTACCTTCACGATGTCCTATGATGGCTTGCCCTACGACCCCACTGACCTGGGATTCCGGATCAATGGCGGAGGGCTGGTATCGGTGGGTGGTACCGGCATAAACACCGAAAACAAGACCATCACTATCTCTGTGGACGCGCTCAAGAAAGGTCAGAAGGGCATCTATGCCTTGGAGTTGATTACAAACGACGCCAGTGGTGAAACTCTGCCAGTGGTACTTTCCAGCTTCACCGCCAATATCGTTTCAGGATCCAAAGTAAGGATCAACTGGGTCACTCAAAGCGAATCTGACTTACAAGGTTTCTACATCCTGCGAGGAACCACCGCTGATCTGGATCAGGCAATCTCGGTAAGTCCTTTGATCGCAGCTACAAACACATCAAACCAAGCGAGCTATATCTATACAGATTCCGAGGTTCCAGGACCCGGAGTTTACTACTACTGGTTGATGATTCAGGATATGGACGGCTCTGCAACTTATACCAACTCGATTCTCGTAACCGTGGGACCGGGCGGTGAAGAAATCCCGGAAGTGATCAGATTTACTTCATTAAAGAACGCTTATCCCAATCCATTTAATCCCACCATCACCATTGCCTACGATATTGCTAGCCCCGGACATGTGAGCATGGAAGTGTACAACACTCGTGGCCAGAAGATCCGCACCCTGGTCTCGGAGGTTCAAGATGCATCCTCCTACCAAGTACGATGGGATGGTAGGGATGCTAACGGCAGGGCAGTAGCTTCCGGAAACTATCTGGTAAAAATGAAAACCAAAGGTTATGACACTACTCGCAAGATTACGCTGATGAAATAGCTAATCTACTGAACACTCCAAGCCCTGCTCTCCCTGGCAGGGCTTTCTTTTTGCATAGCAAATAGTTGGATTAATCTTTGCAACCCAATATACGCACAGAAGCCACTGTCCTCTTGGACATCCATGAGCTAAAACCGTCACTCTGTACCAGGTCCCGCTATCTACTGAGAATTGATGGTCGACAGTTCCTTGGCTGCGGTCCAGCTTACAAAATCCTGAGGTAAGCGAGAGAATCCAGTTTTCTCATAGACTTTAGAAGTCGCTGGATTATCCGAGAAGAGGTACAAGTGGTTCTCGCTAATGCCTTTGTGATATAGCACCAAAGAGTGGATCATCGTGGCGGCAAAGCCTTTTCCCCGGAATTTCTCTCTGGTAAACACGTCCGAGATTCTGCTGTATCCCGCATAGGTGCAGACGGATGCCAACGCTGCCAATTCTCCGTGATGGTATCCTCCCAAGAGATGGTAGGAGGGATGCTGCAAATGGCGTTCAACCACCCGAATAGTCCAATCCCCACCATATTCCAATGCGATTGTCTCCATGATATCGATATCAAGGTGTTTGATTCTTTGAATCTGGAGCTCTTCGTTTGGTTTTACAATGCTCTCATGGTCGTGCAGAAAGTATTCGTAACCGGTAAGTTCGATGTTGAAACCATGTTGTTGCAGAGGAGCAGACACTTTGTCCAACTCATTTACCTGCAGGGAACTGAATATCCGCGGCGAAATGCCTTTGCCCTTATAAAATGATTCGATGTCTCTCAGGCTACTTTCGATGCCTACGAAATCCTTGATCACCGCGTGGTTACTTTCCGCCGATGCTTTGTTGCCTTCATTCCAGAAGATCAAGCCATAATCTCTCTGAGTCATATTGGCAAAGCGTTGCGGGTAATGCAATTCCGTGTCTTTCATACGGAGGATGTTGAAGGGTATAGACATATCTTTACTCCTTACAATTGATTCTGCATTTACCTATATCATAGCCCGCTATTGCTCACAGACAAGCTTTTTTCAGCTTTTATGCAGATTTTGGATCCTAGTGTAAGCGGCAAAGAGTAATCTGCCCCCGATAAAGCCAAGGGTTGCCTGCAGGATGTTTGGAGGAAAGTCCGCCACTGCTGCGGCTTTACCAAAGCTGGGCATATACCATGTTCCCAAAAAATAAATCGCTACCATCAAGATTCCCCCTAGGATGGGCCAGGCATTTCTTAAGAAGCCGGAGGATGCCTTCCCTCTTCCCGCGCAATAGCCCAGAACTCCCTTTGCGACCAGCGTAATCGGAGCGAATAGCGGAAATCCGATGATATCGGCAATCGCAGAACCGATCCCTCCCGCCACCATCCCGGCTCGGGAACCGCCATATAGACCGCAGAACACGATCACTACATCACCAAAATTGAAGTATCCCCCTCCCGGAACGGGAATCCTGATCAATAAGGTACTGACCGCAACCAATACCGTAAATCCAACCGTCGTGTACCATTTCATTGTTTATCTCCTGAGTCTGTTAAATCCTTATTCCTTACCTGTTTGAGATGACATTGCATGATCAGGTTATCGATCCGTTCGCCCTTCATTTCTGCCTCTGCCATTATGTAAAGGATCAATGCGAGAGTAACGCTCAATGCTCTGAAGAACCTGTCTTTCACTCCGCTTGAACCTCTTTGCATCGATGGCATCATACCCTGCCACATTCGGATTTCAGCATAAGAATGAGTAGCAGCGTCGAACAGGATTTTCCCCAATATCACATATTTCAACCGATGAATGCTGATTCCGCTACGTAATATCTCTTCGAAAGATATCATCGCGAAACACAGTCGAAACGCAAGGATGGCATTGATCAAAAGCAACATCCTGGGCAGACCGTATGCCAGCCAATACTCAGTGGAACCTTGCCCGGAGGGATCGATCCCGATCAATATAAAACCAAGATAGATGATCGCCAACATCCCCACGAATGGAAGCAGCAGCTTCATCTGACCCACCAGACGCCGGGCCCCCAGAAAGATAAATGACCCAACCACCAAACCGATCATCATCGCCCCTTGCAGAGCTAGATTTTGGAACCATATTATTGCAAACAACACCGTCCAGATCAAAAACAAGAGGGATGCCAGAATCAAGCGTTTCACTGCGAGAGCTCCCTAGAACTGGAACCTTCATAAACCATGCTTTGGGAACCATTCACAGGCTCAAAGTTCACCGCTCGGGATTCCGGTAAATTATAGATATGTGAGCTATAGATAAGGCAGATCTCCCGCTTTAGCCCTTGGGGGATCACGAGTTTCTTCGCCTCATCAGATATCACCACCACGGGTTTGCCGTCTTTCATCTTAGCCAAATCCGTCCACATCAGATCCCACACGTCTTTTTCGTCCACGATGCGACTCTTGGGATAATAGATTGCCGCCCATGCTCTCATCGCATATAGTTGCAAATCCATTTGCTGTTGGATGCGGATCACATAGCAATCATCTCTCTTTATAATCTTTTCCCACAATACTTTGTGAATGAAGCTACTCTTCCCGCTACCATTGGGACCCGACAGATGATACACATTGCCAGCACGAAAGATAATCTCTTCCTTCAAGGTCAAAGTAAAACCTTGCCAGACATGGTAGTTCCCCGCTTTCACCTGAATCATGCCCGCTCCCACAAAATGTTTTTCCCGCTGTGGATGATCAAATCTCGAATCTTGCAAAACCTTCCTGGATCCAGAGAATGCTCTAGATTGATGAAGCTGATGGAGTCCGCGGGAGAGTGTAGCGCAAGCAGTGCCATCAGGATTACTTTCTGTCCTCCAGAAAGTTCTTTTAGGGAGCTGTCTGCGGATACTTCCTTTTTGCAGATAGCACGAAAATCCAGATACAATCTATCAGCGGCTGCTGGATTGATGTTGTATAACAGCATTTCATCCCAAAGTTTATCGCTGCAGATAAGGGGATGTTCCGCATCGGCAATTAGATAGTCGTGCATGATATCCATATAGAGCAATGCCTTCGGGATCATCCTTTCTGTCAAGCAGAGTGTTGTGTAGGAGTATCCCAAATCGTCTGTAGATTAGTCAGAAAGAATCCATGCCAATAATTTGATCATTGGTTTGTGTATGTACACCCATTGCCCAAAGCAATCGCCCAGCCTCCATGATGCAGTTCCCACTGCTTGAACAAGGCTTGGCGACAGCTTTGACGAATGGGGATGAAAGAGCTGTGTGTTCATTTCCTTCATTTTTTGAAACCTGTTTATGGTGATCTCCAGAGTTAACTGGGAAGTGGATTCCACCCAAGCATCGACTGTTGGAATCGCTTTGGAAAAAGCATTGACAAATTCTCCGGTAGCATCATCTTGGTATATTAGAAATGATGTATGGAGAACCTGATGGATTTTCGCATATATGAGTATCTTAGCGTATTCATAATGTCACTGCTCTTTGTATATGGTCTCACGCCATTTATAATAAAGCTGGCCCTAAAAATAAACTTTGTGGATAAACCCGAAGCTCGCAAGATTCACCTGAAGAGTGTGCCCCTGATGGGTGGGCTAAGTGTCGCGCTTGGCTTTGTGCTTCTATGCGTTTACGATGTAGCCATCTCTGCCGGGAGATACTTCGATCGCCCCATGCTGGGCTATCTGGCGGGCACCGTTTTGATAGTACTGATAGGTCTGGTGGACGACCGACGAGGGATGAAGCCTCTGGTTAAGATGTTGGGGCAGTTAGCCGTAGCTCTCACCTTTATCCTTACAAACTTCAGTTTAGTTGAGCTGGATAGAATGTTTGGCAGCATCTTTATAACCCTGCCGTTACTCGTATTGTGGATGGTGGGGCTAATGAACGCGCTGAACTTCCTGGACAACATGGATGGCATCATCAGTGGCATGGCGGGCATCCTGGGGCTGGGGTTCTTTGCTTTCGCGCTCACCAATACAACCAGCGCAAACCAGGAAGCCATGGCTCTCATCGCGCTGATATCTCTCAGTTTTGCAGGTTCCACCCTCGGGTTTCTGCCCTATAACTTCAATCCCGCCAAGATCTTTCTAGGCGATGCAGGTAGTATGTTCATCGGCTATTTCCTATCTTCTATGGGGATCCTGATGGCGCAATATGCAGGCAACAAATACAACGATAAGATGTTCTATCTGCTTCCCGTTCTTCTACTTAGCTACGCAATTTTCGATATTTCTTTGGTCAGCTATACCAGGCGTCGGGATGGCAGACACGTAATGCAAGGTGGAAAGGATCATTCCACCCACCGGATCAACAACGTACTGTGCTCTGTAAAAGTAACTGCCACCATCATTTACACAATAAATATATTGATCGTATTGACCTCCATCATCATTTTCCGCATCGGCTCGCGGGAGCTTTTACTAATCACCACAGTTTTGTTTGCAGCATTCTTCTTGATCTTCGGAAGAAAGCTGGATCAAGTTCCCATCGTAGTTCCCGCAAACCAAAGAAAGGATAACAAATGAATATCCGCATCTTGGGCACAGGCTCTGGTATGCCCAGTAAGGCATTGAACTGCAGTTCAATCTTGGTACAGTCACAGAACAAAACCTATCTGTTGGATGCCGGAGAGGGGATATCCAAGATGTTCTTGCAGTTGGATCTTGCTCCGGATGACCTGGATGCCATCATGATCTCTCACTACCATCCGGATCACATTGGTGGGTTATTCCTACTTATCCAGATGCTGTATCTGGCAAAACGAGAGCAGCCTCTTCACCTCTTTCTCCCGGAGCGGGAGCAGGATTTTCTTGCCATCTTAACGATGTTTTATACCTTCCCGGAAAAGTTCGGATTCCAGCTTCAGATACATCCGTTAAGCCAAGTTAGTGAGTTTTTCCCGGATGTGATAGCCCAGATCAACGACCACCTTCATGGTTATCGGGAGATAATTAGCAAAAACGCTCTAAAGAACGAGATGAAGGCATATTCGATCCGGATTAACAGCCCCAAAGGTGCTTTTGTGTATAGCTCAGATATCTCCACTACCGATAGCATCCGGGAACTAGTAGATGGAGCACATACTGTTGTGGTGGATGCCGGTCATCCCCCCGCGGAACAAATAATTCAGCTAGAGGATTTTGGTATCAGACGGGTGCTTCTTACTCACGAACCCAGCCCAGAACTAAGGCAGCTACTTCAAGAAAACCCTCGCCCCTCTTTCGAACACGCCATCGAAGGTGTTCTCTATAATATATGATTTGCATGATTAAACACTTTAGAACTACCCTCCCCCGCTTCATGCGTAGCTTGATTCCCGGCTTTACGTTGATTTTAATCATGATGCTTTCCGGTTGCGAGATCAACCGTTTGCGCAGTGCCGAAGAGCTGTATAGAAGCCAACGCTATGCCGGAGCCATTGAAGAGTTGGATACCTTGATCCGGATTGCCCAAAATGGCGCAATCGCCACCAGGGCAGAGCTGATTCGCAGTAACAGCTATCTGGAGCTAGGAAAAACAGCGGTGGAAAGAGACAATCGTCCTTTGGCAATCAGATTTCTGAAGCTGGCAAATTCTGAAGCTGCGGATCTTGAATTGGGCGCTCTGTATTTTCGAATGGCAGAAGAAGCAGACGAAGCCGGAAATCGGACTCTCGCGCAAAAATATTTGGAAGATATCCTGCGGGAAATCCCTGATTCACCTCTTGTACCCCAGGTGGTTCTTCGCCGCATGAGCATCTATATGAGCGAGTATCAGGATCGCAACTCCACTTGGGAAGATTATAAGTATCTCTACGACAACTTCCCAAATAACGCTTATGAAATCCAGGCAAGATACATCGTAATGCAGTTTATCGATTCCCGCATCGCGTACGCTATGTTGTTGAGGGATCAGGAATATTACGACGACGCCCTTAAAGAACTCTTTGAACTCTCCCGCTACCCGGTGGTGGATGGCAAACATATAAACTCCCTGATCTCGGATGTGTATCAAGCTCAGGCAGAAGAATTTATCGACGCAGAGGACTATATGGAGGCAGACCGCCTTTATCGCATCGCAGTTCAATATGATCCCAGTAAGGAGGAGATGATCACAAAACGCCTCGAAAGCATCACTGATCTTTACATCCAAAAGGGTGATAGCCTTCTTCAGGAAAGAGATTTCGCCGGGGCGATGCTACATTACAACAAGACTTTTCAGATAATTCCGGATTACGCGCCAGCACTTGCTGCAATTGCCCGTCTTCAGAAGCTTCAGGAAGATATCCGCCAGGCAGAGATTATCTTTGCTCAAGGCGAAAAAGCCGAAGCTGCCCAAAAGTATTCCGAAGCATTAGGACTTTACAACCAGGCAATTGCTCTGGATCCCAAGCCAGAATACCGCTCCCACGCCGGGATCATGCAAAACATGGTGGAAGCTCAACGCGACCCCGTGGGATTTGCAAGAAGAATCCTGGCAGACTACCGTAATGGATTGATCCCCGCGCGCGTGGCAACGAAACGGGAGGAAGTTCTTAGAACACACAACCTGAACGAAGTGCGCGACAGCGGTTGGAAATTCCTGCTCTCCACCGGACAATATAAATATGAAGCCCGATACGATCTGCTTACTCCCACTCAGACCTTCCTGTATGTGTGGCAGATTAACCTCCGGGATCGCTCTCTTATCCCCCTCAACAAACTCTCCGAAGCCTTGATGAAATGAGATCAGGAAGGATGATATGAAAATAAAATTGTTACTGACCCTGCTCTTGATCTCAATTCTGGGCACTACCCTGTTTGCTCAGAGCTTCGACCTTCAGGCATTCGCCGATAGCACCAAGTATGGCTGGACAGACTATCGGGATCGCGCCCAATATAGGGATGAACTTACTTTCCGCCGCGATAAACTCCAGCTCTATGAACTCGAAGCTATCCCGCTCACGGCAAACATTATAAAAAGCGCAGTCATCCCGGGTTGGGGACAGTTTTCTACGAAACATAATACAAAAGCCACGGTGATTCTAAGCGCAGAACTGGTATCTGTGATCGGAGCACTGTACTTCTATAATCGTGCATTAACAAATTACGACCGCTATCAAAGCGCTACTCAGGTTGATCAGATAAACGACTATTGGGGTAAAGCCGAAACCCCCTACCACTATTCCCTGATGATGATGGGCTTGGGCGGAATAATATGGGCATATAACATGTACGACATCATTGTAAGTACAAACGAATACAATGCAAAGGTCTGGGAAGACATTCTCAAACGCAGTAATTCACCTTTGCAAATCGGCCCCGGCGGCGTGGAAATCCGGTTTTAGGTGCATCATGAAAAAGATCCTGTTTCTATTTGTAGTTAGCTTCCTGATCCTGGGCTGTGGCATCAAGCGCGACAATCCGCTGGATCCTCATGCAAACAACCTGGCTATACCCGGCGATGTATCCGGCTTTCAATACACTGCCTTCAGTAGCGGGACAAGCACCCGTTATGTGGAATTCTACTGGAATGGCAACAACCCCAACGATACTGATGGATACTATATCTACCGCAGTCTTGGATATTATAATGCCTATGCTCTGGTGGGGTCTGTACCACATGTGCAGGGCGCATCCATACAACAGTTTACGCATAGCAGTGCAGACGACAACACAGTGGTAGCCGGGCTTTACTATTATCGCATTTCCGCATACAAGGAGTATCCCGCCGGCAAATTGGAAGGCAGATTAAGCACTCCGATTCCTGTGCGCGTTCCGGAATGATGATCGACTTTTGGGGAGATCTTAACCCCGCTCAACAAGAGGTGGTAACCGATGTAGACCACCCTATACTAGTACTCGCTGGAGCCGGTAGCGGCAAAACCCGGAGCATCATCTACCGCGCTGCCTACCTGATCCACGAAAAGAAGGTTCCGCCATGGAAACTGCTCATTGTAACCTTCACCAATAAAGCCGCGCGGGAGTTGCAAGAGCGCTTGGAAAGCTTGTTGAACATCCCCATGCGCAGTCTGTGGGTGGGCACCTTCCACTCCATCTGCCTGCGGATCCTGCGCTACGAATCCAGCTCCTTGCCTTATAATGCGAACTTCAGTATCTATGCGGATGATGAACAGAAGTCGGTACTTAAAAAGATCTACAAAGAACACGGTTATGACCCTCAAAAGTACCCTTTCAACAAAGTGCTTTCCCGCATCGGCAGATACAAAAACCGCCTGCTGCTACCGGAAGACATCTCCCGGGAAGATATCGCCCACAATCCATTTTTAAAAGGCTTCCTGCAGATCTATATACATTATCAACAAGCCTTGATCATGAATCAGGCAATGGATTTCGACGACATCTTGCTCTATACCGCCAGGCTACTTAGAGATAACTCCGCGATTCGAGGCAAGTATCAGGAAATCTTCCAATACATCATGATCGACGAATATCAGGATACCAACAAAGCGCAGTTTGAGATCATCCATCAGTTGGCGCAGGCTCATCAAAGAGTATGTGTGGTGGGAGACGACGATCAGGCAATCTACAGTTTTCGGGGCGCTACCCTGCGGAATATCTTGGAGTTTGAACGGGATTATAAGGATGTGAAGATAATCCGAATGGAACAGAACTATCGTAGCACCACTGCCATCCTGGATCTGGCAAATCGCGTGATCAAACAAAACAAACAACGCCATGCCAAAGAACTTTTCAGCGAGCTTGGCGAAGGCTTGAAACCACGCTTGAACGTGTATTCAGATGCCAATATCGAAGCAGAGCAGATTGCCCATGGCATCTCACGGCAAAGGGATATGGGCAAGAATCTGCGCCAGATCGCCATCCTGTATCGCACAAACGCGCAATCCCGTCTCTTCGAAAACGCTCTGATGCAAAAGAAGATACCCTATAGCATCGTGGGAAGCTTGAACTTCTATCAAAGAAAAGAGATTAAGGACTTGCTGGCGTATCTCTATAGCCTTGCCAATCCCGCGGACAACGAAAGCCTGCTGCGGATTATCAACGAACCTCCCCGGGGAATCGGACAAACCTCTGTAAACAGGCTACTGGGGTTTGCTACCAAGACCCGTATCTCGCTATATTCCGCCATCCAGAACCTCGGTGCCATTCAAGAATTAAACAATACCGCCAAGAATCGTATCGGCGATTTCTGCCACATGCTGGATCAATGGCGTCAACAGTGCACTTCTCAGCCAGTTGCTGATCTGGTAAAAGAGATCGTGGAACAGCTTGGTTTGATCAGTCAATATCGGAAAAGCAGCGATCCCAAAGATATCGCCAGAGCGGAAAACCTGATAGAGTTTGTGGCATCGGTGAACGAGTTTGCAGAGCGTTTTGCCTCCGAGAACGAGCGGCAGGCTCTCCTGGTAGATTTCTTGCCCTTCGTGGCTTTGCAGACTGATCTGGATAAGGTGTCGGACGAAGTGGATAGCGTGCGCCTGATGACCCTGCACAATGCCAAGGGATTGGAGTTCGAAACTGTCTATATCGCCGGCTTGGAGGATGAACTACTGCCCCATCGCATGAGCATGGATACCGTGGAAGAAATCGAAGAAGAACGGCGTCTCTTCTATGTTGGCATCACCCGTGCCAAACGGGAACTGATCCTGAGCCTGGCGGAAGCCCGCAGGCTTTACGACACCTACACATTTACCAAGCCCAGCCTGTTCTTGGAAGGTCTAGAGAATGTTCTGGATTACCCCGGACACATCAGTAGCCCACCTCCCAACAACTATCGCAAACCCAAAAATAAACTACGTGATAGCCACAAGTTCTTCAAGATCGGACAAAGAGTTTGGCACAAAGAACACAATCAAGGGATAGTGCTTTCGGTGGATGGGATGGGACCGGACGCTGTGGTCACGGTTTCTTTCATGAATGGCAAACTGATCAAGATCGTGGGCAGTTTTTTACAGAGCGAACCCATCAGCTAAGATCGTGGCAGCCTATGTGATCAAGGTAAGCATCCCAAAGAAATGGCAGATGCTTCCCGCAAGAACAAACAAATGCCATAGCGCATGATGATAAGGCATTTTCTTGGCAATATAGAAGATAACTCCAAAAGAATAAGCCGCTCCCCCCGCCAGCATCCACGCCAAAAAGCCTTTGGGAACACTCGCCAAGAGCGGTTTTATCGCAATTATCACGATCCAGCCCATCAACAGATACACCACGGTCGATACCCATTTCAGCTTGCTCATGGCAAAGATCTTCAGGATAATCCCCACCAAGGTAAGCCCCCAGATCACACCAAACAGGGTCCAACCCCAGCCACCCCGCATTGCACCGATGGTCACCGGAGTGTAGGTGCCTGCTATTAACAGAAAGATCGAGGAATGATCCAAAATCCGGAAGAAACGCTTTACATAGGGCTGATGAAAGGCATGATACAGGGTGGAGGAAAGAAACAGCGCTATCATTGTGGCACCATAGATGCTAAACGATACTATCTTCCATGTATCGCTGATACGCGCGGCATAGATCACCAAAATCACCAACGCAGCGATGGATAACACTACCCCTACACCATGAGTGATGGAATTGGCAATCTCCTCGCCCAAGCTCTGCTGCTGGCTTAGCGGGATGCGATCCAGAAACCGTTTGACTCTGCTACTCATCTAGTATATAGCTCGTTGATTCGGGTTTCCAACTCCGCGGGGACGAGTCCGGCGATGGATTCACGTCTGGCGATTTTATCCCGGACTAGGGATGATGATATCGGGCATAAGGGCATATCCAGAATAGTATGACGGATATAAGACAGGACATCGCAGGGAAGAACGCTTTCCGGTCGCGGTAAAATAATGAAATGCAGATTCTCTTTCAGCCAGTCAAAGTCGTGCCAATCTGGCAATTTGGGCAGATTATCCGCTCCGATGATGAAAGCAAACTTTTGTTGCGGACGTTGCGCAACCAGTTTCTTGACCAGATCGCTGGTATAGCCGCTTTCTCCACGCTCAGCATCCCATACTTCGATCGGAGTTCGAAAGTCTTCTGCGGGTTGAATGGTAAAATTGAGCGGGGTAAAGTGATCAACAGCTTCCCGGGCTAGTTTTAACCGGGTATCGTAATCCAGCACAATACTTTCGCCCTTGAAGTTATGATTAAAGCTGGGCACAAGTATGATCTTGTGCACCGGGCTGAGGCTCAGAACTTCCTTGGCGAGATACAGATGACCATTGTGGATGGGGTCAAAACTCCCGCCCAATATAGCGTATGCACCTTTGAGAGAATCTCTATGTGGCATATCACACTACTTAAATTTACGTTCCAATTTGCCAGCTTCTTTGGAGCCTGGGTACTTGGAAACAAGTTTCTCGTAGGACGCTCTGGCGGCATCCATATTCTCTTGGTGTAAGTGCAACAACGCCGAATAGTACAATGATCTGCGATCCAGGCTGTCGGTGTTGCCCAAGGCTACCACTTCATCGAAATACATCAGGGCTGCACTGTAATCCTTCATTTTATAGTAGATGTAGCCATTCTGATATTTCTTCTCGATTAGCTTATACTGGGATCTCCGGATGAACTCCAAAGCCGATTGGAAGCGGGAGTCGCTGGGAAAACGCTCGATAAAGTTACGAAACGCATCGATTGCAGAAAGGGTTTTATCCTGATCATAAGCGGGTTTCAGAGATTCTTCAAAGAAGCAGACCGCCACTCTGTAGTAAGCATCGGAAACATTTGTATGATCCGGAAAACCATCGATAAACTGCTGATACTTCAGTCTGGCATCAATAAACTTGTTCATGGCGAAATAGCTATCCGCAAGGCGCAGTGTGGCATAGGCAGTGGCAGCGGATTTTCGTTCGAACGAGATATCGTCGTAGATTACAGCCGCTTTGGCATACTTTCCATTAGCATAATACTGATCCGCCTGTTGCAAGCGGGCTTCCGTGCTCAATTCAGTTTTGTTGCTGCTGCAGGCTCCCAGAGCCACAAGCGCAAGCAAGATGTAGAAATATCTTCTCATGCAAGATCCTTTATTCGATTGTCCAAAGTAAAAATATTATGGATGCCAAGGCTGTGCTAACGACCAACGGTTCAAACCATTGCAGGCGGGGTGCCGACAGGGCGGTATCTTGACCTGTGCTCTGCACAAAGTCGTAATCATCTATTCTTAGCAGTTTCTGCCCCGGTAGCTGTACTTGTTTCACGATAAAACTCTGCACTGGAACTCGTTCACTTCGGTAAGAGAAGAAGCTCTTGTGCTCAATTGTCTGCCATTTCAAGTTTAGTTCGATTGTCACCAAAACGGCGGATTGTAAGCCAAATCCCGCCAGGAAAAGAGGATCCGTATCCCATTCAAATGCCCCGGGAACCTGCCCACTGCGTAGTTCGCGCAGATCAAAGGAGCGCTCCAAGAGGGTTTCGCGCATACTTTGAGCCAGCGCGGAAGTCCATTCTCCGCAGCGTATCTCCAAGAAAATCGCCTGATCGGGATCTAGCCAATCGGCAATAACAGACGAAATCTGCTGCGCATCCTCGTGCATCCTCTCTGCCCAGGCGAAACTCACTTGGGCAGAGAAGAGCAGCACTACAATTAGTAGCAGGATCCAGCGTTGGGATATCATTTATAGCGTTTATTTCAACTCGGATAAAAGCCTGTCCGCAATATCCATGCGGGAGTATCCGGGATGGTCTGTTTTAAGTTTATTGAGCTCTGTACGTGCCTGTTGATGGTTACCCATGTTCATATAGCACATGCCGATCTTGAGCTGGGAATCTGCCACTTTCCAAGAATCAGGATAGCTGGATATCACCTTGTTGAACTCGCGCATAGCTTGGCTAAAATCAGCCTGAGCGTAGTAGCTTTCGCCTTTCCAATAGTGGGCATTGCCTGCGTAGATGCTACGTGGATACTTTGAAGCAAACGCATCCAGCTTGGTGATGGCCCCATTGAAATTGCCCTTGTAATATTCGTCGCGGGCGGCTTCATACTCGGCTTTTTCTGTTCCGCTGGCTTCTATGGGAGCTTGTTGTGAAGCTGCCGCGAGAGAGCTGGCTTGCAAGCCTTGCACGTGTTTCTTCAGCGCGCTGAGTTCAGCCTGAATGTTATCGATTCCCTTGGAGTTTGCTTCCATTTGCTTGGTATCCGGAGTAAGAGCCGCCAGCTGTTCCGGGCTCATATCCGTATTACCTAGGGTGTTTATTCTTGTTTCAAGAGCGCGGATCATATTCACGATTTCCCGATCCGAACTCACCACATTCTCACCAAGGGAATCCAGAGTAAGCGCCATTTCCGCTACTTCATCGATCAAGCTTTTCATATCGCTTTGGTTCTGGGCAAATTGGCTTTGGATATAATCCGGATCCATGGCCTTGGCAGCAGAATCCGCGCTGCGTCTGCTTTGGGATATCTCTTTACGCAATACCACGAGTTCTTCGTTGTTTTGAGCAACCGCTTCTTCCAACGCCACGATCTTTCCCTGTTGACTGCGGAATGCCTTGTTACTCACGCATCCGCTGAGAAGCAGCAGAGCTATAGAGATGATTACAACTTGTTTCATCGACAATCTCCTTATTTACTTTCCAAAAATGCCTTGTAACCTTTGTAGGTGGAATACAGATCCGCCTTGGAACAAAGCTCATACAGCGAGTGCATGCCCATCAAGCCCACACCGCAATCTATTACTTCAGCACCGAGATTCGCCAGGATATAAGCGATGGTTCCGCCGCCGCCTTCATCCACTTTTCCCAGTTCACCCATTTGCCAGAACACTCCCGCATCGCTAAAGATCTTCAGCACTTTGGCAGTGAATTCCGCACTGGCGTCGTTGCACGAATATTTGCCGCCGCTACCGGTAAATTTTGAGATCCCAATGCCATGATTGAAAATCACCGCGTTTTGTTTTTCGTGAACGTTGGGGTAATTGGGATCCACCACCGCGGTCACGTCGCCACTCAAGATCTGGGAATTGATGAAGCATTTCCGCAGGTTTGCCGCGGAATTGTCCTCACCTTTATATGCCATGAGATCACTCACAAAATCCTGGATAAAGATCGAGTGTGCGCCGGTTGCGCCTTGGCTGCCTACTTCTTCTTTATCCGAAAAATATACTATCATTGTGCGTTTGGGTTTTTTATCCGTGATGTCCAATAGAGCGGTCAACGCCGTGTAGGCACATATCCGGTCGTCCTGACCATAACCCACTACCATCGAGCTGTCTATGCCAGCATCCCGGGATTTTACCGCCGGCACAAGATACAATTCGGCAGAAAGAAAATCCGCTTCTTTAATCCCGTATTTTTCGTTCAGAACCTTCAGGGCATAAGTCTTTGCCGCTTCTTTTTCTTCTGAAGAGGGATCCATCATGCCGCTGAATACCAGGTTCATTTTAGAGGCATCGATGGCATCTGAGAGATTCTTGCTATATTGTTCTTTACGGGCAAGGTGGGGCAACAGATCCGGGATGATGAAAACCGGTTCGTCGTCTTTTTCGCCCAGGCTGATATCCAATACCGAGCCATCGCTCTTGATCACCACTCCGTGTAAGGACAGCGGGGTGGATACCCATTGGTATTTCTTGATCCCACCATAATAGTGGGTGCGCATGCACGCCATCTGAGAGCTGCCGTCCTCATACAGGGGATTTTGTTTCAGATCCACTCTGGGGGCGTCGATGTGGGAAGCCACCATATTGAAACCTTTTACCAGCGGTTCACTACCCAGAATCGCCACTGCCATCGTCTTTCCGCGAAAAATACCATAGACCTTGGAAGATCCTTTCTTCCCGCTTAACACTGTGAATTTGTGCTTTTTGAGCAAAGCTTCCATCCACTTCGTGGTCTCACGTTCTGTCTTAGCTTCGTTCAAGAAATCTTTGTATGCCACGGCATATTGCATGGCGGCTTTTTGATCTTCAGCGGGAGCTTCTTTCCAGAAGTTTTTCCGTTCGTAACTTAGTTTGGCTTTGGCTTGAGTCTTTTTCATTTGATCTCCATTTATTTACATTATTTCCAATATCTTAAGCATGCGTTCACCCATGGGCGCTTTGATCAGCGCGATCTCTCCCGGCTTTTTGCCCAAAAGGCCTTTGCCGATAGGAGACACCACGGAAACCACCTGCATCATGGTTTCGTTTTCATAAAAATTCAGTTCTGCGGCACCTACCACCAAGAAGCTTATCTCTTCCATGGTCTCTTCGTCACGCGTTTTACAGCTTGTCCCAAAGCGCACCGCATCCCGCGGGAATCCGCTGGGATCCACCACTTTCAACTGCGCTGCTCGGCGCCTTAGATAATCTATCTCAGAATCGATCGCTCGTTGTCGTTCCTTGGCAGCTTTATACTCCGCATTTTCACTGAGATCGCCAAACTCCCTGGCAACCGCCACAGCTTTGATTACTTCCGGACGCTCTGCCATAAGTTCGTTGATCCGCTTCTGTAATCGCTCCATCCCCTGAACCGTGATAAATATGCTGAGATCCACTTCGCTCAGGCTCCTTTCTTCCGATTCAGCAGTTTTTGCGCTGCAAGCCCCGCTTTCTTTACTCTGGCGTTTCCGCTCTTGGTCCAGATCTCCACCGCGGATTCCAATTCGATAAAATAATCCACAATCGAGGAACACAATAACTCCACAATCTGAGGATCACGAGAGATGCCAAACTCTTGCCATACTGCCAGATACAATTTCGGTGAAAGCTTGGCGACAGTCTTGATGAATTGCACATGAAGTGGCTGCATCTCGCCCAGGGGATACACCCACTGGTTCTGTAGATGGCTCAGGATTTCTGGCAGCAGATCGTCTCTGCGCTTGATCAGCTTGATGCACAGATTCAACGCCGCTTTGGCGATTTCCTCATTCCCATGTTTGGTCCAACCATAAACGCGGGAAAGGTATTTCTCCGGGTGCTTGCGCAAGAGCGGCAACATCACCCTATCCATCAGGGAATTCACCTGGCTGGCGTCCGCTTGAAACATCATCTCTTCCATCAAGGGAATATATATCTCCGGGTTCTTGGCGGTGATCTTCGCCAAGATAGCGGCAAAGGCGAGCTTGCCATAATCTCCCTTATTGAGCCATAGATCCCGGTAAAAAGGCACATATTCCTTGTGCTTGCGGCCCAAGCGCTGAACTATCACTCCACTCACGAAGGTGATCACTTCAGAGGGAATCTTACCATTGACGCGCTCTGGGTAGGCAATAAAAATGATCTCAAAATCGTGATTTCCATTGGGAAGCTTATTCTCAAGGTAATCCTCCGTGTCCCGTGTCAGCCTTTCTTTCCAGTCGATGGTAAGCATCTATAACTCCTATATCTACAATATTTTTCAACTTATTGCATTCACCTTGATCCGCATAAAGCTGTCAAGCTAAAATTCACACACGACTCCACCATATTTTTACTTCACTGAGTTTTAATACGATATGTATCCTTAACTATTCATATCTCCCAGTCTTTATTCCTTATAAATTGTGTGCTCCAGCATGGCTCACATGAAGAGAAGCAAGAGCCTAAATTCTTTCGCAGATTGCTATCTAGATTGTTCTTGGATATGGGCACTCGAATCATGGTATTTACGGAGAATTATTTACCGTGACATACTCTGAAGGGTTTTGGACTGCTTTAACTTATCTACCATCCTATCTTGCATCATGCTCGCATTCACAAGTTTCATGGATTCATCCTGGATAGCTGAATAGGTTATTCCACAGACATCCTGTAACTTTTTGTGATTAGTAGGTTTACTTGGATCAGCCTCATTTGAAAGTCTTAATCACACGAATATCTTCCCTTAATCAAGCGTTAATTATTAACGCTTGATTAAGGGGGGATAAAAAAGTGATTAACACATTGGAATAAGGAACAAGAGGTCATAAACTTTGATGCCAATCAGTTACGACTTACTGTGGAGTCATAACTAATCTTGAGGTCGGGACAACTCTAGAATAACAAGCATTATGACTGGTGCTGTTTTCGGTGATACAGTAGCCCGTATACTCCTGTTATGACCGATTTCTCCCATCCAGAGTTTTGGTGATAGAATGAGAAGATTGGGGCCAGGGTTTATCGTGTTCGAGATAGCTGACTCAGCATATCGCTAAATAAATCACGAAAAAGTTCTTGACAGAATATCAGTCTTTTTATATCGATACCCATATATCGACTAAGCAAAATCTAAGAATATAAAAAGGAGTTAATCATGTGGGAAAAACAGATTGACCTCAATGCCGTGTTCGAACTGCGCACCAGAACTACCGATTATTTCGGGATCGGTGCCATTCACAAAATGAAAGACATCGCCAAAAGCCTTGCCAACATGGGAATCAGCCGTGTTTTGATCATGACCGGTGGCTCATCATATCGCAAAAACGGTGCTTGGGATGTGGTAGAACCCGCCCTCGCGGAAGCTGGAATCCAGCATGTTCTTTACAACAAAGTGACCTCAAACCCAACCGACACCCAGGTGGACGAAGCAGTTGCCATGGGCAAACGTTTTGCCGCGCAGGCAGTTATCGGGATCGGAGGCGGAAGTCCCATCGATGCCGCGAAAAGTGCCGCAATCCTCTTGAAATATGATGGTAGAACCGCCCGCGAACTCTATGAATTCAAGTTTAGCCCAGAGCTTGCCTTACCCATCATCGCGATCAACACCACACATGGCACTGGTACCGAAGTCAACCGTTTTGCCGTGGTGACAATCTCGGAACTGGAATACAAGCCCGCCATCGCCTATGATTGTATTTATCCGCTGTATGCCATCGATGATCCTGGGCTGATGTATGGCTTGCCAGAGAACCAGACCCGCTATGTGTCCATCGACTCCGTGAACCACGTGATAGAAGCCACCACCACTTTGGCGGCAAATCCTTATGCGATCATGATGGGTAAAGAAACCATCCGTCTGGTGGCAGAGTATCTGCCCATCGCATTGGAGAAGCCAAAGGATCCCGCAGCGCGCTACTTTTTAACCTACGCTTCCACGATTGCCGGAATCTCTTTTGATAACGGTTTGTTGCACTTTACCCATGCTCTGGAGCATCCGCTATCAGCCATTAAACCGGATCTGGCGCATGGTTTGGGGCTCTCTATGCTATTGCCCGCAGTGATCCAAGAGATATATCCTGCCCGTCCCAAAGTATTGGCAGATCTCTTTGCGCCCATCATTCCGGGTCTGAAGGGTGAAGCTTCGGAAGCTGAGGTTGCAGCCAAAGGAATCGAAGAATGGCTCTTCCGGATGGGCATCACCAGCAAATTGAGCGATGAGGGTTTTGGTGAAGAAGACATCGACAGGTTGGTGGAACTCACCCAAAAGACCCCTTCACTGAGTTTACTCCTCAGCATGGCACCGGTGAAGGCAGATATCGCCACGATACGCAGAATATTCAGCAACAGCATGCAACCCATGAGATAAAGAGTTCCTTCAAAATCAGTCAATCTCCATGACAAGCCCGGATCCCCCTTCCGGGCTTTTTGATTCCCGCTTGATTTTATCTTCTGAACGCTTATCATGTAATAGACTAAGAGAATTTTAATGGAGAGAAGCCATGTCCGGAATCGTGTTTTTCAAAACCAGAAACTTGCCCTTGATGCGAGAGTTCTATCACCATAAGTTGGGGATGAAGCTGTGGCTGGATCAAAGAAAGTGCTTGATCTTCTCATATCGGGAGATGCTGATCGGATTTTGCCAGGCAGAAACAGCAGAGCTTACAGGAACCATCACTTTGCTTTACAATTCTCAGCTAGAAGTGAACCATGTTTATGAGCGGCAACGAGATATCGCCACCACAGAGCCGAAGCTGAACTCCGCTTTTAAGATCTACCATTTCTGGGCAAAAGATCCCGAAGGACGGGATCTGGAGTTTCAATACTTCCTTAGACCAGAGGAAACGGAAGAGCTGGATCATCGAACTGTTGAAATCCTGAATCCTGATCCCGCCAAACCCAAGCTACTACTCACCAGAATGCTGCCGGATAGATCCATGCAGGAGCTTCTGGACTACTTTGAAGTAAGTGCCAATACCAGTCAGCGCGATCTCACCCGCCGGGAATTGATGATGGAGATATCCAACAAGGAAGCTTTAATCTGTCTCTTGGGAGATAAAATCGATGCGGAACTTATGGATGGCGCGCCGAAGCTGAGGGTGATCTCGAACTATGCTGTGGGCTACAACAACATCGACCTAAGAGCCGCCAAAGTGCGAAACATCGCGGTCTGTAACACTCCCGGAGTACTTACGGAAACTACGGCTGACCTGGCATGGGCATTGATCATGACCACGACCCGGCGCATCAACGAAAGTGAGAAGTTCACGCGGGAAGGCAAGTTCAGGGGCTGGGAACCTTTGTTGTTTTTGGGGCAGGATGTACACCATAAGACCCTGGGGATTTTAGGGATGGGGCGCATTGGGCAGGCGGTTGCGCGGCGCGCGGTAGGTTTTGGCATGAAGATCATCTACCATGCCAGAGTAGCGAAAGAATTGGATTTTGCCGCAGAACTGGTGGATTTTGAGACCATGCTAAAAGAATCCGACATCCTGAGTCTGCATCTGCCCCTTACCGATGAAACTCGCCATCTGATAGGTGAAAGAGAACTGCATCTGATGAAGAAGAGCGCAGTCCTGATCAACACCGCCCGCGGAGCCATCGTGGATGAACCGGTATTGATCCGCGCGTTGCAAGAACGGTGGATCTATGCGGCAGGATTTGACGTTTATGAAAGAGAGCCCTACATCCCCCGGGAACTGATGGAACTATCAAATGTTGTGCTACTTCCCCATATCGGCTCAGCCAGTTTGGAGACGCGGGAAGCGATGGGACATCTGGCTGCACGAAATGCCATCGCGATAGTAAGCGGAACCCAAGCCCCGGCAAGAGTTATCTGACAATATCCGCAAGCGTGATATAAACAAAGCCCGGCTGTGAAAACCGGGCTTGATTATATCTAACCGAAAGAAACTACAGGTACTTATTGATTACGGTTTCGATGAGATTGCGAATCTCGTTCATTCTAGCTTCCGTTGATGCTTCGTAGCGGGTCACTAGCACGGGAGTAGTGTTTGATGCGCGAATCAGACCCCAGCCATCGGCGAAAGTGATCCTGGCACCATCGATATCATTCACATCGTAGCCACCCTGTTTGAACTCATCACAAACCTTTTGGACCACGTCGAACTTGCGGCTATCTTCGCATTTGGTATGCAATTCTGGCGTGTTGTACATCTTTGGCTGATCTGCCAGATATTGGCTTACCGGCATTGGGGTATTTGCCACGATCTCGATGAAGCGGCAGCTCACATATATGGCATCATCGAAGCCCAGATAGCGATCTCCCAAGAAGACGTGGCCGCTCATTTCTCCAGCAAATTCCACTCCGATCTCCTTCATGCGCATCTTGATGTTTGCGTGTCCGGTTTTGTACATGATTGCTTTGCCCCCCCGGGCTTTAATATCGTCGTAGAGATTCTTGGAGCATTTCACGTCGGCGATAATGGTTTTTCCAGGGTTTTTGGCAAGGTAATCCCGCGCGAGGATATTAAGGATCTGATCCCCAAACAGCATTTTGCCTTTTTCGTCCACTACTCCGATGCGATCGGCATCTCCATCCAGACCGATCCCGAGCTCGTATTCGGTTTCCACTACGGCACGTGCCAGATCCACCATGTTCTTTTCCACAGTGGGATCAGGGTGATGGTTTGGGAAATCCCCATCGGGTTCACAATACATTTCTATCACTTCACAGCCTTTGCGGCGCAGGATTTCGGGCAAATAGGGTCCGCCCATGCCATTACCCCCGTCCACGATCACTTTAACCGGACGGGATATATCGATGTTATCCACAATATACTGGATGTAATCTTCCACGACGTTCTCGTTTTTGATCAATTTCCCCTCACCCTGCACGAATTTCTCGCTTTGGATAAGCTTTAGCAGGTCCTGCAAGGCATCTGCATAAACGCTGCCCAATCCCAAGTTTAGCTTACAGCCGTTGTATTGAGAGGGATTGTGGGAAGCCGTGACCATAGCACCGCCATCCTGCTTAAGCTCCCATATCGCGAAATAGAGGATAGGAGTGGCAACCATGCCAATATCAGTGATCTCACAGCCGGTTTCCAGAGCACCTTTGATGAAGGAATCCATAAAACCACGGGTGCTGTGGCGGGCATCTCCGCCGATCACGATGGACTTCATACCCTTGTTTCTCAGCATAGTACCGAAACCTTTGCCGATCAGGTAATAGCTTTCTTCGTTGAGCTGTTCGCCCACGATGCCACGGATGTCGTATTGACGAAATACTTCGCTTTTAATCATTGTAACCTCATAGATTTGATAATTCGGGGATACTCAGGATGCGTCTTAGAATTGGCAGCATTTCCCGTATCGCCAACCCACGATGTGAGATGCGGTTTTTGGTGGCATCATCAAGCTCTGCGTAGGTCTTGTGCAAGCCTTCCACCTCGAAGATGCTGTCGTATCCAAAACCATTGTCTCCACGTTCAAAATCCGTGATCTTGCCGTTCACAATGCCGGAAACGACACTGATCAGACCGTTGTGGTCTGCCAAGGCAAGCGCAGTTTCGAACTTGGCTTTACGATCGGGGATGGATTCCATCTGCATCAGTACTTTTCGCCGATTGTCTGCGTAACTGCATTTTTCACCTGCCCAGCGGGCGGAATATACTCCGGGTGCGCCAGATAAAGCGTTCACAAACATACCTGTGTCGTCTGCCAGGCACAGCATTCCGGTTTGTTTTGCCCCTTCGATCGCTTTTTTGATGGCGTTGCCATATATGGTGTCGGCATCTTCGATAGTTTCCGGCAGATCCGGAAAGTCCAACATGCTGTGCAAGGTTATATTACAGGATTTCAAAATCTCCCGGAATTCCTGAACTTTATCGGAATTGCGGGAAGAAAGCAAAAGCGGATTATTCATTCAGATCTTTTTAATCCACTTTTTGATGCGGGTTAGCAGGTTTTTATCCAAAAACTTCTCTGCCGCGGCGGTGATCTTCTGCATTTGATGAAGGATATCTCCCTCTCCGCTCCAGTTGTCCCGCAACACTTTTTCGTCGATTTCATTCAGAATCAGGTTCAAACCCAATACTACCAGAACGAGATCGTCCATATACCCGATCAGCGGAATGAAATCCGGAATAATATCCAAGGGTAGGATCAGGTAGGCGATGATGCCGCTAACAAACAATTTATGTTTGCTGGACACCCGTTTATCCACTGCCAAACGACTTACCAGGATGAAGAAATCTGGCAACATAAAGAGGTATTCGCCAAGCTTTCCCCCGAGTTTCCCGGTTTTTTCGTTTGTCCAGCCTTTGGCTTTGTGACGCAGGTCTTCATAAAATTTGAGCTTCACGGGATCTTCTTCGATGATCCTATCGTTTAGGTTATCTTGTTCTTCCACAGGTATTTCGCGCGATTCTAATACTTCATCATTCATGAGTACCTCCTGATGAGACATAATAATCAATACTTTGAGGGAACGTCAAGGAAATTCTCCGCCAAGCGCGACCAATCCCTGATTACGTAAAAAACCGGGATACTCCTTTCAAAGCATCCCGGATATGTCTTTTGTTGTTTTAATTAGCGAATGGCTGCCATGGCTGCCGCGAGTCTGGCAATCGGTACACGGTAGGGGGAACAGCTTACGTAGTTCATACCAACTCTGTGGCAGAATTCCACGCTGGCGGGCTCACCGCCATGTTCGCCGCAGATTCCCACTTTGAGTTTGGGGTTTGTGCTACGGCCGCGGGATGTACCCATTTCCACCAATTGACCTACTCCCTCCTGATCCAGCACCTGGAACGGATCTTGTTTCAGCAGGTTCTTGCGCAGATACACGGGCAGGAATACACCGGCGTCGTCTCTACTATAGCCAAAGGTCATTTGGGTGAGGTCGTTTGTACCAAAGCTGAAGAACTCGGCACTTTCGGCAATTTTGTCGGCAGTAAGGGCGGCACGGGGGATTTCGATCATGGTGCCCACCATGTATTCTACCTTGGAGCCGGTTTCGGCAAATACTTTCTCGACGGTGGCGCGGATGATCTCTTCTTGCAGCTTGAATTCTGCCAGAGTTCCGATCAAGGGGACCATGATCTCCGGAAGCACTTTCACGCCTTTCTTTTGAACGTTGATGGCTGCTTCGATGATAGCGCGCGCCTGCATCTCTGTAATTTCGGGATAGGTATTGCCCAGACGGCAACCGCGATGACCCAGCATGGGGTTGAATTCATGCAAGGAGTTCACTCTATCCTTCACTTTTTGAGCTTCGATGCCAAGAGCTTTGGCGATCTCGACCTGATCCTTTTCCTCGTGAGGCACAAACTCGTGCAAGGGGGGATCCAACAGACGAACGGTTACGGGGAATCCATCCATGGCTGTGAAGATACCTTCAAAATCGCCGCGTTGCATGGGCAGCAGTTTATCCAAAGCCTTTCTGCGTCCGGCTTCATCGTCTGCAAGAATCATCTCGCGCATGGCTTTGATCCGATCTCCCTCAAAGAACATATGCTCTGTGCGGCACAATCCGATGCCTTCGGCACCGAAACTGCGGGCAACAGTGGCGTCCTTCGGAGTATCGGCATTGGTGCGAACTTTCATCTTGGTATATTTATCGGCAAGTTCCATGATCTTGGCAAAATCGCCGCTGAGTTCGGGATCCTGGGTTTCCACTTTACCTTCCAGAACCTGACCGGTAGAGCCGTTTAGAGATATCCAATCACCTTCGTTGTAGATCTTTCCTTCAACTGTCATGGTGCGGGTTTTGTAGTTGATAATTAGAGCGCCGGCACCGGAAACGCAGCATTTGCCCATGCCACGGGCAACAACAGCCGCGTGGGAAGTCATGCCACCGCGAGCGGTAAGGATGCCCTTGGCTACGTTCATACCGCGCAGATCTTCCGGAGAAGTTTCGGTGCGGACGAGGATCACGCTTTTGCCTTCATTTGCCCAGGCTTCTGCATCATCTGCAAAGAACACGATCTGTCCGGTAGCCGCACCAGGAGAGGCGGGAAGCCCTTTGGCTATCACGTGTGCCTTGGCAAGGGCGGCTTTATTGAACACGGGATGCAGAAGTTCATCCAGTTTCGCGGGTTCCATGCGGAGCAAGGCTGTCTTTTCATCGATCAATCCTTCTTTCAGCATGTCCACTGCTATTTTCACCATGGCAAAGCCGGTACGCTTTCCGTTACGGGTCTGAAGCATCCACAGTTTGTTGTCCTGAATGGTAAATTCCAGATCCTGCATATCGCGGGCATGAGTTTCCAGTTTCTTCTGGATGGTAAAAAGCTCTTGATATGTCTGGGGCATCACTTCTTCCAGAGAGGGGAATTTCGCGGCACGTTCAGCTTCGCTTACGCCAGCCAGTTTTGCCCATCTCAGGGAACCTTCTTTGGTGATCTGCTGAGGTGTGCGGATGCCGGCAACGACGTCCTCGCCTTGTGCGTTGATTAGATATTCGCCGTTGAAAAGATTCTCGCCGGTGGCTGCGTCACGGGTAAATGCCACGCCGGTAGCGCTACTATTGCCCATATTGCCAAAGACCATCGCTTGTACATTCACCGCTGTTCCCCATTCGTGGGGGATGTTGTTAAGCTGGCGATAATACATCGCACGGTCGTTGTTCCAGCTATTGAATACGGCAAATACAGAGCCCCATAGCTGATCCCAGGGGTTATCCGGGAAGTCGTGACCAGTATTGTCTTTCACCGCTTTTTTAAAGAGTACCACCAGTTGTTTGAGATCTTCACTGGTAAGTTCCAAGTCGTCTTTCACGCCCTTTTCTTCTTTCATGTGGTGTATGATTACTTCAAAGGGGTCTTCTTCTTCCTTGGTCTGAGGTTTCAGCCCCAGAACCACATCACCGTACATCTGTACAAAGCGGCGATAGCTATCCCAGGCAAAACGTTCGTTATTGGTTTTTTTGATGATGCCTTCTACGGCGTTGTCGTTCATACCAAGGTTTAAGATGGTATCCATCATGCCCGGCATTGAAGCTCTGGCGCCGCTGCGTACGGAAACCAGCAGAGGGTTCTCGTTTGAGCCAAACTGCATGCCCATGAGATCTTCCACATACTTCACCGCGGCTTTTACTTCATCCATCAGAAGTTCGCGCATTTTGTCCGGGCCTACTTGATTGTACTCTGTGCAGGCATCGGTTGTAATAGTGAATCCGGGGGGAACAGGAACGCCAATGAGATTCATCTCGGCGAGGTTTGCACCTTTTCCGCCCAGTAGATTCTTCATATCGGCTTTCCCTTCGGCGTGTCCGTTACCAAACAGGTAAACGCGTTTTGTTGCAGTCATTTATCCTCCATGAAAGCAATGAATTTTCATAACTTGTGAGTTTTTCCATAATCTTGAAGCGCAGGATTTTGTCAACCGATTTTGCGCATGATAAATTTGACTTCCAGCGTCATTACCCTTCAAATGGCAGTTAGCCCACGATAAATCCTTACTGAGAACTTCAAATCTCATCACCAAAACTACTAATCGGGATAATCTGGTCACTACCGGGATTCGAGACAGGTAGTTTTCTTATCACAATTCTTCAAACGCAACCAAAGCATCATGGCATATATTTTTTATAAATGCAGCAAATTAGCGCTCCAGGGGCGGCACTACCCATAGCGAGGGCGTCGCCCTTGGCGAGGCTTGCTTTTGCGTGTCCTTGAGATCTAACCACGCACAGCGGTCAATTTTTATAGCCTTGGTGGATACATCAAACAATGCAGCGACCTCAGCTCCCAGCTGAGCGATTATAATGCTCAAAAGCTTATCAATTGAGCTCTGTTTAGCCTTCTCTCCTCTTTAGCAAAAGGTATCGCCATCAGGTATCCGGGCAGTGTTGAAGCAGTCGGACTGCAGGAAGACGCCTTGACCACCAGTTTTGGACCCGAAACATCAAAGAGGATCATACATCACAGAAGAACGAATATGAACCGGTATCCGTTTTCAAGATCAGTTCACTACCGGCAGCTGCTGGCTCAAGGACATATCTGCCAATGAGCATAAGATAAGATCATCGGAAAACAGTTTCAACCCTTAAGAATACCATTAATATCTCATAAAGTGGGATCATGCCACAATTTTTGTCAAGATAGATATGTCCGAAGCCACAGGTGGGATGTCGGAAAAAATATCTTTACAGATTATGAATGATTTTTAGAGTGTGCATTTGGAGTGAAATCCGATTAGACTTGAAGTCTGAGTTTAGAATTTGATAACAGCATATAAGCAAAAGGAAACGCGATGAAAAAGCTCTTTTTGATGTTCCTTGTCCTGATTTTTATCGGGCTATTGGCCGCCAAGGTGGATCTAAATACCGCCAGCTTGAGCGAACTAAAGCAGCTTCCGATTACGGAAGCGCAAGCGCGGGACATCTATGAATACAGGACTTTTGTGAAGATCTTCGAAAGCATTTTTGATCTTCGCCAGATTCCCTCCATAGATCAGCGCACCATGAACTTGTTGAGACCCTTGGTAGTGGTCTCGCTTTACACCGAGACAGACGATATCGCTCTGCGCCGGGAGGAAATCCAGTATCTGATCGAAAGATTGGATAGCAACGAAGGCGCTAGCGAAGGTATGGCGGACGTATGGCAGGATTATCTGATGACGCCTCAAAACGTCAACAGGATGCATTTCAACGACTTTGTAAGCTTGCCAAACGTATCTGCCGTGGATGCAGCTGCAATCCTTAAACGTGTGGCTCGTGGAGATACCATTGCCGACACTCGGGATCTGCGCAACACTTTGGGGCTTTCTTATTATGGATATTCAAATCTGCGCAACTATGTATATTTCAAAGAACCCCCTGTAAAAAACCGTATGATGTTCGATGCTCAGATTCAATACTCCACAAGATACTTTGAAGAAGGGCAGTACGACATGTTGCACGAGCCGTTTTTACCCAGCGATTATGGCAACAATTGGCTCACCATCCCGCAATCCAAGCGAACAGCATATTGGGGATACTTCGATCTGGACCAGGTTCAGCCGGACATCGCCATGAAGCTGCGGATGCGCTATGGGAACAACTACAAAATGGGCATCATGCACAATTCCCCCAAGGCTCATAAAGGCTTGCAATATATGAATAGCGAAGAGTTCTTGGACGATAGCAAATACTTCGCTGGCTACGAGAACACCAAATTACCGTGGCTGGATAATACTTCCTTGAAGCTTTATTTGGGCCATTACCGCGCCACTTACGGCGAGGGGCTTACGATGGAAAACACGGATTTCTATAGTGCCCGTAAGACCGGATTCGGTTTTAGCAAGCGCATCATGGGCATCACTCCGGATCTTTCCAAGACTCAGCAATATTCCCTGAAAGGTGCTGCGATCGAGATTGCCAATCCGAAATTCGGGGCATCGTTCTTTGTATCTCAGGACGATAAAGACGGCATCGCCTACATCACTGAGGATGGCAAATACATCATGCGGGATGAATATGGACACGATGTCTTCACCGATGCCAATGGGGATCAGTATTTCATGGATGGCAGTGTAGTGCGCTACACCTACGACGATGGTAGCGCGGTAAGAGCAGATAAGAAGAAGTTCTTCTCGTTTGTTACGCCAAGCCTGCCCTACGATAACGACACCATGCTGGAAGCTGAGGCTCACATGAACGCTTCTCTGTATCCGGAAACCATCCCCGCCGGAGCCAGCTATGCGCCCTATCATATCCAATACATCAATCTTGCTCCAAGACGTGACGCGATCCGCGAAAAACTCTGGGGCACCCACCTGGAAGTGAGCCCCCTGATCGGCACCCGGCTTGGGTTTACTACCTACACCGCATTATACGACGACGCTCACTTCGTAGTTCCCGGATTCCGTGACCTTCTGCCCCTTACCATTCGCGATTCCTATTATCACCCAAAGCTTCAGAAGACCATGAACGCGGAGATCTCGAACTTATATAGCACTCAGACAGACCGTTATAGCCGGGACTACCGCCGTGTGATCGGTATCGATGGCGGCACCGTGATCGGCAATACAGCGATCCAGGGTGAATATGCCGAACTGAGCAAATATGGTGAAGATCTCAAATTGGGAGACGATCCCAAAGCCTTCCTGATAAGCTCTCACACTCAGTTTGAGAACCTCTATTTCATTACCCTGATGCGTAATTACGACGTAGGGTTCGACAACCCCTATAGCAACAGTTTCTCCGAGCACGAGAGATTTGACGACACCATCTTGGAAAAAAACATCTATGCCCTCACCAATCCGCTAGTGTCTGACATTTTCCAGAATAGCAACCAGTCTCAACCCGAACGGGGAGTTTATTTTGAGACAAGATACAAATTCAACAATTACTTCACAGTCGGCAGAAGCTATCTTGATCTGTGGGAAAGGCTTACGGACGGCAGGAGATCTGCCAGATTCCAGAGCGAATTGGAGTTTCGCCCCTTATATCAATTAGGGATGAGGCTGCGCTACAAAAACCAGGTAAACCGCTATGACGATACCGCCGAACGTGGTGTATCCAAGACCAATGAATACACGATGGCTATCCGCACCTTCCTTTCAAACCGTGATTTTTTGGAGCTTGAGTATCGTTACAATACGGTGCTCAGCCCTCCATATACTTCACTCACAAATCCGGCAGAACCGGGTAACAACACCATGGCAGCCGCCCAAACCCTGATGACTGGGGATTACATAGGGGTGAACTACACCCACAACTTCACCCCCAGCGTCAAGCTACAAGGTTCCTTTGTATATTGGTACGGACATGGCATCTCGCACTGGGATTGGGAAGACATGGAGATAGACTTCATGGGCGAGCGCGGTGCCAAAGCGTGGATCGCCATTTCCAGCCGCATTTCGAATAATATGTATATGAACATAAAGTTCCGCAACAAGACCTATCAGGACAAGGAGATCAGGATCCGCCAATACAACGATCCCAATGATCCCGCTCTGGACGGTCAGCTCACCTATGCCGAGAGAGTGGAACACAGTGAAAACACCATTCGTTTTTCCCTTGATTATCGCTTCTAACGTGGAGGAAACATGTTATTAAATAAATCTCTGATGATTTTTGGCCTGCTGTTGCTGGTCTCAGTGCTTGGCGCGTTCAGCGTTAGCGACAATTATTATGGACATCCGCCTTATGGTCAGGCATCATTAGGTCAACGTTATGGTGCGCTTGATGCCCGCAGTTTCGCAATGGGTGGAGCAGGTGCATTTGGCACCATGCGTGCAGGCGCGATCGCCTTCAACCCTGCCAATATTACCGTTCAGGACGATTTTGCCGGCCTTAGCATTGCCGGAATGATCAACCGCACAGAAGATACCCGGATGTTGCCTTTGTACAATAGCTTCGATAGCTATATCGACGATAGCGTGTATGCCTCCAACATAAACGCCTTTTCAGATTTTGCCGGAGCCGGATACGCTTCCGTACGGTTCAATAGAATGCGGTTTGGTTTGGGTGCATATCACGCTCCAGTGCTCAGCTTCTCTGGCAAGTATGTGGAAGAAATCCGCAATAATCGTAATACCGATAACGATAGCTATCCCGAAAAGATCGCTCAAAACGAGATTGACAACGACGGCGCTTTGATGAAGACTGCCATGGCGGTAAGCTTGGGCTATGAGATTGGTGATTATCTGAACGCTAATCTAGGAGTGGATTATGGCCTGATGGCTGCGGACGTGTCCCAACTCACCACGATTAGATGGAGCGATTGGGCTCACCAAACCGTGGGCGCCGATATTTTGCCGGATTATACCCGCTCTCGCGATTGGGAACTTTCCGGCGAGCAAATGAAGCTGGGCGCTACTCTTAGAGTGGGTCCACGTTGGGGACTGGGGCTTACCTACACTCCCAAAACCACTTTGGAGATTACCGGAACCGATATGGCTATCAGAGACGCTTATCCCGGCATTGCCATGGATAGCACTCTGGTAGTGATGGATGGAGATTATGAACTGGCACCGGAGTTTCGTGCCGGATTTAGCTACTTCCCCAGAAACATTCTGCGTACCGTGTTCAATATGGATCTCGAGATGGTTCAATATAGCGAACTAAGCGATATCTACGACGATGTATTCAACGTCTATGCCGGAGTGGAACACCACGTGGTGAACCGCATCCCCCTGAGAATGGGATTCCAAGCTGTAAGCAGCTATTTCCAGACCAAAGAAGAGTTCACCGATACCACCGGACAAAACATTACTTTTGTTTCCGCAAAGAAAGTCATCAGCCCGATGATCACCGCCGGTTCTTCTGTGCAACTGTACAAGAACGTAGTTCTGGATCTGGGATTTGGCTACAGCTGGCGCGAATATCAAGCTCTGGACCTCTTTGGCGATAAATACTACGACGACACCGTTTATACCGGAGCCGCCAACGAACAGCTCTGGCCAAACACCTATATCGACCTGCAGAATCGCGATTGGGACAACCCCGATAAAGTAAAGGAAAACATCATCACCCTCAATGCCGGTATTTCTTTTAGCTGGTAGTATCACCCCGTAAGAGGTTAATATGAAACGATATATAATGCTATTAGTGCTTTTTGCGGCACTAAGCGCTCTGGTGGCAGAGGATCTGAGATTGGATATCATGTGGTCTAACGACGTGCATGGTGGCATCGACAGAGCACAGGCCACCTTCATGAACCCGGAGTTTCCACCCCAACTTGGCGGTGGAGCCTCCGCCGCGACTCTGATCAAACATGTGCGATCCTGGCAAAGCCCCCAACGCCAATCGCTACTTCTGGATGCCGGAGATTTCTTTCAAGGCAGACCCGTAGGTACAGTCACCAACGGCGTTGCGGTAATAGAATATATGAATATGATCGGTTATGATGCCATGACCATCGGAAACCATGAATTCGATATTCTGCAGGCGGATCTGGAACCTACTCTTGAGATCGCCAACTTCCCGATCCTTACCTGTAATGTGATCGATACCCGCACAGGCAAGATCCCTTGGTATGCCTTCCCCTATACCATTGTTCACAGAATGGGGCTGCGTATCGGAATCCTGGGGTTTACCACTACAGACACGGAGAAGATGAGCTTCCCGGAAAACGTGAGAAACATTCAGTTCCTGGATGAAAAAGAAAGCGTTTCCAAATACGTGAAGATTCTAAGAGAAGAAGAGAAAGTGGATCTGGTAATTGTGCTGGGACACGCCGGCTTGCCTTATGACATTGAATCCACCTACCTGAGCCGCTACGACGCCAAGGGAAATCCGCGCTATGCCACCAGAACCGCTCATTGGGGCTGGGACGCGCAGGAGATCGCCCGCGAAGTAGAAGGAATCGATCTTTTCATCGGTGGTCATATGCACCGCGGCATCCCTAAACCATGGATTGATCCGGTTACCCACAACATGGTAATTCAAGGCTATGCCTATGGCTCAAACCTGGGAATGATAACTCTGACCATAGATCCCGAAACTAAAACCGTTACCGGTTACGAACTGCCTGCTATCCGTGAAGGCGCGATGCTGACCTTGTTTGAAGATCAGTTCTTCCCGGATCCCGAAGCCAGAGATCTTATCGAAGGCTATGTAGCAATTGCGGAAGAAGGTATGGACGAAGTAGTGGGATATGCCAAAAGCCATCTTTCTCGCACGAATGTGGATGCCCAATCCCCCATGGGAAACACCATCGTGGAATCCATGAAATATATCGTGAATGCGGATTTTGCCTTCCTAAACCTGGGCGGAGTACGGGCTGAGATCAAGAGTGGACCAGTTACATATCGCAATATCTTCGATGTAATGCCCTTTGACAATATGGTCACCAGCTTCACCTGCGACGGCAGAACCCTGCGCAGAATCATTGAAACCCGTGTGGAAGGCAGTCGCGCCGGATTGATCGTCGCCGGAGTGGAAGTGGCTTACTCCCGCAAACGCCCAAATTTTGATCGCGTTACCAAGCTTTTGATCGGCGGTCAACCTTGGGATCCGGATAAGATATACACTGTAGCTACCACAGATTTCTTGATGCAAGGTAATGCCGGACTCACCATGTTGATGAGCATTCCTCCCGAAAACGTGACCAACCATAATATCAACTTGCGTGACGCTATCGTGAAGTATTTCCGGGATAAATCCCCCGTGGATACCAGAATCGACGGACGCTGGAAACGGGACGACGACTCTAAACAAGCACCCTATCTGACACAATGAACATCTGTTTGATCTACCATAGCGATACCGGAAACACCAAGAGTTTTGCGGAAGCCATCCAGAATGCCTTGGAGCAAAAAGGTCATCAGGTTACAAACATCCAGCTCCAAAGCCTTGCTCCCATCAAGAAGGCTTCCGTGCGCGAACATCAGGATATTTCGTTTCGCAGTTTGCCCAAGGCTGATGACTACGACGCGATCCTCTTTGGCGGACCCGTTTGGGCTTTTGGACCCTCTCCCGCCATTATCGCGGCGATACGCCAAATGACGCTGAAAGGCAAGAAATGCGCTTGCTTTGCCACCATGGGCTTTCCCTACCATTGGATGGGAGGCAACGGTGCCATCCGCTATATGGAACGTGAACTTGGCAAAAAAGACGCACTGGTGTTGCCGGGCAGAATCTGTTCAAGAGCCACAAGGGATATTACTGCATTAAGGAAACTCAGATCTCTGGAATTGATCAGCTCCTTGTAGCTTATACCTTGTACAATATGCCGGCATCCTGTTGATGCCGGTTTTTTTATCTATGCCAAGAATGCAGTAACTTTGATGGATTGTAAAGCGGATAAATCTTGACAAGCTCCTCAGACAAGCTCAATTGTCTCCAGAGGTAATTTATGAGAATTATTATGAGCCTGATCAGTCTGATGATTTTAACCGGATGCGCGGTTATGGACCTAAACACCATGGACACAGCCGTTCCAATCTATCCGGATAAACTGGCCGTAAGCTCCTATGCGGGTTTGGGGGTGGATTACAGCTCCCCCTTTTTTAGGGATGATTACCAGTCCAACAGCGAAGAAGAGCCTGAGGGCGTAGGCACAGATGCAGTAGGTGCCTATAAGGTAGGTGTAGCCTTGCAGGAAGATTTGGACATTCAAGGGAAGGTATATGTAGCTTCCAGTAGCTGGGGTGTCAAAGCCGGAGTAAAGAAGCTTCTGCACCAAGAAGGCAAAACCTATTATGCGATCATGCCGATGCTCACCCATGTTTCTGGGATAAAAGAAAATGACGACGAGTACGGTAATGATGACAAGTTCAAATCCTATGGAATGGAGGTTACCGGCTTGATTTCCCGACAGATCAGCCAGTATTTTACGGGAACTATCGCGATGCGTTACAACCTAAGCCAATATCAGGAGCACAGTGCAGAATACGACGGCGAAAGCTACCTGATCACTCATGGAGGAATTACCGCGAACCTGCGCCTCAAATCCAGGGCATTGTTTCTTGGAGTAGAATACGGAGTCGAGATCCTGCCCAACCCAGCGGTCGAGATTCAACTGATCCCAACCATTGCTTTGGGGATTGGGTTTCAATTATAGATAACCGATATTTAGATACAAAATAATGCCACGAGAGGATTCCCGTGGCATTGTCTGTGTGTGTTACTGAGGAGGGATTAAAGTTACTTATTAGTGTTTTTTGCCTTTCATCATGCCGCAGTCATCGCAATCGTGATCTCTGTCTTTCATCCGCATTTGGTTACGCTTCATATTGTTTCGCTGCATGTTTTTACTCATTCCCATCTGGTGACCTTCGCCTCCACCCATCATCATGGGCAGATTTTTCAGCATGATCGCTTTTTGATCTTTATCAAGTTCTTTCAGATGGTTAGCCATCATGTCCACCCGGGCATTCTTGAGTAGTAGCTCTTTGTCGCTGATCTGCTTATTAAGCTCTTTCACCCGCTTGATGTTTTCGGCTTTGAGGGCAGCCACGATATCTAGCTTGAGGTTTTTGATCTCCGCTTCAAGGGTGTTTTGCTGTCTTTCGAAAGCGATTTTGTGTTCGGCGAACTTTGCCTTTTGAGCATCGGTTAGGTTCAATTCATCCATGCACTTCTGCATCGGGTTTACCATGTTGTGCATAGCGTGCATTTTGGGTGCGGCTTTACCTTCAACGGCTCTTTGAGCCAGCAGGGCGCCGGCGGCCACCAAAAGCACCAGGCTTATAATGATCGTTTTTTTCATTTGATTTTCTCCTTTCATGGATTCTGCTAAATTTATTACTACGTCGTTCAATTTGTGCGGCACGTGCTTCGAAATACTCGCTAGCCTCCGCCCTGCTCATCTTTGAACGCAATTCTAAAAACCTTATTGCCAGAGCTTTTTCCAATTGAGCCTGGTCGGATAGAGATGAATCTATCAAGGCATTGGCAAGCTGCACATCGTAATCCGCTTTTGCAAGTTCACGCATCAGCAATATACGATCCCTGTCATAAGCTTGCCGCAGATCCCTCAGAGAGGGGTCCCACGGCAATTCCTGCAGATGTTCAGGAAGCTGCGGGCGATCGTTGCGCTCATGAAAACGGGGATGGTGTTTGGGTCGCTGAGAATGTAGCCAGAAGACGCTTCCCAACACAGCCAGGTTGAATGCCAAAGAGATAAACAGAAGAATAGTGAGCAAGTTCTTACTCATCATACATCTCCATCAAACTATTTTCGCCAAAGCTAAGCTGATATGTTTGCTGAGTGGGATTGGCGGCAGAATATCCGCTTTCCTGATACCCACGAATCCCTGTAAGTGCTCCAAAAAAGAGGCTACAGGCAATAGCGAGAGTAGCTCCGGATATAGTAAAAGCGGGTTTGAAAAGCCAGAAACGCGCTTTAGGTTGAGGGAGATTGTGCATGATACGCTGGTGCATCCAAGACGGATAAACAGGTTCCGGGATTTCTGTAAGTCTGGTTTGTAACAGCCTGGTATCCGCAAGAAAGGCAGCGCAGGAGGAACAGTGCTTCAGATGTTCATCGAGCTTGGAGCTGTGCTTTGGCTTAAGTTCCCGGTCGAGCCTAAGGCTGATGTATAGTTCAGCGGTTTTGCATCTCATCGTTCTCTCCTTTTTTAGTTTGAACGCTTGTGGCGTACTGGTCATATTACCCGGTTGTCCGGCTTTTCCTGCGAGATTTTTTTGCGAAGTACTCTTTTCGCCCTAACCAATAGTGATTCAACTGCTTTGAGGCTTATTCCGAGGCGCTCTGAGATATCTTTGTAAGATAGATTTTCATAATATTGAAGCTGAATCACAGCCGCCATCCGGGGTGGCAGTTCTGCCAGAGCCTTGTGTAGAAAACTGTAATCTACTTCCGGTTCCGGCACTGGAGCTTTTAAGACATCTCGAAAATTAGCCGGGTCCACATCTACATAGCGTGATTTCTTCTTCAGAAAGGTCATAGCTTTATTGTGAGCAACCCGATAGGTATAAGAAAGCGCGGTGGGTTCTTCGATGTTAAGTCCCAAATGTTGGTGTAAATTCCAACTCATTGTTTCTCAGGTTATTTGAGAACATCTTATAGTCCTCGTTTCTCACATTCTATGTTAGGCCAAGCGACCAATTGCATTCTTTCCAATCTCATTCCAGTGGTC
>JAHDQK010000018.1 GCA_018433885.1 Candidatus Cloacimonadota bacterium
TCGACGGTAGTGATCCCAATACCGGCTCTTTGCTCTACAGCGGAACCCCGATCCAGATCAATGCCAATGAAGCGCTTACGATTCGCACCCGGGCTTACTACCAGGATTGGTTGCCCAGCGCAATCTACACCGGGAACTACAGTGTAACCGGAACAGCCGGTATCGTTGGCACCGTATTTACTCCCGATCCAGGTCTCTACAACACTGCCCAGACTGTGATCATCTCCACAAATACCTATCCTTTGGGAGCGGTAGTGCGCTATACCACAGATGGCAGTGAACCCGGTGCGGATTCTCCGATCTATGCACCAAACACTCCGATTCAATTGGGACTGAATACCATCACGGAGATCAAGGCAAAGGTCTTTGCTCCCGGTTGGATCTCCAGCCCCACTTATACCGGTGTTTACACCATTACCGGCACAGTAAGTGTTGCTGGCATCAATCTAACTCCTGCCCCTGGGATCTACCAGACTCTGCAGAATGTATTCTTCAGCGGAGTACCGGTCCCGAACGACGCCGTGATCCGCTACACTACAAACGGAGCGGATCCTGTAGCTACGGATCCCGTCTTAAGTGCCGCGCTGAATCCTCCCTTGAACAGCACTCTTAACCTCAAGCTACGTGCGTTTAAGGATGGCTGGATTGCCAGTGAAGTAATCTCCGGAACATATGTCTTCACCGGCCAGGTGCAGATTCCCACAGCGATGTTTACGCCTGCAGCGGGAACTTATCAGACCGCGCAGACGATTACCCTGAACACCGCCACGGTGCCAGCCACCGCCACCTTGCGTTACACCTTGAACAACACCGTTCCCACGGAAGAATCCCCGGCATACACCGGTCCCATCGTTCTTCCTCTTGGCAGCGGAGTTACTAATATCCGGGTGCGCGCATTCTTGGAAAACTGGCTACCCAGCACAGAAGCTTCCGCGACCTATAACATCACGGGGCAAGTAGCGTTCAATACGCCGGTCTTCACCCCCGCAGCCGGAACCTATGCCAATGCCATTCAGGTTCAGATAAATAGTACCAATCCTGCAGACGCGGTAATCCGCTATACCACTGATGGAAGCGAGCCCACGGCAAGCTCCCCGGTGCTTTCCGGATCGATCAATCTGACTACCTTGAACAGCACTCACACCGTGAAGGTGAAGGCGTTTAAGACGGATTGGATTGCCAGTGCCACCCAAACTGCGGTTTACGTGCTTACCGGACAGGCAGCGATTGCCACTCCCAGCTTCAGCCCTGCACCGGGGATATTCACTGAAGCACAGAGTGTAAGTATAAACACCAGCGTGACTCCCACGAACGCCACCATCCGCTATACCATTGATGGTAGCGATCCCACGGCGACATCTCCCGTTTACAGCGCCCCCATCCAGATCGGTTTAAATAGCGACATCACGATTCGTGCCCGCGCTTTTGCGGCGAACTGGACTCCCAGCGAAGTATATGTGGGTAGATTCCAGGTTACTGGTCAGGTGGCATTCAACGCTACTCCGATCTTTAGCCCCGAAGCGGGAACCTATACCAGCGCTCAGGTGCTTACGATCAGCCAGCCCAGTCCTGCCGGTGCCGTCATCCGTTATACCCTGGATGGCAGTGATCCCACACAGGACTCCCCGGAATACACTGCTGGCATCAACCTCCCGCTGGATAGCACCACTACGGTAAAGATCAAAGCCTGGGCGGAAAACTGGATTCCCAGCTCTGTTCACCAAGCGGTCTATACCATCACTGGCCAGGTTGCTCTTAATGGAACTCTGTTCAATCCAGAGCCGGGACTCTACACCGAAGCCCAGGATGTCACAGTGACAGCCGGAGTGTATCCCACCAGCGCCACCATCCATTATACCCTCGATGGCAGTGAACCCACGGCGGAATCCGATGTCTATACCTCCGGAATGGTCTTGAACGTACCGCTCAACACCATGGATTATACGCTTAAGATCAAGGCCTTTGCGGATAACTGGATAGATAGCCCCACCTATACCGCGGTTTATTCTGTGACGGGAACAGTTCAGTTGGTGAGCAATCCCTTCATGCCCAATCCCGGAACATATACTACTGCCCAACAGATTACCATTGCAGCGCCGGAATTGCCCACGGATGCTCTGATCCGTTATACCACCGATGGTAGCGATCCCAGCCCGGAATCCCCGGCATACACCGTTCCATTCATGATTCCCACAAACTCCGAGAACTTCGTTCTGAAGATCAGAGGATATCGCGAAAACTGGATTCCCTCGGAAGTGATCACTGCGCTCTACACGGTTACCGGAACTTTGACCGAACCGGTATTCAGCCATCCTTCCGCGATCTATGCAAGCGCTATGGAAGTATCCATCACTTCGAATCCTGATGTGCAGGGTGTAATGATCTATTACACTACGGACGGTAGCGAACCCACAACGGCTTCGAACCTTTATTCCGAGCCGATCGAAGTGCCTGCACTGGCGCAGAACTTCACGATCAAGGCAAAGGCATTCAAACAGGATTGGATTGCCAGCGGAACAAGCGAAGCGGTTTACTCCGTCTTGCTACTCCCCTTGAATGTGCGTACCGTTACCTATGAGGGATACGTGAGAGTGTTGTGGAGCAATCCCAATGCCCGCGGTCTGGATGGGTTCAACGTATATCGCAAAGCATCAAACGAGGGCAGCTTCAGTAAACTAAACGACGAACTCGTACCCGTCTCCCAGGTAATCGGCAGCGATCATTACTACGACGACTACGAGATCAGTAACAATATGAGTTATCAATACTATGTGACAGCCGTTTACGACGGTATGGAGAGTAATGAAAGTGGAGTTACCAGTGCCGAGTATCAGAGCGCAGAGCTGGATATCACGGAGAATACCAGAGCATATCCAAACCCTGCCGAGACCGGTACTACATTCCAGATCAAACTCTCTCGCAACGACAACGTACAGATCACTGTCAGCATCTTCGATTTCGCTGGCAAGAAGGTTCGCACCCTCACCGGATCAAATCTCAACACCAACCTCGTGGAGATTCCCTGGAATCTGCAAAACGACAGTGGGAAAAAGGTGGGACGCGGAACATACTTCGCCCGCATTCAGGCTACTGACAGCGCCAAACGAACCGAAAAAGTAATCAAGATCTCGGTGAAGTAAGGAGGCTAAGATGAAAACCATGAAACGTAATACTCTGATCAAGATTGTGGCACTCTCCTGCCTCATGATCCTGGCACTCCCGATTTTTGCCGGGGACGTAAATAATTCTGCCGCCGCCTATATCCGCATGGGTATAGGCGCGCGCATTGTTGCGATGGGTGAAGCCGGAACCGCCACGGCAAAGGATGTAACCGCTGCCTATTGGAATCCGGCGGGGCTCAGTTATCTGAAGGACATCGAATTTGCCACAACCTATGCTCTGGACATGGGTTACGATAGAAACTACCAGCATGCGGCGATCGCTAAACGCTTTGGCTTTGGCGTGATGGCGCTTTCCTGGGTGAATGCCGGGGTGAGCGATATCATCGGCACGGATATCAACAACAACGATACCGGGGTCTTTGACGATAGCGAAAACAACATTGCCATCAGCTACGCCAGCCGCTATAAACAACTTAGTTATGGCATTACTCCCAAGATCTACACCTCTTCCATCGATGGCGACACCGAAGTGGGTTTTGGCGTGGATCTGGGTGCAAAATATGATATCAACCAATATCTCGAAGCGGGTTTGATGCTAAGGGATATCTATGGCACTCTGGCGGACGACACAATCCCTTATCAAGCGCAATTGGGAGTTACGGCATATCCCTTCCTGGGAGTTACTCTCGCGGCGGATGTGCACTACGAGAGAAGCGAGGATCCTTACTTGATCTTCGGCGCAGAATATTGGACTACCGTGGGCAAAGATCCCGAAGCGGATTCCAAACTCTCCGTGATCAATGTGCAAGAACGCAACGCTTGGGCAGATCTACTCTCAAACTTCCAAACCGGCCTGCGAGTGGGATTCAACGACAACCGCTTCTCCGCCGGCGCGGGGATCCGCTTCCGCAATTTCCAGATCGACTATGCTTATCGCATCGGTAATCACGATATCTTTGGCGACGATCATCTGCTTGGCCTGATCCTCAGATTCTGAGGAGGTGAAGATGATTACTCTAAATAAGTCCCGAAGACTGCTGATCCTAATAGCGATGCTGATTGTCTCAGCCGGTCTTTGCGCCATCGGACTCCAAGGTGAACGCTATGCCATCAGCGGAATCGAATATTATCATCGGGGTGATTACGATTCTGCCATCCGGGATTTCCTGGCTGCAAACCGCTCCGCAAATTCCCAGGTGCCAAGTTATCACTTCTGGCTGGGCAGGCTCTACATCGCCAAAACGGATGTGCAAAACGCCACCCTGTGGCTGAACCGCTATCTGGAAAGCGGAGATACCGAATACAAAACGGAAGCGCAAAACTATCTGAAGATCATCAACCGTCAACACCGGATCTTCGATCAGGTAAGTGTGCGCGGGATGCCCTCGTATCTGCAAAGCCGAAATTCAGATTACAGCGCGGTGGTAACTCCCGATGGCAGATACCTCTATTACACCTCGCTCAGCCCGGCTCGTACCGAAAAGGAAAACATCTGGCGGGCAGAACGCCTTGCCACCGGATGGGGAAGAGCCTACGAGGTTACGGAACTGAACACCGATAAACACGAAGCGATAGGATCTTTTTCTTCCGATGGACAGATTGCCTATCTCTCCGGAAACTACAAACGTGGCCAAATCGATGGCGACATCTTCAAATCCGTCTGGACCGGTAGCAAATGGGGAAATCCCCAACCGCTGGAGGCTCTGAACTCGCCCGCCGTGGAAGCTCACCCCTTTGTCTTTGAAGATAGACTCATGTTCTTCAGCTCTTCCCGCGATGGAGGATTTGGTGGAACCGACATCTGGGTCAGCGAATTCCGCGCCGGTGAATGGAGCAACCCTGTAAACCTGGGTCCCATTGTGAACAGCTCCGGAAACGAACAAACACCGTTTCTGGCAGATGATGGCAGAACCTTGTTCTTTGCTTCAAACCACCACCCCGGCTTCGGAGGCTACGACCTCTTCAAGGCAGTAAAGATCGGTGATAGCTGGCAGGATTGGTCAATCCCGGAAAACCTCGGTTTACCGGTGAACTCCATCCGCAACGACCGTGCCTTCTTCCATATCCCTGCCTCAAACGAGGCTTTGGTGAGCACGGATAGACAAGCGGATGGCTTCGAGAAAATCGCCAGAATCAACCTCGTCTATGCTGCGCCTCCATCATACGTAGTAATCGATGATAACACCGGGGAGGAAGTAGTGGTGGTGATCACCCCAGAGGGAGACATCCCCGAAGGACAGGAGCCCATCGTGGTTCCCGAAAAACCACTGTATGCAAAAATCTCCGGCAGAATGACCGATCAGGATGGAAACCCCCTCTCGGGAGAAATCGAATTCACTACCAGAATCAACGATGGTGTGTATCGTGATGTGGCTGTAGCGGACGAAAACGGCTATTACGAGATCAATCTCCCCGTGTCCGACTCCTATAACGTGATCGTGAATAAAGAAGCTTACATGCTCTATACGGAAGAAATTCCCTTCGGTAGCGCAGAAGATACCACCCACAATATCACCCTGCAGGAACTGGAGCCGGAAAAGGTCTTTACCTTCCAAAACATCCTCTTCGAGTTCGATAGCGCGGTGCTGAAAACCGAAAGCTTCGCCGTATTGGATGAAATCGTACTTACCCTGCTAAACAATACTTGGCTGAAATTGGATATCGCCGGCCATACCTGCAACATGGGTTCCGATGCCTATAACCTGAAGCTCTCCAAAGAACGTGCGGCATCGGTCTATGAATACCTTACATCCAAAGGAATTGAAGCTCAACGCCTCACCCATACCGGATTTGGAGAAGCGCATCCGATAAACGACAATGCGACAATCGCCAAGCGCCAACAAAACCGCCGGGTGGAGTTTATAGTTAAAAAGTAGTAAAACAAATATATCCCTGAAAGCCGGAGCATAGTATTTGTTCCGGCTTCTTTTTATATCGTGAACGAGGGGCTCTGGATCGTTACAAAACTGTATTTCGAGGGACTTCGCTACGCTACGCACTCCTGCTAGGGGTAGTGTCTCCCCGTTGGGGCTTTCTGTGCCCATACATCCGGGAATATTTGAAATTTCATTCGATCCGACGTTCAAAAAAACCCGGATCTCGATATTTGTGTCGCCCATGAAGGGCTTTAGATCGTTATTGCACCTAATACGAGGGGCTTCGCTACGCTACGCACCCTCGTAAGGTGCGAACGCACACCCCTCCCCAAAGCCCTTCAGGGGCGACACAAGGCACTGGGATTGTGCAGCACGTTACAAACCTCCTACTCACCCAATGCCATACAATATTCGAATCTCCGCACCATCCCCATTCACTGAAGCAATCGCCAAGGCGTCGATCAGCAGTAGATACTGCATCGAGGTAGCTTGGGACCTGCTTTGCGATCGCTTTTTGGAATGGGGGAGAGGTCTGATAACGACTCATATTTCTGGCATGCGACATTACTATTTTTCCCAGTGGTTTGCATGGGAAAACACCTCCTTCATAATTGTATGCAATGCAGTGGTTTACATAGTCGATATTTTTCTTGAAAGTTCTTGACAAATACGGCATATCATTTTATCTGGCAACAAGATAAGGACTTTGCACATCCATTAAGAGAACGAACTCAGCAAAGGCTACCTTGCTCCAGTTTTAAACATATAGGAGACAATAGATTATGTCAGAAAAAACTTACACTGCGAGTAATATCAAAGTGCTCAAAGGCTTGGAAGCAGTTCGCAAGCGTCCCGCCATGTATATCGGTGGAACCGGTGAACGAGGCTTGCATCACCTTGTTTATGAAGTAGTTGACAACTCCATAGATGAAGCTTTGGGGGGGTATTGCGATCTCATCAAGGTTACCATTACCAGTTCCGGAACCATCGAAGTGGACGACAACGGCCGTGGTATTCCGGTTGATATTCAGGAAGACATGGGAGTGCCTGCCCTGCAAGTTGTGCTCACAGTTTTGCATGCTGGTGGGAAATTCGACCAGAATTCTTACAAAGTATCCGGAGGTCTCCATGGCGTAGGCGTTTCCGTGGTGAACGCGCTTTCGGAATGGTTGGAAGCCCGGGTGCACATCAACGGCAAAGAATACAGCATGCGTTTCGAGCGTGGCAAACCGGTCACGGAGCTGCAGATCATAGGCGCGACCAACCGCAAGGGAACGATCATCCGTTTCCGTCCCGATGCTCAGATATTTGAGACCACGGAATTCAGTTTTGATTATCTCACCACCCGGCTCAGAGAGCTTGCGTTCCTAAACCGCGGAGTTCGCATCATTTTAAAGGATGAACGCACAGACCGTCTGCACGATTTCAAATACGACGGTGGGATCAACAGCTTCGTAGAGTATCTGAATCAGAACAAAAAGCCGCTGTTCCCCAAGCCAATCCACATCGAATCTTCCAAAGAAGGCATGGAATTTGAAGTGGCGATCCAATACAACGAAGGCTATCAGGAAAACATCTTCAGTTTTGCCAATAACATCAATACCATCGAGGGTGGAACCCACCTTTCCGGGTTCAAGCGCGGGCTTACATCCGCGGTGAATGCTTACATAAAAAACAACGATCTTTTGAAAAATGAAAAGGTAAGCCCCAGTGGCGAAGATATTCGCGAGGGACTCACTGCCGTGGTTTCGGTGAAGATCACCAATCCGCAGTTTGAAGGTCAGACCAAAACCAAGCTTCAGAACACCGAAGTAGAAGGTGTGGTAGGTTCTGCCGTCTATGAGAAACTGATGGTTTATTTCGAGGAGCATCCCGGCGAGGCAAAAAACATCTCCATGAAGAGCGTGATGGCAGCCCGTAGCCGTGAAGCGGCACGTAAGGCAAGAGAGCTCACCCGGCGCAAATCTGTGTTGGAAAGTGGTTCTTTGCCGGGCAAGCTGGCGGATTGCACGATCAGTGATCCTGCAAAAACCGAACTGTTTCTGGTGGAGGGAGATTCCGCGGGTGGATCTGCCAAACAAGGTAGAGACCGCTCTTACCAAGCGATTCTTGCGCTGTGGGGTAAGATGCTCAATACCGAAAAAGCCCGTGTGGACAAGGTCTTGAACAACGACAAAATTCAGCCCATCATTCTTGCTCTGGGTGCCGGGATCGGACAGGATTTCGATGTTACCAAGCTACGCTATCACAAGATAATCATCATGGCGGACGCGGACGTGGACGGCGCACACATTGCCACTTTGTTGATGACCTTCTTCTATCGCTATATGCGTCCCGTGATCGAGCATGGGCATCTCTACATCGCGATGCCGCCGCTCTTTTTGGTGCGCAAGGGCAAGCAAAAGCGCTATGTGTATTCCGAGGAAGACCGCGATCGAGCGATCCAGGAATTTGGAGATAAGGGCGTGTTTGTGCAGAGATACAAAGGTCTGGGTGAAATGAACGCGGAACAGCTGTGGGAGACCACCATGGATCCGGACAACCGTAGCATGATCTCGGTGAAGATGGATGATGCCATCGAAGCCGACCGGATGTTTACCATCCTCATGGGCGACGAAGTGGAGCCCCGCAGGGAATTCATTCAAGCCAATGCCCGCTATGTGAAAAACCTTGATATTTAATGGAGAAATAGATGTCTGATAATACAAAAATCATTCCTACTCAGATAGAAGAGTATCTCAAGCAAGCCTATCTGGATTATTCGATGAGCGTGATTGTAGCTCGCGCTTTGCCGGATATCCGGGACGGTCTCAAGCCCTCTCAGCGCCGCATCATATTTGCCATGCACGAGCTGAATCTCAGCCCCGGTGGACACTTCCGTAAGTGCGCCAAAATCGCCGGTGATACTTCGGGTAACTATCACCCTCACGGCGAACAGGTGGTGTATCCCACTCTCGTGCGCATGGCACAGCCTTGGAACATGCGCTATCAATTGGTGGATGGTCAGGGAAACTTTGGTTCCATCGATGGTGACCCGCCCGCGGCAATGCGTTATACCGAAGCCAGAATGCAAAAGATTACTACGGAACTGCTTTCTGAGCTGGATAAAGAAACGGTTGATTTCAAGAGCAACTACGACGAAACCAGAAAAGAGCCGGTGGTTTTCCCCAGCCGGGTGCCAAATCTTTTGGTAAATGGATCTTCCGGTATTGCTGTGGGTATGGCTACGAATATGCCACCTCACAATGTGGGAGAAATCTGCGATGCAATCGTTGCTCTGATCGATAATCCGGATTTGGAACCGCTTGATCTTCTGCAATACATCAAAGGTCCGGATTTCCCCATGGGGGGGATCATCTTGGGCTCGGATGGAATTCGGGACTATTTCGAAACGGGACGCGGACGCCTCTTGGTGCGCGGAGAGATCGAGGTCGAGACCCTGCCCAACGATAGCGAGCGTCTGATCATTCGCTCGATCCCGTATCAGGTAACCACTTCCCTGTTGATCGACCGGATGGTGGAATTGGTAAAAGAAAAGAAGATAGAAGGCATCAGCGATATCCGCGATGAATCCGGAAGAGACGGAATGCGCGTGATCATTCAGGTAAAACGCAATCACGACGCTCAAGTTGTAAAGAATCTTCTCTACAAATACACTCAATTGCAAAGCACTTTTGGGGTGATCAATCTCTGCCTTGTGGAAGGTGTTCCTCAGGTTGTGAATATGAAGGATATGATCACCAATTTCATCGAGTTCCGCCACGATGTAGTTCTGCGCAGAACTCAGTTCGAATTGCGCAATGCCGAAGCCAGAATGCATATCTTGGAAGGTTTCCGCATCGCTCTGGACAATCTGGATGAAGTGATTGCCACGATTCGCGCGTCCAAGACTCCCCCGGAAGCCAGCCAGTCTCTGCAGGATAAATTTGGGCTGTCCGAGATCCAGGCAAAAGCGATCCTGGATATGCGCTTGCAACGCCTTACCGGCATGGAGCTGGAAAAGATCGAAGAAGAATATCGCGAGCTGCTGAAGACCATCGAACGTCTGCGGGAACTGGTTGCGCACCGCGAATTGAGAATGGATGTGGTGAAGACAGAAACTCAGGAACTAAGCGAAAAATATGGTGATCCGCGCCGCACCACAATCATCGAAGGTCATGGCGGAAGCTTCAATATGGAAGATCTGATCGCGGACGAAATGATGGTGGTTACCATCACCCACGATGGCTATGTGAAGCGCCTGCCGGTGGATACCTACAAGGTTCAGGGCAGAGGTGGCAAAGGCTTGAGCGCGTCCAACCTCAAGGAAGCGGATTTTATCCAATATCTCTTTGTAGCCAGCGCACACTCCTACATCCTGCTGTTCACTGACCATGGCATGTGCCATTGGCTGAAGGTATATGAGATTCCGGAAGCCAGCCGCACCGCCAGAGGCAAAGCGATTGTGAACCTCGTGAAATTCTCTGAAGGCGAGAAGATCAAAGCCTTTGTAACGCTCAAGAATTTCCATCCCAAACAGACCATCGTTATGTGCACCCGCAATGGTTTGATCAAGAAGACATCGTTGGTGGCATATTCCCGCCCGCGCACCAACGGCATCCGCGCCATCAAGCTGGTTGATGGAGATGAACTGATCGATGCCCGGATTTCCGATATCGGAGACGATATCCTTCTGGCAACCCGCAATGGCTATTGCAACCGTTTCAGTGAAAGAGATATCCGCGCCATGGGTAGAGTAACCAAGGGCGTGCGCGGGATACGCTTGAGAGAAGAAGATTATGTGATCTCCATGACTCTGGTAAGCGCGTCTCAGATGGCGGAAAACGGGGATTCCTCCGCCACCATTCTTGCCGTTAGCGAAAATGGATATGGTAAGCGTACCGATGCCTCCAGCTATCCCACCACGAAACGCGGTTCCAAGGGGGTTATCACCCTCAAAACCACCACTCGAAACGGTCATCTGGCTTCCCTGATGATGGTGAGCGACAGCGATGAACTGATGATCATCACCCACGATGGCATGATCATCCGCCAGGCTGTGAGGGAGATCTCCACCATTGGCAGAAACACTCAGGGCGTAAGGCTCATCAACCTTACCAAGGGCGATAAAGTTCGCGATATCACCTGCGTTCCCCCGGAAGAAACTGACGATGAAGCTCTGGATAAAGAAGTGGAAGAGCTGAAAAAAGCTCCCAAAATAGATCTCAAAGACCTTGTAGAGGAACCTGAAGATACCGAACTGGATCTGGAAGAAACCGATCTTGATGAAGATATCGAAGAAGCGGAAGATGAGGACGATTCGGAACCTTCTGACGAGTAGCCTCTTACTCCTGTTGCTGGCCGGATGCGCGATCGGCGGATACCGGCCGGTGGCGGGGGATTATCAGGTGGAGGATGGATTTGCCATTCTGCGTAGCGATAGCCTGTGGATCGCGGTTCGGCCTCAGGCATATCGGGGTTCATATCGCGATGTATCGTCGAACTTCTTCTCGATGTATGTGGTTGTCCGTAATCTATCCGACAACAGGTTGCGCCTGCCAGAGGAGAGCTTCAGCATAGTCGCGGGGGGCAGGCAGCACGATTATGTGCCTCTGGATTTTATCTTGGGTAGCTATCAGCAAAACCTGCTGTTAGATCAATGGCAGGATCCTTTTAATGCGGATCCGCTTCTGGCAGAAACCCGGGATAAAAACTTGGATGCCTATTATGAACTGATGGCTTCCTACTTCAGCTTTGGTGAGCTGCAGGCGGGGGCATCCAAGGATGGCTATTTGTTCTACAACCGGGCAACAAGCAGGGCGGAGGAGATTATCTTCGATGCCTTGGGACATCCGGTCAAGTTCACAAAAAGTAAAGAAAAATAAAGAAACGGGATCCATACGGATCCCGTTAATATATCTGTAGCAGGCTCTTATGGGCGGCCGATACCGTAATAGGTAAAGCCCATCTCGCGCAGGCTTTCAGGATCGTACTGATTCCTCCCGTCAAAGATCACGGGGTTCTTCATCGTATCCTTCATTCTCTTGAAATCCGGATAGCGGAACTGGCGCCACTCGGTAATCAAGAGCATCGCGTCCACTTGGTTTATAGCTTCGTATTCATCGTTAGTTAAAGTAAGTCCGGGGGTATCCCCGAAAATCCGGCGTGCTTCATTATTCGCCACGGGATCATAGGCGCGGATTGTAGCGCCCAATGCCAGTAATTCGCGGATGATCACGATGGAGGGAGCTTCACGCATATCGTCCGTTTGAGGCTTGAATGCCAGCCCCCAGATGGCAAAGCATTTGCCACTGAGGTCATTCCCGAAATGATGCTTTACCTTTTGAGAAAGCAGGGATTTCTGGTCGCTATTAACCGCTTCCACCGCCTTCAGGATGCGGCTGTCGTAACCTACTTCCCGACTCATGTGGATCAGGGCTTTGATGTCCTTGGGAAAGCAGCTTCCACCATAGCCCACGCCAGGATAAATGAATTTGTAACCGATTCTGCTGTCGCTGCCAATGCCGTTACGCACTTCTTCCACGTCCGCGCCATACGCTTCGCACAATCTGGAGATTTCGTTTATGAAAGAGATCTTGGTCGCCAGCATGGCATTTGCTGCGTATTTCGTCATCTCTGCCGAGCGAATGCTCATCACGATCACCCGGTCGTGAGTGCGGTTAAACGGAGCGTATAGGGTTCGCATGATTTGGGCGGCTTTTTTACTTTCCGTGCCGATCACCACGCGATCAGGCTTCATAAAGTCGTCGATGGCAGCGCCTTCTTTTAAAAACTCTGGGTTGGAGACCACATCGAACGCGATATCCACTCCCCTTGTCTTCAGGGTGTCGGATACTTGGGCTTTTACCAAGTCCGCGGTGCCAATGGGCACGGTGGATTTATCTACGATCACTTTATAGTCGTCCATATATTGGGCTATCTCCCGGGCGGCTGCCAAGACATGGGAAAGATCCGCACTACCGTCCTCTTCGGGAGGTGTGCCCACGGCAATAAAGAGCACATGGGAATCCCGAACAGCCTGTTGGAGATCGGTGGTAAAGCTTAGCCTTCCGGCTTCCCGGTTGCGCTGTACCATGCTTTCCAAGCCTGGCTCGTAGATGGGTATCTCACCATGGTTTAGCATCTCGATCTTGCGGGTGTCTTTATCTACACAAATCACGTTGTTTCCCATATCGGCAAAACATGCGCCGCTGGTGAGCCCTACATATCCGGATCCTATCACGGCGAGCCTCATACTTTTTCTCCTAATAAATTCTTATAGTAATCTATCACTTGGGCGATCCCTTCTGTAAGGCTACAAGATGGCTGCCAGCCCAGGATCTCGTGCGCTTTGTCGATCTTCAACAGCGAGCGGCGCAGATCACCCTTGCGGGCTGGGGAGGTTTGCGGTTGGGGACAAAATCCCAATTGCGCTCCGATCTCATTATAAAGTGCGCGCGTGGAAGTGGGAATGCAGGTTCCAATGTTAAGGGTTTCGCCGCTTCCGTTTGTAAACGCCAGCAGGTTAGCCTCCACGATGTCCTTCACATACACGTAATCCCGAATCATCCCTTCCGGCTCCTCCGGATATGAGTTTATGGTAGGGATTTCACCTTTAAGCAGCTTTTCGGTGAAGATCGAGACTACGCCGGCTTCACCGTGGGATACCTGACGGGGACCAAAGACATTCGCATAACGTAACACTGTGTAATCCAAGCCATATAGATGATTGTAAAGATGCAGATAGTGCTCGCCAGCCATTTTGTTGATGGCATACACCGAGAGCGGACGGGGATTGTATGTTTCGGGGGTGGGGTATTCCTGTGCTTCGCCGTATATCGCGCCGCCGGAAGAGATATAGATTACCTTCTTCACCTTGTGTTTAACGCAGGCTTCGAGCAGGTTGATGAGTCCCTTTACATTGATTTCGGCGTCGGTCAAGGGGTCTTCGATGGATAGTGGTACAGATATCTGGGCGGCATGGTGATCCACGATATCCGGCTGTTCTTCATCGATCAGGTTTGCCAGTAGGGGATCGCATACATCCATCATTACAAAGCGTGCCTTGGGGTTCAGATTGCGGGCAAAACCAGTGCGCAGGTTGTCCACCACCACCACTTCGTGACCCTCCGCAATACAGGCGTCTGCCACATGAGAGCCGATGAAACCAGCTCCGCCGGTGATCAGTATCTTCACGCTTCCACCTCTTCCACTTCGTATTTGCCTATTATCTTGATGTCCTTGGGGTCTACTTTAACCATTACAGCCTGACGCAGGATATCCACTTGAAGCCGGATCTCGGATATCTTGTCGTGACCTTCCACCACTCCTCTCATACCTTTCAGGGCACCCCCCGTGATTTCCACTTCAAGTCCCTTGGACAGCCATAGGGTTTGTACAATCGGGACATCCCGGGAGGAAGCAAAGCAAATGCGGGAGAGATCATCGATCAATTCCCGTTGATTTGTAACCCGGATGAAGCTGACGGCATAACCGGAGATCGCGATGGTTTCTTTTTCCCGGGCAGAAAGCACCATAAAGATGTATCCGGGAAACATGGGCAGGGTGGTAACCACCTTGCGGCGTTGATACACCCGGCTGGTCTTGAGCTGGGGTAGATAATAGTGGATCAGGTTCTTCGCGGCATAATCCGCTATCCGCTTTTCGCAGCGGGGTTTGGTGTAGATCACCGTCCAGCGTTTATCTTCGGCAGGGATCTTGAGCTCACCAAAGAGTTCGTTGATTATTACCGGTTTGTGGGTAGCCAAGAGCTTCTCCGCTCAATAGCGATAATGATCTGGTTTATAGGGTCCCTCGATGGGCACCCCGATGTATTCAGCTTGCTTCACCGTAAGGTGGGTGAGCGATACCCCAAGCTTGCCCAAGTGCAAGCGCGCAACCTCTTCATCCAAGTGCTTGGGAAGGGTATAGACACCGATCTCGTGAGGGTATTGCCAAAGTTCCAGTTGTGCCATTACTTGGTTGGTAAAGGAGCAACTCATCACGAAAGAAGGGTGCCCGGTGGCATTGCCGAGGTTCACCAATCTGCCTTCGGAAAGCAGGATGATCGCTTTATCATTGGGCAGATGGATCATATCCACTTGGGGCTTGATGTTCTCGCGACGCACCCCTTCCAGTTCGTAGAGCTTGTTCACCTGGATTTCGTTATCAAAATGGCCAATGTTGCAGACGATCGCATTCTTCTTCATCTTCAGGATATGATCCACACGGATCACATCGCAGTTACCAGTGGCGGTTACGAAGATGTCCGCACTCTCCACCATGTCGTCCAGAGTGCGTACTTCATAGCCTTCCATGGCAGCTTGCAAGGCGCAAATAGGGTCGATCTCGCTGATCACGACTCTTGCCCCAAAACCGCGCATACTCTGAGCACAGCCTTTACCCACATCGCCATAACCGCAGATCATCACCGTCTTTCCGGCTACCATTACATCGGTTCCACGTTTGATGCCATCAGCCAAGCTCTCACGGCAGCCATAGAGGTTGTCGAACTTACTCTTGGTAACGCTGTCGTTCACATTGATGGCAGGGAAGAGGAGCTGTTTATCTTGCAACATCTGGTACAATCTGTGCACTCCGGTGGTGGTTTCTTCGCTTACCCCTTTCAGGTTCTTTGCGGTTCGGTGCCAGCGGGTGGGGTCGTTTTCCAGGTTCTGGATCAGGAGCTCCTGTACCAGCCGGAATTCATGGTTGTCGCTATCAGGAGCGGGTAAGGCACCGGTTTTGGCATAGAGTTCTTCCAAGCGATAGCCTTCGTGAATCATCAGGGTAGCATCGCCGCCGTCGTCCACGATCAAGTCGCAGGCTTCATCCTGCCAAGAAAGTGCCTGAAAGGTGCACCACCAATACTCCTCCAGGGTTTCTCCTTTCCAGGCAAAGACGGGGATGCCTTGGGCGGCTATGGCAGCGGCAGCGTGATCTTGAGTGCTGAAGATATTGCAGCTTGCCCAGCGGATTTGAGCTCCAAGCTCGGCGAGGGTTTGGATCAGCACCGCGGTTTGGATGGTCATGTGAAGACTTCCGGTGATGCGAGCGCCCTTCAGGGGATGTTTCCCCGCGTAGCGTTCACGCAGGGCGAGAAGGCCTGGCATTTCGATCTCTGCCATCGCTATTTCCTTTCTGCCGAATTCGGCAAGAGAGATGTCTGCAATCTTGTATTTCACATAAGCTCCTGAGAATCAAAGTGCAGGCGCGAAACTGGAAAAGATTCGCGCCCGTAGTATATTGAATTTTTATCTTGATTATCTGCGGTTGCGATCTCTACCGCCACCACTTCCGCCGCGGCGATCACGATCTCCGCCACGAGAGCGGTTATCGTCGCGTCTGGGGGGAGCGGGTCTATCTGTGGGGGCATTGGGATCGGGCTCCGGGTTTCCGGGGATGCCCTTCATGGTAAGCGATAGTTTGCCTTTGTCCATGCCGAGGGCTTTCACCTTCACCACATCACCCAGTTTAACCATATCTTCAGGGTGACCAATGCGGGATGTATGCATCTGAGAGACATGAACCATGCCTTCTTTTGCGCCACCCATTACTTTTACAAACACGCCATAAGGTTCGATGCGGGTAACTGGTCCTTCAAACTCGTCTCCGGGTTCGGGATCGATGGCAATGCCCTTGATTATGGCTTTGGCTTTATCGATGGACGCTTTATCCGGAGAAAGGATTCTTACGGTACCATCATCTTGAATATCGATGCCCACTTGGCAGCTTTCGATGATGGATTTGATCATTTTCCCGGCTGGTCCTATGATTTCACCGATTTTATCGGTAGGAACCTTGAAGCTCTCTATTCTGGGAGCCGTGGGAGAGAGATCTTCCCTGGGGTCTGTAATGCAGGATTGCATGATGTCCAAGATATGCAGGCGGGCTTTCTTTGCCTTTTCCAGAGCTATGCGCATGATGTCTTTGGTAATGCCTTCGATCTTGATATCCATCTGCATGGCAGTGATTCCTTCACGCGTTCCGGCACACTTGAAATCCATATCGCCCAGATGATCTTCCAAGCCCATGATGTCTGTGAGTACCACATACTTGTCGCCTTCCATGATCAAACCATTGGCGATTCCGGCTACGGGAGCTTTCAGCGGCACGCCGCCAGCCATCATTGCCAGGCATCCGCTACAGATGGAAGCCATGGAGGAGGAACCGTTGGATTCCAGAGTATCTGCCACGATGCGGATGGTGTAAGGGAATTTCTCGTGATCCGGCAACACGGCTTTCAGCGCGCGTTCTGCCAAGTTTCCATGGCCCAGTTCACGCCGTCCGGTAGGTCCCATGCGTCCTGCTTCGCCCACGCTGAAGGGAGGGAAGTTGTAATGCAGGTAGAAGCTTTTCTTATATTCTTCTTCCAGAGTGTCGATTACTTGTTCATCGCTGCCGCCGCCCAGAGTCACTGTTCCCAGGGATTGGGTTTCGCCTCTGGTGAAGAGGGCTGAACCGTGCACGCGGGGGAGGATGTCGATCTCACAGGTGATATCTCGAATATCGTCCAAGCCTCTGCCATCTACGCGGAAGTGTTTATCCAAAATGGAAGCGCGTACATAGCGGCGCAGGATTTCGTGGAAGACCTCTTTGTACATCTTTTCATTTTCGGCATATAGCTCTTCGCCATCTTCTGCCAGGTGTTTTTCCAGCATTTCTGCTTCAAGCGCATCGAAGGCGTCCTGACGTTCCTGTTTGCCCAGGATTGTAGCAGCTTCTGCCAGGCGTGTGCCATAGGCGGATTCCATGCTGGTCATTACATCCTGAGGCAGCTCGATGAGCTTCACTTCTACTTTTTCCTTGCCGCAAGCTTTTACAAAATCTTCTTGAAGCGCGCAGAGTTGTTTGATAGCGTCGTGACCGGTATAAACCGCATCCAGCATGATGTCTTCCGAGAGTTCGTTGGCGGCGGATTCGATCATCACGACGGAAGTTGCGCTGCCCGCTACGGTGAGGTTCAGCTGGGATTCTTCCTTAAGGGTCTTGATGGCGGGATTGATCACGAATTCATCGTTGATATAGCCCACGGTAAGGCCGGCAATCGGGCCATGGAAGGGGATGTCGGAAATCGAGAGAGCCAGCGATGCGCCCAAAACGCCGAGGTTGGCGGGATCCACTTCGCCATCGTAGGAAAGCACGTTCAATACTACATGCACTTGATTGCGGAATCCTTCCGGGAACAGCGGGCGGATCGAGCGATCGATCACGCGGGCTTGCAAAGTGGCATCGGTGGAGGGTTTTGCTTCGCGTTTGAAGAATCCGCCGGGGATCTTTCCTGCGGCATACATCTTCTCGATAAAATCCACGGTAAGCGGGAAGAAATCCTGGTTTTCAGAGGCTTCTTTGCTCATTGTGGCGGTTACAAGGACGGCAGTTTCGCCCAATTGCAGGTAGATGCTGCCATTGGCTTGTTTTGCCATTTTACCGGTTTCGGCGATCAGTTTGCGGCCGAAGAAATCTATCTCCCGCCGGGTAATGTTAAAATTGTGCATATATTCTCCTTATTTGTATGCCCAGGGAGAATAAGCAATAGGCAGATGGGTAAAGGTGAGGAGCACCCATTTGCTTATTGCTGATTACTCCCGGGTAGGGTGTTTTTGGTTCCAAAAAAGAAAGAGGTGCCCCGCATGCGCCAGGCACCCACTTCCATGACTTTCAATATCTTGGCGGTAGTTTTACTTTCTGATGCCAAGCGCTTTGATTATTTCGCGATAACGATTGATGTCTTTACGTTTCATATAATCAAGTAAGCGCCTGCGCTGCCCGATCAGTTTCAACAGTCCCCGGCGGGTAGAGAAATCTTTGGAGTGCACTTTGAGGTGCGCGCTGATGTCTTGGATGCGCTTGGTGAGCATCGCGACCTGCACTTCTGGGGAACCGGTGTCTGATTCATGGAGTTTAAACTCTGCCATGATAGCCGTTTTGGCCTCAGGTGTTAAAGGCATTAATCCTCCCGGATTATTAGGGTTTATTCAGGCAATTGCCTGTTGATTGGCATATTCGCCGTTAGTATTGGGTCATCTTTCTGGAAGGGCATAATCTGTCCAGCTTTTTTGATAGAATTAAGCGGATGAGACGAAAAAATCAGCTACTTGGCAACTATCACTCTTTTGGTTGCGGCAAATCCTGCCCCTTCCACTCTGATCAGATAGACTCCATTACTGAGGGCCTTGCCCCCTGCGTCTGATGGACTCCAGGGTAGCTGACCGCTTTGCTTGATCGCGTTGTGCTGTTCCCGTTTCAGCAACTGTCCTTTAATGTTGTAGGTGCTGATCTGTAAGGGTGAAGCTTTGGGCAGAGAGTAGTGCAGATCGGCTGTCTGTTTTACCGGATTGGGCCACAAGTTTAGCCGGATATCCGGCATCTGAGGGCTGTGCGGCACGGATGTATTGACTGAATGCTTGTAGAAAAAATCAAATGAGGGAATATCCTCAGCATTATCACACATATACTGCTCTAAAAGGCCATGGGGGCCGTATCGAAGGTTATATCCGTAGCCTAAGTCCAATGAAAAGAAGGATACATAGATCCGATCATAATCGGGTTCGTTCAGCATAGCGTATTCTGCATAGAAGACAACCGGCTCACTCCATTGTCCTTCAGAATTGCGGGTCATCATCGATAATAATTGGATAGGGTAGTCGTCATTTAAGTAAAAGATGTCACCAATACCGCATTGTTCCATGAGGTATCCCGGAACATACAGGGCATGCTTTTCAAAATCCCAGTTCAGCGTGAAGGGCTGGTCAAACAGATACTCGTAGCTTATGTGTTTTGTGGCTTGCCAATCCAAAGAGTCGGGAGAGCTGTAGTGCGTTTCCTCGATCCTGCGTCCCTGAGTGTCCAAAATGCATTCAAACTTTGTGTACTTCAGTGGATCATTGTACCTGACCACAGAGGAGACGTGGTGCATATTGTCATCGTAGTAGTGCCAGGCTTTCAGATAATAGTCTTCAGGATCCAAAGAGTTTGTAAGGCAATCTTCAAGGTAGTAACCCTGATAATTAATCTTGCTGATGCGGTACTGAGTCATCGAAGGGTAATACCTGGCCGGGCTTCTGAGGATGAAATAATCCGGAAAGAGTTCCAAATGCCCGTTAAATGGACGTATCTCATCGATCTCAACATCAAAATCAGGACCCACTTCATCGTGACTGTACATATAGCGTAAGCTGTCGATACAGAGTGGGTTGTCCTCCGATGAGTAGTAAACTGAGGATTCATGGCTTGACCAGTCCGGACCTCCAAGGCTGCCACCGGATGCGGCCCAAGAATAATGATACATGTAGTATATTTCCGGATAGTCCTGTGCCCATCCTGTGCTGATTGCAAGAGTCATAAATAACAGGCTCAACAGTAGGCATTTGTACTTTGTTTTCACAATTCCTCCAGCTGTGGTGTTTTGGATGCTCGGATACAGCATGCACCACGAGGCAATATTTCAAGATCAAACCGGCGTGTCAAGCAAAAACGCGGGTATGTCTAGCGATGAAATACAGGCCTATCTCTTTCTGGCTGTTCAGCTGTGATCATGGTCTTCGCTTTCGCCGCTATATCAAAGAGTTTATAGGCTTCCAGATCAATAGTATCCCAGTCGCGAAGATTCCACACATTGCACAATAATACAAATCCATATTCTGTGATGGGATCGTAGAACATCAGGCTGATGTATCCGGCGATGGCTCCGGTGTGCCCATAGCCAAATCCGGGACTGTAAGAAGTGCCCAAGCCATATTCCTGATCGGGATATTGGGAGTGCCTCATTTGGTCCACAACGCTTTGCGGCAGTCCGGCAGCTCCCGTTTGCCATCTTAGCAACCAGGACAACAGATCCTGCGCGTTGGTTACTAAATTGCCCTGTCCGAACTCCATAGACATATTGTAAACATCGGCGGGTATAGCATTAGATTCCAGATAAACATAGCCGGGGATTGAGTTTGAAGGCATAGTATGCGATACATCCAGCGGGAAAGAAGTGGATTCTAAAGAGTTGGGCAAAAGCAAATGGCTGTGTACAAATTGTTCATAGCTTTGCCCGCTCACCCGCTCAATGATCTCTCCCAACAACATATATCCGGTGTTTGAATAACTATAGGCAGCGCCGGGCTCCCCTGAATAGAGCTGATGTCCTGCCAGCACCGAGATGATTTCTTCGATGTTAAAGGCATGCATCGGATCGCTCTCCAGAATGTATCCAAACCAGTTTTGACCGGCGTATGGAGCAGAAACGCTATCCGGGATATCATAGTTCGTATGGTCATACACTCCGGCTCTGTGTTCCAATAGCATCCTTATCGTAATCTGATTCTTGAAGGGTATGTTAAAATTCGCATTATTAAGTACATATGGCTCGGAGCGTCCCGGCATAGTATCGGAGATAAAATCGTCGATATCCAGCAGCATATCTTGCTGTAAGAGCATTATGGCTGAGGCGGTAAAGGTTTTGGTGATGCTGGCGGCGCGGAACATCGAGTTTGCAGACACATTCTCCGGGAGATTCGATTTACATTGGTAGCTACGCCCGGCATGATTGGCGTACAAAAGCAATCCGCCTGTTTGCAGATCATTCTCGTCCAGATAGGCATTCCACATGGAATCAATCGTAGTGCGAACGGCTTCTTGCAGCAGTGGATCCCCACTATGCGGATCGGTGGGGGATTTATTGCAGGCGGAAAATAACAAAAGTGTGAGATAAAGCGCGAGTGGAATCAATTTCTTCATCATGTCTCCAAAGAACTTTCATGATTATCGTGTTAATCAAGCATGCCGGAAACCGGGATCAGACTCATATACGGTATATGCGGGGCAAAACAGACAAAAATATGGTGGAGGTGGCGGGGATCGAACCCGCGTCCAAAGAACAGCGCCATAAAGAATCTACATGCTTAGTTGTCTTTAGATCTCGGGCATGGCGGCAAAGACAATCAGACCCGCAAAACCCCAGCCGAAAGTCTTAACAAGCGTATATCGGCAATCTACGCCTGAGCAGCCATACTGTTACGACGCCCAAGCCTTTCCCGATGGCACGAAAAGGTTGAACGTAACCGCATTAAGCGGCTAAGAGTAAGTTATCGTTTGCAGTTAATTTGCATTTGCTGCTTGTTAACGGAGTGGACAGCATCTCCGGCATGCATCTCTACCACACTGGTTCCCTGTCGAAACCATGTCACCCCCTATATAAATCAAAGAACTGTGTACAACCTTACACACCCGGGGAATATGTCAAGCGGGAATTTATCCCGTTCGTTGCCTCGGGCGTCATTTTGCTTTAGTTTGTTTGTATCAAACGTTAATGAGGATTACATGAAAATCAAGATCTGGTCTTGGAACGTAAACGGTTTGCGCGCCGTGCTAAACAAGGATTTTATCAAGACTATCCGGAGCAACACTCCGGACATCATTGGCCTGCAAGAAACCAAGCTGCAGGAACATCAGATTCCGGAAGAACTAAATGAACTTTCCGAGTATCATAAATACTGGTCTCATGCCCTTCGCAAGGGATATTCCGGCACGGCTCTATTTTCCAAACAACAGCCGCTTGCCTTCGAAGAGGCCTTCGGTGTGGAAGAATTTGATACCGAGGGCAGGATCAATATTGCAGAATACGAGCACTTCTTCTTGTTCAACATCTATTTCCCCAATGGAGCGATGAGTGATGAACGTCTGGCTTATAAACTCAGGTTTTACGACAAAGCTCTGGAAGTAATGGAAGCCAAACGCAAGAGCGGTAAGGCAGTTTTTGTGGCGGGGGATTATAACACCGCTCACCGCGAGATCGACCTTGCGCGCCCCAAAGAAAACGAGAAAATATCTGGTTTCTTGCCTATCGAGCGGGCATGGCTGGATAAAATCACCGCATCAGGTTGGGTGGATACCTTTCGCCAGTTTGATTCCTCGCCGGATCAATATTCCTGGTGGAGCTATAGAGCCGGAGCCAGACCCCGAAACATTGGCTGGAGGATAGATTATTTCTTTGTGAACAAAGAACATCTGCACCTGGTTGCCCAGGCGGGAATCCGCCAGGATGTAATGGGTTCGGATCACTGCCCGGTTTACGTAGAACTTACCTTGCCCTGAGCTTCAGACCTTCCGGGAAATATCCGCCATTGAATCCAAAGCAGAGCTGATACTCGCCCTTGCCCGCGTTGAAGGGCAGATCCACATCGAAGGTAGTGGAGGATGTCCAGCGCAGGGCTATCGGTTGTGCACCCACCATCTCCTGTTCGTCCGAGATCTTGAAGCTGGTCTTTTTATCCGGATAAATCAGGGTCGCGCTTAGTTCTTTTGCCGGGCGTGGGGATAGATATTCGAAGCTCAAACGATACACTTTTTTTACATCGAATTTACTGGGCAGATTGCCCTTGAACTTCACCGTGGGAGTGGCAAAATTCTGGGTGGCAAACAGGGTGGTTCCGCGAAACACTAGCCCAACTCCCAGATGCGTATATTGTGGATTCAGGATGTTATCCCGATGCAGGGGAGATTGCATCCATCCGCTCACCAGCTCGTGGGGCGTGAACTTCATCCCGGAATTGGTAAATTTCCCCAGATTTTCGCCAATCGCGGAAATCAGCAGAGTAGGATAATATTTGTCCTTACGGTCTGCAACCTCATCGCCTTTATGGTCTCTGTGGGCGAAGAAATTGTGCAATAGCATGTTCCCGGAATGAAGCCGGGCGAGATCCGCCAGACCTTCTTCGTAGCTGAGTGGGGAAAGATTGTGGCGTACGCGCTCCACGTTTGTTAAGCGCCATACCTCAAGCTCAAACTCGCGCACAGTCATGGTCTGCGCCATTGCGGAAAGGGTAATGAATATGAACATCAAATATAGGTAAACTTTTTTCATAATTCTTATATCTCCATGCTTAAAATCGGATTGAAATGCCTGCCTTGCCATCCTCGAATCTCAAATGCAGACCCTCTTTTTCGCTTTCAAAGTTGTTAAGATGGGCGTCCACATAGGCGTCCAATGTGCTGAGAGCCGCCGTGATCCCGATCCACCAGAAGTCGCTGTTACGTTTCTCGCGATATTCGCGGGATCTGCTTTCGTAGAACTGTTGATCAAAGGGACTTATGCTATCTTGGGCTTTTTTGGCAAAATCGTCTGCTCTGCTCCCATTGTAAAAGGCTCTGCCTATGTTCCAGCCTTGGATGCCGATTACGATGCCAGCTTTGGTATAGGATTTGTTATAGATTTGTCCCGCGCCGGGGATAAAGGCAGAATATAGCATCACCTGAGTGGGTGAAACTGCCATAAGTGCAGAGCACCAGAGAAAAGCGACGATAATCAGTTTTTTCAAGGTATATCCTTCAATGCTTACAATTTCTATCCAAGCTGGGAATTATCTTGAGATTGTCAAGAAGAATCCGCAACAAAGCTCTCTCGTGGGAAATGGGGACGTGTCGAGAAACGGATATATGGGGGATGATGAACTCCCATCCATGAGAGGCGGGGGAGCTATTGGTAAGGAGATTATTGCGTCCTCTGCAAGATAAAGACGCCTCATCCCCATTGCCCGCAAGAGTCGCGAAGCTTGCTTCCTGCTGTCTGCACTGCATGGAAACGGCAGGGCGACTGCATCGCGCAATGGGGAAGGCGCAGAGCTGGGCACAGAAACTTGTATTTGATCTACTGCGGGAGGATCGTTGGTATTGCCTTATGTGAACTGCGCAATGGGAACAGCAAGGGGATCCATAATTGCTATCTATTCAACCGATTCATGGCATCTAAGTACCAAGGGTGATTCTTTGGCATTTGCGAAATCAAAGCTCGGGCACCCTTTTTCCAATAACGGATAGCTTTTGCATGGTTTTCCATTAGCTCGTAGAGATCTCCCAGGCTCAAGTTTGTTTTGGAAGACCGTTGCACGTTAAAATGGACAATAAGTTTATCTAAATAGTTCTTGAAAAATTAGATACACGTGTGATTATGGCTCAATCAATACACAGGAGCTAATCATGGAAAGCAAACCCTAACCTTCGCAGATCAAGAGATAGCCAATCGTTTGGCAAACCGCAGACACTTCCTTAAAGATGTGGATCAACTGATAGACTGGAAAAGGATCAACAAACTGATCAGCAAAGTTGAGATCAGAAGGACTTCTGTAGCCGGGAGAGACGCATATTCGGCAGAAGTGATGTTTCGGATCATGTTAGTTCA
>JAHDQK010000014.1 GCA_018433885.1 Candidatus Cloacimonadota bacterium
GCTGTGATTATCTTTGTTCTCGGCTGGCTGCTCATTAACGCCCATGTTTTGTACTAAGGAGAAAGTTTTGAGAATACTACTTGTAAACGACGATGGGATCAACGCTCCCGGGATCCGCTCACTGCAAAAAGCCCTCACCTCTGCCGGGCATAAGGTGATCATGGTTGCGCCGGACAGCGAACGCAGCGCCGCATCGCATTCCATCTCATTGCGTAAAGATATTCAAGCCACCCGCATCGCTGAAGATGAATGGGCTATTAGCGGAACTCCCGTTGATTGCGTGGTCATCGCATTGCAAAAAATCATCACAGAAAAGATAGATTTGGTAGTCTCCGGGATAAATGCCGGGCAAAACATGGGCGAGGACGTCCTCTATTCCGGAACTGTGGCAGCCGCGATGGAAGCGGCAATGTTTGGTTACCCGGCGATCGCGCTATCGATCAACGCCTATCGGGATCAACTGTTTGCATCTGCTACAGATTGGTTCATGAAGCTGATCCGCACTGGCTTGGATACTCTGGCAAAGCCCCGGGAAGTTCTCAACATCAACTTCCCCAACATTCTCTTTGAAGAAGTCAAGGGTGTGCGCCTTACCCGCACCGGACACCGTAAGTACTACAACTTTATTACGATCATCAATGAAGAAGAGGATAGCTTCAGCTATCGCATAGGTGGAGACGTTCCCCAATGGGATTTTGAAGCCGGGACAGATTCGGAAGCCATCAGCGAGGGTTATATCTCGATCACCCCGCTTGGTTTTGAACTAACGCGGGCGGAAACCTTCCCTCAGATTCTAAGTTGGATCGAACAGCACAAATTGTTGGAGCTCGATAGATAACAATGCGTTTTGAAGATCAGCGGCTGAAACTGGTGGAAACCCTGAAGACCGGCGGAATATCCGACCCCTTGGTACTGGAAGCCTTTCGGCGCGTTCCTAGGGAAGACTATGTTCTTCAGGAATACCGTGAATATGCATATCGAAACCAGCCTTTACCGATCCTGGAAGCGCAAACTATATCTCAACCCCTGATGATCGCGATTATGCTAAGCCATCTAAAACTGGAGCCTACGGACATCGTTTTAGAGATCGGAACCGGCAGTGGTTATCAGACAGCCCTTCTTGCCGGGATTGTGCAAGAAGTATGTTCGGTGGAGCTGATCGACACCCTTTCTTTGAGAGCCCAGAAGACACTGAAAAGAGCCGGCTTCAAGAACATCTGGTTTCGCATCGGAGACGGATGGCAGGGTTGGAAACAAGCATATCCTCCCTACAAGGAGTTTAACAAAATAGTGGTATCTGCCGCAGCGGAAGAGATCCCGGAAGAACTCTGTGCCCAGCTTGCTGAGGGTGGTATCATGGCAATTCCGGTAGGAAAAAACACCAGCCAAAGCTTGTTCATAATTCAACGCGAAAATGGAGAGTTGAAGTACAGAGAAGATACTCCCTGCGCTTTTGTCCCCTTGGTAAAGGATAAAAAATGAAACATGGCATATTTGATTGGATCAAAAGCATTTTTCGCGGTCCCCAAGAATATCTGATACTTAGGGAATACTCCATATTCAGCGAGTTAAACTCCTATGATCTTTTTTTGCTATACGAACTTGTGCACACCCGTGAGTTCAAGCCCGGAGAAGTAATATTCGAATCCGGCTATCCGTTGGAAGTGATATATCTTATTCACAGCGGAGAAATCGAATTACGGGGCGAGCACCATGCCAACACCGGCAAGGTTTTGGGTCAGGGCGAACACTTGGGCATCCTTGATCTATACTACAATGGTCAACGCAACAGTACTGCAACGGCTAAAAGCAAGGTCACAGCCCATGCCATCTCCCGCACTGATCTGAAGGGATTCATTGAGTCGCGTCCGCACATGGGCATAAAAATTTTGGGAGCCATCAACAGAGATCTCTGCAACTTGTTGCACTCTGATATCAAGGAAATCTGAGATGAACTGGACCAAGCTGATCTTCTACACCGTTCTAATAATCGTTCTTTTGGCGGGAGTGATATTCTATCGGTGGGTATTCAGCTATCTTATCGCGGCAGTAATATTTACATACATTTTAGACCCCGCTGTGAGCTGGCTTGAGCATCGGAGACTACCTCGGTGGTTGGCTGTAGTGTTTTTGTATCTTGGGATAATCGGAGTAATTGCCTGGCTAAGTAGCAGGTTGATCCCAGAGCTGATCACCCAGGGCAATAGTTTGTTGGAGATCTTGGGACACGAACAAACCATGAGTGCAGACTTTTTGATGCAGATCCCTTTTATCAGCGGAATTTACGAGTATGCGGCAAATCTCGATTCCCAGATACCGGGTTTGGATCTCACGATTAGGTTTACTGAAATCTTGGACAACGCCACAGATTTTCTGGCAAGGTTACCCAAGTTTCTCATAGACAACTATTCCAGCATAATTGGGGCTATTTCCTTTGTCGGAATGGTTCCTCTGATCAGCTTTTTCCTGCTGAAGGACAAGCACTTGATCCGAAAGAGCATTTTCAGGCTTAGCTCAAACCGCTATTTTGAACTGATGATCATCATCATGGGCAAGATCGATAGCACTGTGGGCACCTATCTGAGGGCAATGTTATTCGAAGTAATTGCCGTTAGCATCATGGCTTCCACAGCACTCACCATTGTGGGTGTCAGCAATCCTGTGTTAATTGGAGTATCTGCCGGGTTTGCCAACATCATTCCGTACTTTGGTCCTTTTTTTGGTGGGGCTTTGGCAGTTTTCACAATCTTCTTTGACGGTGGTCCCTTCATCACCATGGCATATGCGGCTTTGGCAATGTATCTGGTTCAAGTGATCGACAACAATATAGTTTACCCCGTAGTAGTGGGAACCACGATCAACATGCACCCCCTGTTGGTGTTGCTTACGGTTCTCGCTGGAGGATGGTATGGCGGCATCCTTTGGATGCTGATCTCAGTACCCATGGTGTATCTGATCTACAGCCTGATCAGCGTGACGTATACAAACCTTAAAGAATACAGAATAATATAGAAGAGGAAGTGATGAGCATAATTGATAAATGTCTCAACTACATGGATGCCCGGAACGCAATGGCACTGGGCTATTACCCATATTTCCGCGAGATTTCTTCGGAACAGGATACCTGGGTGATATGTAATGGTAAAAAAATGCTGATGATGGGCTCCAATAGTTATCTTGGCCTCACTACTCACCCGAAAGTGAAAGCAGCTGGCATCGCCGCCATGAAGAAATATGGCAGTGGATGTGCCGGATCACGCTTTTTGAACGGAACGCTGGATATCCATCTGGAACTGGAATCTGAGCTGGCAAACCTGGTAGGCAAAGAAGCCGCATTAGCCTTCCCCACCGGATATCAAGCAAACGTAGGTTGCATCTCTGCCATGGTCGCCAAAAATGAATACATTATCACGGACAAATACGACCACGCTTCCATCATCGACGGCTGCAAGCTCTCTGAAGGTACCATGTTGCGCTATAACCACAACGATATGAAATCCCTGGAACGCACCTTGCAGAAACTTGAAGGCAAGCCAGCCTTGATAGTTGTGGACGGCATCTTTTCCATGGAAGGAGATATCGCGGATCTTCCCGCAATATCAGCGCTAGCAGAGAAGTATGGCGCGAATTTGATGGTGGATGAAGCTCACTCGCTGGGCGTTTTGGGCGATAACGGCGCGGGTGCGGCAGCGCATTTCGGGCTTACTCCCAAAACAGACCTGATCATGGGTACCTTCAGCAAATCCCTCGCTTCCGTGGGCGGATTCATCGCGGCGGATGAACCTCTGATACATTATCTGAAGCACAAATCCCGCGCGCTTATCTTTAGCGCATCTTTACCCCCTGCCTCCACCGCAAGCGTATTGGCTGCCATCCAGATCATGAGAGAAGAGCCGGAACGCATCGCGAATCTATGGGAAAACACCCATTATATGATGAATGAGTTCAAAGGCATGGGCTACAACACCGGCACCAGCTGCACCCCCGTGATCCCACTGCATGTGGGCGATATGATGCGCGCCTTCCATATGTGGGCACGCCTGGGCGAAGAAGGTGTGTTTATCAACCCGGTAATACCTCCCGCGGTTCCGCCAAACGGATGCTTGATCCGCACTTCATTTATGGCTACCCATACTCGCGATCAGCTTGATATGGCACTGGAGAAATTCAGAGTTATCGGAAAAGAACTGGGAATCATCTGAATCTCTGCTTGACAAGAAAGCTTAAAGTTTTTAAGTGCCAATCACTTGATCTTTGATCCCAAAAATCAGCCATAGATGGAGGAATAATGGCAAGCAAGAGTAGTGCTGAGTTTTACAGCGATCTCAAAGCTATGTCCCCGATTCGCGCAATCGCGGAGACATTGATGAACAACCACCTCGTGCGCAAAATCGACATTCGCGAAGCCTATGAAATGGCTAAGAACCAACCTGGTGTAACCATCACAGACATTCCCATGTATCCGGAGTTTGCGAAACTCCACGGTCTCCCTGCGGATGCCAAAGTGTTGAACGATTGCCATGGAAACATTATCGGGCGTACCGCCAAAGCCCGCCGTTTTTACCATCGCCTGGACGCCAGCAAGAAGAACAAGCTGGAGGGCGATTTCCGCGAGGCTATCTGGCAGATGCAACACTATCCTTTGATCAAAGCAGAAGCCGTTCTTGGGATGGACCAAGATTTGATGATCAAAGCCACTTTCATTACCACCGAAAGCGACGTGGCAAACGTTTACAACTGGCTTTTGAACTTTGCTCCTTACGAATCTGTAGCAGAGAAATACGCCCAAAGTCCCGAGCTTCCCATCCAGGATATCATCCTCATCGCTTTTAATGAATGGACCTGTGACGATCCCTTTTACAACAATGTGGGAGCTCCACAGCTCGCCTTGGTGGATGAGAAGCACAATGTGATCGTAAACTTGGGTATGAGATACTTTGGTGAACGCAAGAAAGGCACTCTTACCCTTGCCTGGACCTCCGGAATTCGCATCGGCATGGCTGCTTGCCATGGCGGGATCAAAGAGATCGATTTTGCTACCTGTAAAGATGCCAAATACCATAAATTCGGTAAACGCTCCATCGCTTTCTACGGGCTTTCCGGAACCGGAAAATCCAGCCACACCAATTCACATGATAATGCCGGAACCCTCCCCGAAGGATTTTCCAAAGTTGTGCTCCACGACGATGCCTTCCAGATTGATCTGGAAAACAAGGTCTGCAGGGCTTGGGAACCCACTCTGTTCGATAAAACAGACTCCCGCCCCATCGACCATCCGGATTGGAAGTGTGCCCTGGCATTGATGAACCACGCCGTCCTGAATATCGATGGCAAACGCATCCCCGTAGGTCAGGATCTACGAAACCAGAACGGCCGCGCACTTTTGGATCGTAGCTTATTAGGAAACTATGTAAACCGGTGCGCTTTCCCCAAAGCCCTAGTTTGGTTGATGAAAGATAGCGTACTCCCCCCTGTGTTGAAACTAAAGGACAAACATCTCGCCATCGCGATGGGTGCCGCATTGATGACCCAACGCAACCGGGCGGAAAACGTTACCGAAGAGGAACTTAATAAGCTGGTGTTTGAACCTTTTGCCAATCCCTTCCGCGTCTATGAGCTATATCGTGATGTAGAAGCCTTCCTGCATGTTGCAGAGAGCGGAGCCGATTTCTATTGCTTCAATTCTCGCGGCTATTGGAAGAACTCCGATAGCGATCTGGAAGCAATTCCGCTAAAGACATCATTGACTCTTCAAACCGCAGTTCTGACTGATCAGATTGAATGGGAGCCCTGGGATATCTTACCCGCGGCGATGATTCCCACCCGTGAATCGATTGAGATGATCCTGCCCGGATACTATGATAAATACGATCCCAAAAAACGCGGCAACATGGATGCCTATCTGCAGCTCTTGAAAGATAGGTTCTTGCAAAGAAAGAACTTCCTTGCAGAAAGCGACCTCAAGGAACGCCCCGAAACCCAAGCTGCACTCCTCAAGGTTTTGGAGATATAACTTAGAATATTCAATGTGTTACGGGTACCCTTGTGGTACCCGTTTCTTTATTACAATCTCACCTTGAATCGCTGCCATTGGAGATGAACGATATTTTTTCATCGATCTCCACAGGTATTCTCGGCACTTGCCAATATCACGCCCATTGCTTGAAGCAATGCCGAAGCCGTGACCAAGCAACGGGCACCCCATGAGAGAGCCTTGGCAATAGCTTTGACCAATGGGGATGAAACTCGCAGGATGGTGGATCCAATAATTGAAGCCGTGCTAAAATACCTGATTTTCTACAATAATCCACAAGCAAAGCCATTTTTAGCATTTACTGGAATGGATATTGCATATACTCTCTTTCGTGGATTTAGCTTGTAAGACGAGTGTGTCCGCATTGAATGTAATATTTTATAAATCATGAGGAAATAGATGACGATATTGATAATCGCGACTCTGATCCTGATAATCCATTGGGCTTTGGAGTATCGCAGACACAGCCGAAATGTGGCGGAGATCCCCATCCGCATACATGTAAATGGCACCAGGGGGAAATCCAGCGTCACGCGATTGATCGCTGCCGGTTTGCGCGCCGGTGGCAAGAAAACCATTGCAAAAATCACCGGAACTCTACCCCGAGTAGTATTGTCAGATGGTAGAGAAGCGGCAATCATCCGTTTACAAGGCGCAAACATAATCGAGCAGAAATACATCTTCCGCTATGCGGCAAAAGAGAAGCCGGACGCGATTGTGATCGAATGTATGGCGGTAAACCCGGTATTCCAATGGATTACCGAGCGCAAATTTATCAAAAGTACCATTTCCGTGATCACGAACAGCCGTCCGGATCATCTGGATTTGATGGGCAGCACCGTGCAAAGCGTAACCATGAGCTTGGCTAATTCCATCCCCGCCGGGGGCGTGTGTTATACAGCCGAGGTGCAACAATTCCCCATCCTGAAAAAGGTCGCAGATGCCAGAAAGACCCGGATCCATAAAATTGTGCCGACGGATGTTACCGACGAGGAGATGAGCAAGTTTCGCTATATCGAGCACAAAGATAACGTGCAGCTTGCGCTTGCTGTTTGTGCAGAAGCGGGAGTTGCCAGAGATAAAGCTCTGGCAGGAATGCAAGCTGCCCACCCGGATCCCGGCGCACTGAAGAAGTACTTGGTGGAAGACCGCCAGAAGAGCATCCATTTCTACAATGTATTTGCCGCCAACGATCCCGAATCCACCGTGTACATCATCAATATGGTTACGGGAAAGCTTAGTGGAGTGGAAAAGATCATCATCCTAAACTCCCGCGCGGATCGTTTGTTCCGTTCCCAACAGCTGATAGATGCTTTGGCAAGGGTGAAGTACGACTACCTGCTATTGACCGGAGAAATCCCGGAAAAAGTGGCAGATTATGCCATCAGCAAAGGCATCCCCAAAGATCGCTTCTTCGCGATGGGTCAGCCCCTCACAGAAGAGATTTATCAAAAGGTCTGGCAGCTCACCAAGAAGGAATCCCACGTGTTGGGAATCGGGAACATCGCAGGTGAATTCAAATATGGCGCTCAGATAGTAGCACATTTTAAACATAAAATACCAAAAGCAAATAAAGGAGCTGGTCGTGGTTGATGCAGTAGTACAAGCCGCAGTAGGACTCGGCGTTATCATCAGTTTGATCTTTTCGGAATTATTGGGAGCTTCCGCAGGTGGAATCGTAGTACCCGGCTATATCGCTCTACATCTGGACAAGCCAATGCAAATCCTAGGAACCCTGATCATCAGCTTGCTCACATGGGGCATCATCCGCCTTGTAGGGCAGTTCACGCTGCTATTTGGCAAGCGCAGAATGGTGCTTAGCATCCTGATCGGTTTCATCTTGGGATGGGCATCCCGGCTTTTGGTGTTCCACGATCTTACCGTCCATCAACTCCAAATGCAATCCATTGGATACATCATCCCCGGCTTGATCGCAAACTGGTTTGAGCGGCAAGGTTTTTGGAAGACCCTTTCCACAATGAGCATCGCAGCCATCTTGGTGAAACTGATGCTGATGGTGATTTTTGGCGGGGAGGTGTAAGATGCTAAGAGGAATGTATCGTCCCAACCTCAAATCCGGCAGATCCCTGATCTCGCTTTTCATCCTATCGGTAATCTTATATCTGATCGCTTCAAACAACTTTGTGGAGATTCGAACTGCCAACTACGACGAGAAACTTGCTGCAGTGAATTTGATGCAGACATATCTGGATACACTGCAATCTGAGATCATCGCTCGAGGCATCGAGATCGATCCCATTAATGATCCCTTCCAGAGCGGGTTGATCGGGCAAAGACTTTCTTCGATCACTACGGACAGAGGTTTGTTATCCGAAAAACAAGCTTCCATAAACCCGAATATTGCCGCCATCTTCGTGGAAGAACTATCCAGAGCCAAAGAAGGCGAAAAAATCGCAGTAGGCATCACAGGAAGTAATCCTGCCGTAAACCTGGCTCTCTATGCAGCCATGACGGTGCTGAAGCTGGATCCCCAGATCATCGTATCGCTTTCCTCGGCATCATACGGTGCAAATCGGGAAGAGCTTACCTGGCTGGATATGGAAGCAATTCTTAGAACCAAAGGACTTTTGAACTTCGGAAGCAAATATGCCTCGTTAGGAGGAAGTGAAGACCGCGGAGTTGGCCTGAGTGATTTCGGCATCCAATCCCTGCGTGAAGCCATGAGCCGTAACGCTGTCCCGCTACTATTGGGTGCAAGCTTAAACGAAAATGTGGACCTGCGTATGGCAGCCTATCAGGATATGTTGGGCGATTCAAACCGCTATAGGATGTTTGTGAACATCGGTGGTGGCTTGGCAAACGTAGGCAGTGAACCAAATGCTCGCTTGATCCCCGAAGGGCTGAATACCAAACTCGCCGAACGTAATTTTGAACAGGAAGGCGTGATGATGAAGATGGCAAAAATGAACGTTCCCGTGCTTCACATCCGGCGTATCCTGCGGTGGGCAAACCGCTACGACCTGAGCCTCTCTTTGGAAACCAAACCGATTCCCGGAGAAGGTAGTGTCTTTAAGACCACTATCCACAATGTAACCATCGCCTCAATCTGTCTGGCAATTCTAATCCTCGCCATTATCGCGGTCATCGTCTTCGATCGTCACGATCGTCGCTTTATGGCAAACATCGTGGATCCAGACGACGAATTATAGGAGACATTCAGATAAATGACAAAGAAACTAAGCCTCATGATCCTGCTATGCCTTATTGCATTTGGCGCTTTCGCACAGAATTATAAAACCAGAATCATGGATTTTGAAAACCCCGGCAGTCGCAGAATTCGCCAGACCGACAGCGGAAATCACTGGTACTACCGAAGCCTTCCGGAAAAGACCATGACCCTGAATACCGAAGGTGTGGAACGCATCCAGATTCGTAGCTTCGACATCGAGAGATTGCGCAAGCCCCAGATCCATATCTTAATCAACAAAGAACGCACAACTTTTGATCTCAAATTGGCAGAACGCCTGAACGGATACTATCTCTATGAAGATATTGAGTTTGATGTTCCCGCCGGAACCAAAAGCTTGGAAGTGCTCTGCTATCAACGTAGCACATACATGCGCGCCTATGAAATGGAAAAGATCATCCCCAAAGTGAAACCGATAAGAATCCCCAACCGTCAGATCCATGCCCACGCGGGAATCATCGATCTTACTCATAATTCCAGTAGTAGCGAATACTACACATTCAACCCCAGCCAAGCATTCCGGTTTTCTCATAACAATGCCAAGAACGGCGTTGTATATATTCGTGCCAGACTCACAGACCGCACTTTACCCGTCTTCAGCTTGTGGCACAATGGTACGAAAGTGGATCAATACGAGTTTAGTCTTGCCCGAAGCACCAAGTATAGCGCGCAAGGCATCCGGTATCTTACCGTAGGCATGCGTCTTGAACTTCCGGAAAATCTTAACAGTAGCGAGTATGAGTTGCGCGCGGAATCCGACCATCTTTTCCTTGCCAGACCGGTGATCCTCTTGGATAGGTAAAGCATGCAAGATCAGCAAGAAATCAACTTAGAAGCCAAAGTGAACCGGGAAATCTACCCGGATCTTCAGGAAGAATTAAAAACTCCGGAGGAAAAGAAAGTGCGTAACAATAGAAATTTGACCCGCAAGAAAAACTTCCGGCCGATAATCCTTTGCTTGGCCTTGTTCTTAATATCATTTACCCTGGCACATGCCCAGTTAGAGGGTGAAATTACTTTGGGAGCCACCTATTCTGATAATCTGTTTCAATTTTCGGATAGCGACCTCAGCCGTTGGGAAAACGGTAGCAACGGCTTGGCTTGGGCTAAGACTACGGACGACTTGAACCTGACTACTACGATAGATCTCGCCTATCCCATTCCTTATCGCTGGTGGACATTCACTCCTTCCGTTACAGGTACGATCAGCCAAACTGTAAAAAATACAGACAAATACCGTAGCGACACAATTCTGAGATTCCGGGCGGATCGCCACTATTGGAGCGCTAGCGTTCTATATGGCTATTATCCTCACATCTATTACCGAAATTACAGCGACAGCGATGGTACCGGCAATCCAGAGAAATATTGCTACGAACGCAATCTGTATCGCGCGGATGTAATCCTGAGACCGATCAGTAAACTTAGTGCTTTCGGCAATATCCGGTATGAAGATCTTTACTACAACGAATACTTTACCGAATCCGACGGTAACCGTTTGACCACCGAATTTGGCGCGCGCTACAGCTTCCCCAGCTTTACCCTGCAAGGCTCTTATGCCTATCGCAGCTACGACAACAGCGGATACAAAGATATGGCAGACGATGATGGTAGCTACGATAGCAATATATATCGCGGTGTGATGCGACTCAAACCGATGCCACTTAGTGGAGAAAGCACTAGCAGGCAAAGCTGGCAACCGTATCTGGAGCTTAGCAAAGAAGATCGATTTTATCAGGGAAACAGTGCTTGGTTTGGGGGTCGAGAATATGCTATCTACAATACTAAAGCGGGTTTGAATATCAAACTGCATCCGGATTGGAATTTATCTCTTGACTACTTGCATATCTTCAGGAATGTAGAATCTCCGAATGAGAGTGTTCTCCGGCTCAAAGAGTTTAATGAGAACCGCCTCTCCGCTGCGGTAAGCTACAAATTCTAAGCTGCGAGGTACAAATGGAATTCCGTAAGGAAACAGATCGCAAGAAGATTAAAGAGTTCCTTGATCTGGTAGAAAACCACAAGGTGGAACTACGCCACTTCAAAAACCCGGTATTGGTTTGGACAAACTTCGACGGGGTCTGTCACTATACATTCTGGGAAGAAGAAACCCTTCTCCGCTTTGGTTTTACCAATGTGGACGGTTGGGACTACGAGGAAGACCTCCTGTTTTGCCCAGATTGGGTAGCCGAAGACGAAGATGACGACGATTTTGACGATGATGAGGACGACGAGGAACTGATCACTTTTTGTGAAACAATCCCCAAATGAAGATTAGTATAATCGGTGGCGGAGGCTGGGGGCTTGCCCTGGCGAAGCTACTTTCCGAAAACAGACACGATGTTCTTGTCTGGGAGTATAACCCCGCTTTTCTGGATTCTCTGAAAAAAAACCATGCTAATCCTGCCCTACTAAAAGGTATTACGCTTCCTTCCGAGATCAGGTATACAGATTCATTTCAGATGGTTGCAGACTTTGCCAGCGATATACTCCTGCTTGCTACTCCGTCCCAGTTTATCCGCTCCACTCTGCGGATGATCCCGGAGGATATCGCAAGAAAGCTATGGGGTTCAGAGACCTTGTTGGCGATTGTCAATGTAGCAAAAGGCATCGAAGAACAGAGCCTGAAAACCATCGACAAGATACTTTTTGATGAGCTTCCCCAAAAGCTTCACTCAAAGATCTGCGCGCTATCCGGACCCAGTCACGCGGAAGAAGTAGCCCGCCAGATCCCTACTACTGTGGTGATTGCCGGAACGAATGAGGAGCTGCTAAAGACCCTGCAGGAAGTATTCTCAAACGATTATTTCCGGGTATATCGCAGTGCGGATTTGGTAGGAGTGGAGATCGGCGGAGCCATCAAAAACATCATAGCTATTGCAGCAGGAATCGTAAGCGGATTGGGTTTTGGCGACAACACCATGGGTGCGCTTCTGACCCGCGGAATAGTGGAAATCAGCCGTTTTGGCGAAAGCATGGATGCCCTTCCCGAGACCTTTTTAGGGTTATCTGGGATCGGAGACCTGATTACTACCGCGATCAGTCCCAACAGCCGGAATCGCTATGTGGGATATGAACTTGGAAAAGGCAAAAAACTCAAGGAAATCCAAGCCTCCATGCAGATGGTGGCTGAGGGTGTGGCAAGCACACGTAGTGTATATCAACTATCACAAAGGCTCGGCGTAGATATGCCAATAACCACTGAAGTCTATAAAATCCTCTACGAAGATAAAGAGCCATTGTTGGCAATGCGTGACCTCATGAAGCGCGAACTTAAAGCAGAGTTCTAATCTTTTTATGTTAAAAATTATGGGACCGGATTAACCGGTCCCATTTGTTTATATTGAGTGTTACTTCTGTAGAATCATCTTGCGGGATACCGCTCCCTCCGAGCTCTGCATCCTTACAAAATAGATCCCGGAGCTGAGGTCGCGACCACGATCGTCTTTGCCATCAAAGATGATGGAATGGTTACCAGGAAGCATTTGTCCCACATAAAGATTTCTTACTTGCTGACCCTTTACATTGAACACACTAAGGCTTAACAAAGTAGGGCTATTCAATTCGAAGGCAATGTTAGTCTCAGGGTTAAAGGGATTTGGATAGATCCGGATGGCCATTGGAAATGCCGGGCTCATGTCATCCTGGATCGAAGTAAGCTCGTTATAGGTATTCAGCTGGCGCCACCATGGCACAAGTTCAGAACCTTGCATTTCAGCGGCAGTCCAGCTAAGCGGATTACCATGATCGTCATAGGTATAATCTTCCTCTTCCTGGAGTACCCAATCCATGCCATCATAGAACAGATACTGAGAGTTGATCATATTGGAATCATTATCGTAGTTATAGACGTATTTTCCAATAATATCCCATTCCATTTCTTCACTCAGCTCAAATTCTTGTTCTTCATGGAGCAGAATCTGAGAATGCATATGATAAATATCATGGTCGCCGAAGGTAACTTGCTTGATCATGAAGTTGTAATAGGTATTGTAATTGCTGGTATCCTGGGGCAAATAGCTGATCAGCGTCTTGGTGAAAGGCATCCAGTCTTCTCCAAACAATAGCTCGGAGACAACTTCCTGTGCCCTCCCCTGATCGTCCCACGCGAATGAGACACGCATATCAAAGAAGCGATCCCAGTCTGAATATGTATTTACTACGTTGCTTAATCTGTTGGTCTCACTATCGTAGAAATAGTTCTGTTCCAGAATCAATGAGGGTTCTTCGGTGTAGTAAGCCCAATGTTGAACATTTTGGAGGAAGTTACCGTCCCAGCTGTAATCTACTCTTCCATCCATTATCCATTGACTTCCGTCCCACCACTGTTTTACTATTTCAGAGACCTTTCCGTCCTGTCCGTAAATAGCAGTTTCCTGAATGCTATCGTACCAAATCTCATCTACGGCATCCCAACTTTGGGTAACAAGCATGGTTGGTCTTTGGTAACTGTCGTATTCTAGGGTTACCTTGCTGTTGTTGATCCAGTTTCCAAAGTATTCTTGGCTGATATACTCTGTTAGAGCCATTGCCCTTTTGGTAGCAGGAGCTCCGACTGTTGGGATCAAGCGCCGAATCTCAGCCCGGGCTGTAACTTCCCATTTAGACCCTGAATAATTCTCATGAGCGGCGAACAGCATCGAACTCAGGCTTAGCAGCAACATGAATGATAGAATGATAGATACTCTCTTCATGGTTTCCTCTTTCCCTTTCTTTGTTGTAAGCACTCTTGTATCGCCTTGAAAAACAAGGCATGTTAAACATCCTGATCCCAAACATTTCCGACAGGGATTTCTGTCAAGCCAAAAAGCAAATATGAAACAATTTTAATCCCACGCCAGAGATGTTACTTGTTCCACAAAACCTACTTTAAAGTCTCTAAGCCAATATTACTCTTCAGAAACAATATACAGATCATCCTTCAAACGTTCTGTTGAGTATCAAGCAGCTGGCAGGAAACATAAGAAAATCTAAGGAGAAAAGACTGCTTGACGGAAAACAGCACTTGGGCATCGTGGTTATGTCACCGAGTGGATGGACCTAAACTGCCGAATAGAGCATGGCCATTCCACCGATAGGGTGCATCCGGAAACAGATGTGCCTTCCAGTGCGAAAAGGTGAATCCACTAGCTTGCGGCATTAGTGCGCTGTATGCTAGCGTTTCCTTTTCGCATCAACGAAAAGGAGATACAAAATGTTCTTTAGCGTACCCGTGCCCAAAAACGAGCCGATCCAAAGTTATGTGCCCGGCTCAACTGAGCGTAAACTTCTAGAGCAAGAGCTTCAGAAACTCTATGATCAACAGATCGAAATCCCGGCGATAATCGGTGGGAAGGAGATCTTTAGCGGATCCACCGAAAACTGCATCTGCCCCCACGACCATCAACACATACTTGGCCACTATCACAAAGTGGGTCATTCCGAGATCAGCCAAGCAATCGCTGCCACTAATCAGGTAAAGAAAGACTGGTCTGAAATGCCATTCTACCATCGATCCGCAATCTTCTTGAAAGCTGCGGAACTACTCTCTACAAAATATCGATTTCTTCTGAACGCAGCTACCATGCTGGGGCAAAGCAAAAACGTGTATCAGGCAGAAATTGATTCCGCTTGCGAATTGATCGATTTCTGGCGATTCAATGTGTACTTTGCTGAGAAGATATATGAACAACAACCTCTGATCTCTCCCAAAGGTGAATGGAACTTCAGCGAATATAGAGCCTTGGAAGGCTTTATCTTTGCTGTTACACCTTTCAATTTTACCGCTATCGCCGGGAACCTGCCAACCGCCCCTGCCCTGATGGGTAACACAGTAGTTTGGAAACCCTCCGGAACCGCAGTTTATAGTGGCTACTATATCATGAAGATCTTGCAGGAATCCGGGCTCCCGGATGGCGTAATCAATTTCATCCCCGGATCAGGCGCACAAATCGGAGACAGTGTATTGGATTCTCCAGATCTAGCGGGAGTCCATTTTACCGGTAGCACGGGAGTCTTCAACCAAATCTGGAAACGAACAGCTAACAACATCAACCTCTATAAATCATATCCCAGAATAGTGGGTGAAACCGGTGGCAAGGATTTCATCGTGGCACACAAATCCGCCGATGTAAGAGCTCTTGCTGTGGCATCCCTGCGCGGAGCATTTGAGTATCAAGGCCAGAAATGCAGCGCGCTATCCCGGTTGTATATCCCAGACTCACTCTATCCCGCATGGCTGGATCACATGACTGAGATGCTAAGCAGAGTAAAGATGGGTGATGTCCGTGATTTTGGGAACCTGATAAATGCGGTGATAGACAAAAAGAGCTTTGATAATATCAAGCAATACATCGATTTCGCAAAATCTGCCAGCGATGCAGAGATCCTCTGGGGCGGTAACTGCGACGACAGCCAGGGCTATTTCGTAGAACCCACTATCATCAAAACCAATAATCCCAACTTTAAAACGATGCATGAAGAGATCTTCGGCCCGGTTCTAACGGTGCTCACCTATCCAGAAAATAAGTTCGAGGAGATCCTTTCTGTGTGCGATTCCACTTCTCCCTATGGACTCACGGGATCTATCTTTGCCCAAGATCGCAATGCTATCTGCATGGCTTATAACGAGCTAAGACACAGTGCGGGTAATTTCTACATCAACGATAAACCTACCGGCGCGGTAGTGGGGCAACAACCCTTCGGTGGCTCCAGATCTTCCGGAACAAACGATAAAGCTGGTTCTGCATTGAACCTCCAGCGCTGGATTTCCGCACGCTCAATAAAGGAAAACTTCGTTCCCGCTACGGACTTCGAGTATCCATTCATGAGATAAACATTCACTCAACACTGAACGCTGAAGGGAGAGGAAGTGCTTCAACCGCTTTCTCTCCCGCTCCTTATTCAGAAACGGCATCCCTTATAAGTGAGCCAATTCAAAACTAAAAAAGAGATCAATTAATATTGATGTGAAAGGGCAAATCCTTGGGTCGATACATTCCCTCTATTGACCATAGGCACAAAGCACGAAATGAATGGTTGTAAGCCTTCCTTAAGCGGGTTTATCTATATGAAACCTGAAACCGCGCAAAGCAGGATGTACTGCGTAGCATGAACTTGTTTTACAAATTGGCAGTTAACCATCAGAAGCCCGGAAACGAATACTTGACAAATATCATGGCCTCAAATACAAAGAACCGAAAGAAAAAGGTGAGTAGATATGCCTCTATTCGAGATACATGTACGAGGGCGGGTCCAAGGAGTCGGCTTTCGTTACCTTGCGAAGGAAGCTGCTCTGCGTCATGGAGTTACGGGCTTTGTACGCAATCTGGCGGATCGCAGTGTATATATCATAGCTCAAGCAGAGGAATCAATAATCGAAAGCTTTTGCGATGAACTGAAATCCGGGAATGGATTTTCCCGGGTGGATGAGCTTCGCTTGGAACAAATAGAATCAGAAAACAGGTATCATGATTTTGAAATTAGATAGATTACGCTGCCTTGCGCTTGTCATACTTCTATTTCCGGTGATGGCGATGGCACAAGTGCAGAACCACATAGTCAAGCGCGGCGACACTCTTTATAGCATTGGAAAACGCTATGGCATGAGTGTAAGAGAGATTCAGGAATTGAACAGCCTGGAAACTACCAATCTGTCCATAGGTCAGATACTGAAGGTGAAGGAAGCTACCCGTGCTCAGGCTGAAACCCCTCCCCCGCAGGAAACTCCCAGGCAGACCCCTGCTCCGGAACCAACTCCCGACCGCGTTCCAGCTACGGAAGTCCCTCCCCGCAGGATCCAACGATCATCCTTGCCCGCCGAGCATTTCTACCAGGTTCAAAGAGGTGACAACCTCTTTAGGATTGCCAAGAACAACAACATCACTCTGGCAGAGCTTCTTGAATGGAATGGCTTCGATAACGCTGATGTATCCATTTACCCAAGTCAGAGATTGATCATCAAAGATCCTTATGGGGTCGCGGAAACTTTGGCTCCTGCTACATCCACTCCGCCAGCCTCCGTGAATCCGGAGCTTCCGGTGATCAGTTCTGCACCTCCGGATACTGTTGTTATCGAAAAAGTCTATGTAGTTCAACCCAAGGATACCCTGTTTAAAATTGCCAGAGAAAACAACATGACGGTGGACGAGCTGAAGCGGTTAAACTCACTAACATCGAACGACATCAAAGTAGGCCAAAAGATTTATCTGGCGGGAAGCCCCCGTCCACAAAGCAGCAAACCCGGAACCGTAAACATCACGGAAGAAGAACTCTTGAAGAAGGATAGAATCCGGGACGACCTCGTTTCTCCCGTAGAAGGCAGAGTACTCTCAGAATATGGCCTGCGAAACGGCAGACCGCATAAAGGAATAGATCTTGGGGCAAAGACGGGAACTCCAATCTATGCAGTTTTGGACGGAACAGTTGTCTATTCCGGGGTGCAAGGAGCTTATGGCAATGTAATCGTTCTGGAACATCCGGATTTTGTGATGACAGTGTATGCCCATAACGAGAAAAACCTCGTTGCAGTAGGCGATAAAGTTCAGAAAGGTCAGCAGATAGCCACAGTAGGCGCTACCGGAAATGCTACCGGTTCACACCTGCATTTCGAGTATAGAATCAAGGGAAAAGCGATCAACCCCCGCAAAGTCTTGCCATAGATAAAGGTTTATAATATGCCAAAAGGAATGAAACGAGAAAGCGTGTTTGCCGATAAGGCTTTGCAAAACTATCTGAACGAGATATCAAAGTTCAAGACTCTCTCCCGCGAGGAAGAGCACGAACTGGGCATCAAAGCCCGAGCGGGAGATGCCGATGCCATGAATCGTCTGATCCAAGCCAATCTGAAGTTTGTGGTTAAGATTGCAGCTCGCTACCAGAATAGAGGTCTATCGCTTTCAGAATTGATCAGCGAGGGCAACATCGGGCTAATCAAAGCCATCGAGAAGTTTGATCCTGATAAGGATATCAAGCTGATCTCCTATGCGATATGGTGGATCAAGCAGAGGATCATGCTTGCAGTTTCCGAAAAATCGTCCCTGATAAGAGTTCCATTGGCGAAATCCAGCACTGCGCATAGGATAAAAGCCACTCAGGAACGCTTGTTTGCCGAAACCGGGGAAAAAGCAAGTAGTGAAGAGATAGCAGAACGCCTGAACATTACAGAGAAATCCATCGACCTACTAAAGGAGCAAATGCCGGAAACATCCTCCTACGACGAAGTTATGCAGACCACGGATTTCCAGGATTTCTCCACCCGGGATATGCTGGAGGACAGGGATACTCTGGATCCCCAACAATTGTATCATCAGGACAGATTGAACAGCAGAATCCACCGCGCCATCAACAAACTGGAAAATAGAGAAGCGGAAATCATCCGCACCTACTTTGGCCTAAACGACAATCATGAGACCAAGAACTTCGCCCAAATCGCAGAAGTTATGGGGCTATCCCGGGAACGCGTGCGGCAGATCCAAAAAGAAGCTCTAAAGAAGATTCTCGTTGAGTTAAAACCCGACGAAGATGGATTTGTGGATGAATTCTTTGAACGTTACGACTATTAACCAGCAAGGAGCCAGGAATGATAAAAGACTTTAACGAACTGATTCAAAAAGTGAAAGAAGCCAAACGCGGAACAGTAGTAATCGCAGCCGCCCAGACCGAAAGCGTTTTAGACGCGGCCATACTAGCAAAGCAGGAAAACCTGGCAGAAAGCATTCTTGTGGGCGATGCCCCGGCAATACGCGAGTTACTTCAGAAAATGGCTCCGGAACATCTACAGAGTTTCGAGATCATCGACACCGGAAAGGACCTCAATCTCGCAGCCAAAAAAGCTGTGGAATTTGCCCGTGAAGACCGGGCGAACATCATCCTGAAAGGCAAGACCGATACCTCGATGTTGCTCAAGGCGGTTCTGGATAAAGAGCTCGGCTTGCGCACCAGCGAAGTTATTTCCGATGTGCTCGCTTATGAACATCCAGATAGAATCAAGCTGATGACTGATGGCGGCATCAATATCCTTCCTACTCTCTCTGAAAAGATCGCGATTATCAAAAACGCCGTCGAAGTTGCTCATAATCTGGGCAACCCAAACCCCAAAGTCGCAGTACTCTCCGCCATTGAAATGGTGAATCCCAAGATGCCATCAACCATGGATGCTGCTTTAATTTCCAAAATGAACGAACGAAAACAGATTCCCGGTTGCATCATCGAAGGCCCCCTGGCGTTCGACAACGCTGTGGATCCTGCCGCTGCTGCCACCAAAGGGATCACCAGCCCTGTAGGGGGAACCGCAGATATCATGGTGGTTCCCAATATCGAAGCCGGCAATATATACGGCAAAATGCTTACCTACTACTGCAAATACCGGGTGGCTCATGTGGTGATGGGTACCAAAGTGCCGATCCTGATCCCATCCCGGGCAGATGACGGCGAGACAAAAATGCTCTGCATGGCTCTTGGCCTCGCGTCTCAGATCAACTAAGCTCCCATGAATATCCGTATCATCCAGCTTGGTAAAGACAAAGACAGCTGGCTGAAGGAAGCCATCGCGGAGTATCAAAAACGTCTGAGACCATTCTGTAAACTGGAGATCCTGGAGCTTGCCGATGTAAGCATCAGGGATGCAGGAACAACAGAGCAGGTAATTGATAGGGAAGCGAAAGCGGTGCTTGCCAAGATTGATCCCTCAGACTACCTGATCCTCCTTGATGAAAAGGGATCCGAAAAAAGCTCGCTTGAATTTTCCGGTTTTTTGACTAGTATATCCGGTATGAAGAGAATTGTCTTTGTAATCGGTGGTGTTTTTGGTAGCAGTGATAAGCTCAAACAAAGCGCAGACACCTGCCTGAGCTTATCCCGCATGACATTTACCCACCGCATGAGCCGCCTGATTCTGATTGAACAGATATATCGGGCAATGATGATCCAAAGCGGACGTCAGTACCACGTTGAGTAATAAAGGATAATTTAAATGATACAGCTACTTTTGACACGCATGGAGACAGTGCAATACGCGCTCTGGATGATGGGCCAGGGAATGCTGGGGATATTTCTATTTACTGGAATATTCTACCTGCTAATATATGGTTTGGAGAAGATATTTAACCCTAAGAGCGAAAAATGAAGCGCCTGCTACTGATTCCCTTGCTGCTCGCATTTACCATGATCGCCAATGCCGGCATCAATGTGATATCTCAGACCCCCACCGAGATAGAACTGGAATTTGTGTTGGATTCCTACTCGGTGGAGAATGCAAACGGATTCTCCGTTATTCGCGTGGAAGGTGCCGGTTATCCCGAGACCATCGGAGCTCCATCTCTCCCGATGCTGGAATTTAAAGCCGGAATCCCACCTTATGGTTTTGCTTCTGCCACAATCCTTACCCTCAACGAAGAAAACCAAACCCTAACGCAAAGAATCCGCCCCGTTCCTCTTCCCTACGACAACCAAGGTATCTCTGATTATCGTTATGACATAGCTGAGGAGCATTACCGCAAGCCCCCACAGGATTATCTTATTCAGCTGGAAAAACAGTCCTTTCGGGAACACCCTTACATCCCATTTGTGATAAACCCCATCCTTTATGATGGTCAATATGGCATCCGCATCCTCAGATATGCCAGAATACTACTTAAGATAAGTGGCGATACCTCCCAGAAATCCGGGTTAAGAACCGATCCCATGGCAGAACATCTTTTATCCCAACTGGTGAACCCGGAGAACGCCAGAACCTGGCGGGAATCTACCCGCAGCACAATCAATTTTGCGGATTTCAATAGATCCCCCTGGTGGGCAAGGATCGAAACAGACAAACCCGGGATCTACCGGATAAACTTCGCCCAACTTTCCGGTTTTCCCAGAGACTTGATCGACCCCCGAACTTTCAGACTTTTTGCCACCTCCGGAGCTCCGCTCAATCAAAATGCGATCAGCCCCGGAGATGCGTTTACGGAAATCCCTATCCAAGTAATTGGTGAGGATGATGGTGTTTTTGACCCCTCCGATTACATAGTTTTTTATGGAACAGACCGCAGTGGATACTCCAAAAACAATATTTACCAAAACTCAGACCAAAGTGTTTATTACAATCCATATTCAGAAAACTCTGTTTATTGGCTCACTTTCGCGGGAGACTTCGCCGGCCCACCCTACAGGATCCCCTACGACGCTACCATAATTGGCCATAATACCAGCAGGGAGAGCCACAGAGCAGTTGTGCATGTGGAAGAGGAAATTCATCGCCGGAACATTACCGGATTCAATTGGTATATGACCCGGATGTTTGGCAGCTCCACTCAGGATTATTCTTTCGACATCAATCTCCCGGATCTGGATTCCACAGAGCCTCAAAAGCTGGAAATGCGCTTCCGACAGGAAAATACAGCCGCCAATACGCAGCACCGCATCCAGATATATGTAAACGGCGTGATAGTCCCCAGTAACGGCCCAGATACCTCGGTTCATACATGGATCGGGAATACAGTGTTCCTCTTGGCAGCGGAAACTACAAGCTTTAGCTCCGGCTCAAACCGCATTACGATCCGCGCTCTCAGAAGCCAGCCAGATAACTTCTTTTTGGATTACTACCGCATAACCTATTCTCAGAAACTCATTAAGTCAAACTCTCAATATTCTGTGAACGCATATCAAGGTGCAAACACCCAGGGAGTTCGCTACCTATTCGCGGGATCTTCTGCTGAAGTCCAGGTCTATAAATCCACGTCCCCCGGCCAGATCACCCGCATCCCCTTGTTTGACGAGGCTGGAGCTTTTTATTTTACCGGCACAGGCAATGCGGAAACCAGATTTATAGTCAGCAAACCCACAGAGATGTACAGCCCGGCTTTGATCAATGTCCTCCAGCCCACTGATCTTTCTGTAATGGATTCCCCGATCCAAAGCGTGATCGTTACTCCTGCAGAGTTTCTCACTCAGGCAAACGAACTGGCGGAACTTTACAATCAAAACTGGGGACTCTCCACTAAAGTGGTATTACAAAGCGATATCTTTGACCAATTTAACGGTGGCTATCCGGATCCGATGGCTATCCGCCAGTATCTGCGTTACGTGTATCACAACGCTCCGGAGCCCAAACTAACTTCACTCACGCTCTTGGGTATGGGAACCATCGATTGGCGAAACTTCTCTGGTGAAGCGGCGGAAAGCAACCGCGTGATGATCTTTCAGCATCACTCAAACTACATTACTGCAGACGACTATTTTGGAATGCTTACCAGCCTCAGCCATCCGGAGATAGCTATCGGAAGATATCCGGTAAACAACACAAACGAGCTGAATACCATGCTCCGAAATCTAAGAAACTACACTCAGAAACCCATGCCCGGTTTATGGAGAAACAATGTACTCCTGCTGGCAGATGACAATGTAAACGGCGATGTAACAAACGACTGGCAACACACGCGGGATATGGAATCGCTCTCCAAAATAATCAATCCCTCCGTGTTGATGAACAAAATCTTCGCCGCGGATTACGAGACAGACGAGTTCCTGAATAAACCCCGTGTAAGGGACGAGATGTTCAGCAACATCAACGACGGTCAGTTGATCTGGTACTACGTTGGCCACGGTGCTTTCGACACATTGGCTATGCAGAATTATTTTACCGGTTCCACGGATATGGGAAGATTCAACAATCCGGATATGCTGCCTCTCTTCATCGCTGCATCCTGCGAAGTAAGTTCGTTTGACCATTGGGCTTACAACAGCCTGGGACAAAGAACTGTGCTCTTGGAAAACCGCGGCGCGATAGCCTCCGTGGGTGCTACCCGTAAGAGTTTCCCGGATCCCAATCACGAACTGATGAGGCGATTTGTTCCCAATATGACCAACGACCGGATGCCAGTGGGAATTGCCCTCACCGCTGCCAAAATCAGCTTCACTCAAAGCGTGAATAACGACGCCATGTATGTGATCCTGGGAGATCCAAACATCCATATCGTACCCCCGCTTCACAGCCCCAGCGTGTTTGCCAACATAGATTCAGATACAGAACCCACAATGGAAGATGTAACTTTCCACAGCCGCAATCTTGCCAGATTCACTGGTTCCTTTGCTTCTACGGGCATCGCCGGCACCGCCCAGATATTGGCTCTTGATCCCGGTTACAGCTATTCCATAAGTGGCAACTTGGTAAGTAAACCCGGTAAGCACATCTTTCGTGGAAATGTAAGCGTGGAAAACTCCAGCTTCAACACCTCTTTTTTGATTCCAGACGACGTCACTCCCGGCGCCAACGGTCTCGTTTTGGCTTATATTTGGGATCCACTTACTAAAAAGGATTTCAGCAGCTATTATCATCCCCTGAAGCTATCCGACGAAGTGCTTCCGGATGCTCCGGGCAATGCCTCTCCTCCCCAGATCGAGATATTCCTGGGTTCCTACGACTTCCGCCCCGGTGATACCGTGAATACTTCACCGATCCTGTATGCCAAAATCTCTGACGAAAACGGAATCAACCTTACGGGTAGCGCGGGGCACAACATCCTGTTGGTGATCAACAACTCTCTGCAACCCATCCCGGTTACAGAGTATTTCAGCTATGATGCCGATTCCTACAGCGCTGGTACATTGATTTACCAGCTACCGGAACTCAAAGAAGGACCAAACAGCATCCAGCTCATCGCTTTCGACAATTTTAACCTGCCGGAAGTAGCCAGCACCCATTTTATTGCTAAGAAGAGCGGCGATATCTCTTTGGAAAACCTGCTCGTTTACCCGAATCCCATCCGGAACTCCGGCCACATCACCTTTATCATATCCGAAAATGCAGATTATACTCTGGATATCTTCAGTATGAACGGAAAACGTCTCAAACGAATGGAAGGCATCGCCACTCAGGGTTTTAACAAGATCCCCTTTGACGGCAAAGACCAATTTGGGGATGCCTTGGCAAACAACACATACTTTGTGAGAATCCGCGCTAAAACGCCCGATGGGAAGAGCATAGAAAAACGCGAGCGCTTGGTCATTTATAAATAACGGAGCATACATGAAACTCTACAATACCAAAAGCCGTAGCAAAGAGGAGTTTATCCCCCTCAATGAGGGTAAACTCAAGCTCTATGCATGCGGTCCTACCGTCTATAACTATTTTCACATCGGAAACGCCCGGGCGTTCATCTTTTTCGATGTGGTTCGCCGCTATTTCGAATACCTCGGTTATGAGGTTACTTATGTGCAAAATATTACGGATATCGACGATAAAATCATCGAACAGGCGATAGCTGAAGAGCAACCATTTCATAAAATTGCCGCGAAATATGCCAACGCCTTTTTGGAAGATTGCCATGCTTTGGGCATCAAAAAACCCCACCATCAACCCAAAGCCACCGATACCATGCCCCAGATCATCGAGCTGATTAAGACCCTGGTGGACAAAGGCAATGCCTACGAAGTAGAGGGTGATGTATATTTCGACACTGCTTCCTTGCCCGAATATGGCAGCCTTTCCGGTAAGCAGATCGAAGACCAAATTACCGGGGCTAGAGTAGCTGAAAATCTCTCCAAAAAGCACCCAGCGGATTTTACCTTATGGAAAAAGAGCAAGCCCGGAGAACCTTGGTGGGAAAGCCCCTGGGGTAATGGAAGACCCGGGTGGCACACGGAATGTGTGGTGATGAGCCAACACTATCTGGGAGATAGTTTCGACATCCATGGTGGAGGTATTGATCTTGTGTTTCCTCACCACGAAAATGAGAATGCCCAGGCAATAGCCCTCACCGGCAAGCCCCTGGCAAGATATTGGATGCACAATGGCTTCCTGAACATCGATGGTGAAAAAATGAGCAAGAGCCTGAAGAACTTTTTCACCGCCCGCGATATCCTGCAGGAATACGATGCCGATGCTATCCGCCATTTCTTCCTGTCCAAACACTATCGTTCCCCCATCGATTTTACCCGCGAGTTGATCGAGGAATCTCACAAAGCCATGCAAAATTTCTACAAAGCCATAGATGCTTTTGATCCTAAACTACTGGAAGATATTGCCGGCAAGGAAGCCACCATGGATCAAGCGGAGTTAGATTTTCAGGATGCTATGAACGACGACTTCAATACCGCAAAAGCGATAGCCATCCTCTTTGATCTGGCTCACAAATCCAAAAAAGCTCCAGATCAAATCGAGAGAGGCCGGGCGGCTGCTACTCTGCTACGTTTGGGCAAAACTCTAGGTTTCTTTCAAAACATGCAAAGCCGCTCTGCGAGGGAAATGCCAGATCTTTCAAAATCCCTTATTGAACTTATCCTTGGTTATAGGTCAGATGCCAGACAGAATAAAAACTGGGTTTTGTCGGATAAAATTCGCGATGATCTCCTTGCTATAGGGATCGAAATCAAAGACAGCCCCGCAGGAACAAACTGGAATTTGAGGAAATAATGAAAAAGAAAATATCTCTGATAGCGATCATCATAGTGCTTTTGATAGTAGCCTATTTCTGGATTCTTCCCTTGTTTGGCAATAACAGTAAATTGAACAAACCGGAAAGCGTAGCGTGGGATGCGGCAAACAACCGCTTCCTGATCTCAAATATGGGTAACGGCAGCATTATCGCCATGGATGAGGATGGAAACTTCAGTCCGTTCATGAACCGCCAATTCGAAGCCCCCAAGGGAATCATCACTTTGGGTGACATTCTTTATGTTACGGATCCCACCAGCATCCACGAGGTGAGCCTTGGTGAAGCCAAGATCCTGAACAGCCATCCGATTCCGGAAGCTGTGGGCTTAAACGACATCGCCATCGGTGAAAATGGCAAACTCTATATTACCGATATGGCAGGCAATGCGATTCATCTCTTTGATCCAGCTACCAAATCCCACGAGAAGCTGCAAAGCCCTCTTCTGAACGCTCCCAATGGCATTGTTTACGACCGTCCGCGCCGGCAAATGTTTGTGGTGAATAACAGCGAACACTCCCCCATTCTAAGCCTGAACGTAGTGGATAACGGAATCAGCATCTTTATGGATACTGTCTATTCCAATCTGGATGGAATCGCCATCGATGATCTGGGCAGAATCTTCTTCAGCTCTTGGGCAGAAGAAGCGATCATCCAGATTCCTCAAGAACAAAATCGCTTCATCACGGATCTCAAAGGATACGATGGGGCTGCAGATATCTTCTATCACCTGCCCACAAATGAGCTGATCGTACCGATGTTGCGCTCAAATAAGATCGAAAGGATTTCTTTGAATAAATGAACGAAAAACCCCACTTGGTGATTTACCCTACGGTGATCACCAAACTTTTTGATGATTTTGAACAATACCAAAATGAGCTGAAGGTTTATAGCCTGAACATCCCCCATGTTCCCAGAATGCTCAGCCATGGCGAAGCGAATGGCTTTGACGGTGGAATCTGGACCATAACCACCAATCGCGTAAAGGGGAAACCGTATCTGGACGATCCCAGCTTTGATGCTTCGCGCTTGGCAACTTCCCTTGCAGAATTCCACAGCTTCAGCTTATCCAAGGGTAAGTGTCTGTGTCATATGGATAATCAACCCAAAAACATCCTACTAAGCGGCAACGAGTTCTTTTTTGTGGATTTCTCAGATAGCCGAGTGGATTATCCCGAAACCGATGTATCCCATTTGTTACTGTTTTGGGCAGAAGAATTTACCTATATGGAATTCATTGCTATCGCCGGATGCTTCTTGAACAGCTACCAACAAATCATCGCGCTGGATTCCAAGCGCTGGACAAAACAACTGAAACTGAGCATTTACCGCTTCGATTTCCGCCGTACCATGTTTTATAAAAAACACCCTTCTGCAGATAGCCCCAGAAACCGTAATTGGCTAGAAGCAGTAGTATAGCTGGTAAGCTCCCACAACCTTGCTTTTGTTTTAGCTATCCCATCGCTCCCCCTTTGCTCACAGCTATCCAGTAGCTGATCCCAAGCATCTTCGATGCAGTATCGACTGCTGATTGACGCCTTGGCGATTGCTTCAATGAATGGGGATGGTGCGGAGATTCGATTAACCGATATGGTATAGGGTGCGTGGGAACTTTGTATGGTGCAGGCACAATCCCAATGCTATGTGTCGCACAGAGCTCTGGAGGGAGTGTGTTATTGATCTGGCTGCAGAGGAGGACGTCTGCAATCTTGGAGTTACCTGCAGATAGACAAGCGGCTAATACGGGTCAGCCGGGTTCTATTGTTGCCCTTTCATCATGGATTCCAGTTGTTTCATTCCCTTGGGGCTACTCATCTTCTTCATCATCTTCTTCATGTCCTCAAATTGGCGCATCAGGCGATTAACTTCCATTACGGGGCGTCCGCAGCCTTTGGAGATTCTCAAGCGGCGGCTGCCATTAAGTAGTTCCGGCTTTTCCCGCTCTTTTTGGGTCATAGATTGGATGATTGCTTCCACATGTTTGAGCGCGTTATCATCAATCTTGAGGTCGGCAGGTAGTTTCGAGCCAATCCCGGGGATCATCTTGATGATAGATTCCAGCGGTCCCATCTTTTTAATGCTCTGCAGTTGTTTTAGAAAATCGTTCAGGTCGAACTGGTTCTTCATCATCCGGCGGGCAAGTTTCTCTTCTTCTTCCGCATTAAGGCTCTCTTCCGCTTTTTCGATGAGGCTTAGTACATCGCCCATACCGAGGATTCTGGAAGCCATGCGATCTGCATAAAAAACTTCCAAATCCGGGATCTTTTCGCCGGTTCCCACATAAGCGAGAGGGCGTCCGGTAACGGCTTTGATGGAGAGCGCGGCACCTCCGCGGGCGTCGCCATCCATCTTGGTGAGAATAACGGCGTCGAACTCCAGTTTTTTATAGAACTCACTGGCTACGGTAACCGCGTCCTGACCTGTCATGGAATCTGCGACGAAGAAGATGTAATCCGGCTTCACATGGGTTTTCAATCTGGCTACCTCATCCATCATATCGGCATCGATGTGCAGACGTCCCGCAGTATCAAATATCAGTAAATTTGTAAATGCGGAATAAGCCTGTTTGAGGGCGGATTCAGCGATGGTGACTACATCTTTGGTGTCTTCTGTTACCACAGGGATATCGATCTGGCGGCCCAGGACTTTCAGCTGTTCAATCGCAGCGGGACGATAGACATCGCAAGCCACCATCATCGGTTTGATGCCTTTCTTGCGGTACATGGCTGCCAGTTTGGCGCAGGCGGTTGTCTTTCCGGAACCTTGTAAACCCACCATCATGATCTTGGTAAGTTTGTTGTTATAGACCTTCATCTCGAAGCCCTCGGTATCCATCAGTGCGATGAGTTGTTCGTGCACGATCTTCACGATCTGCTGTCCGGGACTAAGCGATTTCATCACTTCCGCGCCAATCGCGCGTTTTTCCACTTCAGCGATGAAGTTCTTTACTATCTTGAAGTTAACATCCGCTTCCAGCAATGCCAAACGTATCTCACGTATGCTATCTTTGATATTCTGTTCGGTAAGATATCCGCTGCCCTTGAGGTTGCGGAAAATGGAATCTAGGCGTTCAGAAAGGCTATTGAACATTGATACCTCTAAGTTTGTTGATGGAATTGCTATAGTTTGCGGACGAAAAGATGTAAGAAGCGGAAACTAGGATGTCTGCTCCTGCTGAGATCAGATCTTTACAGTTGGAATCATTCACTCCGCCATCCACTTCAATCTTGAGCTGCGGGTAATCCGCCTTAAGCGAGCTAAGCTGCCTGATTTTCGCAATTGCTCCCGGGATGAACTTCTGCGCGGAATATCCCGGATTCACGCTCATCACCAGCACAAAATCCAGCTCGGGAAGAATATCATGCAAAGTAGAAACGGGGGTGGCGGGATTGAGCGCAATCCCGGCTTTGACACCTAATGATTTGATCTTTTGTACTAAACGATGGCTGTGGAACACCGTTTCTTGGTGAAACGAAATCCAACCCACACCAAGCTCTGCTAGGGCATCAACGTAATCCTGGGGATTGGTGACCATTAGATGCGCATCCAGAGGTTTGTCGCTTATTCTGTGGACGGTGGATACGATGGGAAAGCCGAAGCTGAGATTGGGCACATAATGGCCATCCATCAAATCAAGATGGAGGATATCTGCAGAATCCAGCGCATCTATTTCTTCTTTAAGGCGCGAAAAATCTGCGGAGAGGACGGATGCAGCGATCTGAACACTCATTTCTTTCTCTTTTTGGGGCTGTTTATGATGAAGATGATATCGTCAAGTTCTTCGCCATATTGACGGTACTTGGCAAGAATATCCTGTTTGAGCAGAACCAGCTCTTGCATCCAAGTGCTATTCTGAACCCCCACGAAGAGAACTTTGTTTTCCAGCTTGAGCGGATATGATCGCTCTGCCAATAGTTCTCCCACTATGCGTTTCCAGCTCAGGCAAACACTTACAAAGCGGGAATACTTCTCCCCTGCCAACCTGTAAATGAGGTTCTGAAAGCAGTTGTCCGCCAGGATAAATGCCATTTACAAAGAAAACGCGGGAACATCGCCCAAATATGGCAACAAGCTCCCGCGTGATATATGTCTATTCTTGGTTGAAGAAAAGGCCAAAGGCGTTGTATGCCAAGATCAACACTGCCATCGCAACATAGTAAACGGAACCAATTCCCATGGTCGTGCTATCCACTTGGGAGGTAAGCAAACCGGGAATCATCGAAGCTACGATGAACACTATGTACCCAATGGCACGGTTGGCAAAGGTGTTTCCTTTGCGATTGATCAGAACCACAGTAGCCAAAACCATCGCGATGAAAAGAACGCTTAGCCCCAGCATCATGGGAACAACAAGGCCGATACTCATTTCATCCGGCAAATTGATCACATTGGAACGCAACGCAATAAACAGCGGTGCGACTATTGCCAAAAGCATCAAAACCGCTGCCAATACCTTTCTGAATATTGTGTTAGAACTCCGTGTAACTTCGAAGTGACGCTGGTTGTTTCTCAGAGTGAGATACACTACCAAGCTAATCACCAAGAAGAATACGGCATAGGCAAGCATCATCACAGGGCGTCCGGTGATCATCCCCATCGTGGAAAGAATCGCGATGAAGAACACCAGCCCGGCTATCTGCTTGATCTTGAATAAAGTATCATGCATGGGAACCTCCCGGAAATTTATTCAGCTTCTGCCTGTACCACAAAGTTCACTGAAGTGGCTACATCTTTGTATAGCCGGATCGGAACGCTGTGTTCTCCCAATTCCTTGATATGATGTTCCATTTGCACGGTGGAACGATGAATATCAACTCCCATTTCCTTGAGAGCGTGAACGATATCGTTCTCCGAAACTGAGCCGAACATGCTTTGGTTTTCATCCACTTTGCGGACGAAGGTCAGATTAATAGAAGCGATTTTTTCGGCAAGGACTTTTAATTCAGCTACTTTCTTTTCTTCGGCTACTTTCAGTTCTTCCTGGATGTTGCCGAGGCGTTTCATGTTGTATGGGGTGGCGTATAGCGCGTAATCGCGGGGGATCAGATAGTTTCTGGCATAGCCCCGTTTTACGTTTACCACTTCGCCTCTGTTGCCCAATTTGTCTATGTTTTCGAGCAAAATTACTTTCATGCGGTATTTCCTCCACGCGTTTTGGTGCTGCTCATCCAACTATCGGCAAAACCGATCAAGGTGAGCGGAATAAAAGCATAAATCGATACAATTAGCATGATGATGCTTTTGATGATATTGTTACTTACTACTCTGGAAAGTAGCTCCCAAGCTAGGAAAAAACCCTGGATCAAGGGAACCGTACAGAGCAGAAATAGTGTGTTGACAAAGATAATCCTAGTGTGTTCAAATAAATACAAAGGCAATGACGCCAAGATCAACAGGTTGTAGAATACAGAGAACTTGATGTTCGCCGCTTCCAGAGGAATGTGGATCGTCCGATGGAAGATCACGAAGCCCAAGAACAGGGCAAAGATCTGTCCAATCCCCCAAAAAGCAGGCATCACAAGCTGCCATAAACGGGAAGTGATCTGCATGTATTCTTCATCTATGAAACCCGGCATCTGCGTCTGTATCATTGCCATACCTTCCTCATAAGCGGCCTTCAACGCTGGCTGATAGATATACATCCTCGCCAGCGAATAGGCGATTATCACCAATATCCCAGCTAGCAAGGCTTCACTGAGAACTTGGTTGCGCCTTAGCGTGAGCAAGAACACATAGGCAACAAGACCCACTCCAAAGATGGCATCACTTGCCAAGAGTGCGGTATTGCCGCGTTGTCCATCGATCAGCAGAACGGTTATCGGCATCACAAAGAAGAGAAATAAAACTCTTTGCGGAGATACCAATGCCGGCCCTAACGCTTTGGCACTGAAATACATCACCATCAACATGCCCAAGAACGGACTCAATATCGATAGTGTGCCGCTCAGGAAAGGCAAAATGAACATAGACTATTCTACGACGTAAGGGATCAGGGCCATCTGACGGGCGCGTTTGATCTCGGTGGTAAGCTTGCGCTGGTGTTTTGCGCAGGTACCGGTGAGTCTTGCGGCTTCGATCTTGCCCACATCCGAGGTGTATTGACGCATCAGGTCGAGATTCTTGTAGTCTATTACAAGGTCGGAATTGGCACAGAACTTACAGTATTTCCGGCGGGTGAACTTTTTCTTTCTATCGCTGAAATTCATTGGTTTCTCCTAAAATGGGACATCGTCATTGGTAGATTTTGCCATCGGTGCATGCTCTTCCGGGGGAAGCGGCACATCAGAATCGTGGCGGGGAGCTTCGCCGTCGCGAGGCGGCCATTCTAAAAAATGCACTTGTTCAATATTGACTTCGGTGCTCTTACGGTTTTGATTGTTCTGATCAGTCCAGTTTCTGGTATCCAGACGACCTTCAATAAGGATCGCAGAGCCTTTGTGAGCAGTATTGGCAATCACTTCGGCGGTCTTATTCCACGCTACGCAATCGATCCAACTGGTCACAGTCTGCCATTGATCGGAATCATCTTTATAAGACCTATCCGAAGCCAACGTAAGCCTTAACACTGGAGTACCTTTGGGGGTGAATTTAAGCTCCAGCTCGTTCGCTATCCGCCCTGTGCAGATGAACTTATTGAATCTGGGTAACTTTAAATCTGCCATTGATCCCTCCTATTTCTCGTCGCGAGCGACGAACATGTGGCGGATCATGTTTTCATTGATGTTGAACAGCTGTTTAACGGCTTTCACTGAGAGGCTATCCATCTTCATGTAGTTCACGTAGTAATACGCTTCCAGGTGCTTGTCGATGGGATACGCAAGCAGGCGTTTTCCCCAAGCATCTGTCTTGATGATTTCAGCACCTGCTTCGCGCAGAGTATTCAGAATCGCCTCATTGGCAGCATCTGCTTTGTCTGCAACAAGCTTGGGGGTGAACATCACCATGAGTTCGTAATCCTTAATCATCCTTTTTCCTCCTTTGGACTTGTGATTCCGATGTTCTTGCCATCGGAATAGGATTTTTTCCATGTACTGTATTCGTTTAAAACTGTCTTGAAATCTGATCGGACAAAAGCATCAACAAAGCGGCATACTAGATCAAGGGTATCATCGTATTCGGTAAATTCATCTGGCTCAAACTCGTCTAGTACATACTTCTCTGCGGGAAACACAGGGTGTCTGCCGATCCCAATGCGGATACGCTTGATATCTGCAGGAGGCAAAACCTCGAAGAGAGATTTCAATCCATTGTGCCCTCCATCTCCCCCGCCAGACCGCACTCTCAGTTGAGCACGAGGCAGTTCGATGTCGTCGTGTAACACCATGGTTTCTTCTATCTTCCATTTCAGCATAGCCGCTTTTAAAGCATTTCCGGATAGATTCATATATGTCCTGGGCTTGATCGCGACAGCCTGACGAAACACACAATAATCAAAGAACTCACTGCGGCTAAAGTTCAGATTATGGCACTCTGCCCATCTGTCCATAGCGATGAATCCTATGTTGTGTCTCGTTTTCAGATAGCGCGGGGGATAATTCCCCAAAGCCAGGATTAGTTTCATTTACAGTTTTCTATGCTTCTTCTTTTTCGGCAGAAGCTTCTGCAGGAGTCTCAGGCGCAGCGGTGCTCTTTGCATGCATTACGACCAGCGCGACTTCATCGGCATCTTTGTAACTCCAGGAACCCTGTGGGAGATCCTTGATGTGCTTGGTATCGCCAACTTTAAGGTCGGTAACGTCCAATTCCAAACCATCGGGAATATCTGTGGTTTTACAGACAACTTTCACGGTACGCTGTATGATATCCATGAAACCACCTTCTTTGAGGCCGCTGGCTTCGCCGACGTAGTTCACCGGAATATCAAGTTCGATGGTACTATCTTTATCCAGAACCATGAAATCCAGATGCAGGAAGTTTCTGCGAACGGGATGGATCTGTTTGTCTTTCAAGACAGTGTGATACTTTTTGCCTTCCAGATTTATCTCGTAGAAGGCCAGTTCCTTGAAACTCTGCTTATAGCATTTCAAGAATTCATTGGAATTGACGGACAGCTTTTGAGCTTCCATTCCGCCACCATAGATAACCGCCGGAATCAGACCCGAGTTACGGAGCTGAGTGAGGTCGCTTTTCTTCTTGGTATTTCTGGGTTCTGTGTTTAGAGTAAATATCATTTATTCCTCCATTTATTTACTATCTGAATAACAGGCTGATGGACTCTCCAATGTGGATTTTCTTGATGGCGATAGCCAGCATTTCCGCGATGGAGAGTTGCACGATCTTCTTACAAGATCTTTTTTCTTCGTTCAACATAATCGTATTGGTAACAAACAGCTTTTCGATGGGTGATGCTTCCAAAGAGCTTACCGCTTTACCGGAAAGAACTCCGTGAGTGCAAGCAGCGAATATCTTCTTTGCACCTTGTTCTTGCAATACCTTAGCCACCTTGATCAGGCTACCGCCGGTATCTATAATGTCGTCGTACAGGATGGCGGTTTTTCCGCAGACATCTCCGATGATATTGAGAAGTTCGGTCTGATCATTGTTCCCGCTACGACGTTTATCTCCAATAGCCAGGGAGCAATTGAGTCTTTTTGCCAGAGCTCTGGCGCGGTTGGCACCTCCGGAATCCGGCGAGACCACAACGATATCTTCCATCTGCATGATGCTTTTAAAATAGCGTGCGAAAGACGGGATCGCATAAAGGTGATCCACTGGAATATTGAAGAAACCCTGGATCTGGTCTGCATGAAGATCCACCGTCACTACTCTGTCTGCACCTGCGACAGTGATCAGATCTGCCACCAGCTTGGCCGTGATCGGCACTCTGGGTTGATCTTTCTTATCGCTACGGGCATAGGCGTAATATGGTATCACACAATTGATGCGATGCGCACTCGCCCGTTTAAGGGCATCGATCATGATCAACAGATCCATGAGGTTATCATTTACGGGATAACTCGTGGGTTGAATGATGAACACATCCGCGTCGCGCACATTATCGTTTATCTTCACGAAGGATTCGTCGTTCGAAAACTTGAACAGGTCGATATCGCCCAGCGGGATGCCTGCATGTCTTGCCACTTCCTCTGCCAAAGGTCGGTTGGCATTCCCTGTGATGATCTTCAATTTGGAAAACATCTTTGGTACTCTCTTCGTGATATTGTTCTGGTGTGATGGGTGTAGAAACCCGTTTTTACAAAGTATGCTTCAGCTTCCGAAGCACTCTTTGCGTTATCAAAAATTCCAAAGCAGGTGGATCCACTACCGCTTAACATACTTTTCATTGCACCCAGTTCATCAAGTTTTGAAAGCAGACGGTCCACTTCGGGATACATTGCTCTCACTGCATGCTCAAGTCTGTTAAACATCGTAGCAACAGGGTTTTGGGGATCAAATCGCTTTGACTCGCCTGGAGCCGGGAGCTCCAAAGCGCCGTAAGCTGATCCGGCAGATATTGCTATGCCGGGGTTCACCAACAAGATGTTATCTATCAGGATATCATCCATTGGCGAGATCCTTTCGCCTCTGTTTTCACCAAGGGCAGTACCACCGGTTAGAAAGAAATTGATATCGCTACCGAACATGGCGGCGATACGTTCTCTCTCCGGCGGGTCCAGATTCAGTTGCCAAAGCTTATCCAGGGCTACGATCGCATTCGCGGCGTTAGAGCTACCTCCACCTAACCCAGCTGCAATGGGGATTCTCTTATCCAGATAAATCTCCACTCCCGCCTGTGCCTCATATTCGTTTTGCAAATAATTGGCAATTCGGTAGATAAGGTTAGCTTGCCCACTTAAAGCGGCAACTGAGGACCACACTATTATGCGCCCCTTTTCTGTCAAAGCATATTTGATCTCATCAAAAAGGTCAATACCGCTAAGTACGGTATTGACCTGATGATATCCGCCGGGAAGGCGACCCAGCACCTCAAGAAAGAGATTTATTTTTGCGTAGGAAGCGATTAACATTCTTCTTCTGCTTTTTGGGTACCTCATCACCATAATAGTAATAGTAATAGTAGTAATAGTAATAGTAGTTCTGTTTATTGTAATACTTCTGGATATAGATACCGTTCACGATGATACCGTCGATTCTGGCGTCGATGTTTTCCATCAGTTCTTTGGTACGCTTGATAATGCCCTTTTCAGTAAAGCCACAACGTACCACCACAAAGGTCATATCAACCTTCTTGGTAAGGATCAGAGCGTCCGTCACCGCGATTACGGGAGGAGTATCGAACAGGATATAGTCGTAGGTTTTCTTCAGTTCCGTAATCAACTGATCAAAGCGTTGAGAAGCGATCAATTCCGAAGGATTAGGCGGTACAAATCCGCTGGTGATCACGTCCAGATTCGGAATACCGGAGTGTTTTACAACCTGTTCCACGGTTACGTCTGGATCGATCAGGTAATCGCTGGAACCGTTTTCTTTTTCCAGCCCCAGTTTTGTGTGAATGGTGGGACGTCTCATGTCCATATCCACCAATACTACGCGAGCGTTCATCTGAGCCAGAGTAATGGCGAGGTTGGCAATCGAGGTGGATTTACCTTCTTTAGGACCAGATGAAGTTACCAATAAAGTAGTGCTACCCTCGGCTTTACGAGCCAGAATATTGGTACGCAGCGTTCTATAAGACTCTGCTATCGGAGATTTGGGGGCATAGTGCGAGATCAACTGTTGCAACACGAAATGCATGGAACGAGTTAGCTGCTCTCTGGTTTCACCCTCGCTTTTCTCGATCATATCGTTGAATTCCGCGATCTTGCCTTCAGCTTCGCGAATCATCGGGATAGTTCCTACGATCGGTAATCTCACAAAGCCTTCCATATCTTCCAAAGTACGCAGTTTAGTATCCATAGAATGTACTACAAAAGCTACGCCTACTCCAAGACCCAGACCCAAGATAATACCCACCAGGATATTCATGGATACTCTAGGTTTGATCGGCACAGTGGGACGGGTGGCATAGTCGATGATTCGAACGTTACCTACTTTTGCTTGCTCCGCGATCTTGGCGTCCTCGTATTTCTCCATCATTATACCATGTATCTTGCTGTCCAGCATCATGTTCCGGGTAAGACGGGCAAGCTCCAATTCTGTATTGGGCAACGAGATGATGCGCTGCTCGTACATCTCTTTGGTTTGTTCTAGGCCGTTAACCCGGGTACGTGCAAGTTCGAGATCTACATTTGATTGGATCAGACGATTTACCAAATCACCTCTGGTAGATAACGGATCTGCAGAAATGGACACATTTACCAGTTTACGTGTTTCACGGTCCAAGGTCTCGCGGGTATTTTGCAATTCGCGGTTCAAGAGTAGTATTTGGGGGTGATCTAAGGGATATTCATTTTTCGTGATCAATTTAGTAATCAAAGCTTGGGTTTCCACCACTTGTTTTCTCAGCTCAGAAATATATGGAGTTTTGATCATGTTATCGATGTTCACTAAAAGTGAATCCTGATTGATAAGCTGCTGAGTAAGCAGATCAACGCTTTTTGCCTTCACAGCCATATCAGTGAGGGAGTTTTCCAGCTCGGCTTCCAGCTCTGAAGATTGCTCGATCAGTTTTGAAGTTTCCGCACTCAGCTCGGTAAGCCGATTCAAATTCTTGAACTCTCTCAAATCGTTCTCAGATGCCTGCAATCTTCTACTGATCGCATCCAATTGGGTTTCCAAGAACTCCCGGATGGTTGTGAATTCCAGACGGGCAAACTGGGTGTTTTGCTGTTGAATTGCTTCGGCGATGGCATTGACCGCAGCTTGGGCTTCCACTGGGCTGGTCGATTCAATGCTGATGGTCAAAAGATCCGTCTCGCGTTTGGATTCTACCTTCACCTTCCCCAGTCCAGCAGAAGGGCTTGCCAGAGATGCCATGGGAAACAGATCCCAATCCGGATATTTCTTCATGATTTCCCAAGCTAATGCCAGAGTAGGTTTACTCTTGATCAGCTCAATCTGGTTGTTGATACTGTTTTTACCCATGCCAGGCGTACTGAGCAGCATCAGGCCGGTGTTGTTGTTTTGATCTTCCAGAAGAATGCGTGAAGAAGCCGCGTAGATTTTGGGTTGACGCGCTGTATAGAAGATTGTTCCCGCCATTGTGACCACAAAAACCAGCACGATCAGATAGCGGTATTGCAGGATTATCCGCAAATAATCCGAAAGTTTGATCTCGTCTTGGACGGGTTGTTGATTCAAGTTTTGATTATCCACTTATGCCTTCCTTATTATAATCCGCTCACAAGATTGTAAACACTCAGCGCAATTGCCATTTTTGAGAGGAAATCTGCAACCCTGGAGAAGGCGTAGAATATTGTGCCGGAGACTACTATGGTATCTCCCGGCTTCATTTCAGGGATCAAACTAGGATCTCCAGTCTCCAGATATTTTTTAAAATTCACCCAGATTACTTTGTCCCCCTCTTCAGATGGGCGTACAATGCGAATCTTGGAGAGTTTGGCATCCTCACGAGGACCTCCCGCAAGGGCCATCAGAGTAAGAAAATCCGTATCGTCTGGAACTACATATAGCCCAGGCTTGGCAACCTGACCCAGAATATATGTGTTCATTTTCAGCTTTTCTACTCCACTCCGAATGCCATCGAAAGTGTATGCCGAGATATTACTCGACGGGGTAAAGGTCATAGTAGCCTGACCAAATAATGTTAAACTAATACAGATCAATAAGATCGCAAACAGAATCTTCTTCACAATTTCCTCTTATACAGTTTACGTAAAAATCCTGAGTGTATCTTTCCAGTCAAGATTTTTCTTGAATTTTCCATACGACTTGGCCTGATTATAATCCAAATCTCTAGTATCTCCCCCATTGCCATAAGAAATGGCAAAGCTGTGCCCAAGGAGTTTTGATGCAGTGTGTACTGCTTGGAAACTCCTTGGACACTGCTTGCGCATTACTCGAAGTAATGAGGATGAATGGAGTATTATCTTGCGCGAATAGCACGAACCACTTTCTGAACCAGAAAGACCTGGTGCGTAGTTTGAAACACTATTCCGCATGTTCATCGGTGATTACTCAAATGGTTGTAAATATTCGTTCTTCGGATTCCGAGCCCATGTACATCTGGTGCTCTTCACTCCAATCAAAATAATCCACTCGCCAGCGCAGGGTTCTTCCCACAGGAATCGGAGGTGTAAGAATTGGCAATTGCAACCAGAGTGGATCGTCTTCAGTAGCCAGATATTTATCACCATGCCAAAGTAACTCGTTACTTTCATTCCAGAGCAAAACCCTGTAAAAACCCACTCTGTCGTCCGCCCGGTTCCAATAGAAACGCAAGTTATCAGTGCTAACAAAGGCTCCATCGACCGGAGCTATCAGGGACGCTTTTGCCAATAGCGAGTAAGTAACAGTATCCGAGACAGCGCTATTTCCGCTGGTATCAAATAGTTCCACGAAATAGGAATACCATTCTCGTTCTACCAAAGGACCATTATCGGTATATTGAGTGGTGTTGGGTTGAATATTGGCAATCTCGACTACAGTGGTATCTACATCCGAAAACCGGAATATTTTCAGATGACTGAGGTCGGTATCGATAAACGGTTCCCACATGAGTCTCAGTTTGTGGCCATCAGGCACGGCGTCCAATCCGTTGTTATCGTCAGTAATCTCCATCATGACATTTTCGTCTATCACAATAGGCGCGTCACCTGTATCTCCCAGATGAGGTATCAACACAGGCTTTGAGGGTGGTGTTTTATCTTTGAAAGCGTCGTCTTCTCCAGAGCAAGCGCCCAAAAGAAGAAGAATCAGAGCCAAATGCAGTATGTATCTCATGTTAACTCCTTAGAAACGGACTCTTAAACCCAGTCTATTCGTGATGCCGATCGGGTTTGTAACCAAAGCGTAATCCAAAAACACGCCATAAACCTTCAGACTGGCACCGCAGCTGAAGTTTGTATCGTAATATCCCAATCTGAGATTCGCCCGGTTGTCATAATTCCAATCTGCGCCGTAGTGGCTGGTTCCTTGATAAACATAGTCGTAATCATAAGCCAGAGCGATCTCACTCTTCAAAGAAGGGATAGGTTGCACCAATGCCACACCGGCTTTGGTGTTGAAAAGCACTTCGTCTCTCATTTCGCTGTAAGTATCCCAAGTGATTGTGGTGCCGGCTACATCCTGGAAGTTCAATCCAATCAGAAGATCGCCTAGGGAATCCTCATCGAAGATCACAGCCATGTCGGTTCGCAATTTAAGTCCGATATCAAACCCGGTGCCAGAACCGAGATTATCCATGATCTGCCGTTGGATAAACTTAATATTGCCACCCATACCGAGTTCAAAAGGAATTTCAAAGAACTGCCAGCCCATGTTTGCTCCGAACTTGATCGTCTTCGAGAAAGAGAACTGGTAGAGATCATCTGTGGAACGAAACTTCCCATCTGGTATGCCAGTAAGCTGAAGTCCAAGATCACTCATTCGTTCATCAACATTCGTACCTACTAAATGCCTTTCATCGAAATAGGGGATGTCGTTAACGGTCAAACGGGTGAGGTTGAAACCAATGGACACATCGTTTGGCAACGGTTGCACATAGCTGATGAAATCATAGCTGGCGAGATCGCCGTAGAGAAACGCATGCATGGCTTGCACTTCCGATTCGCGGATTTGGGATAAACCTCCGCTATTCCAGTAGATTGCGGAACCATCATTTGCCAAAGCTGAGAATGCACCGCCCATGCCGAGCGCGCGCACTCCCGCGCCAATCATCATAAAATCCCCTGCATATCTACCGGCAAAAGCGGGCACACAAAGCAAGAGGCTGAGGAGGCTGAGTATTAATATCTTCTTCATTATTCCCTTCTTAGCGCAAAATTGCCATCTTCATGGTTTTCTCGATCTTTTTGCCGCCTTTACGGGCGACAATGCGATAGAAATAGGTGCCATTGGCAAGAGGATAGCCCTGATCATCCTTACAATCCCAGGCATAAACGGTTCGGGGATACTCGTGGTAACCCACACCCACAGGCAGGTCTCGGAAGGTCTTCACTAATCTGCCGCTGATGGTGTAAATCTTGATATATACTTCATCTGCGGTATCCGTAAGCACATAGGTAAAACGCGTACGTCCATCGTTTTTGGGATCTTGAGCGTGTCCCATTACTGGGTTTGGATAGTTTGCTATGTTCTTGATCTCAAAGGTGTCGTTTACAATGAACTGCACTTCACGAGTCATAAAATTCCCATTCAAGTCCCTACAGTCCACTTTAAGTTCGTGGTTACCTTTTTTCAAGTTCAATTGGTGTTTGATCGGCACTTGATTGATGTTCTCTTTATTGATGCTTATCACAAAGTCCGTCGCAGGAACTTCGGTGCCATTCAAGAAGAGCCGGATAGAGTTGTCAATCACGTCTATCCCGTTGGCGTCGCTGAGAAGAAGCGAGATCACCCCATTTCCTGCAACATATCCACCCAGGGTAAATTCTTGATCCTGCACGTTCACATCTACAGATGGAGCTTTGGCATCTAAGTTTCTGAAGAGAGTGTAGATACCTTCCCGTGTAATTTCGAAGTTCACTGAGTTTGTAGCTGCGGTTACGTGTCCTCCAACAAGGATCCACTTGGAATACTCCTCGTTGTAACGATAGATTTTGTAGCGGTTTTCGTTTTCATATGCCTGAGTCTCAGGATCTGTGGAGCTATAAAGAAAGGTAAGCTCCATCCGTTTACCGCCAATGAAATAACCCAGGGAATCCACCAACGTGCTGTCCAATAACTTGATTTGGTATGCAGGAGACATCTGTGGTATAGAGTCCACTAGCGTGTTTTCCAACATCACACGTCTGATATCAGGCTGATTCAAGATATCAATTTCTGCAAGATTGTTTACAGAGATCCCAGCACTCCCAGAGCTGATGAAACCCGCCGGGACATCGCAGATGAGATTCCCATCCAGGCTGCTGAGTGAAGCACCAGAGCTATCGATTGTGAAGTAATTCACCGGGACTTCAATCGATATGTAGTTGTTCGTATTCACAAAGAAATGCCATTCTTGGAATGCTGCGGTTGTATTTACTCGCGCTTCCAAAAGGAGATTTCCATTGGGTACGTTGTCCAGGGGAATAATTTCCCAGCGTTCTTCATTCACATCCAGAGGCAGAAAGTCCTGGGATGAAAGCAAGAACGCTTGTATGCCCTGGCGGCGGAATAAACGCAGATCAGTCACAAGCGATGGCGCATTACCAATATTGGTGGATTTAATCATCAACCTTGGGCTGCCTCCATTGGGGTCCAGGACAATCTCTTTAAGAAACAGATCCGGACCTGCCACCTGGAAAGTGTAAACAGGCGATTCGTAGGTATTGGAATCATTATCCGTCATGTAGTACTTAAAGGGATATTCCCTGGCTGTGTGCATCTTGCGGAGTTTACTTGTGCTAATCCATAGAGTGTTGTCTTCCGGGTCAGGGCTCATCGGAAAATCCTCCCAGATAATGCTCCAGCCGCTTTGTACACTATATGTGCTATCTGTTCTAACCGATACATACATGTTCGTGATTCCGTTTGGGCTAAAGACCCTGGCGATGAACCCCGTGGAATCCGTATATACAGGTTGAGCGGGGATATGCGCATGATGCGAAATCGCCGGTCTGCCAACACCATAACTGCTCATCCCAACGTATGTTTTGGTGGGAGAATAACCTGCCACCATGATGCGGTTCATGTAATTACTGCTGTTGCTCGGAACATTGTGAGTAGCAGTAAAACTTCCCTGATTCACATTGATATCAAACGGCACGTTGATCACTTTCTCGTTCTGGTTCATTATATATAGCCTAGCGCGCATGACATCGGCAGGGAATTCAGCGTTTACTACCAGCACTTCACCGGGATCTGGATTGGGGTTTTCTGCACTAACTGATCCAACTGTTTCGGGTTTGTTGAAACGAATCAAGGGATCTCCCAAGTAAGCAGATCCATGAGTAAGTGCATAACGTGCAGCGGCACTGGTGGTAGTGGTAAAGAACCTCGCCAGGGCAAAGGCATATGCCTCTCCCAAAGTGGGAAAGTCGTGCATAAAAGCTGCTTCATTGAAAGCCAAGCCCCAGCCTTCATCCTGATCCAGATAACCAAGCCCGGCAAACCCCAACGTGGCAATCGCTCCCTTGTTTGGAGTGGTGACCAACGCTTCGGAGATTGAGGCGGCTCCATTGGTGTCGAAAGCAGAGGCGTAGCATGCCAGCGATAAAAATACCGGATACACTTGGTTGTTCAAAGTCGCAACATCGTTGAAATTGAATAAGTTGTAGTCTGCCCAAACGCGTCCGCCCCCGTGGCCCATAAACTGAACAAATTGGCTTCCGCTGTTGATGGCATCCTTCAAGTTGAATGTACCACCAAAATACTCTGGACTGACTGTCTGGGTGTTTGTGTACACTCTTGTAACACGGTAGTGAGAGGGGATTGATTTGCGGCGGATACGCTCTGATTGCTGAGCAAAGATGTCCCCGTCATCGGAAATCTTACCTCCGGCAGTCAACGTGATATGATTGTTCCACATTCTGTTTGTCTGTAGATTAGATCTGTAGGAACTCGCTTTCATGGCGTAATCCAAAATCTGCTGCTCGGTCCAGACGTTAATCCGGGCTAAGCTGATATCTGGCACGGAGTCTTCACCCACAAGGCAGGCATACCAGTTGTCGCTGGCAGTAGCCCCGTGTTTATAGGTCCAGGTCTTTTTAACAGGAATCAGATTGTACTTCCGACTGGGACTGTTATCGCGAGTATCGTCGATGCCCTCTCCCAGAAGAATTACATGACTCAGGCGGGGAGCACTCCAATAGTGATAAGCATGCTTCAAGAAGTCTTTGATCGACTCAGCGGAGACTATTCCGTGGTTAAATTCATCATATATATCCTGGATATCTACTTTCTTTACTGTGTAACCATCATTCTCCCAAAGCCCTGTGAGCATCTGAGTGCCATCTGATTCCAAGAACTCATAGGGAGTGATCAAGATCACGTCAGCTGAGTTCTGCGGATTCTTCAGGTCTGAGGATATATTCAATCGCATCAGCTTGACCCTCTTTTTCGCGCTTTCCTCCACCGCGAAATAACGAACAGCCTGAGAGCTTACGCTATCCTGAATGCTAACCGTCCAAGGAGCTGTTCCATCCACTGTGAAGGGCTCTATCTGCATACTGTTGAATACACTGGATCCAATCTTATAAACAGATACATTCGGGGATGAGAATCCTTCTATATTGAATTGATAGAGGCCGTTGGGGCGATCGTTGGGTTTGGTAAACTTAATGTAATTCAGATCCGTTTTGTATTGACGCCAATAGTCGATTGTGATGTTATCCAACAGAACCTGTTCCCTACTCCCGGAAGCTGTATTGCCGGATAGACTTATATATGCTTGGTTGGTGCCATGCCTGAGAAAGGAATTGGGGATCTCTGCCTGGTTTTCGAAGACTTGCTCGGTTTGACCTATCCAAGTATGTGTATTAACCATAGCCGAGTTGAGACGAATCGTAGCCTCGTGATCGTACTCTCCCTCAGCCAGATCTTCCTTGTAGGTAAGCCCCTGAAGCACAAAGCGGGCACTTGCCTTGCGGATGCTACTTTCTATGGGATACTGTAACTCTATGGGCACAATCTCCAGATTGGGAGCGTTGATCTTCTTCCAGAACCATACGTCCTCGCGATAGAATTGTTGATTCCCCGTTGTCCAGCCCCTGCCGAGCTTGTCGCTTACCAATTGCTGCTCAAAATGAACCGTCTCCCTGTATGCATCAGCCATATAGAACTTGCTAGGATCGCTTACAACCAATCCTCCGTTCTCCACCACCATACGAGCTCCGTACCTATCCATCAGGCGTAGCGTATATACATTTTCCGCCGTGAAATCGTCGTAGTAGTAATCGTCGCCGTAATGACGGTCGCCGAAGAATTCAAAGTAATCTCCGGGATCAAAGCTACCGTCTTCTTCGCCATGGAAGTGGATGGGGATTTGCCCAAACTCATCCTGAAGCTCAAGCCTGCGGGGATCAATCTGATCGATATTCCAGCTCATTTCTTGCCCCAAGAGCTCACTTCTTTCGGTGATAAATGCTTTCAGCTCCGCATAAGTTACCTTGTAGATCCCCTCTGTATCCACGATCAACTGTAGCTCGGAGATCTCACCGGCAACGCTTTTTTGGTTGGTATGGCTATAATCCGCCTTTCGGGGTAAGCGCCAGGTCTTCGAGGTAGCATTGTTAATGAAGAAGGCATCGGCAGCGGCATCCACAGGACTCTTCCCCATTTGCCAATCGACTGATGCGGATTTATTGCCTAGAATGGTTACTGCAATCTCCAGCCGGGTGTGAATAATGAGTTCCTGGCGACTGGCACTATACTGGAATGGGTAGATTCTGAGAGAAACGAAACGCCTATCACCCACAAAAGCTGGTTCCGATATCTCCAGGATGCTCTCGGGATAGAGAGTTGATCTGCTAAAGGCAGCATTATTTCGATGCATTTCGTATTCTCTATCTTCACCGTTCAGAAGTAACGTTGGTACTGGGCGTAGAGCTACAGATCGCTGTGTATCAGATGATACCGCCGTAACTCTGGCAATTGCCGAGCCATCTACTGGGATTGCGATAGGAATGCTGAACATTCTCAGTTCCGGATACCCTTCATCCGAGGTCGGCATACCTTCATCCATTACTATTCTTACAAAACTCTGACCCTTAACGTTTTCGTCTTTCAGCTGGTACTCTGGCAGAGTAAATACCAGGTTCAGATTATCGCTGGTCTGGCTTATCAGATCGATGCTTCCCGCTCCGAGAACAACGGGCAGAAAGATCAGTATCCATAAAATGTATCTATTCATGAGTACTCCCACATGTCAAAGTTGATTTGTTCTTCTTCCAATGTCCCTACGACACTGCGCTTGGGGAAAATCTATCTTCTCAATATCACGATAGACTGCAGATCTAGCCGATTCCAATTCGTCTGCCTGGGCGACAACGCACAATACTCTGCCGCCAGAGCTCAACCAAGCCGATTCACCTCGCTTAACCCCTGCAAAATAAACTTTGGCTTCCAGTTGGGGGATTTTAATGGGTAGGTTTTTGGGGTAGTTGCCGGGATATCCAGGGGCTGCCAGTACTACCGCAACCGCACTTCCAGAATCCCATTCAAGAACAAGTTCGTTCACCCGTATCTGAGTGACTGCCAGGCAGATATCCATGATATCCGTCTTTAGCAAAGGCAGTACCGCCTCGGTCTCGGGATCTCCCAATCGACAGTTAAACTCTATTACTTTGGGACCATTCTTTGTGATCATCAAGCCCACATAGAGAACGCCGGCATAGGGGCATCCCTCTGCTTGCATGGCTTCTAGAACGGGTCCTATTATTTTATCTTCTATCTCCTGGCGATAGGGCTCTGCTTCCAAAACCGGACAATAGGCACCCATTCCACCAGTGTTTGGCCCTACATCGCCATCAAAGAGCTGTTTATGATCCTGCGCGAACTGAGTAGTGCAGAAGTTTCTGCCATCGCTGATAGCAAAAAGTGAAACTTCCCATCCTTCCAGATACTCCTCCGCGAGAACTCCCGTACTACCGAACTGTTGATTTAGCAATTCCCGACAAACATCTTCCGCTTCCTGAGGATTGTGGGTAATCACCACGCCTTTGCCGGCGGCAAGTCCATCCGCCTTCAATACTACTGGCATCGAAAACCCGGATATCACTTCATGTATCTCGGAAGAATTATTGATCATTTGGTGCCTGGCGGTGGGGATGTGGTATCTATTCATGATATCTTTGGCAAAAGCTTTGGAACTCTCCAAACGGGCTGCTGCCTGAGATGGGGCAAATACGGGTATCGCAGCATCCTTCAGAAAGTCCGACACTCCATCGGCAATCGGCTGTTCCGGGCCGATAAATACCATGTCGATATGCTCTTTCTGGCAAAAATCAAGAATCGCTTGCCGATCGGGAAGATCAAGACACTTATATTCTTGCGCGATACCTTCATTACCGGGGCACACATACATTGTGTCGGTCTTTTGACTACGGGAGAAGGCATCTGCGATCGCATGTTCTCTTGCTCCGCTGCCCAATATTAGTACTTTCAAATTATATCTCCCCCAAACATCTCGCCAGCTCTAGAATAGCAGCTTCTGCAGCCTTGTGACGTATGCTTTCACGATCACCATTGAATATCTTGTGCACGGCAAACTCGCGGTCAATTATGCGGAAAGCATAGTACACAGTGCCCACCGGTTTATCAGGAGAACCGCCATCTGGTCCCGCAATGCCAGTAACCGCGATCGAAACATTTGATTCACAGAGTTTTTGCACACCCAGAGCCATTGCCCGGGCACATTCCGCACTTACCGCCCCATGCTTTTCCAGAACTTGTTGCGGAACCCCCAGAGCCTTTACTTTTACACTATTGGCATAGCTCACCACTCCCCCCATAAGGGTTGCTGAAGCCCCCGGAATATCAGTGAGATAGCGTTGAACCAAGCCTCCAGTACAGGATTCCGCGACGGATAGTGTAAGAGCTTTATTTTTCATAAGATTCAGTAGATAGCACGCAGGTTCATCCTCGTCGTAGCCCCAGATATGTTCCTTTGCCAGATGCTCCACGTAACTACCCGCTTTTGCTACTGCCTGAGAATCCTCACCATACAAACGAAGATCCACGCGTCCGGTCTGTGGTAGCCATGCCAAAGACACTCCCGCGGGGATCATCGCGCTATCGATCTTCTCCGCCAAGGCGGATTCACCGATACCATATGTGTGAATATTCAACACTGTAAGGCTTTGTGCTTCTTTGTAGCTTTGTTTTAAGATCCCACGGATATGGGTATTGAAGATGTAACGCATTTCCAGCGGGACACCCTGCAGGGCGAAGAACTGCTTTCCAGAATCACTGAAATGCAATCCCGGAGCTGTTCCACGATCGTTTTTCAGCACCCGGAAACCATTGGGTACCATTGCCTGGCAGCGATTGGATTCCGGCATGGGAGTGTTGCGATGTGCAAACATTCTGCAGATATGCAACCAGATTTCTTCATCATAACGCAAAGGCGCTGCGAAGTATTTGGCGATTGACTCTCTGGTGATGTCGTCTTGGGTGGGACCCAGCCCGCCAGTCGTGATCACCACATCGTATCTTTTCCAGCAGTAATCCAATGCTTCAATGATAGCCTCGGGGTCATCCGGAATAGTTTCGCTATAATGCACCGGGATACCCAGATCCGCCAAGTTCTTTCCCAACCAAGCAAGGTTGCTGTTCAGAGTTCTGCCCAACAACAACTCGTTGCCGATGCTGATAATCGCGCTGCTAAATACCATATCAATAAGATTTTGCGAAAATCACACGCTTATCTGACGCTTTACCACAACAGATACAAGAGCCTTCTTCCGGCTCGGCGTCGAAGGGGATACAGCGAATCGTGACCTTGAGATCATCTTTTATCTTTTCTTCGCACGCGGTGTCTCCGCACCAATGAGAGTGCGCGAAACCACCATGAATCTCAGGTTGCGCCTCGTTTTTGGGGCTGAAGAACTTATAGAATTTTTTGTTATCGTCGATCTTTACAGTATGCTCTTGCCGGAAATCCAGCGCGCGCTGATAATAGCTATCCTGAATACCGCGAAGACTGGAAAGCACATATGCCTTGATGTTGTCTAAATGGACACTTTCTTTTTCTCTGGGTTCCTTATCGCGTCTGGAAATCATCACGGCATTCGCTGCCACGTCGCGGGGGCCAATCTCGATGCGGATCGGGATACCCTTTTTGATCCAGTACCAATTACGTTCACTACCGGTGAGATCCCGATCGTCCAGTTCGGTGTAAATCCGGATATCTTCAAACATGGCTCCGGCAAATTCTTGCCGAATCTTCTTACAATACTCCAGCACGCTTACTCTCTCTTCCTCATTACGGAATATGGGAATCAGAGCAATATGGGAAGGTGCAATCTTAGGTGGCAATGCTAAACCATTATCATCGCTATGAGCCATTATCAACGCTCCGATCAAGCGGGTGGAGACTCCCCACGAAGTAGTCCAAGCATATTCAAACTCGCCATTTCTACCCTGGAACTTGATGTTGGAAGCTTTAGCAAAATTCTGGCCCAGGAAGTGTGAGGTACCGGCTTGCAGGGCTTTACGATCCTGCATCATCGCCTCTATGCAATAAGTATTTACTGCTCCTGGGAACTTCTCGCCCTCGGTTTTTTCACCTTGAATCACAGGAATAGCCAAGTATTCAGCGGCAAACTTGGCATATACATCCAGCATTTTCCGGGTTTCTTCCATTGCGTCTTCACTGCTTTCATGAACGGTATGCCCCTCTTGCCAGAGGAATTCTGCGGTTCGTAGAAACAGCCGGGTACGCATCTCCCAACGGACGATGTTAGCCCATTGGTTTATGAGAAGCGGCAGATCCCGGTAGGAATTTACCCATTTGGCAAAGGACGCGCCGATGATGGTTTCGCTGGTGGGTCTCACGATCAGGGGTTCGGTAAGTTCGCCTGCAACTTTAAGTCCACCCTCGCCATTATCTTCCAAACGGGAGTGGGTGACCACCGCGCATTCCTTGGCAAAACCTTCCACATGCTCGGCTTCCTTCTCGAAATAGCTTTTCGGGATGAATAGGGGGAAGTATGCATTGCGATGGCCGGTTTCCCGAAACATCACATCCAAAGTGCGTTGGATATTTTCCCAAATGGCATAGCCCCAAGGCTTGATCACCATACAGCCGCGCACATCGCTGTTCTCTGCCAGATCCGCATTTTTTATTACTTGTTGATACCACTCCGCATAATTCTGCTCGCGAGTCGGTTCAATTGCTGTCCTGTTCTGTTTACTCATTGTGTCTCCATTGAATTTTTGCCTAGATACCACAATCGCCATCACAGCCTTTCTGTCAATGATCTTTAGGTTATACAACATCATTGGAGCCTTTCGTAGTGCGGTAGTGTGCAATTCTGACCCTTCCAGACTATTACATTGTGTTGAATATCAGTGAGTTATCTGCATAAAGAGCTGTTGAGATTTTTCCATCGGACATCTGCTGCCAAGAGCTTGAGTAGCTTCACACTATATTTAGTTACACAATGTCCCCATTTGTTTATTTTCGATTAATCCGCTTAATCCAAAACTAATTCTGGAATAGAGAGGTAGATATTTTGAAACGAGACTTATAATGAACTACCGTTGTTCCTAAAGAATCATCCCATCTTCTGTGGAAAAGTATCAATACCTCTTTCCACGCCCATTGCCCGAATGAGTCGGCATGCAGTCTTGATGCAGTGGAGACTGCATGATCACAGCTTGGAAACAGCTTGCAGTAATGGGGATGAATGGTCTTGTAGATTAGTTTCCCCATAATACAAGAGACCGGCTGTTCAGACCGGTCTCTTTTTATTATCGATGTTTGGGATATTAGAGGAGTTCGTTCCAGATCTTGGTAATCATTGCTTTGGTATCCGCATCTTTCATATAAGAAAGCGGGAAAGTAAACAGATACGCTCTGGAATTCAAACTTGAAGCAGGGTTAACTTTTCTGATGCCAATGGTCTTACCATTCAGGGCATCGTACTGGGTTTGTGTGGGTGAGTAGGCATCTTGTCCCACTGTTTTCAGTTGCATTGTGTAGAGATCCTCACCATTATGCAGAGGCACATTGTTCGAGTTCACGGGGAAATAGGAAACCGCAGAAAGTCCCATTCTACCCTCAACTATCGGGCTGAAGCTGGGTGGGTCAACCAATTGCAAGTTTACATCAGGGAATGCCATATTACCCGCGGCTTTCACCATGAACGGGTTACTAAGCAAGGAGTTACCCAGAATCTCAAGTTGTGGTCTATCTGGTAATCCCAAGTGGTTTATCAGCGTGGTACGTTGTCCACTTTTGGACATTGCCGTGGCGATGGAGCTGAACTTCATCGTGTGAGAAACCACTAAGTTTCCGCCCTTTTGCATGTATAACGAGAAGGCATCGATTTCTCTGAGTAAGTTGCCATCGCTGGTGGGGTTATCGCTATGGTAAATCACCATTTTGTAGCCTTGCAACAATCCGTATGAAATATGGCGCAAGCGGTTATCCGCCATGGTGCCATTTGCACCTGAAGCACCGTATTTGATTACCTTTATCTGGTCATTATTGAGACCCAATCCGGAAACCATGTTCATATACTTTGCATCTACAACATCATCCGGAGAAACACCAGCATTATTCTGGTCGTCATCGATGATGAGAATGCCTTCACGGTTTGCAGGCTGTGTAGCGGGATGCACTACGAATTCCAGAACTGCGGGCTCGAGGGAATATTTTTCCTGCATATCTTCGCAACGGACTTCAAACTTGTGGCGTCTGCCGGGTTCAAGTTGGTCGGAAGTAAGCACGATGGATTGCAACAGCGGTGATGATACCGGCACACGCAACCATACTTTACCATTTTCATCCGGAGCAGTATTGTATTCTGAAGGAGGGAACGGCGGGAACTCGAATGGAGCGTCGTCGTAGCGAATATGGAAGTGAGTGATCTCGCTATAATAGTTTACAGGTACGCTAGGGGAGTGTTCACTGAGAACCACATCTACTTTCTTTTCATAGGGATCGTCCAGAGGATAACCGCTGCCATCCTGCTTTTCGTATTCACCCCACCAACCCCAACGGACATAGACTTTCAGGTTTTCGCTGTAAACGGTAGAAAATACTCCATCGGGATCTCTGAACAGGGAGGTTGCATAACGCTGTCTGCCTCCACTAAGGCTAAAGGGAACAGCTTCTTGGTTATAATCATCACCCCAGTCTTCGTAATGGTTATCGCCCAGAGCAAGTATCTTTCTGCTATAGAGCAGGGTGCGAGGACGGAAACCGGGTTTCACTTTGAAGGTGATCACGGCAGAGCTATCGGGAGCTGCTCCGGGAGCCAAAGACACAGCCCCAGCCATATCGGTAGCACGAGCTACAATCCGGGTAGTGGTTCCCAGCGAAGTGCCGTTCTCGTCGTAGTCGTAAATCAAAGGCGGATTTGTGTTTGCAGTCAGCCTAAATTCATCGATCTTCTCTTCATTTTCGCTACTGATCCAGTCCGTTTCGCTTCCTGGAATAATCGCACCGGAAGCATCGTTTACTTTCATCATCCGGAATTCGAATTTATAGGGAACGGGAAGAATGAAAGGATCGCTATCATGCATGGTGAATTTAAGACGGATACCGCTACCGACATCTCTGCCGTTAGGATTACCCTTGGTAGTATCCAAAATGCAGGTAGGGCGAGGTGAACTGGTGCGGAATCTGCGCCATGCGGATTCTCCCACGATGTCTCCCCTATTATCCACAGCGATCACTTCGAAGTGGGAAATTGTAGGAGCTGGATTGCCAAATTCGTCCGCCGCAGGGAAGTTTATCACAGCATATTTCTGGGATGTCCAGATCGTGCGATCTGCTTCAGGATCATCCAAAGGGATAGTTTGATCGGCACTGGGTAGATAGTGATATGCCCAACCCTCTCTGGAAGTACCCAGGAGATTGGGATTGTTTAAAATTACATTCGGGATCAAGCCATCAGCACCTCTGCTGATAATCGAGTAACCGGGGGTAGGGATAGGTTCGTAATTCTCGTCTAACACGCGAAATGCGTATCCTACTATCACTCCATCCGGGTCGTAAGCATTCCAGAATATTCTCTGTTGGAACGCATATTCGTGAGTAAGCGTATCCACAACCGCAGGTACGCTATCTTCAGTCCAGCCTTCATATGAGGTTATGCTGATCACCGGCTTCTGGTTATCAAATCTGCTGCCGGACTTTCCACAACCAGTAATCAACAAAGCTGTGACCGTAAGTAACAAGATGACTGCCAAGAGCTTAAAACTCTTAATATTCATCGATCCTCCCAAACATCAGGTTATAATTTCTTTTGGTTTTCATTAAAAATGACATCTATATATTCGTCAACTACTTTATTTTGTCCTGCTGCCATCAGACACGCTTTCACCAAGTTAAGATACAAAACACTGGTAGTGATCCTGCCGATTCCACCTGGCACCGGAGTTATCGCTGCTGCCTTTTCCTTGCAGGCATCGAACAAGATATCGCCAACATAAGTCGAACCGCCATCCGGCTTGCTAATCTCGTTTATCCCAACATCAATCAGCACCGAACCTGTCGCCACCATATCTGCTGTGACGAAGTTTGGCTTGCCGATCGCGGCGATCAAGATATCGGCATTCTGGCAGATTTCCGCCAGATTAGCAGTTTGACTGTGGCAGACGGTAACCGTTGCATTAGCAAAGGCACGTTTCCATAACAGGATGTTTGCCAAGGGTTTGCCCACGACGTTAGAACGCCCAAGGATCACAGTTTTCTTGCCTTTGGGATCTATTCCGTAGTACTTTAAAGTGTAGTACACTGCCGCGGGAGTACAGGGTAGAAACACCTCGTTCTCCATCAGTATTTTTCCGAGGTTAATGGGGTGCAAAGCGTCTAGGTCTTTATCGGGATTCACACTTAGATTGATCAAAGAGTCGTCTATACCCTTTGGTAATGGCTTCTGGATCATGATCCCGTGGATCGTGGGGTCGCTGTTTGCCTGAAGAACAATCTCCAGGAGTTTCGTTTGACCACAGTCACTTTCCAGGGTTAACAACTCAGCCTCGCAACCCAGCTTGGGTGCGGTGTTCACGATGCTTTGCACATAGTATGAACTGGCGGGGTCTTCACCTACTTGAATAAGTAACATTTTGGGCTTTATCCCATGATCGGCTATTATGCTTCTGGATGCTTTGTTAATCGCCAGCGCTATCGCTTTGCCAGAGAGTTCTGTGTACATTTAAACCTCTACTTTGTAACGTAGTCTTTCTATGGATACCGCTTGCCCGGAATCTGGATTGGCTTCTACAATAATCGCGTTCACCATCAATCCCAGGTCCGAAGTCTCGAACCTGCGTGGTACTGAAGTGGTGAGTTTTTCCAGGATGATCTCCTTGCGAACTCCGATCACACTGTCGTGAGAACCGGTCATACCGACATCGGTAATGTAAGCCGTGCCGCCCGGCAGGATTTCTTCATCCGCGGTCTGGATATGCGTATGAGTACCAGCCATCAGAGTAGCCTTGCCATCCACAAACCAACCCATAGCACGCTTCTCGGAGCTCGATTCTGCGTGCATGTCCAAAAAAAGTGGCCGGGATTCGATTCTGGTGGTCAGAAACCCTTCAAATGCCTCAAATGGCGAGTTGCAGGGGGGCATAAATATCTGTCCACAAATGCTGATGACATCCAATTCGAAGCCATTCTTGCGGATTGTATATACTTCATGTCCCGGCGCAGATTTGGGGTAGTTCAAGGGTTTTACGATTCTTGGTTCCCGGCAGATAAAATCGTGAGATTCTTCCCTATCCCAAAGGTGATTCCCTCCGGTAACGGCATCTACACCCGCGGCAAACAAGGGTTTCAGTGTCTTCTCAGTCAACCCCTTACCATCGGCTAGATTCTCTGCGTTGGCAATCACAAAATCCGCTTTAGTGCTGGCGACAATATCCCGCAAATGAGTCAGGAGTATCATCCTGCCCGGCTTGCCGAAGATATCGCCAAAGAAGAGGATTCGCATCTATTTTGCCATCGCGATCTGTCTGGTTTCGCGAATCACAGTCACCTTTATCTGTCCAGGATATTGAACCTGCTTTTCTATAGTGGCGGCTATCTCCGAAGCTAAAAGCGGAGTCTGGCTTTCTTCCACAACTGCGGGTTCCACGATTATGCGCAATTCTCTTCCAGCTTGAATGGCGTAGGATTTGTTCACGCCCTCTACGGAATTTGCGATCTCTTCTAGCTTGGATAGGCGTTGCATATAGGTTTCCAGCATTTCGCGGCGAGCACCGGGGCGCGCGCCTGAAATCGCGTCTGAAGCCTGGACAAGAGCAGCGTAGACAGATAGCGCTTCCACCTCTTCATGGTGAGCCTCTATCGCATTTACTATCAGCTTGCCCTCTCCGTTCTTGCGCGCCAGGTTAGCGCCGATGATGGCATGAGTTCCGTCAAATTCGTGATCCACAGCCTTGCCAATATCATGCAAAAGACCTGCGCGGCGTGCCACTTCCTGATCCAGGTTGAGCTCTGCGGCAAGAATCCCGCATATCCACGCGGCTTCGATGGAATGTTGTAACACATTTTGTCCGTATGACGTGCGGTAATTCAAGCGCCCCAGAACCTTGATCAAATTGGGCGAGATGTTGTGGATATTGGTTTCCAGAACGGCTTTTTCCCCAATCTTGATCAGGGTTTCATCCATTTCCTTGGTAGTTTTTGCGATTACTTCCTCAATCCTGCCGGGGTGAATACGCCCGTCCGAGATGAGTTTCTCCAAGGATAAACGTGCGATTTCGCGGCGAACGGGGTCGAAGCAAGAAAGCACAACAGCTTCTGGGGTGTCGTCGATGATCAGGTCAACTCCGGAGGCTTTCTCGAAAGTACGGATATTGCGACCCTCGCGGCCAATAATGCGTCCCTTCATTTCGTCAGATGGAAGCGAAACTACCGAAACCGTAGTTTCGGATACATGATCCACAGCCATGCGCTGGATGGCGGTGGAAAGAATCTCGGTCGCTTTTTTGGAAGCATCGAGTTTGATCTGCTCTATGCTGATCTTGGCATCGTTTGCTGCCACCTGTCTGGCAGTGGAAATCAATTCGAGCCGGAGACGCTCAAGAGCTTCCTCTCTGGATAGACCCGCTACTTCTGAAAGCTTGGCTTTCTGCTCAGTAAGGATCTCTTCATATTCGGTCTTTTTCTGATGAAGCTCATCCTCTTTGATCTTCAGCTTGCGTTCTTGTTCACTCAAGCTGTTTTCCTTTTTATCCAGGGAGTCCAGTCGTTTGTCGAGGCTACCGAGGCGTTCGTTGTACTTCTTTTCTTGTGCCCGGAGTTCTCTTTGGCGCTCCTTTACTTCCTCATCGAGGATGCGTTTTTGTTTGAACCACTCTTCCCTGGCTTCCAAGAGAGCGGATTTCTTCTGGTTTTCGGCATCGATCTGGGCATCTTTTTTGATGTTCTCAGCGATCTCAGTAGCCTGCGAAACGAGCTTAAACGCAGAAGCTCGTTTGATCAGATATATTACCAAGGCTACCACAAATCCCAATACCAGCCCTATGGCTAGCGCGATGTATGGACTAAACATAATTAACTTTCCTTCGATCTATTTACGTTCTCCGGGAACCCGGAGAATCGGAATTAAAGATAAAGCCCGCGTGAACCGTGTATGCTTGACTTTATACAAAGCCAGCTTGCAGGTGGGAATCTACCTTGTGAGCTTTATGTATCCGGAACCAGCCGGCACGCACGCCACTCATGGCTCGACTCCCTTATAAGTGATTGGCTTTTATGCAATCCATATCACGAATTCCGCAGGCAAAGACTATACAGACATAATTTTCTCGATCATCTGGTTTACCCTGTTCAGTTCAGATTTCAGGGTATTGTTTTCTTCAAGTGCTTTCTGCAGGTTTTCTTCGCGTTGAAAGCAAGCCAGTAGCAAGAGCTTGGCAAAATCCAGATGTTCGTAGGTTTCATACAATTCTGTAAGTTGTTGCGACAATTCCGCCGCGATCTGTTCCGTGCGGGTGGGGTTGTCACTTCTCAGGCGAAATCGACGCCCGAAGATCTCCACCTCTACTGATTGCATTTATTGCTCACTTTCCTCGAGCTTGGGGAAAATGTCGTCGATTTTCTTGATCGCATCATCGGCAAAGCTCTCGATACCAAAGAGCATGTTTTGCATCTCTTTATGAGTATTCTGAAGCTGCTCGTATTCTGATTTCAGATTCTTGTAGCCTGCTTCGGTTTCTTGGAGTAATTTGGCATAATCTTCGATCTGAGACATCAATTGAAGGTTTTCATCTTTCAGCTGAGCGTACTGACGAGTTAGCTCTTCCATTGCCTTTTTATCTGCGGTATATTGATCAATCAGTTTTTGCAATCTTTCTTGCAAGTTAAGTATCGGGCTTTCCATTCTTACCTCATTGTAATCTCATATTTTTGGGATAGTGTTTTTTGCACTGATGCCATCAGAGCGTCAACGCGTTCATCTGTCAATGTTTTTTCTTGATCCTGCAGCACGATGTGCAAACTCAGGCTGCGATAGCCCTCGGGGATTTGCTTGGTGCGATATTCATCGAAGACCTGAACTCTTTGAACCAGAGCAGGATCCAAAGCCAAGATAGTTTCCTGGATTTCGCCATAACGATATTTGTCTGAAAGCAAAAAGGACAGATCCCTAGTGACCGCGGGGAATTTGGGTATGTTTGTGTAAGTAGTAGCCAAATTCCGGCAGATTTCCACGATATCGTCCAGAAGCCAGTTCATCAACCAGACCTCCTGCTTCAGATTAGTGGAATCCACGCCCCAGGCTTCCAGAACCCGGGCAGTTACTCTACCGTAAAAGCCCAGCATGATATCTTGATAAAAGTAAGCATATGCTTCACCTTCTGCTAGATACGGCGTTTGATAAGGACTCATGGAGCTTACAATTCCCAGCGAGCTAAGCAATCCCTCGAAGCACCCCTTTGCCCATGAATAGTCCAGCAATTGGCTTGGTTTCTTGAAGTGTTCGGGATAAACTCTACCGGTGCATATCGCGCCTAAATGCTTTGGTTCAGTATGGGCTGAAGAGGTTTTATGATAGACCTTACCCAGCTCGAACAACCGGATGTCTCGTTCGGCATGGTTTAAGTTGTATGCCAGGTTCGTAAGCAATTGGGGTATCAGCGACACCCTCATTACACTTTGATTCATGCTCTGAGGATTAAGAAGTTGGATATAGGGCAGTTCAGACTCGTTAAAACCCAATGCTTCCATCTGAGCAGGATCTGTAAAGCTATAATTGAGAGTCTCGTAAGCTCCCCAAGAAACCATCCACTCCGCCGCTTTTTTCTGGATACGGTAGGCATGGCGGTCCATGATCTGCTGCATGAGAGTGATCTTGGGCACCTTGTCGTAACCAATCAACCGTGCTAGTTCTTCCAAAATATCTGCTTCGCGGCTGATATCCTTTCGATAACCGGGAATCCGATAGTATTGGGCGATTGTTCGGGGATCATCCAGAGGGCTAGCCATCTGCAGGTTCAGGATATCCTTGACGATACCCGGCTTATACTGGGCATCCTGAAGGTAGCAAAATCCTAGTTTTTCAAGGGTTTCCCGCATCTTCTCCGCTGAGATAGGAAATCCGATCAGATGTTCAAAGCGGGAAGTCCTAACTCCCAAGATAATTTCTTCTTCTTCTTTAGGATAATTATCCAGCAATTCTCCCATTCCCTTAGCATCCGCCAAAAGCATAATCAAACCCGCTGCCCGGTCGCTAATCTCTTTTGCATAGCGGGCAGAAAGGTGCCGCTCGAAACGATAGGAGGAATCCGAGCTTAGCTTTAGATTATAAGATGTGCGGCGTATGTTGCCGGGGTGGAAGGCAGCGCTTTCCAACACGATATTTCTGGTCTGTCCCGTAATACCGGAATGTTTGGAGCCCATAACTCCCGCCAAGGCGGATGCTTTTTTACCGTCCGCAATCACCAAGTTGGCGTCGCCAAGTACCATGTTCTTACCGTCCAGAGTTACCAAGGTTTCGTTAGCAAATGCTTTTCGCACCACGATATCCGGATAATCTTGCTGAATGTCTCTACTCTCCAACTGGTCATAGTCGAAAGCATGTAGTGGATGACCCAGCTCCAGCATTACAAAGTTAGTGATATCCACGACATTGTTGACCGGCCTCAATCCACTCTTGATGAGGGCTGTTTTCAGCCACAAAGGAGATTCCTGAATCTTCACATTTTCGAAGACTCTCGCGGTATATCGAGGGCAGAGCTCAGGCTCTTCGTTGATCAGCCCCAGCTTCAGAGAAGAATTTGCAGCCGGCAAGGCATTCGCTTCCGGGGGAATCAATGCTAAGCCAAGCCGGGCAGAGAGATCCCGGGCAATACCTATATAACCCAGAAGATCGCTGCGATTGGGCGTGATCTCTAGTTCAAAGATAGTATCCGGCAAACTGAAAAGCTGATCCGCCAGAGTACCAATAGCGGTATCTTCCGGAAGGTGAATGATCCCGGCATGGTTTTCCGAGAGCCCAAGCTCGCGTTCTGAACACAGCATACCATGTGAATGGATACCCCGAATCTTTGCTTTGGCGATGGTGATCTCTTTCAGAGCAGTTCCCGGCAATGCCAGCACAGCCATCATCCCTGCCTCGCAGTTGGGTGCGCCACAGATCACCTGGATCTGGTTATTCTCATCCTTTTCGGCGTATTCGGTAGCACCGATATCTACCACACAGAGCTTGAGATGATCGGTCTTGGGGACGGGTTCCGCGCTGATCACTTTAGCGGCGACTACTGTATGCCCCAATGCTTTAAGTTCTTCGATGCCTTCTACTTCGATGCCCGCAAAGGTTAGGTGATCTGCAAGCCCGGCTTCGTACGGGGACACTGGCAAATAGCGTTTGAGCCAAGATAATGCGATTCTCATTACATCTCTCCTTTGAACTGGCGAAGCATTCTAAGATCATTCTCGAACAGGATCCGCATATCCGGGATATTGTATTTGAGCATAGCTATCCGCTCGATACCAAGCCCAAAAGCGAAACCGGTATATATCTCCGAATCTATGCCCAGAATATCGAATACAGCAGGATCCACCATCCCAGCGCCGCCCATCTCCAACCATCCGCTCTGTTTACACACACGACATCCGCTACCCCCACACACTACGCAGGAGATATCCATTTCTGCGGAAGGTTCCGTGAAGGGAAAGAAATGCGGCCGGATCCGGCTTTTTACATTGGGACCAAACATGATGGCGGCGAAGTTTTGCAGAGTATCCTGCAGATCACTCATGCTGATGCCTTTATCCACTACCAAGGCTTCTACCTGATGAAACACAGGGGAGTGAGAAGGGTCTGGTTTGTCGTTGCGATAGCAGCGTCCCGGAGAGATGATCCGAATCGGAGGTTTATAGGATTCCATTACTCTGATCTGCACGGTGGAAGTCTGGGTTCTTAAGAGCTTGCCGCCTTCCACATAGAAGGTATCCGCCAGGTTGCGTGAAGGATGATCCTGCGGGGTATTTAGAGCATCGAAATTGTGAAACTCGTCTTCGATATCAAATGCTTCGGCGATTTCAAAACCCATACTGAGAAACACTTCATCTATCTCGCGGCGAACGATGCTTAGCGGATGGTAACCACCCCGGTCCAGGGGCATGCCCGGCATGGAAGAATCGAAAACTACTGCCTTTTTTGCCCAGGAGGCTTCCTTGATCGCGTTTCCCCGTTCCGTGATTAAACTTTCAATTCTTGCCCGAACCAGGTTCAACTGGTTTCCAAAAGCGGGGCGTTCTTCAGCGCTCAGCTCTTTCATCCGCGAATACAAGCTGTTCAACGCGCTCTTTTTGCCAAGATACTTGGCTTTGGTATTCAGAATATCGTTGGGATTTGAACACAGGGCAATCTCTTGCTCTGCTTCCTTCAACATTAGTTCCAACTGATCTTTCACGATAAAACCTCGGTGATTCTTGTGCGACCATCCTGATTGCCTATATTCTCCGGCGCAGAAATTCAGGTTAATCGCCATTATGCGAAAAAGCGGTTTGAAATCCAAAACCGCTTTCCCATACTGTCTATATGCGACGCTCAAGCGAGCATCAAATATCAATCATATTGCTTATGCGTTTTTGGCGATTTCCACGAGACGGGCAAAAGCGCCGGCATCGTGCCATGCCAAATGGGCGAGGGTTTTGCGGTTGATTTCGATATTGGACTTATGAAGTCCGTTGATAAATCGGCTGTAACTCATATCGTTCAATCTGCAGGCAGCATTGATGCGAGTAATCCACAGGCTGCGGAACTGGCGTTTTTTAAGCTTGCGATGAGCAAAGGAGAACGCCATGGCACGTTCGACTGTTTGACGCGCTACACGATAGGTCTTGCTCCGGCGGCCAAAATAGCCTCTGGCGGCAAGCATATATTTTTTTCTTCTGCGATGGGCTGCTACGTTGTTTGTAATTCTCGGCATTTTTATTCTCCTCTACATTCCCAGCATTCTGTAAACTCTTTTCTCATCGGATTTCACAACGATGGCGCTGGTGCGAAGGTTACGTTTAAGTTTAGGGGATTTCTTGGTCTTAATATGTGCGGCTTTGGCATGGTGGCGCACAATCTTTCCGGTGCCGGTAAGCTTGAAGCGCTTGGCGGCAGAACGATTGGTTTTGATCTTCGGCATTTTATGTTCTCCTTAAATTAATCTATGTAATGGCTCTTTTCTTAAAGAGCTGGGACTTCTACTCGGTTTCCGGAGCCTGCGGCACTTCCGGTTGGGAATCTGTGGCAGGTTGCTCGGTGGATTTGCTATCAGTAGCCACAATGCGGTCTATATCCTTCTTAGGTGATACGATGATCGAAAGCAGGTTGCGATCCGATACGGCTTCCTGATCCACATCGGCGATGTAAGCCAGATCTTCTTTGAGTTTTTCCAACACCCGATATCCGAGATCCTTGTGCGCCATCTGACGTCCGCGGAAACGAACCGTGAATTTTACCTTGTTGTGTTGTTTCAAAAACTTGATCGCATTGTTCTTCTTGAAGTTATAGTCGTGTTCTTCGGTGTTCGGACCAAATTTGATCTCTTTGACCTCCACTTCGTGCTGCTTTTTCTTGGCTTCCTTGGCTTTCTTCTCTTTCTGGAAATAGTATTTGCTAAAATCCAGGATGCGGCAAACCGGAGGCTCGGCGGTGGGAGATATCTCCACCAGGTCCATTTCTGCCTCGCTGGCTCTGCGTAGAGCTTCAGAGATTGATACCACACCAATCTGTTTGCCATCGGCTCCGATCAGGCGAACCTTATCCACATTGATCTGATGGTTGATCCGCTCTTTGGGCACCACTTCGTTGGTCTTAGACTTGAAACGCTTAATCCGGATTATAAGAACCTCCTTCTTACCGGAAAATGAAACAGGCGAAATCTCCGTTGGGAAATTCCGCCTGCTTCACAGTAATAATATGTATATAATTCTTCATGTTATCTGCAAGCCCTACACACACTTAAAGGCAGTAAGGCAGAAGCTGGCGGCTTCATTTGCAACCAAATTCTCATACCGCCGCTTCCTGTCAACGAAAATATATCCGAAAACAGAATTTCTACTCCTTCTACGTTGGAGCACGCATACAACTAACATGTTTCAATATCCTTCCCCTTGCACCTAAAAGGTCCCGATGCAGTGCTTGAGCTTCTTTCATGCAGTCGGACTGCACAGAAGCGGCTTAGCCAATGTTTCGCGTTTGCTTACGAAATAGAGAGAGCATGCTATAGGGATGGCAAGGATTCTTGTTTTTTTTTGGGAATTTGTCCAAAATATCCAGACCTGCCTTGCAAACTCCGATCAAAAGAATATAATATTGGCAAGAGGTGAATAAATGCGTCCAGATAAAAATGAACTAGTTCGTATGCTCAGCATTACAAAAGATGATGAGCTGCAGGAGCTTTACAATCAAGCCTACGAGGTGAAAAAAAAGTATGTGGGCACCAAAGTGTATTTTCGCGGTATTATCGAGCTAAGTAATATCTGCACAAAGAATTGTTACTATTGTGGCATTCGCAAGAGTAATCTGGACTTCCAACGCTATACTATCACAATGGAAGAAGCTTTGGCGGAGGCTAAATGGTGCTACGAACAGCGTTATGGCAGTCTGGTGATCCAAGCAGGCGAGCGCATAGACCCAGATTGGGTGGATTTCATCGAAGAACTGATCCGGGGTGTCAAAAGAGTTTCGGATGGCAAGCTAGGCATCACGCTCTCTTTGGGAGAACAGAGCGAGGATGTCTATCGCCGCTGGTTTGAAGCAGGAGCACATCGTTACCTTCTGCGAGTGGAGACCACCAACCCTGAGCTTTACAAATCTCTGCATCCGGCGGATCATGACTTTGAGTATCGCAAGAGCTGCTTGGATCTTCTGAGAAAAACCGGATACCAGGTAGGAACCGGCGTGATGGTGGGGCTTCCCGGCCAAACCATCGAAGATATCGCAGAGGATATTTTGTTCTTCTATGATAAGGATGTAGATATGCTGGGAATGGGACCTTACATCCCCCATCACGGAACCCCGCTGGGGCACTTGGAAAAGAGCTTTGAGCCAGATAATGCACTTAAGATGGGGCTAAAGATGATCGCTACCTGCAGGATTACCTTGAAAGATGTAAATATTGCCACCACGACCGCGTTGCAAGCACTGCATCCGGAAGGTAGAGAGATGGGGCTTTTGGCAGGCGCAAATGTGCTGATGCCCAATATCACTGACACAAAATACCGCGAGGGTTACCAACTTTACGAAGGCAAACCATGTATGGACGAAAATGCCAACCAATGTGTGGGATGCCTTTCGCGCAGGATAGCGTCGATAGGCGAGACAATCGGATTTGATGAATGGGGAGATTCCCGGCATTTTGAAGCGCGTAAAAGCTAATAGGACTTTGCATTAACTTGCCCGGGATCTTGTTTTTAATGGATTCCGGGCAATTCATGTATCACTTTCGGGATGGTTCGGAACGCTTCTTGCAAGCATTAAGAGCATGGAATTTATGTTTACAGATTATAAAGGAGATGTGATGTCGAGAAAGATCTATTTATTGCTGGCACTGGTGATTGTGATCGCGATAGCCGGTTGTGCCAAACGCAATACAGCATTTGAGGATACTCAGAAGCTGACCCGCCTTGCGCAGGTGCCTGTGGTGGGACTACCATCTGAACTTGATACTGATGCCACTCATGCCTATGTCGCCTTGGATCAGGGTGGTATGGCTACAATTAATATGGACACTTATGAATTGTTCTGGTACCCAGATATGCTTTCTCAGGACGGTTCAGTTACAGATTTTTGGCGCACGCGCAAGCTTTCTGTCGCGTCCAAATATAACCGGGTGTTCCTTAACGAGATTCAGTTTACAGATCGGATTCACATCATCGACAGCAGCGATCCCGAAAACCTGAGAGTGATCGATTCTATCACAGGTGGGACTTACGACATCCAGGACATCGCGATCCGCGAGTATGATGAGCCAGTGGAAGGAAACGTCATCGAAGTAGCATTTTGCTCTAATATCAATCTACGATACGGTCTCTACATCAACGATTTCTGGATGGGTATCGACCCCATCTATCCTGTTGATGCACCTGCCCTTTTAGGTGGCGTGGAGCTGGACGACAACTATATCTACGGAGCTGCTCAGCAACGCGGATTGGTTACCTTCCAGAAGAGTACCGGAGCTGTTATCGGGGAGCATGCAGTTCGGGGTGAAGCTCAGAAATTGGTGGTGCGCAATGGTTACGCCTATATTGCCTCCCGCCAGGGTGGTTTGCAAGTGGTGGACATCCGCGATATAAACAATCCCATCAGCGTCGCGGAATACATCACCACCGGTTATGCCTCGGATGTAGACTATTCCAATGGCATCGTAGCGGTTGCTTCCGGTTCCGGCGGTGCGTATGTCTTCGATGCAAGTGATCCCTCTGATATTCGCCTCATCCAGCGGATCACCGAATGTGGGTATGTGAATGTGGTAAAACTCAAAGACGACGTCCTGATCATCGGCAGCAGAGACAACGGTGTATATTTTTACCAGATGAACTGATGAAATCGGTTTTTCAGTAATAATATTGAACCAAAGGGGAACCTGCTGCAATGCACAGGTTCCCCTTACATATTAGGAGAATTAAGGAAATAATGAGAAAACTGAGCCTGATTGCTTTGCTGATCTTGGGATCAGCATATTTGTTTTCGATGAGCCCTCTCACCGTGGAATCCTCCAGCGGTCAGGAGCTGAAACTTCGGTTCCGGGCTCCTCAGCTGGAAATCTCAACCCAGCGTTTTGACACGCAGGACTTTCACAAACTTAGCATGAGCAATGCCTCGGAAACTCCTGACAGCGGAGCTCCCTCTCTGCCAATTCTGGGTGGTAGCATCATCCTTCCCGCTTCGGGATCCTATGAACTGAGCGTTACTCCCATTCGCAGCAAGACCATCTCCGGCATCCGTCCGCTACCCGCCTACGATTGGGAGGGCAGCAAAAGTAGCCCAAGATTTGAACCAGACAAGTATTATGGAGCTCCATCCAGATCTCTGGTAGAACCCGGAGAAGTTGCCGTTCTAAGAGATTTCCGAATACTCCAATTCTCCGTGAATCCTGTTCAATGGAATTTCCAGACAGAAGAACTGAAGGTTTTTGAAGAGATCGAAATCGCGATCCGTTTTACCGGTGGCTCCAGTGCCACGGATATGGTGGAATATACTGGTTATTCGCCTGCCTTCCGCAGGATATATGAAGCCAATCTGTTGAATTTCAACGACTACCGCTCGCTGAACAATGAGGATTCCTACGGCAAGATACTCATGATTTATGGGCATACTACCAATGCAGTCTATCTTGCCTTGATGAATAACTTTGCCAATTGGAAACGAACCAAGGGTCACGATGTGGACGTGGTGAGTACACAAACAGCGGGAAACACGAGTACCGCAATCAAGAACTATATTCAAACACAATACAACAATCCCTCAACCCGTCCTGATTACGTCATCTTTGTAGGCGATACGCCACAGATTCCTACTTTCTTTGAATCCATGAGCGGCTACAACGGCGAAGGGGATTACCCATACACCTTCCTTGCCGGAGAAGATATGTTGGGCGATGTATTCATTGGTAGAATATCTGTAGAAACAGCAGACCAATTGGATACCGTGTTGGAAAAAACATATCGTTACGAACGGGATATCTTTATGGATAGCGTTCAAGAGGATTGGCTAAATCGCATCCTTCTTATCGGAGATCCATCCACTTCCGGGATATCCTGTGTGTACAACAGCAAATATATCAAAGAACTGGCAGAGTATGCGAATCCGGATTACGATTTTATAGAAAACTACTCTGGTGGATATACCACTACCATCAATAGTGCAATCAACCAAGGCATCAGCTTCTTCAGCTATCGCGGATATATCGGAATGAGCGGTTGGAGTCCCGGTTCTTCGTTGAACAATGGACCCCGCTTGCCCCACGCAGTGATTCTTACTTGCGGTACAGGAAACTTCGGCAGCAGCTATGGAACCGGCACTACAGAATCTTTTATCCGTTTGGGCACTTCGGCAAATCCCTCTGGGGCAGTTACAGCCATTGGGATGGCGACCAGCGGAACTCATACCATGTTCAACAATACGCTAAATGCTGCAATTCATAATGGAATATTCGCACATAATATGCGTAGCATGGGCGAAGCGCTTCTGCATGGCAGACTCTATATCCGCCAAGTTTATGGCGCCACTCACAGCAATTCAGCGAATTACTTCGCTCATTGGTGCAATCTGATGGGTGATCCCTCCATGGAAGTGTTTGTGGGAATCCCTGAAGAACTAATGTTGTTGGGACCGGAGACAGTAACCACCGGGAGCAGCCTGTTGGATTACACCGTGGTTGATTCCTCCGGGAATCCCGTAGCAAATGCAAGTGTAACCGCCTACAATAGCGATACGAATAGTGTGGTGGCACGCGGTTATACAGACCAATCCGGAGCTATCAGCCTGTATATCAGTGGCGGAGTGAACAACTCGCTGGTGATCTCAGCAGCCAAAAATGATCATGTTCCTGCCCAACTAATGGTATTTTCATCCGGCGGGGGTTTGGTGTATCAGGAAAAAACAGTTTTCGAAGATGGCAGTTACGGTTCATCAGGCAATGGCGATACATTTGCCTCCGCCGGGGAACGCGCCGCCGTCATGCTGACCATCCGTAATACTTCCGGCAATACCATCACCGGAATTAGCGGTACGGTAACCACGGATGATCCCTATGTGAGCCTGATCACACAGTCGATTACATTCCCCGATCTACCTGCGGGTCAAAGCGCAATAGCAAACGAATATGTGTTGTTCGACATAGCCGAGAACGTCCCCGGAAATCACGACGTTCGCCTCTTTTTCACCCTCAGCGACGCGAGTGGTACCGACCATGAATTTCCTGTTCATCAAGTGGTTTACAATGCTGTTTTGGAAGTAGAGACAATCAACATTCTGGCAGGGGGAAACAATATCCTGGATCCCACCGAGACCGGTAGCTTGAATCTTGGCATCCTCAATAGCTCCGTTGCAGGAATCCACAATCTGAACGCGCAACTATTTTCGATGAACGACCTCGTGTTGGTGGAAGATTCCGAAGCATACATCGGCAGTATCGCCCCCGGCATGATCGGCGTTACGCTGGATAGTTTCGGACTTTTTGCCAGATCCCTGTTGGTGCCCGGGATGCAGATCCCCTTCCGGATCAGGTTTTCGAACGATTCTGGTTTTGAGCAGGATGCATTCTTCAATATCAGCATCGGAAGCGTGGGGCAAAACACGCCCATGGGACCGGATAGTTATGGATATTTCATATACGACATGAACGATACGCAATTTATCGATTGCCCCACATACGAATGGTTGGAGATAAATCCCACCCTGGGTGGTCAAGGTACCAAGATAACCAGCTTGAACGATGGCGGAGCAAGTGATCAAGTGGGAGCAGTGAGCCTTGCTGTTCTAAACCTGCCTTTCAGCTTCCCCTTCTATGGCATTCCGTATCAACAAATTACCGTAAGTACAAACGGTTTTATCGCGATGGGAACCACCGAAAACGCGGAATTCCGCAACAGCCGTCTCCCCGGCGGCCTGGGACCATCACCCATGATCGCAGCTTTCTGGGACGATCTGGCTACCATGGGCGATAGCGGAATCTATTACTACTATAATCCCCAGGAACATATCTATATCGTGGAATACGATAAATTGAGAAACGGCTATAACCAAAGCTCGCTGGAGACTTTCCAGGTAATATTCTACGATCCCTTGTATCACCCTACCAGCTACGGTGACGGAAAAATAAAGATTCAATATAAGGATTTCAACAATGTAGATTCCGGCGGCAGTGGATACCCACCACTTCATGGCAATTATGCCACGATCGGGATCAAGGATCACACCAATACCCGTGGCTTGGAGTATAGCTATAACAATCAATGGGCACCCGGAGCCAGCCCTCTCACCCACGGAAGCGCGTTGATGATCACCACCGTGCCTGTGCTTCACGAAAGCCCATTTCTGGTGGTTCAGGATCTTATTGTAACCGATGCCAATGGCAACTCAATCCCTGAACCTGGCGAAACCATCGAACTTGGCATCCGCCTGGCAAATCAAGGGCTTAATACCGCAACTGAAGCCGGCATCACTGCCACTTTAAACCATCCTTATGCTCAGTTGATAAATAACGCCAGCCAATATCCGGATATCCCCGGTGACAGCGGCGAAATGAATATCGAGCCTATCACGGTGTATATCGTGGAAGAATGCCCAAACAACACAGTGATTGAACTCACGATCAACGTATCAAATGGAGAAGCCGAATGGAGTTATCCCATAAGCTTCACAGTTTCCAAGCCATCTGTGACTGTTTCCGGCTACATGATGAACGATGCTTCCGGAAATGGCAACGGTCTCGTGGATCCGGGTGAAAACATCGATCTCGTGGTGAACTTCAGCAACCATACCGATGTGGATGCAAACAATGTGAGTGCCAATATCATGAGTGTGTCCCAATATGTGACATTCGGCAACAACAGCGCTTTCATAGATCGCCTGCCTGCCCACAGCACAGTTCAAGTGGTGTATCCCATAACGCTCTCCCCTGAGACACCCTTCGGGAACAATGTAACGTTCTATGTAAGCTATATGGGAGATCTCATCGAAGTAGGCTCCACCCAACTTATCGTGAGCGTGGGCACTACTGGCATGAGTGAAAACTTCGAGAATAACAACGGATATTTCGAACCAAGCCCGAACAGCAACGGCTGGGAATGGGGTGTATCCGATTACGCCGGTGCCCACAGCGGTACAAAGATTTGGGGTACCCGGCTGAACAGCAACTTCCAGCTAGGCAGCACCTACAATCTTACTTCTCAACCTGTGTACATCGGGTCTAACTTCATGCTGGAGTTTTGGCACAGATTCCACACCGGCTCCGCCAACGCCGGAGGCAATGTGAAGATTTCCACCAATGGCGGAAGCGTCTGGCAAGTTATCACCCCCGAAGGTGGATATCCGGTATCTGGCATCTCTCCTCTATCCGGACCTGGTTATCAGGGAAATACAGAGGATTGGATGCTGGCGCGTTTCCCGCTGGCGAGCTATGCAAATCAAACCGTCCAATTCCGCTTCACTTTCTCTTCAGCTACCAGCGGCACTGCGGCGCAAGGTTGGTTTATCGACGATGTCCGTACCAGTGGCTACCTTGCATACGCAGGGAAGATCAGCGGTCAGGTATCCAGCTCCGACCCTGCGATAAACTTTGCCAACGTGTTTGTACATAGTGAAGACAACATCAGCACAGTGCCAAACGAAGAAGGATTCTATACCCTCTATCTGCCGATGCACACCCAACTGGTAAGTGCTTCTGCCGAAGGTTACTATGGAGCAGATCCGGTTGAGCTTGCACTTACATCGGAGAACCCCGTCATAACCCAGGATTACTATCTGGGCTATCTCAAACCTGTGGTTGGGATTACCAGAAGCATCGCAGACGGTGTGTTGAGCTTGAACTGGGAAGCCCCTCAAGAACCGGAATATGAAGTATATTCCTATAAACTGTATCGTCGCTTTGGGGGTGGAGCGTATGAGCTGGTTAGCGAAGCTGCCGGCACCGGATATCAGGAGAACCTGAGCGTCTCCGGAGAATATCACTTCTATGTAAAAGTGATGTACCTTCAGGGTGAAAGCACATCCAGCCCAGTCCTAAGCTTTACTTGGGGTGGTTCGGATTCCGATGGCGAATCCCAAAGCCCCATCGTAAGCAAGTTAATGGGTAACTACCCCAATCCCTTCAACCCGGAAACCACGATCGCCTTTGCGCTGGCAACGGCTTCCAATGTGCAACTAAGCGTCTATAACCTGAAAGGACAAAAGGTGGCGGATTTGCATAATGGCTTCCTGCCAGCAGGTGAACACCGCAAGGTCTGGAACGGCAGAGATAATCGTGGCATATCAGTAAGTAGTGGGATCTACCTGATCCGCCTTAGTACCCAAGACAGTAGCTTCACCCGCAAGATGATGCTGATGAAATAGTAAATATTACTGATACAAACCATGGGCAGGATCTTAGTGGTACTGCCCTTTCTTTGATCCCATGTGGAAACTTATTGTCTCTCACTGGAGTATTTTATCAGCCGAAAATGGTCGGGGTGTCAATGGCTTCCCCGGCTTCACTTGGGACATGGAACAACCGCTCAAATATATCAAAAGAAAAGGGACGGTTTCCCGTCCCCTCGTGATTGTTATTCTGGGAAGTTTATCCCATCATTGCGGCGATATCATCGTCCGCATTAGTGGTCAAGGTAAGTCCGAAGGTATCTACGATAACCTTGGCAACATTGGGAGACAAGAAACCTGGCAGGGTAGGCCCAATCTTGACATTCTTGAACCCAAGATAAAGCAGAGCCAAGAGCACTGCCACTGCCTTTTGTTCGTACCAACCGAGGTCGAAGGATAGCGGAAGCTTGTTTACATCATCGAGGCCAAAGGCTTCTTTGAGTTTAAGGGCGATGACCGCTAGAGAGTAAGAATCGTTGCATTGACCAGCATCGAGAATACGCGGAATACCACCGATATCGCCGAGATTGAGCTTGATGTAGCGATATTTTGCACAACCTGCAGTAAGGATAACGGTATCTTTGGGCAATTTTTCGGCAACTTCTGTGAAGTACTTGCGGGATGGCATTCTGCCATCGCAACCAGCCATCACCACGAAACGCTTGATCGCACCACTCTTCACAGCGTCGATTACTTTATCTGCCAAGGAGAGTACTGTCGCATGGGCAAATCCACCTACGATCTCACCGGTCTCGATTTCTTTGGGGGGAAGACACTTCTTGGCAACTTCGATGATAGGACCGAAGTCTTTCGGCTTTCCATCTTTGCGGTCTTCGATATGCATCGCGCCGGGGTAACCAGCCATTCCAGTAGTGAACATTCTGTTCAGATAGGTGTTTTCCTTGCGCAGAGGCACAATGCAGTTTGTGGTCATCAGAATGGCACCGTTGAAGTTCTCAAAATCTTCCAGTTGATGCCACCAAGATGAGCCGTAGTTACCATGGAAATGCTTGAATTTCTTGAAGGCGGGATAGTAGTTTGCGGGTAGCATTTCGCTGTGGGTATAGATATCGATGCCTGTTCCTTCTGTCTGGATCAGCAGCTCTTCAAAATCTTTGAGATCGTGTCCGGATACCAGGATTCCGGGGTTTTTGCCCACACCGATATTTACATGAGTAGGCTCTGGATTACCATAGGTGCTTGTGTTGGCTTCATCAAGTTTTGCCATTACTTTCACTGCGTGTTCGCCAGTTCTAAGAACCAATGCTACAAGCTGATCGGCAGTCAGGCTGTCGTCGATCGTGGCGGCAAGACCTTCCATGATGAATTTGTTGACGTCATCGTCCATGAAGCCCAACATTGCAGCATGATCTCCATAAGCCGAGATTCCCTTTAGACCATAGGTGATTGTTTCGCGAAGGCTACGCACGTCTTCGTTCTCGGTTCTCAACACGCCGACTTTAGTTGCAAACTCCGCATATTGGTCTTTAGTGATCGAGAAAGTAGCCGCTTCAGGGCATTGACCGCATTTATCACCGATCAACGCGCATAACTCTGCTTTGCGTTTATCCCGAAGCGCAAGCGCCCGGTCGATAAGTCCGGTGATCACGGTATCATCAAAATTGGCGTTGGTGATGGTGGTAAAAAGTCCCTGCATCACGAACAGGGCGTCTTCAGGGTAGTACTTACCTTCCTGGATCAGCTTGTGATCAACGTGGGCAAGGCCACGAAGGCTATAAATAAGAAGATCCATCATGTTCGCCAGGGTGTCCGGCTTTCCGCATACGCCGCGCATGGTGCATCCCATGTTGCGGGAAGTTTCTTGGCATTGGTAACAAAACATACTCATTGTGTGACTCCTTTTATTTTTATGGTTTTGGCATTTTGATAACGAGGACGCGCAAAGGGCTGTCTCCCTCGTTGGTTAGAGCATGGGGGATGTCCTTGGGACTATCGATAATAGTGCCGGCAGGGTAGCTTTTACTTTCTTCTCCGATGGTCACTGTCGCAGTGCCTTCGATCACGAAAAATGCGACGTTAACGGGGGTTTTATGAGCCTTCAAATGAGCTTTGGGCTCGAATTCAATGTGAACAATTTCGCCTTCAGGTTGGCTGTACAGCTTGGTTCCAATCATACCCATGGCGTTGAGAACCGGGGGAATTTCTTTGTAGTGCCTGCTTTCCATGTATCTCTCCTCAGATTATCTGACCGTCTACGCTGATCACGTTTACTTTTACGAAATGCATCTTGCCACTGCGCTCCAAAGCTTTCTGTAGAATAATCTCGGTGCCTCCGCAGCAGGGAACTTCCATACGCACAATCGTCACACTCTTGATGTTGTGCAGAGTAAATATTTGTGCCAATTTGTCAATATATCTTTCTAGGTCATGATCCAATTTGGGACAAAAAGTAAGAACCACTTTGCCCTTCAAGAATCTTTGGTGAAAATCTCCATAGGCGTAGGGCACGCAATCGGCAGAGATCAATAGATCTGCATCATCGAAATATGCAGCGGAAGGATTGAGTAGAGTAAGCTGCACCGGCCATTGACCCAATTCGGATTGGACAGGTCCCCGGCTCTCTCTGGATTCCGATTTTGGGGCTATTCTCTTGGCATTTGATCCGGGACATCCGCAAGCAATTGGCTCTTCCTTGGTGAGTTCGTCGATGTCGTAACCGTTTTCTTTCAGGATCTCAACGGCCTGTCCATAGTATTTCATCTCGCCATGATCTTTCATATGTTTCAGATGAGCCTTGATGGTGTTTACCCCTGCCTTCATGATGTTTACCATCACCAGTGCTTCGTCGTAAGGCTCGGCTTCCCGCTCTTCCACTAGAATCGCTTTCTGCGGACACGTACCGATGCAAGCTCCCAGTCCATCACAGAACAAGTCGCTCACAAGACGGGCTTTACCATCGATGATCTGCAAAGCACCCTCCGGACACCCGGTAATGCATGCTCCACAACCATTACACTTTTCCTCGTCGATCTTGATAATCTGACGTTTCATTTCTTTACCTCTATTAGTTTAATTATTGTATCAAGTAAGGACCTGCCCTCAGCCTTCAGATCAAAAGCGTGTTTGCTGAAGTTCCACTGGGTTACCAAGAGCCGCATGGAGCCAACGATCATGCGAAAGACATGGATCGGGCTTATGTCTGAGCGTATCTCACCGTCTCTCTGACCTTGCATCACATATCCCATCACTTCGTCGCGATGGATATGCATGATCGAAAGCAGGTGATCCACGAAAGAATGATCATTCTTGAACAATTCCTCGCTAAACATTACCATCGCCAGATCCGGATCTTCTTCAAAGATCGCATAGCGATCCAACACGAAACTCTTTACTTTATCTAGTGGTGAAACGTCCTGCGAATTGATCCGCTGGATTACTTCACAAGAAATCTGTTCAAAATAGCAAAGGATCATCCTGATGAGTTCTTTCTTGCTGTCGAAATGGCGATATAAAGCCGCATCTGTAATACCCAGGCTGTTTGCCAGGTTCTTGGTCGTCAGCTTTTCATAGCCTTGCTGAGCAATCACCTGAATGGCGGCTTTCACGATCTCCATTTGTCTTTTTGTAATGTTCATGTTCACATCCTTTGCGGTGCGTTAGTAAGCACTCACTTACCAATCTATTCAAGCCCCGGTTTTTTGGCAAGCACTTTTTTTTGTGAATCATGAATTTGCCTCTGAATGGAGGACACATACACCATCTATTTTATTGATTGGCTCATGTATATGCGCCACACAATAAATTCATATTTTTTTCTGGGATATTGATTCCGGTTTTGCAAGGATTCTCTCACTTTCTTCACTATAACTAATACATGTTTCCTTAAAAGCTTTCTGGATGCTTTGTTGATCACTTTCCACAACATACTGGATACGAATCACACTTATGTCTTGCCATATAAGCCGATTATAATATCGTGTCCCTGTGATCATAAGATAAGGAAACAAGTATGAGAGAAACAAAACATAATATACATCAGATGCATATTGCAAAAACGCAATACCGTAATAGTGGTGTTTTGCCCCCTAAAGCACTGATGAAACTGGGACTCCAGATGGCTGTGATGCTTTTAGCCACAGTGGGGTTGTTGGTGCAACTGGACAGCACTATAGATTATAGTTCTCTCAGTGCGATCCGGAGTAGCTATACCACTTATTACCCATCCTACACCGATGAACCTGTTGTGGAAGAAAGCCGAGACACTACCAAACCCGAAAGGGGTAGAAACCTTAAAGTGCGCCCGCTCTTTGGCTTCATCCCATATTATGTGGCTGTGATGAGTGGCATGATCCTGCTCATTGTTATCGGTGGTATCATAGTTCTTTACCTATATACGAATGGGTATCTGCGCTAGGCTCAGTAATCCAAACCAAGAATCATTTCCGCGAAAGTTTCTCCCGTCTTAGTTTTCCCCACCCGCATCCCCGCAGTTAGGATTCCCTGAAACGCCATCCCCAGTTCGCCGATTATCTCTGCTCCATAAGAGTGGTGTTCGTGTGTGCTTAGTTTATCCTCTGGTTTTGCTAGATCGTAGAACAAGCCCAAGTGAATGTCTTCCAGATATATCTGCGGATTCCACAGCCCTTCTCGCACTTTCAAGACTGGCATATACAAGGTGTTTCTCAGAGTAAAACCCTTGTTAGCATATAGTTCATTACTATAACCACGGATCGGGTAAAACACTTCATCGGAAGGTGCATCAGGATCGTACCCTACATTAAGAATGCTGTTGAATTCTGCCTTGTTGGTTAGTCTCTGCCGAAGAGTCATTTGCCCTTGCCAACCCAAGCGTTCCCGGTCTGAGAGCTTCAGTTCAGAAGACTCCAGAAACATGCTATTACGAATGTTTAACTGCCCCGAAAGCCAAGAAAACTGCTGACTGACAAAGGGATATGCCAGTTTACGTTCAAAATCATCCCATGTTTTAATCCCCAGCCCGGCATTTACGCTATTAAGTCCATAGTTCTGCCTTCTCCAGAGAGCCACGGAGCTGTTTAGCATCACGGTAAGATTATCGTCGGTTGAGATCAAAAGATCTTGATTAACTGGGCTAAAGAGAGTGCTACTGAGGGAGAAATCACCAATAACCTTCTTACGCTGGCTATCATAGATACCGGAAATCATCCAATAGGGGATATCTCCCACGGCATCCATTCCTACCAAAACCGCACCTATTGCTAAGGAATCCACGCTACTGCCCTGAATCTGTGGCAAACGGAGGATCCGGGGATTCATCATATGCCCGATGTTTGATCCATAATCTCCATGAACTACCTGTTTTCCGTTGAATATCTCGCTTTGCCCTCTGAATTGTTCTTTGGGGAAAGGTGGAGGATTGCGCTTGAAGTCTGGGATTTTCGGTTCACGAAGACTTAGGGGAGCCTCGTAAATGTCCGCTCCCAGAGAGTTCAATCCCAGATAAAACAGCCTATTATCCTCTGTAATTATGGGGTTTTTCAAGTAGTCTCCAGAACTGATCTCAAGTGTTTCGCGTTTTTTCAGATCCATCACGAAGCCTTTCATCTCATCGTTGAATACCGCATTGAAATAGAGTTTGGAATCCTGGATAAAGAGCATAGTCTCGGAACTGGGGCTGTTTACTACAGTTGTGAATCTCCCGTTTTCCAATTTGAAGATCCCGCTGTTACTCCAATAGCCTTTGGCATTCACGTAGATATCTTCGTTATGAGTGCAGACCCCATGGATCAGATGATCTCCATCATAGAGCACTTTCTTCGAGCCTGTCAGATAGTCGTATTCAAACAGAGTGGAGCCCCGGTAGAGGGGTTTATCTTCTGCGATGATGATCCTGCCATCTTGTAGCGCAACAAATGCCCGCACCTGCCCTTGATATATTATTCTGGTTCCGGAAAAATCCTTCAACAATATCTGGGTGATTGCCCCAAAGCCCTCGTTTTCCTTGTTATCAAATCCACGGTAGTATTCATTGCGGCTGAAGTATATCCTATCCTCCAGCACTTGGTAACCCGCGGGAAAGCCCGTTGCTTGGGAGATGATTACTTCCGACACGGCATCCGCCTTGGTGACATCCAGTTTCATCAGTCTATGAATTGAGAATGTCCTGCCCGGTCCCGTCTTGGCTCCCAGGCGATGTGTATAATATAATGCTCCGTTGTGATACCCCAGATTCCCCTTTCCCCATCCATCTTTGGTCATTTGCTCTCTATTCAAAGTCATCAACGCAACTTTCTCCGTTTGTTGCCATTCCGTCCACAAAGTCTCAAGTGGTTTCCCAAAAGTATTATTGAAAGCCGGATCCAATGCCAGAGCCGGTGTCGCAGGATTTGAGTAAGCTGCGATCCTTGAAGAGTTATCACTATAGAGCTGTGCGAACTTATCCTCGCCGTAAGTCCTCGCCAGATAGCGGTGAAAACTCCCCCCGAAGACATAGTAGTGTGCCAGAGGTGTATCGTATGAGAAGTACGAAGCCTTGGTGGGGGAAGGAAGTTTGTCTTCCCGCGCTAAAGCGGAGATCAATGCCGAATAATATGCGCTGTTCATTCTGCCGGCAAAGTCCGATAGCTGAGATTCTCCATACACCGTTATTCCTTCTGTCATCCACATTGGCTGGTGCATTTGCACATAAAAAAGGTTGCCAAACAGAGTGCGGATCAACTCTGGCAAGCCGGATTCATAGCTTATCTGAAGCTGATGAATGTACTCATGTGGTGCTACTATCTGAAACCAATCCTCCCCAAACGATAACTCATCGTTAGTGGGGGGATACATAAACAAGCCGATCACATTTCCTGCGGGATTCGCGAAGCCATTTACAAGGTTTCCCATATCCTCCAATTTGATCGCCGCCCGTGGATAGTCGTTGCCCACCATCTGTTCCAGGCGAGGACGGTAGTATTCCAACACCTGCAGGGCATGAAACGCTTCATCTTCCATCCCGGATCGATAGTAAATCATGAACTTATCGGTAGCCATTGTCTTGATCGCTGCTTGCGCCAAAAAGGGCAATCCCAACAAAATGAGCAGTAGTATTATGGTTGTCTTATTCATCACAGATAGTCCTAATTACGATTTTTTTTGCATTATTAAAAAGCATTCATTAGCGGTCAAGAAAATCCTGTTATCCTGCTAAATCGCTTTGCAATCTCCCTTTGAAGCACGCCATTTGTAGCACCAAATTGGGTTAAATTTCGGAGAAACATTGAAAAAGTTCTTGACATAGGGTGACAAGAAGAAAAGCATGCGATTTGTCGATTGACTTCACAAAGAGTTGTAGTAACTGAGGAACATAATGTTTACTCAAATAACCTGATAAACAATGAGTTGGAATTTACACCAACTCTTGGAAACTACAAAAAAGGAGAAAAAAAATGAGAAAGTCTCTTTTAGTTGTGCTGTTGTTATGGATAGCAGTTATCGTGGTTATCGCAAGTTGCATGAAATCAACAAACGTGGAGCAAACTAATCTTCACACCTCGAACATCAATGTCGGCAAGGTGCATAATAAGGTTTTAGAAAGTCTTGAAAAGAAGAAAAATCCTTTGTTTAATGAGAAGGGGTTAGTGTCATATGCTGATCTGGTGAGTATGATGAATGATATTAAATTCTCAATGACAGAACAAGGGTTTGATCCTGTATATTGTGATGCGATTATTCCACAAAGTATTGATGAATTCACCAAAATGGGGCTTATTAAAGATATTGATGGGCAATTGTTTCTTGATCTTAGAGAAGTAGACTTCCCATTGGTTATGTGGGATTATCTTGTTATTAATGGTATGCTTGACCAAGGTGTGCAAGACAAATTATCCCCAATAATGGATATCTATCTCCAGAATGGCGATCCTTCTGAGCTTAGCGCAGCGGTTGCGGAGTTAAATACTAACTTGAATCTTTATGATCCTGATCAAATTGCCAAGATACTGACATTCAAAGACATATTTGAGCACAGCCACGATTATTGGGAGTTGTATGGTATTACCGGGTCGGGATCAACAATCATAGCAGATGCCCTTGGTGGAATTTTTGGAGGCATTATGGGAGGGTTAGCTGGTAATTTAATAGTTCCAGGAGCTGGAGGCATCATAGGTGGAGCTATAGGAAGTGGTGCTTTTAGCGGTGGATGTTCATATTTACAGCACAGATTTCTTTTGTGGTATAATGCGCAATAATACAACTTGAAAGCAATATAGTTACTTGTGTATTCTCCATGGTTCACTAACTTAATTGCTAGTGAACCATGGGATGTTTCGAAGGTAGTGTCTCAAAGGTTGGTGTAAAATAGGTAACGCCAGATGAAGAAAAAGGTTGAGCCGGATCCCGCACTTTGTTTTGATGGTTTAAACCCAAAAACTACCAGACAAGGAGAAGATCATGACTCAACCAAAGAGAA
>JAHDQK010000054.1 GCA_018433885.1 Candidatus Cloacimonadota bacterium
TCACCCGTTCGCCACTCTCAATATCCCGAAGGATATCTACCGTTCGACTTGCATGCCTAATCCACGCCGCCAGCGTTCGTCCTGAGCCAGGATCAAACTCTCCATCATTACTAAAAATGATTGAACTGACAAGAGCTTCTTTGTCACTGTTTCTCTATAGCACTCTATAAACTTTCAAAGATCAAGCTCGCTGTGAACATCAAGCTCAGCAGCAAGGTTTCGTCATCTTCCTGAATGCCCTTTTTTTGTCAATAGAATTTTTTTGTTTTGTTTTGATAAGAGGACTTAACAGATGGCTAAAAATCTACATAACAAACCAATAGAAGAATCAAACTTTTTTTATGAATCCGCATTGAATAGCTTGAGAATGGCTCTTCTGAAATTTCAGCAAAAGCCAAACCTATAACAAAAACCTCCGATTTTAGTAAGAAACCGGAGGCAAAAACGGAGCAGGAGATGCACTACGGAGCCAGCCTAATACCAACTGGACGGTGATCCGAAAGGTCATTATAATACGCTGTAAGCCCACCCAAAAATTCTTCGGCGCGAATCGCCTGACAGATGGATCCTGCCGCTTCGAATGACTCGAAGAGTTCATTTGTGACCAGGATGTGGTCGATCATGCTATTGTAGCGTGGATATGAGACCGTGTTTGGCGTGGGATTCAGAGCGATGGGCATGGTGGCAAACAGATATTCTTCGGGACGCTCCAGAAACGGCAGGAACACGTTTGTGGCTGGCGGCTCTTGGATTTGATCATTCAGATCCCCCACCAGGATTACTCTATCGTTTGGCATATTGGTGCGGATATACTCCTCCAGCTTGGTGGAAGCCAAGCGGCGGCGCACTTCTTCGTCCCAGGGGTCTGTTTCATCGATGAAATTATCCCCCAATGCTTTGAAGTGATTGTTTATGATGAAGTAATCCTTATCGGCGAAAGTGAAATCCAAAACATGGGGTGGCCTGGGGAAGGGATTGCTATCTCCGCTAAAGATTGTGTAGGTATCATTTACCTGGATGCTGGTGGTTTTATATAGATATGCCAGTTTCCAGCCCCCGCTGTAATCATAAACGGAGCCCTGATAACCAGGGATCTGCTGAGCCATGGTGTAAAACGGGGTAGAGTCCATGATCTCCTGAAATGCAATCACCTCTACATCTAAAATGGGGATTATATCCACCAGATATGGGATTGTGTTCTCCGTAAGAGGAAATTCTTTCAAATTCCAAGTGATAACATCGAGGGTCTCGTTCGTCCCAAATTTCGTGGGGATTTCCACGACCGGCGGAGTGAAATCCTGGTTTTTCCCACAAGAACTGATCCCGAACATCAGAATCAGTAATGCGGTCAGTGAAATATATTTTAGCTTCATTATAACACCTTTGTTGCAGTTTTCTTCCTGAAATTCAGGAAGTTCTGCACTCTCTCGAAGGGCATAAATTTGTCAAGTTCTATTGCGCTATTGGCGAACTGGCTTCGCTGGGACAGAATGCTCGATGATTTGCTAAACTCCATGAACAAGACCGATGATGCTCTACACCAGTTACAGAATTGGGTATTATCTCAGATGAGGCTATGTCTAGCTTGTTATCAGATACGCATGGATGCAATTTCCTCATTTTGCGGATTTGTAAGGTTAATCTACTCCGGCAGTATTCATACCCATTGCGCCACACTGTCGTGAAGCAGTCGCGAAGCCGTCCTGATGCAGTTCCATTGCTTCAAGATAGCTTCGAGAGGGCTGAGGCGCGTCTTGATGTAATGGGGATGGAACGGGGGGATATTGCTAAGGTGATTGTGCGATAGGTAGTTAACCAGAAGGATATCCTCATGCTTGAAGATTGATACCAAGGATGTTGCGATGCAACGCTTGCCCTGACAAATACAAGGATGGAAAGTGGAGATTATTTATGTGAAAAGGGGCGCCCTTTACGGGACGCCCCTGGGAGATGGTTTATATGGTTATTTCATCATTAGCATTTTGCGGGTGAAGGTACCTTCCGGGCTTTGCAAGCGGTAGAAGTAGATTCCGCTCGCTACGGAATTACCGGAATCCGAAGTTCCATCCCAGTGGAAACTGTTGGAACCGGTTTCCAGCGCTCCATTATGCAGAGTCTTCACCAATTGACCTTTGGTGTTGAATATCTGCAGGCTACCGATAGAGGGCTTAGCCATATCGAAGGCGATGATGGTGCTAGGATTGAAGGGGTTGGGGTAGTTCCGCAGGTTTTTCACTGGGACTGTAGCAATAGCATCTTCGTTTGATACATAATTATCCGGAGCAGTCGTGGTGAATCTGATTGCTCTTCCGGCTTCGAGAATGGAAGCTGTCTGCGGATAGAAGTTTCCGTAGGTATAGGTGAGGCCGGAAAGCTGGCGGTGGTCTTCGATGCCGACTGTCGCGTAGTTGCCATTAACAGCAGGGTTATCCACGGTATGATACAGTATCTCGATATCGCCATCCTCGTTATCCTTGGGATAGAGGATGATCTGGAATTGCTCCAGGGAAGCATCATCGCCTGCCTGAATGGTATATTGATTATAGGCATCGTTCCACTGAACCATGAAGCGGTTGTTTACTTCATCATACCAATGGAGGATACGCATGTCGGCGAAGATATCCGTGCCTTCGGGAGTCTGGCCGATCTTCTTTCCTTTGAGGTCGTCCCAGTAGCCGGCGATCATAGTATATGGCCCCAGAGCTGCAGGGATATAGTGGTTGTTGAAATAGCTTTCATCGGTGTGGATAAAGGATACCCAACCGTTTGAGCTGATCGTGAGCGTGTTGTAATCCTGCCCATAGAATCTGAAGTTGAAGGGCAGATCCACTTGAATGGTGCCATCGTCCATGATCAACCAGAGGTTACCGGGACCGCCATCGCGGGGATCAAGCTCGAACCATTCGTAAACCGGTGCCTGATCGTAATCCACATCCGTATTGTCGTAGGCGAAATAGCCATATGGACAGGGTCCGGTGGGATCATTGGAGCTGGGGTTTCCAGCGGTGAAGGCATAGAAGGCTACCCAAGTATAGCCCTGATCGTCCTCAAAGGTCATCTTGACGGGAATACTGCGTCCATCCCAAACTTCGGATTGCAGGCTAATATTGAGGTTGAAATTCGCTTCCGCACCCGGAGCGATGGTGCCGATATTGATCGGAGTAGCACTGATTGTGGCAGCTTCGGTGATGGCTTCCACGGTTACGGTGGAATTTGTAAGGGGGGCGGTACCGTGGTTGATGATCTGCATATTTACCTGGCTGGTCTGGTTCAGCTCCAAAGCTCCGCTGTGGTCGAGAGCCACGATTCGGGCTCCCCCGCCAGCCATCTGGAAGATGTGGCTACTTTGGGGATTGTTGGTTCTGAAATTGAAGTTAATCACATCGCCGGGATGAACCATGTTGTTTGCTTTCATTTGGAATTGCAGGGTGTGAGTGGCACCCGGAGCCAGATCGAAGGCATCGCCACTAAGTGCAGTAATCTGGAAGTTCGGATGTTCGACAATTTCCGAGGTTACACCGTTGAAGGCGGTTTCACCAAAGTTTTTCACCGTGATATCGATAATCTTGGTTTCGTGAGTATTGATCATTTGATCCATTCCGGTGTTGTCGATAACCCCGATACCCGCAGCAGCCGTGGGCGTGAGAGTCCTCACCAAAGGAACCCAATCCGGCTTGGAGACTGTGATCGTAAGATCTCCCTCTTCTTGGGGATCGATATTGAGGATGGCGTAGCCGTGAGTGACCTTTGCATAGGTAAAATTGATATCGTCCTTGGTGCCGGAAACCATAGCCCCTTCAAGATGGGGAGCTGAGATGCGTATGTGGGAAGCGGATTGCGGGAACGTAAGCCCGCCATCGATGATGTTTTCCTGGATCACATTTGGTACTAAGCTCCACATATTCAAAGAAGGATCGGACAAGATATTGTAAACATGGAAGTAGAACGGGACGTATTGTCCGGGAGTGATATCGTTCGGGAAGTTCTTATAAAGCTCAATTTTCCCCATCAGAACGGAAGAGCCAAACCCCCGTACACCCCAATCCAAGATGGAACGGAACGCGCCGCTGGAGATGGTGTTGTTCAAGCGGGTTTTCGTATGAAGGTCGGAAGGGCCAACGAAAGCCACACATCCACCGAGGCTGGCAGTGGTGCCCATGCGCATCCATCTTTCGCCGAAGGAGGGATTCACGGAATTGGCAAAATCACCAGTATTACATACAATGGAATAAACAATGGGCATGCGAGACCCGTTGAAAGTGCTGTTCAAATCTGGGATATGGAAGCTGGGATAGTGCCATCCGTTGGCGTCTCCCCAACCTCGGTAGCTGATGAGTTGCACACCTTGGTTGATGGACTGAGTGATCATGGAAGTTCCGGGATAGCTGGGCGGATAAAATACGGTATCCACCTGGGCGTATCCGTAATCCAGCCAGCGTTCACGCAACCATCTGCTCATCCACACAGGGGTGGTGGGACGCAAGTTGCCTTCGGCATAGTTACCCGCAATTGCCAGGGCGCGGGTCATCCAAGTAGTATCTTCCATATAGGGTTCTTGTTCGTAGCTGATGGTTTTTGTTGCCATCACGATGAACTCCATGATATCGGTAAAAGAAAATCTTCCCGCCAGCATTTCCGGGAAGTAGTCATCGCCTTCCAAGAGGGTGTAGTATTGGTCGTCTGCATCGTTTTCCGCATATTCCGGAGAGGGATAGAAGTTTGTAGGAATGCTGAAATTGCCCACGGTATCGCCCAGAAGGAGAAGATAATCTGAACGGTATTCCAGGTAATGGGTACGGATGGCTTCGCGGATTTCCTGGATGGAAGATCCGGCATCAGCGCGGTTGATTACATAGACATCGAAACCCAGAGAGCGTTTCCAGCGGATAAATTCCGCTTGAAAATTAGCTAATTGGGGGTGGCTGATGATAAGCATTTTGGGGCGGGCTACAGGTAATGATTTAAGATAGGAATGCTCCCAGTTATCTGCCAAAAACTTATATGCATCAACAAACGCGGGAGATACACTCTGGGGCAGAGTAATATTGCCATATCCCTGAACGGAAAAATCCAGGTCGTCCAAAGTGAGAATCTCGGTCTCTGTCTCGCGCTGAGTGTGAATCCGGATAGTGACGCCCTGCATTTCGCGGAAGGTGAACGGCTGGGTGAGTTCCACTGTATCCTGGATAATCTCACTGCGGGTGTTTCGGTAAACACCATCTTTCCCGAATACTCTCCATGTCATCTGATGCACGGTGAGATTCGCGTTTTCGTATGGGAACGCGAGGGTGCGGGTGATGGTAGGAGTTTCAGGAAACTCTTCATCGGTATCGGTGGTATTTGCCGGCTGCATTGGGCTCTCTCGCAGGCTCTCGAATCTGGCGTTTACACCGGATCCGGTATCCTGAAAAAGCTCCAAGGCAGCTGCATTCAGCAAGCTTATGCACATTATGCTTAGGATCAATAATAGTTTTCTCATCGGTCCTCCCAATTTATTGCCATATAGAGATGCAAGAAGCGTTCCGAAACCCTAATCTGCTGATGGATATCCAGGGCTTGATGCAAATCCATCAATCAGATACAAAGATTAAAAAAAACGCGAGAGTGCCAAAGAGGATTAATTGATAAAATACCAGCGCAATCCCGCATGCAGGGACATCGGGATGGGATACAAGCCGTAAACGGTGGTGGAGAAGATGTTTTTGGCAGTCACCGTGAAATCGAAAAGCTTGCTGATGCGCACCGTAGCCCAGGCATCGGTAATAGTGGAAGCATCGATCAGAACTGGGTTTTGGGCATTTGCCAGATAGTATTGCGAGTGCCCATAGAGGCTAAAGCCTGCTTCCAGCATGTTGTCGTGGGGGAGTTGCCATCCAATGCTTTGCGCTGATGTAAAACTAAATTCCGGAGCATACATAAGAAAGGAATCGAATTCCTGATAGTTCCAGATACTATCCAGCTTAAGAACAAAATCGCCAAGATCGTACTTATATCCAGCTCCCATTCTGGCAATAAGGGGATCGGCGGAGTATTCGGAACCGGGCAGGTGTTGTTCTTGCTTCCTTATGCCAAAGGACGCCTTCAAATCTAAGCCATGAGTAACCAGCTTGGCAAACACTGAAGTCTCGCGGGGGATGCTGATCGCTGCGAAATCCATCAAGCCGCCATCCCGGATATTGGTAATAGCGATTGGAGGTTCAGAAAGATCAAAATGATGGTTGAAATCGATCCCCAAGCTAAAGGCACCCAAGGTCTTGGTGGCAGAGCCTTCCAGCGATGGCTGCTCCCAATCCTCCAGCTCAAACTTCAGAGAAACATCAGCCAGATATGGGCTTTCCAGATTGATTGTGCTGAGGTTTTTATAGTCTTCCTGATTAATGCCATAGGCAGGCATGTAATTACGCTGAAGATCCCGATATTCGTGACGCAGGGTCATCTGAGCATCGAAGAACTTGATTATGCGGGAGATCATCATTTGCAGACTTTGGTGGTGCCAGGTCTGGGCATAAGAAGCTGAGCTGTTGCGATCCCTGAAACTTGCAAGACCGAGATCCAGCCATGGGGTTTGTAACCCAGCCACCAGTTCGCTGTGTTTGTTCTTGTTGCGCAGATTGCCCAAATGCCAATAGGCGGGGTGTAGTTCGTATGAACCGCTTTCCTTAGTATAGGTGGCATAATCCGCCCAAACCAGGTAGTTCTGATTTCGCCATGCCAGATATTGCCTGGCAGAACTGCCGCTGCTTGAAGCATCCAACCACCAGGAGTTGGACATAAAGTAATCGTATTGCACGCTAAGGCCGGGAACACCGAGGAGGTGGCCTTTGGCAAAAGAACCTAAGGCATATCGGCTGTCGTAATCCCCCAAAGAACCCTGCAGACGGGAAAGGCTAACCGGGAGTTCATAGGCAAGATGTGTGGCATCTATAGCATTGCCCTGTTGAGCCGGTTGATGAAACTGAGAATGGTAACCCAGATATTGCCAGTTTGATAGCATGGATTCCGGAAGCCTGAAACCCTCCCGTTGAATCCTCATCTCCTGATTACCGAGCCCGGTGAAATCGAATCCTGCCCGGTATGTAGAAGGATATATGGGTGATGCAGTGTAATCGAAAGGTAGCGGCTCGGGAAATCCGAAGCTTCTCTGTTGATCAATAAACTCGATTACATCAGCTTTGTTGATCTCTGCCAGCCGAAATTCACGATCTTCTGGTTCCACAACAAACTGCTCTTCTGCAACCGGTTCCGGAGGAACATCCAGACTGTCTGGAATTTGGGCAAAGAGGTATGAACCTACAAGTAATAGGATCAGAGCCAGGATTCTTTGAGGTACCATCTGTATGTCTCTTCGATCAGTTTCGGAAACTCCGCCCGGGGATTCCATCCCAAAAGCTTTTCTGCCTTTTGAGGATCCGCCACCCAGCCTTCCGCACTCAATTCGCGGAACTTTTCCAAGTTCAAAGCTCCGGGCTGTTGCTGCAATCTGCCCAGGACATCGGAGATGGCAAATGCTCCATATGCCAATGCTTCGGGGATGATGATCTTGCGCGGTGTCTTGCCCATTGCGGTACAGATTGTATGCGCGATCTGGCTCTGGGTATATATTTGATTGTCGGTAGCAAAGAAAATCTCGCCTGAAATCTGATGATTGGCGATGACATGCAGGATAAAATCTGCCAGTTGAGTAACATGGATCATATTTAGTGGCGCATCATTGATTCCAATTTGGATGCTGATTCCCTTGGCACACAGCTTGAATAAATTCAGGAAGTCCCTGTCACCGGGTCCATAAACCGAGCATGGTCTTAGGATGTTCCAAGATTTTGTGCATTGGGTTTGAACCACCTTCTCTGCGATCGCCTTGCTCTTGCCATAGGTGCTGATCGGCGCGGGTAGGTCAGATTCTTTGGCTGGTTTGGCGATACTTGAAGGGCCAGCAGCAGCCTGAGAACTGATGTAGATGAAGCGGATTGAGTGTTTCGTGCGATTAACGGCATTTACCACATTGCGGGTAATTCCTACGTTTGCTGCCAGCATATCGTTGCGGTAGAAACTCTTGGTCATCCCGGCATTATGGATCAGGATATCGGCATCGGTAATCGCAGCCAGAATGCTATCGGGATTTGAGTAATCAATCACTTTCAGGGATGCGGCGGAGCATACGTAGGGCTTGCGCACAAGAGCTAGAGGTTTGTAACCTTTTTGATTGAGATAGTTTATCAAGGTGGTCCCTACAAAACCATTGGCACCGGTGATAGCTATTTTCATCGTTCCCCTGTGTTTTAGAAAGAAGTGGTGGGCGTTGAGGGACTTGAACCCCCGACATCTTGCTTGTAAGGCAAGCGCTCTCCCAGCTGAGCTAAACGCCCACTGCTATCGGTGTAATCACTGGTCGGGGTGAGAGGATTCGAACCTCCGACACCTGGTTCCCAAAACCAGTGCGCTAACCGGGCTGCGCTACACCCCGCAGCAGTTTGATCAAACAAATTTGGGAGGCTTATTCTGTCAATCATTTTTCCGATTCTGGCGAATATCATTTTTTGTTCCAAGCTCTGAACCGCTCACTTATCTGCCATATCTATTTGATACATATAAGGAAACAGGAATCGCTAAGCAACATGAAGACAAGTATCAATGGCGAAGAAAGCCAGATAATCCCGCGGTACGCTACATACAGGTAGCCCCCTCGCAGATGGCGAAGGGGCATACTATATGTTTGAAGTTTGTTATACGGAGATTACTTCCACAACTTCGGGAATTTCTTCTTTCACGATGCGTTCAATGCCCGCTTTAAGGGTAAGAGTAGCCATTGGGCAACCATTGCAAGCACCCTTCAGGCGAACTTCCACCACGTTGTCTTCGCGGATATTGATCAATTCCACGTCTCCCCCATCAGCTTGGATGGCGGGACGTACTTTATCCAACACGGCTTCGAGTTTCTCTCTGTCGATCATATCAATCCTCATTTACAAGGGGGCGTTCATGGTTAGAACTTTACCATTGGGACGGAAGAAATCCACCTTGTCTTCAGAAAGAGTGGCAATCTTTACCAAACCCTTGTCACTATGGTAATACCAGCTCTTCTCCAAAGGTTTGTAGCTGAGTTGAAGATCATCAGTAGGATTATCCAAATCCACAACGCTAACTTGGTTTTGACGGATTACTATCTTCAGGTTTTTGCCATCTTCACTGGCATACTTGATTACTTCTTCCCCTGGTGCCATTGCGATGGGATTGCTGCCGGTCCAAAACTCAATGGTGTTGAACAATACGACATCTGCAAAGCCGGCAATTTCATAAGCCGGTACGATGGCAAGCACCCAGAACATAATCTGATTCATCCATTTGTCGCCAAAGCTTTCGTTGAACTGATACACTTTGCGGGTCGCGGCGAAATTTCCAAAACATCCAGCCACTCCGACTGTGAGGATAATGGCCAACATAGCCATACTGACGAGCTTAACGATCCTGTTCATTACATTTCTCCTTTTTGTTGTCGTTGCGCGTACTAAGGTAATAGAACGCAGGGATCACCACCAGAGTAAGCAGGGTGGAAACCACCAGTCCGCCGATGGATACGATACCCATGGACATGCGGAATTCCTTTCCCGCTGAACCCACACCAAGCGCCATCGGGATCATCCCAATAACGATGGCAAGCGTGCTCATGATGATCGGCTTTAGTTTCAGCTTGCCGGCTTCCAGCAAGGCGTCGTGAGAGCACATACCTTCACTGCGCTTTATATTCACATAGTCTAATATCAATATAGCGTTATTTACCACAATGCCAACCAGCATAATTATCGCCAGCATGGAGAATAGGTTGATGCCTACTCCGGAGAAGAACAGGGCAAGGATCACCCCGATGATCGCCAAAGGTATGGTGGCCAGGATGATAAGAGGTTGAGTGAAACTCTCCAGAATGCCTGCCAAAAGCATATAAGTAAGCAGCACGGCTATCAGGAATGTGCGTAGCATATCACCGATGGTGTCGTTCAACATCTCTGCCTTTTGTCCCCATCGGATGCGATAACCGCTGGGTAATTGCAAGTTGTTCAGACGCTTGGTGATTTCGGCGTTCAACTGACCTGTAGAGAATCCCTTGGCGGCGTTTCCAGTGATTTCGATGGATTTGTAACGATCCACATGGATCAATTGGTACACGCCTTCCGCGAAATCCACATCTACAAGCTGAGAAAGCAGATAGCTCTGACCATTGACGATTATGCTCATATTCATGATTTTATCTGGATGATCCACATCTTCATCCGGCATGGTGAGCTTGATGTCATATTGATTTCCGCCCTCGCGATAGTAGGTGGCGACCATGCCCTCGATACCGGTTCTCAGAGCGATTGCGAGGTCATACACAGTGGCACCGATTTCTGCCAGTTTATCACGCTTGGGGTACAAAGTGAGCTCGGTAGTTCCGGGACGGGAACTGCTATCCACATTCAACAAACCCGGGATATCGCGAATTTGACCCATCACATCGAACTTAAGCTGTTCCAGAACTTCCTGATCCTGTCCCTGTAAGAAGAAGCTGATTCCGCTTCCCCCCATCACCATATTGCTTTGATCGCTAACCTTGATGGTTGCATTGGGGATGTCCGCGAGATCCTGGGTAATCACGCCCACCATATCCAAAGTAGTAAGAGAGCGCTGATCCGCTTCCACGAGCTTAACATCCGAGCTTGCCAGATTTGTAGAAGTATTGATAAAGCCTTGGGAACCGATGGTGCTTACTACGTGAGCCACTTCTTTGTGCTTTGAGGCACGTCGGTTTACTTCATCCACCACCTTGGAGGTTTCCTCCAGGCTTACTCCCTCCGGCAGTTCGATGTTGATCGTCACATTGCCTTGATCCATCGCCGGCATCAGCTCGAAACCGAGCCCGGGTACCAATAAGAAGCTTCCCACAAGCATCAGGACAGATATCACCAAGATCCCCGTGCTAGTAATACGATTGCGTAGAATTACGCGCATCAGACGCATATAAAGATCCGAGAACTTCTCAAACCAACGGTCGAACTTTAAGCCCAGTTTATTGGTCTTGGTCTTGTCCGGAATAATGATCGACGCTAGCATCGGAGTGATGGTGAAGGCGGAAATCAAAGAGAAGATCGTGGCAAAGGTAACTGTGAGCGCAAACTCCTTCAGGAACCCACCTACCATTGATTTCATGGAGGCAATAGGCAAGAACACCACTATGTTTGTAAGCGTGGACGCCAGTACTGCCACGGTGATTTCCGCGGTACCTTTAAATGCCGCTTCCTTGCTATTGTTACCCATTTCTTTATGCCGGAAGATGTTTTCGATGACCACCACTGAGTTCGTAACCAAGATTCCGACTGCGGTGGAAAAGCCCGTAAGGGTGAGCATATTAAGGGTGAAGCCCGCCCATTGCAGGAATATGAATGTGGAAATGATCGAAATCGGCATGGATAATGCCACGATCAGGGTAGAGCGGAGATCATGCAGGAAGATGAGTAGAATCAAACCTGTAAGCAGGATACCCAGCCAGATGGTGTTCAAGGTATCATCCACGGTCGCGCGGGTAAACTCGCTATCGTCCCGGATGATATTGAGCTGGGTGTTTGGAGGCAATTCACTCTGCATGGCAGGAAGTTCCTTGCGTACTTGCTCGGCGATGTTAACCACGTTTCCATCCGAACTTTTAGTTATGGATACCCGGATGATGTTGTTATCCGATACTTGTTTTTCCACGTTGAAATAAGTAGCTTTCTGCGTAATCTTTTCTTGTCCGTCGATCACGTTTGCCAAGCTTCCCAGTTTTTTGGGGCCGGACATCGTGGGGATATCCAGATTCGCAATCTCTTGAACACCGGCAAACTCACCCTTTAAGCGTACAGAATATTGCTGGCTACCTCTGGTAAAAGTTCCCGCCGGCATATCCATGTTCTGAGCTGCCAATATCTGATTGAGAAGCGCGGGAGAAACACTGTTCTGGAACACAACCCGGTTTGGCACTTCGATCCCTATTTCGCGTTTTGCGCCACCACTGATGCTTACTTGCGCCACACCCTCGATCTGCGAAAGACGTTCTTTTAACTGACCATCAGCCAGCTCGAAAAGCTCTCGACCGTCCATATCTCCGGATAACACCAGATCCATGAAGGGGAACGAGCTGAAGTCAAACTTCTGAACGGAAGGTCGCTCCACCCCATCGGGCAGTTCCCGCAACACTCCATCCACTTTGTCTTTGACCTCGGCACTGGCTACGTTTACATCTTTGCCCTGCTCGAAGGCTACCAATATGATCGACACGTTTTCAATGGAATAACTCTGGATGAAGTCTATCTGCGGAACGGTTGCCGCCACCTCCTCCAGTTTCGAGGTGACTTGGGTCTCCACTTCGCGGGGTCCGGCTCCCGAGTATACCGTCATGATGGATACATAAGGCAGTTCCACATCCGGCATCAGATTGAGCGGCATATCTATGTATGCCAGTGCGCCAAACACCACAAACACCAATATGGCCATGGTGACCAAGACCGGCCGGTCTATGGATATTTTTGCTAAAAACATATCAGTTACCTTCTATTATGCGGATCTTAGCGCCTTCACTCAGGGATTTAATGCCTTCGATAATTATCTGATCACCCACTGCCAGGCCCCCGGTGATTTCGTAGCGCAATTGATCCGTGATCCCTGTTTCTACCTTCACTTTCGTAGCTTTATTATCTTTTGCGAGCCACACGTAGAAATCTCCATTCTCAGTTACCAGATGCTGGCGGTTCACGATCAACACATTGGGTTTACTTAGGACCTGAACGCCGATCTCCGCGGTTACACCAAACCCGATATCCCTGCGATACCCAGGAAAGTCTGCTTCCACACGGAAAGCCTTGGTGCCAGGATCCAGCGCCATGGCGATCTCGGAGACTCTGCCTGTGATTTCGATATCATTCCAGGTTGCTTTCACGATTCCGCCCTTCTTTACTTTACTGATCTCGTTTTCAGGCACCATCAGGGTAGCTTGATAACCATTTGTGGAGCTCACGGTAAAGAGATCCGTACCGGGAAACACCTTCTGCGAGGGGCTCACCATGATGTTTGTGATTACTCCGCTGATCGGGGCTTTCACATGGATCATCTGCTCGCTGGATTCCAGATTTGCTTTTGATACCTCCCATTGGGTGCGGATATTGTCGTAATCCTGCCGGGAAATAGCACCCTGCTCCATCAATCTCTGCATGCGATCATGAGTTACGTTGATGCTATTGAACGCGGTTTTCGCCTGTTCATATTGGGCGGCGGGGCTGTTCTGCGGGAATGTGATGATCACATCGCCCTTTTGAACCCGATCGCCCACCTTGAAACGGATTCCGGTGATAACATCGCTCAGCATAGCCTGGGCGGTGGTTTCTTCCATCCCTCTCAAAGTGGCGTTGTACCTTAACTGTTGGACAAATGTTTCATTCTCCATCGCAACTACCCGGACTGGGATGCCGAGCTCCTCATGGAGCTGTTCCATGCTCTTGGCATCCTGTTTCTTCTTACCACAAGCGCTCAGTAGCATCAAAATGCTCATGGCTACGATCAAATATGTAGTTCTCTTTTTCATTCTCATTACTCCGCTGCTAATTTGTATCCCAGAGATTTGGTAAATTCTCGTTCCGCGCTGATTACTTCATAGATCGCGGCAATATATTGAAGCCGTATGGAAGCCAGCGTGGTTTGGGCGTCGAAGACTTCCAGTTGGATACCCATCTGATTGTCATATCTCAGCTGGGCAAGTTCCAGATTTCGCTCTGCCATTGCTATGTTCTTTTGCTGAACCTGGTAGTTTTGCAGAGCGTGCTCCAGTTTCTGATGGTTTTGTTTTACCTGAAGACCGATCAATTCTGTGGTATCTTGTTGTTGCAGTTTGGCGATTGCCAGATCGTGCCTGGCATAACTGGCTTTACTACGGTTTGAGAGCCCAGTAAAGATGGGCAGGCTGAACCCTATACCCACCGAATACTGTGTCCCGAAGTCATCTCTTTCGATGCGATATTCATCCGCGGCGGAATACAGTGACGCGCTTGCGGAAAGGGCAACGTTTGGCAGAAAGTTGTTGCGCTCCGCATTATATTGCAGTTGCTTCACTTGGGTTGCGATATCCAACAGCTCAAGTTCCCGGCGATTCTTGCGGGCTATCTCCTGAGCTTCGGCAAGCTGAAGTTCCGGGATCTGCGGAAGGGTAAACTCTCCCTCCGGGATCAAGCTATCGTCTGCCGAACCAAGTTGTTGCCGAAACGCTGCAAGTGCCAGATCATAGTCGTTCTGAGCCTTCAACAGACCTGGTTCGAGCTTAGCAACTTCCAGCCGGGCACTTAGGAGATCAAACTCCGAGACCTGCCCCTCTCCCGCAAACAGCTCCAAGCGTGCCAAATGCTTGCGCGCAGTAGCCAGCGCTTCTTCCTGGATCTCCACCACTTTCCTTGCGAGTAGAGTTTGATAGAACATATTGGTGGTTTGCAACACCACATCCTGTTCTTTTACCTCATAGTTCAAGCGTTGAATGCTGCGATATCTATCCACTGCCTTGATGCTATTGATCAGTTTACCGCCCAAAAACAGCACTTGATCCATCTTCAGTTGCATCGTCAAAGATCCTTCCTTGGTGGGTGAAGAGGGGATCATCCCGCCCACAATGCCATCCAGGGCACCGGCGATCAATTCGTCCGTCTCAGTTGCTTCTGCATCATCCAGCATCGATGTTACGCTGGGAATTGCACCAGTTGCGCTATCCGGCAGATATGTTTTGGAAAGCGAGTAAGAACCTTGCAATTTCAATTGGGGTAAGAGGCTGCCTCTCACATCCCGATATTGCTCGTCTGCTTTTTCAATTTCTGAATGTGCCATCAGCAGGCTTTTATTGTTGTCTTTTGCCATTCGGATGCTCTCATCCAGAGTGATGGCAGACATCGTCAGCATGCAACCGGCACCGAGAATCGCTACTATCCATTTCTTCATTTACTAACCTCTTTTCACAATGCCATACAAAATTAAATGCATGATCAAATCATGATCTCTCTCGATCCTCTGGAGCAGACCTTCAAAATCCACCACCATTACAGAGAGATCTCCCAAAAGGAACCAGTCGTTCAACACTTCACAAAGCCGTTCTGCCATGATTCTATCCGAGACCATGCCCTCGGCGATACCTTCCTTGATAATCCCGGTAAGGATATTTAGCATTTTATACCGGTTCAGGGTGCGATATTGTTCAAAATGCTCTTTATAATTGAAGGGTATGCTCTTGAGCCCATCCAGCCAGATCGGCATTTCGTTGCATATATATGTGATGGGGGCTTGCATGAAGAAGCTGAGCTTCTCCTCGAAACCCTTGATCTCATCCAGCTTGCTTTGAATCTCGCTAATGAACGTCCTTGCTTGCTCGGAAACGACATTAATAAACAGCTCCTCTTTGCTTGGGAAATAATAATATATCGTCCCTTTGGCGATCTTTGCTTCAGTTGCAATATCGTCCAGGGAGGTTTTCCCATAGCCATAACGTGAAAAAATCCTCGCGGCTATATCGAGGATCATCTGTCTCTTGTCTTTTGCTTGGTTCATATCAATGCTTCTTCTTCCAATTACTCCTGATTCTGTTGCATAATCATTAATTCTACTGGGATATTCATCTTTCGGATCCCGCACCATATAGTTTATCTTATTGAAAACAAATGCATATACACGCGTCTCATATTACTTACGTGCAAGAATGGATAAAGCGGAATATTTGTCAACAGGTTTCTGACTATTCGGGAAAAATAGTCAGTTCTCCACTTGTGGGGATATGCCGTAACAGGCTCTACCAAAAGCGATCAGCCCTCTGTCCTAAAGCCTTAAAGGGTTTTATGTTCATAGAATGCACGCCGATCCTTACCTCTCAGGATACCTGAAACAAAGAAATCAGTAGCTTAAAAGAGCTTAGCCCTCCGAAACGATTATCTCAAGCTAGTAATCGCAAGCAATTCAGACGCATGCTCCAGGCTTAATGTTTGATGAAGCGTCGTGGCGATATTCCATCTCCTGACAGCAGATACAAGCCAGCCGGGAAGTCGCTGAGATCCACGGACTGTTCTTGTTTTCCCGCGGAAAGATTCAGCTTACGCACCAGTTGGCCTCGGATGTTATAGATACCGGTGACCATCTCCCGGGGCAGATCATAGCTCATCTTGATGCTGGATCCGGCAGGGTTGGGATACAGGGCAATATTTGCTGCGGGAGCCTGCAACTCGTCCTGGATACTAACCGGGAAATCGATGATCTCTTGCACAGTCTGGTCAGCATCCGAAAATACGATCTGCAGATGTTCCCAAACAGGTGGGAGATCCAGGCTACTGAGTCCAAAAACCGCTCCTTCGGAAAACACTGGAGAATCAAGTGTGAGCAGTCCCAGATCGGCATACAGCTCACCATCTACTGCCAGATAAGCGTCCCGGGGGGCATTATCGTCCTGATCCAGATAAGTAATACTCAGGTTATTCAAGTGAGTCCCATCAAGACTAATATCATAGCTGAGATCCTGCAAGACCGGCGAGAACTGGTTGATCCCTCTAACTTCATGCGCTTTTAGCAAGATGGCTCCACCCGTAGTATAATCCGCTTCCTGGATTCCCGTGGTCAAGGTGATCTGAGAGGTGGTGGAGACTGTGGCAAACATCGGATAGTCGGAATCCAACCACTCAGCTACATCGGCATCCGCCAGGAGGTCGTCGAGGGCGCAGGAGAGCAGTAACCAGCCATCCTGTTCAGAATACTCGATATCCCCGATCCGCGTAAGCCCATCCAGACTGATCCCAGTGATTTTATACAATCCGGGACTGATCGCCATTCCCACATTGACGGTGTACATCAAACCATAAACGGTGGGGTCGGTTTCCGGATCCACAAAGGGGTTTACCAGCACCGGCATATAGGCATAGAATGTAAAGCCAGACATCACGGGATAACTCTCGGAAGCGGTTCGCAGAGCTAAATATATCCTCTCGGAATCGAAGGAAACCCGGGTATCGGTGATATCCAGAAATGCCTGAGGAATGCTGTGATCCCCTTCGGGATCGGTTTCCAAGGGAGTGTAATCCGCCAGGGCAGGTTCCGATGGACTGAAAACTGGGTTTACGAAAGGTAAACCACTCGTTCTGAAGCCCACATAACCCGGCTGTGGGAGATCCCCCTGTTTCCAGCCTTCGGCATAAGGCATAAGCGGGGATTCCACCAATGCGGCACCTTCCTTGTAATAGAAACTGCCATCACCCTGCACGGGGCAGATGAACCCGTAGGGATCCACAGAATCAAAGCTGAAGATCCGCGCAAAATCGCTGTAGCCAAATAGAGCTACCGCATGGATAAACACAAAAAATAGGATAACTTTACTACGCATGATTATTCTCCTAAAACTCGCTGGATAATAGTAAAGACCAAGTCTGATTTCTTAGTTCGACGCGGTCAAAAAACTGATATGTGGGCAAGCGCAGATAGTCCCAGCCCAGAGTAAACCGATATTCCAAACATACTGGAAGCCTACCAACACGCAGACCTCCGCCATATACAAAGCTAAAATCGAACATATTTACGTTTCTTAGTGCGCTCTCTTCCCAAATCTTCAAGGCTTCGAAACCGCCCTCATCATCCGGAAACCACACCGTTCCGTCCAATTCGTGATGCCCCCTGAGCTTAAGGCTCATCGCGCTCCCTGTCACCAGATTCAACCCCAGATGGTCGGTATCAAGAATCTTCAGCTTCAAGAGCACCGGCAACTCGAAATAATCCAGATGGTACTTCACTTTCATCTGTGCCGGCTTTGCCAGTTCTTCCATTACACCATTCATCTCCAAGTGATCTATGGTGATGGTTTGATGCGAGCCTTTCATGGAATACAGAGCTTCGAAACCGAGGCTAAGCACCTCGCTTGCCGCAAAATCCAGCCACAATCCCCCCACTGCGCCTAGCCGAAGCCCAGTCTGCACCTTGTAATCCCCCTCATCTCCTTTGGTGCCATAGTGTTGCGAGATATTCATCCCCGCTTTACCGCCCCAGTTCATCGGTACTTGAGCATCAAGAATCGTTGCCATCATCACCCAGAGCAGGAGGCTAATCAGGTAGTGCATCTACATCTCTTCCACGGCAGTGCGTATCCGGTCATGAAGAGTTTCGGAGAGGGCGTGTTTGTCCTTATACAGCGGATCGTCCTGCCGGATGGGATCCAATATCTTCATCTTAAGTGGCACGCTATGGATTTTTGTATCCTCTTCGATGACATGCCAGGTACCTTTGATCGCCAAAGGCACGATCACCGCTTCTGCCATCATGGGAAGCTTGAAACTACCTAGGTGAAAGCCGCCCATTTTGTCGCTCCTGCTTCTGGTACCTTCGGGAAAAATTACCATGGGATGCCCCGCTTTGATCACAGCCGCACTTTTGGCAAAAGAATCGATTGCTTTGCGGGCTGAGGTTCGATCGATGAACACGCAGGGGATTTCGTGCATCCACCAGGATAACACGGGAATCTTGAACAGCTCTTTTTTGGCGATGAATCCGCAGGGACGATCGATAAAGCCCAGCACCAGAGGGATGTCGAACATACCCTGATGATTGGCTACAAAGCATACATTTTCGCTATCGGGAAGTTTGTGAGCATCCAGAACTTCCACCTTGGAACCAGTACTATGCACGGTGGTTCGTCCCCAAAATCGCACGCAAACATGCACTACTTTTCGATAAGCTTTGTAGGGCAGGATCAACTTGCTCAGGATCAACAGCAGATATGCCAGAAGGCAGATTAGCATAAAAAATATGAACCAGATCTTCCAGAGCATGGATTTCACGGATTCCTCCATTAGTAACTAAGGGTTACCCATTCTTCATAAATATCTTTCAGCGATGTTACCCATCCGCCATTGCGCAGAGCGTTACTGATGGTCTTGTAATATAGTTTTCCCCATCCGGGGTAGTCCACAGGATCAAAACTGGTATTGTGCCATAGTAATGAAAGATGGCATTGATATTTTGCCGCCACCTTGATCAACCTGAACAGGGTGAGCTTCCCGCCATGAGGCTTGATGTTCATCGCTTTATGAGAGTATAGGGTGGTATCCATTACGATCAAGGGGATCTCCAAGACTCTGAAGGGTCTGTTTTCCTCTATGTTGAAAGGATAGAAGGGTACCGAGATGCCCGCTCGAAAACCTACATTCTCCCAATATCCCAAAGTGCTATCATACTTGATCCCCGCAGCCTCAAGGTTTGCGAAGCTCAATTGATAATCGAAGTGCAGATAGTGAGTACGAAAACCAGTGGGGTTCATGCCCAAGCTCCGCAAATTCTCCAATTCTTCAAGCAAGACATCCAGATCGAAAGCCGCCTCCGGCGAGCCGTGCAAGCCTACATCCTCCTGCCCTAGAAGATCGATGATCTCCTCCCGGTACACCATGTCGTCAATATAGTTTTGCCGAGGATCCTCAAACTTGCCGGATGCCAGAAGGAACCAGGTGGATTTCACTTTCAGTTCGCGTTCCTTTTGCAATATCCCTCGCAAGCGCCGGTAGTGGTTGTAGAAATGCTTTTTGTGCAGATAGTGCCCAATCAGCTTGTAGGAAGCATTTAGGGGGCGTTTCAGAAAGGTATGAAAGTTATAGCGATAGGTATCGCTTACCGCCTTGGCATCCCAATAACGCCAGTAGTCGATATCGTGCGAAAGGCTTACCGCGAACCTTCGGTTACCCTGCCAGGCGATATCACGCAGGTATTCCGGCAAAACCCGCTGGATGGCATAAAGCAGGATCTGGCAATAGATATCCACCACCGGTGTCTCGGTGAAATCCCAGCGATATTGCAGGCTCTCCTTGTAATCCACTCTGCCCCGGGGTAACCCGAGTCCGCTGATGATATACTCGTGCCAGCAAGTTAGAAAGTAAAATGCCCCTGCTACGATATCCTTGCGCAAGATACAGGAATCCTGCGTAAGCGAGAAGATGGATCCCCCCTCTGAAAACAGAAATGGTAGATGATTTCCGTTGAAAGAACAGAAATTTACCTTTTCCAGGGGATACAGCTCCCGTCGTTCAAAGAACTCCGCCGTTTCGGGATGAAACTTGATGCAGATCGGGTAATCCCGTTTGGGGCGGGTTCCATAATATATATGAGCCGCCTCGAAGTGAGTTCCATATATAAAAGTAGGGTTCAGCCGGAGTATATAACAGTATGTGCGTAGCACAAACTCTGCCTTGGGGATATATCGCTCCGGCAGATTCAAGAGTATGTTTATTTTCGGATAGCGCTCCATGGCACTACTTGACTTTGGGCGCCACGATCAAGAGCTTCAGAGCCTCAGAAACATCCGTCACAAATGTGATATCCATTCCTGTCAGGATTTCTTCCGCAAAGTCCGAGATGCTTTCGCGATTCTCTTCCGGAAGAATCAGCTTTTTGATGCCAGCCCGTTTGGCTGCCAGGATCTTCTCCTTAAGCCCGCCTATGGGCAGAACCTTGCCTTGCAGGGTCACTTCGCCGGTCATGGCGATATCATGCTTTACCTTTCTTTGCATAAAGAGGCTCGCCAAGGCTGTCGTAAGGGTGATACCTGCCGAAGGTCCGTCCTTGGGCACAGCACCCGCCGGGAAATGGATGTGTAGATCGTAATTGTTAAAATCCTTCGGATCTATCTTGTATTGCGCGCTGTGAGCTTTCAGATAGCTGAGGGCGATCCGGGCGGATTCTTTCATCACTTCGCCCAGAAGCCCGGTCAGGATCACCGCTCCCTTGCCCGGCATACGAGTAGTTTCGCAGAACAGGATCTCACCGCCGTAGCTGGTCCATGCCAGCCCAGTGGCGATGCCGATCTCCGGCTTGCGGTTGGCAAGCTCGTGAGTAAATTTGCGCGGACCAAGATATTTCTGGATATCTTGGCTTTTGATGTCCCAGGGACCTGCCTCTCCATAGGCTGCCTCCCGCGCGATCTTTCGGAAGATGGAGCCGATTCTGCGTTGCAGAGTGCGCACTCCCGCTTCCCGCACATAGTGGCGGATGATTTCCTGCAAAGCGCTTTTATTCATGCTTACCGGAAACCCCGCCAGACCATTGTCTTCGCGTTCCCGGGGGATCAGATAGTTCTTTGCGATCGCGATTTTATCGTGTTCCAGATAGCTTGTGAATTCTATGATCTCCATCCGATCCCTCAGCGGAGCCGGAATGGTATCCAACGAGTTTGCCGTGGTGATGAACATCACTTCCGAAAGATCGAAGGGCAGATTCAGGTAGTTATCCACAAAGCTGTTGTTCTGCTCGGGATCCAATACTTCCAGCAGCGCGGAAGCGGGATCTCCCCGGAAATCTCTGCCCAATTTATCGATTTCATCCAGCATAAATACCGGGTTTGCCGTCCCTTGCCTCTTGATTTCGGTGATGATCTTGCCCGGCATCGCACCGATGTATGTGCGGCGATGCCCGCGAATCTCCGCTTCGTCGTGGATTCCCCCCAAGGACATCCGGATGAACTTGCGGTTGAGCGCACGCGCTACGGATTTGCCTATTGAAGTCTTGCCTGTTCCGGGAGGGCCTACAAAGCATAGGATAGGACCCTTGAGCTGCCCTTTAAGTTTTTTAACCGCAATGTATTCCAGGATGCGTTCCTTGGGTTTTTCCAAGCCATAGTGATCCTTGGTAAGGATGCGCTCGATCTTCTTCATATCCAGGCGATCTTTGCTGTATGTAGTCCAGGGTAGGTTTACTATCCAATCCAGATAATTGCGGATCACGCCATACTCGCTGGACGCGGGTTGCATCACTGCAAGGCGGTCAAGCTCGTCCAGAGCTACTTCTTTTACGTATTCGGGCAATTGATTCTTCTCGACCAGCTCTTGCCATTTGAAGATTTCCTTGCTTACTTCGTCCGTTTCGCCCAATTCACGGCGAATGGCATCCATTTGCTCACGCAGGTAGTAGCGTCTTTGATCTTCGTTCATTTCGAGCTGAATGTTATTGCGAATATGGTTTTCCAGCCGCATTTGGCGGATCAGCTCTGCCAGGCAGTTGTTCAGATATTTATAGCGTTGCCTGAGGTCCACCAGCTCTAAAATTCTCTGGCGGTCAGAGATCTGCAGTTCGATGTTTCCGGCGATGATATCTGCCACTCGTCCGGATTGTTTAATATTCGAAAGTCCGGCGATCATCTCGCGGTTCAACAGGCTGCTTTCCTGAGATATTTTGTCCAAAAGCTCCAGTGCAATGGTGCGATTTGCCTGCACTTCCATGTCTTCACCCGTGGGTTCCGCTATCACTTCCACATCCACCATGATGAACGGTTCATGCTGAGTGGCGCGTTGCATCCGGATGCGGGAAGTACCCTGCAAAAGCAGACTGATGCTGCCATCTTGGTTGCGCAGCATCCTCAGGATGCTTACGGCAGTGCCTACGCTCTCCAGTTGTTGAGCGTCTCCTTCGCCACCGCGATCCAAAAAGTATGCCATCAATTTATCGTTCGAAAGCGCATGATCGACTACCAGCTTGGATTCCTCGTCGGTAACCACAAGAGGCATCAGCAGATAGGGAAACATCACCACATTGTTCAGATGCAGAACGGGTAAGGTTCTGGGAATCCTGCTGTTGTTATCTTCCATTTTGCACTCCTTGAAATTCTGTTTTACTATATGGATAAAGCATTTCTGCCAAAAGGCAAGAATCTGCTTCCAGCGCTTTTTGACAAGGAAAATTTTTGCTTTTTTGTATTATCTGTTTTTTACTTATTGTGCTATACAGATGCCCTTAGCCCTGAACCGATGTGAATACTCCACCCCCATTCATCAATCGCGTTGCCATGCCCTGTTGATGCAGTTCCCACTGCATATTCACCCCACAGCCACTGCTTTGAGCGAGGGGCATGGATATAGTTCAAAGCATGGATTAGCATCCCACGAAAATCATATTGGGGTTTTAAGCGGTGTTTGTACCGGAGCTAAGCTGTTCAGCTTCTTTTCTTGATCTCTTTTGCCCGATAGGTAAAGGCTTTATCCACCGGCAAAGAATAAAGCATGGCTTTAGCGTCGTCCTCAAAACAACCTGTCGCGCTGAGTTCTTCTGCAATCGCCTGCACTTTGGCGGTGGGAACTATCATCTTGCAGATTTCGCGGATGTGACGGCGCAGCTCCAGGTCTTCGTCCAAGCTATTGAAGCGGATCTTGCAAATTGTAGCGCCCGGTGCGCCGCTGCTCATGGCGGCTTCCGTGAGTTCCGTGCCCTTGCCTTCCTCGCAGATCAGGTTCAACTCGGTCAAATCAAAAAGAAAATCGCGGTGTTTGGTGGCTTCCCGTTCCAAGCTGGATTTTCGCCATTCCATCCCGCCTTTGAGGGCATCGATGGCAGAGACCATCTGCTCCAAACTGGCAGCCTGATCTGTCTTGGAACGAGAGATCTTGGTATTTACAATCCCTTGTTTGATGGGATACACATAGGCGATGCCCCTGCCGGGTTCATCCAGCTTTCCCACTTCTATATAAAGTTCCATTACAGGGTTTGTGTCGTGTTTACTGAGTACGAGGTTGATCAGTTCCTTTTCCGGGGGGATGGTGATCCTGAGTAGCCCCAGTTTATCGCGCACGCCAGAACCTTCACCATGGGTGGTGGCGGGAACGCTGGCGCCATAGTTCAGGGAAATGCGGGAGATTTTATCGCCCTCTCCCCTTTGCACCACACAGGTGATTCCCACCAATTGATGAAAGAAATTCTCGGTGTACTTTCTTTTGAAGTGCGTTTCCTGCACTCCCGAATATTCCGGATGGCTGTGTAGCACGTCGATTTCCTGGCTGTAGATAGTGCCTTTCCCCGGAGAGCGAAGATCATACTTTTTCGCGATGTAACCGAGTACCGCCGTTTCGTTCTCTTCATCTACAAGAAAACTTAAGATTTCCACGGGGTAGCTAACCAAGTTGTGACGTTTGAGGATATTCGTAAAACCAGCGTTCACATTCAAAAGGGAAGAACGTCCCACTTCCATGAATAACTGGTGGATTCCAAGCGCATAGAGGTCGTCAACCACAGATTTTGCCAGGTTCTTATTCAGGATGATGTTGATCTTCACGCATTTCATACCGCAACATCCTCATGGGTGAGTTCCAGGTTCTCTGGTTCATATTCTTTCAGGAACGCCTTTCTGCGCAGGTTGACAACCAAGCCCATACCCAGAACAAAAAGAATCGGACATACAGATGCCATCGCTAAAATGCCAAAACCTTCCACGACACCTACTTGAGTGCCGATGCCCAAGCCCATGGAGAGCACCAGAGGCACCGTGATCGGTCCGGTGGTTACGCCTGCGCTGTCCCAACCGATATTTACAAATTCCTCTGTAGAAAGGTAGGTGACTACGAGTAACAGCAGATATAAAGGACCCAACATCCAGAACAAGGGGATGTTCCAGACAATCTTGGCTACCCCCAGCATGATCCCGGTACCCACTCCCATCGCAACAGATTGAATCAAAAGGGATTTCTTGAAAGCACCCACTGTGATATCCTCAACTGTAAGACCCAGAGCGTTCAACGCGGGTTCTGCCAGAGTGGCGCTATAACCCATGATAAAGGCAAAGATCATCACTACCAGAATTCCCGCCATGCTATACGGACTTCTACCAAACAATGGCCCCCGGACGGGAACGTAGCGATAGAGCTTGCGGATTTCATCGAAGTTTTTGGCATCAAACTTTGCAACTTTGATCTTTCCGTGGTCTTCGTAATAGAAAAACTCCGTAGTGCTGCCATCAGGCTGTACTGCCACATTCACCAGTTCTTTATCAAAACCTTTGATGATGCTTCTACCCGCATGATTCTCCATCGGAGCAAATGATACCGGGAGGTTTGAGCCAACTTGGTCCCCAATTTTGGAGAGTCCAAGTTCGATGCCGCCCCCGAAAACCGCCATTCCCACCAAGGCAAAGGCTAAGCCCAATAATACTTCATCCGCTTTTGCCAAACGCTCCCGTAGAACGAAATACAAAACCGCCAAAAGAAATAAGGAAAGGGGAACGATCGCCCGCAAGGCACTACTCACATTGCGGCTTATGTATGTAACTACATCAAGATCATCAAGAGGATTGTTGGCTGCAGCTACGCCCTCAGCTTCCAGTGTTAGAATTTCAGAAAACTGGTCTTTGATCCCAATTGAGCCATTTTGGACCAGCCAAGTACGAAAGTTATCCAAGGTTGTAAATACTTCGCGGAGACGAGCCTCGGAACTCCCGATTTTCGCTACATATGCCATCAAATCATCTTCCCTACCGTTAAAAGCATTCAACTGAGCCGGATAGCTGGCTTTACTAATGGCATAATCCTGCATTTCTGAAACACTATCGAAGAGATTGACACTTTCGTGATTATCCGGAGCAAAGAAACTAACATCGTCCATCGGAGCAGGAACTTGGGCAGAAAACATCATCCCCAAGATCAACACGGCTATCACCGGGACCAAGGATGCCAGAGTTACCACGCCAAAGCCGCCTTCGGTGTTTTCACCTCCTCGGTTTGCAACATGGCTGATGCCTATACCCAAGGCAAGAACAAGGGGAACCGTAACCGGACCAGTAGTCACACCCCCACAATCCCAAGCAAGACCGATGATGTGCTTCAGATTGGGATGAAAAGATGCATAAAGCGAAAGCCCCAATAATATACTTATTAGGATGTAGATATATGGTTTTAGCGACCATCCTTTCAGGAACCGGAACATACCCAAAACAAGAGCAAGGCCCACCCCGATCCCCACCGCGGCTACCAGATACGAGCTGTATTTGTTCAAAAACAAAAACAAGAGGGGAGCTTCCCATGCCAAGACGCTGCTACCAGCGGCTTTTAGCACTCCGATCGCGGGCTCTGCAAATGTGGATGCCAAGCCCAAGATAAAGGCGATGGTAAGGATTACATGTACTTTTGCCTTCTGCGGCAAGCGTATTCCTATCTCCTCGCCCATCGGCATGATCCCCAGTAACAATCCCTCCATGAAAAAGGTGAGACCAAGAATTACCATCACCATACCTAAGGCGATCACCGAAGCATCAAGGATGGGTATGCCCAGAACAAGCGCCTGGAATAGGATCAAATAGACGATAATCCCAGAAACTGCTTTAATCTGCTCTGATACTTTGATCCGAATGTATCTCAGTATCATGTTGATAGCTTCGTTACTGCTAACCCGGAATCTCGGGCTTTCCTTCTTCTTGTTCATTTTATTTCCGCTTCCTTGGGCTTGTTAGCTTTCGTTTATAACTCATCAATTATCTCTGATACGAAAACTCAGCACTTATCATATCTGATGCGAAGGAGCTTAACCACCGATAATCAGATACAAGATCATGTTCTCCACGCCTATGATAAAATTCACCGCGAGGAATAAATATACAAGGTATTTGTGAACGTAAAGGTTGTAGTACTTTCTGAAGAAATCTATCGAAAACTGGAAGTCGTAATCATCAATCCGATGCTCCACCCGCCACTGTTCCAAGAGCCGGGGCACGGTTTTCCGCAAAAGCTTCGAGACAATTCCGGTAAAGGCATCTGTGATCCTGCGGCGGATGCTTTCCTTCATCTGGGCAGGCATCAAAGGCCAGCTATCCACAAAGGATGTCTTCTCCCACAGAAAAGCCCGAACCTTCTCCTCAAGATCGTGGATATAACCGTTCCTCAATGAAGGATTTTCCGCTTGCCGCAGATAATCGTGTAAAAGATCCCGGGCCTTGCCGAAAAGCCACTCCCGCTTGCTAACCAAAAAGCCTGGAGTGAGAAACACCCGCTTGCCAAATATATAGCGCGCTTTGGGGTTGAATAAAAACCACCGGATAAAATAGATGATCATCAGCCCAAGAGCGATGTTCCACACTATAAAGAGTAAAGATCTTAAAAAGAGCATCAAAAACCTCCTCCTGCTCCGCCACCACCGGAACGTCCGCCACCAAAACCACCGAATCCGCCAAAACCGCCAAATCCGCCGGATGATCCTCCATGAGAACCCCCGCCAAAACCTCCACGGCCGCCACCGCCTCTACCGCCAAGTATCATCATCCATAGTAGCACATTGAGAATCTTGCCCCGGGTGATGATCATCAGAAAGATAAAGACTACCAGCATGATAACCCCGCCAAACGGAGAAGCGGAATCCTCTTCATGGCGATGCTGTTGGGAGTATTCGGACACTCCGGAAAGCGTAACACCCTTTTCCTTTGCTATCTCGGAAAGTATCATCAGACTGCCCTGAGTGAAAGAAGCATCCCAATCCTCGGAACCCCGGGAGAGATAGGACGCCATCGTCTGATACACCCTGTGGGCATAGGCATCGGTGATGTAACCTTCAGCCCCGTAGCCAACCTCTACTCGCAAGCGGCGTTCCTTGACCGCCACGAAGATCAATACACCCTCGTCGCGCTGGGAACCGATGCCCCACTCTTCTACAAGTCTTACGCCAAAGGCGATCTCGTCGTCGGTGCCGATTTCCGCGAAGGTGGCAATGGCAAAATCCACCCCGGTCTTCTCTCGTAGTTCAATAGCCCAATCGTTGATCCGCACCCTCGTGGCTTCACTGAGGATACCGGCAAAGTCGTTCACAAAACCTTCCGCTTTGGGGATTTTAACAGCTTGTGCCATCAGGCTGCCCCATAAAGCAAGGATGATCAGGATGAACGCGCTTCTACACTTCATTGAGCATATGTCCCATTTTGTCCTTTTTGGTTTTCAGGTAATGTTCGTTCTCTTTCTGTGGTGTGATTTCGATGGGCACCCTGCTCACGATTTCCAAACCGTAGCCGGTGAGACCCACTATTTTCTGGGGATTATTTGTAAGTAACTTAATCTTTCTAAGACCCAGCGCTTTCAGGATCTGAGCACCGATTCCGTAGTCTCGAAGGTCTTCCGGAAAGCCCAGCTCCAGATTTGCTTGCACTGTGTCTGCGCCGTTATCCTGAAGATGATACGCTTTGATCTTGTTCAATAGCCCGATGCCCCTACCTTCTTGGCGCATATAGAGAATCACACCTCTGCCCTGCTCCGCGATCATCTCGAAACTGCGTGCCAGTTGTTTGCCACAATCGCACCTCAAAGAGTGCAGAGCGTCCCCCGTGAGGCACTCCGAGTGCACGCGCACCAGCACAGGTTCCGGGCTGTTGATATCGCCCATGGTAAGCGCAAGATGATGTTCTTGAGATACATCGCTGATATAAGTAACGATGTCGAACATGCCATATTCTGTGGGAAGTTTTGCTCTCGAAACCTGATGCACAAGGCGCTCTTTCTTGCGCCGATAATGGATCAGTTCTTCGATGGTAATGATCTTTAGATCATGCTCTCGGGCATAGTCGATAAGGTCGTCCAAGCGCGCCATCTCGCCATCATCGCGGATAATCTCGCAGATCACGCCCACTGGGTTTAGCCCTGCCATCTTGGCAAGATCCACGGCAGCCTCGGTGTGACCTGCCCGCTTGAGGACACCGCCGTTTTCGGAGATAAGGGGAAACACATGCCCGGGGCGCATGAAGAGAGCAGGCTGGCTTTGGGGATCCGCCAGTGCTTTTACGGTTCTGGCACGCTCGGTAGCGGAAATCCCTGTGCTTGTGCCATCAATTACATCCACAGATACGGTGAACTTGGTACCGTGTCTTTCGTTGTTTTTAGATGTCATCAGGGGAATATCCAAGCGTTGGGCATATTCTGCCGTCATGGGTACGCATAGCAGGCCCTTGCCTTTGCTGATCATGAAATTCACATGGGCAGGAGTAACCATATCTGCCGCCATGAGCAGATCACCTTCGTTTTCGCGGTTTTCATCGTCCACCACGATGATCATCTTGCCATCGGCAATACTTTGTATGGCCTCGTCTATGGAGCTAAATACCGATTCAATAGGTTTTTCGTTGAAGTCTACCACTTGTTGTTTTCCTCTAAAATCACATTATATGTCTTGGTATCTGTGTCAATACTAAAATAGTTCTCCAGCCAATCAAGGGTATATATCAGGTCCTCCGGCAGGGGAGCAAATACGTCTATGGGTAACCCGGTAATGGGGTGAACGAACTCCAAACGCCAAGAGTGTAGCGCTTGCCTGTGCAAGTGCGTTGCCAGAAGCTCGGTTGCCTTGCGTTTCAAGTTCTGGGGGATTTGGGCATGGACATGCCGCCGCGTGTTGTATAAAAGATCGCCTAAGAGCGGGATATGGCGATGGGCAAATTGCACCCTGATCTGGTGCATTCTGCCGGTCTCCAGCTTGATCTTCACTAAAGCGAAATAATGGTAATAGTGGATCGTCTTGTAATGCGAAACTGCCCACTTCCCGCTTTCTGCCACGCACATTTGGCGCGGGTTACTCAGCGAACGAGTAAGGTAGCAGGCTATAGTATCCTCCGCAGGTTCTGGGATACCGGTGGTGATCGCCAGATAAGTTTTATGAATCTCGCGCCGGGCGAACATGTGATTCAGAGCCACCTGAGTGGGATCGTTTTTGGCGATCATGATCAAGCCGGATGTCCCACGGTCGAGACGGTGAACGATGCCGGGACGGTTCGGATCGCGCCCGGAGGACAGGCTTCCCGCAAAACGGTGCATAATCGCATTCACCAAAGTTCCATCCGGGTTACCATGCCCCGGATGCACTATCATCCCCGCCGTTTTATTGATAATCGCCAGATGATCGTCCTCATAGACCACGTCCAGAGGGATGTCTTCCGCTTTCATCTCATAATCCGGCGGTTCCGGCAGTTTGAGGCTGATCTCATCGCCCTTTTCCAGGGGATAGCTTTTTTTGACGGGGACGTTATTTACCAGAATCCGGTCTTCGGCGATCAAGCTTTCGATGAAGCTACGGGAATGCAGCTCCTGCAAGCGCAGATTTGCCAGATGTTTATCCAAGCGGATCGGCTCATCTCCTTCGTAGATGATCCTAATCTTCTCTTTTTTCACCAATTATCTCCACGGTATAGACACCGCCGGATGCCGCTCCTTTTCTGTTTCTGATGATAGAGCCTTTGATCAGGGCATGGATCCCGAGACCTTCCTGTTTTACCTTGGCGTCGTAGATGTTGTTCCCATATCGCAAAGATTCGATGATGGTGGTAAAGATCCCCTGGTTCAGACTATCCTTGATAATCACCTCGTTGATGTTTCCCACATCGCTGATATTGGGGTATCGGCGGCGGAAGACATCGTTGATGTAAACCAGGTCCCCGTTGATATTCACGATCATCACCACCTGGGGCAAGAGGTTGAGCAGCTGGCTGATGCGCTGATGGTGTTCATAGATCTTATCTGCTTTTACAGAATCGAAGCGGATGATGATATCCAGCATCTTTTGCATTGAGTAGATCAGCTCTTGAAAATCCCGGTCGTGTTCATGAAGCGAGCTATCGATATCGATCTGATAATTGCCGTTGGAGATCTCCACGATCAGATCTTCCACCCGTTTCACCGCCCGGTTCAAGCGATAGGGAAGATAGTTGTAGATCACCACGATATAGATGAAGATCATGAACATAAACACGATCATGATGGACTGGATATCGCTTGCCAGAGTAAACAGATTTTCCGACTGCGCAATGGCAAACAGCACCGCGACAAATTGGAGAAGGATGATCCCAAACAGGATGCCGATCATCAGATGATAACGATGTTTGATAGAGCGTTTCATATTAGTCCTTCCTGATCGTGGTATCGTAGATCAATTTGTCCACATTGCCTTTGGGACCCATCATGATCAGGATGTCACCTTCGTTGATTGTATCGTTCGCCCCGGGCATATCGTTCATCTTTTGCTCCACCACGTTGCGTCCATCCTCGGTAACGGATAATGAACTGTACTTGATGGCGATGATATTCACGCCGCGGGTGGAAGGCAGCGCGAGTTCCTGAAGATCTCTGCCCACAAACTCGCGGGGGGCAACCATTTCCATTACCACATGTCCGCTGGAGAGGGAGATATATTCTCGCACATTACGGGAAATCAAGGTTTTTGCCAGCTGGGTTCCCACGATTTCCTCTGGCAGTAGGATGTTTTGCACTCCGATCAATTCCAATATTCTACCATGCAATTGATTCTCCACTTTGGCATAGATGATCCCCACTCCGATCTTACGGAGGATAGCCGCGGTAAGGATGCTTTCCTGGATGTTACTGCCGATCCCGATGATTACCGCATCCGCCTCATTCAAGTTTTGGGATCTCAGGGAGGCTTCATCGGTGGAATCCATGCATATCGCTGAGGTTACTCTGCCGGATATATCATCCACCAGATCCTGGCTTTTATCGATTGCGATTACATCCATCCCGCTTTCACTGAGGATGTTCGCCACAGTCATGCCAAATCTGCCGAGACCGATTACTGCGTAACGTGCCATTCTATCTCCTTAGCCAATGGCTATTTTTTCTTCCGCATATGCGAGGTTGGGTTGACGTTTTCTCATGGATAACGCGTAGATCAAAGTGAGGGGGCCAATGCGTCCGATATACATCAGAAGTGTGATCAACAGCTTGCCCGCTTCGGAAAGCTGACTGGTGATCCCCATGGAAAGCCCCACCGTGCCAAATGCTGAAATTGCCTCGAACATCAACTGTTCAAACGGCAGAGTTTCCACCAAGTAAAGCAAGAAGATTACGATAAAGATGATGATGCCGGAAAGCGTTACCAAGCTGGTTGCTTCCCGGATATTGGAAATCGATAAGCGGCGGTTGAATATGCTCAGCTCTCGCCTGCCGCGCAACATACTGGTAAGCGATAGGATCAGCACCGAGAAAGTGGTGATTTTGACCCCACCCGCGGTGGAACCCGGAGCGGCACCGATAAACATCAATGCCAGAAACATCAACACCGAAGCTGGACTTATGGCAGACATATCGATAGTATTGAAGCCCGCCGTACGCGCACTGATGGATTGAAAGTATGATGCCAGCAACCTCCGGCTGATGCTGAAACCCGCCATTGTGTTATTGTATTCCGCAACGAAAAGACTCACCATACCGGTGATCACCAAGACCACCGATCCAATAAGCACGATTTTAGAGTGCAAACTCAATTTGCGCACGCGGTCGAGCCGAAACACCCACCGATAGAGGTCGATCATCACGGCAAACCCAAGTCCGCCCAAGAAGATCAGGATGGTGATCGTGAAATTCGCCACCGGGCTATCCACGTAGCTGACGAGGGAATCCTGAAACAGCGAAAATCCCGCATTACAAAAGGATGATACCGAATGGAAGATGGAATAATACATCGCCTGCGCCGGAGCCATATCCCGAGCGAATTGGATGAACAACAACAGCGCACCAACCGCCTCCACGATCGCGGTCAAGATCACGATGTTTTTCAGAAGTTGAAACGCATCCAACCGCTGGTTATCTCCAACCACGCTGTGCATTACGTTTTCCAGCTTGAGGGTAAGACGTTGCCCCATAATCAACGCAAATGCCGTGGATACTGTCATAATCCCCAAGCCCCCTACCTGGATCAGGAGAAGAATCACCAATTGACCAAAAAGGCTGTAATAAGAGCCCGTATCATGCACCGCCAGCCCGGTTACACAGGTAGCGGAAGTAGCCGTGAACAGTGCGTCAGTAAATGGTGTAACTTTATGAGACATAGAGGATTCCGGTAGCATCAACAACACGGTTCCGATCGTGATCACCACCGCAAAACTCAGCATCAGGCTTACCGGAGGGTTGTCTGTAAGAACTTTGTACAGTTTCCCTTCAAAGGCACGAAAGAGAAGGTATTGCACGAAGAAATAGGTCTGCCGAATAAGCAGCAAGAAGATCACGAATTTTGCTTGATAAAGCATCAACAACGCTCCTAAAAGGAGCATCACCATGTCGAAGTGCAGCAACCTTTTTTGCCGGGATAAATCCCCGGACAGCAAGCGCGTGAGGATTGTGAAGAAGAGCAGGATAATGTTCGCACCAACGGTGATATATTCCAGAAGCTGATAGTTCATCAGTTCCTGCAAAATACTGCCCAAGAACAACACGGCAAAACTACCTGCCGCGATGATATATGCCAGAATCTCTAATTGCTTCTGTAAGCCATGGTTACGATGTTCGGGCATGGTTCATCCCAGGAGCGCGTCTGCCCAGATAAGTGCCTGAACCTCCGAGACAGGATTGTCCGCAGCGATGCTCTTTAGCACACCCAACTCCTCAAAATAGGTTTTGAGGGCATAAGTCTCTTTGTAAAAGGCTTCAATCCGTTTCTTGATGGCTGCCGGAGCGTCGTCCGCCCGAATCACCAATTTTGTGCTGCACTCATCGCAGATGCCATCCTGCTTTGGGGCATGGTGTACAAGGTGATAGTTCTCTCCACAATGGGGGCACACCCTCCTGCCTTCCATCCGGATTATCGCTTGTTCTGCGGATAGATCCAGATAATAGACCCGTGCCAGGCGGTAGTGGGCAACAAGATGCTTGGCTTGAGGCATGGTGCGGGGAAAGCCGTCGAAGATGATACCGGGGCAATCTTCGTGTAGTGAGGTGTGGATAAGCTCGAAGACCAAATCGTCCGGAACCAGGCTACCCTTGGAAATCGTGCGACCCACCCGCTTGCCGATGTCGGTGGCAAGGCTGATATGCTCTCGCAGAAGGTCACCAATATTGATGTGCTGGAAGCCTGTATGTTCCGCCAGCAGCTTGGCTTGAGTACCTTTTCCGCTTCCCTGGATTCCCAAAAAAACTATGGCATCTGTCATTATCACCTCAATTAGGACAATTTATCTGGTAAAGCCGTTCTGTCAAGCAATATCGCTAACGGATTCACCCAATTTTCACTTGGCAAGTTATTCCCTGTTTTTTTCCCCGGATCTCACTGCCACCCGAGCTTTATAGATACTGAGCAAAAGGCATAAAACGCAGAACAACATGCAATTGATAAAGCCATGATAAATGCGCTTAAGCTCTATTCCACAGGAATGCATCCATATTCAGGATGGTAATCCTTCCCGAATGGGATTAACGCACAAGTGCCAGTAGTGCCATCCCCATTGCCCGATACAGTTCCCATGGGGTGATCATGCAGTGTGGACTGCAGGAAGAGCCGATGAAGACTTGATAGATGAATGGGCTTGCATAGTGCGCTGGGACGATTCGCGATGAGCTACTAAGTTCTTTCCAAAACCACCATGGCGATGGCATTCTCTTTTTCGTGGCTCAAGGATAGATGGATGCTTGCCACGCCCTGGCTATCCGCGATTTCTTTGGTACGACCGGAGATCTTCAGTTCCGGCTTCCCTTTGTCTAAGTTCCAAACTTCGATCTCGCACCAGGAGATGCCTTGATCCCATCCGGTACCGATAGCCTTCAGAAACGCCTCTTTGGCAGCAAAGCGAGCCGCATAACTTTGGGCGGGATTTGCCCTTTTGGAACAATAGTCAATCTCTTGGACACTGAAGATTTTATCCACAAATCGCGGATTCTGTTCCAAAATATGCTGGATGCGATGAATGGCGACGATGTCGATACCGATCCCGTGGATCATAGCTTTCCTCTTTTTTCCAGCTCCAGAAGCTGGCGTTTCAGTTCGGTACCACCCCCGAATCCGCCCAGTTTACCCCCGCTGGCGATGACTCTGTGGCAGGGGATAATAATGGCTACAGGGTTCGCATTTAGCGCATTGCCCACCGCCCTGGCTGCTTTGGGCTTGCCGATAGCCTCTGCCAGTTCCCAGTAGCTACGGGTTTCGCCATAGGGAATCTTGAGCAGTTCTTCCCAAACCATCAGCTGAAACGGAGTGCCGGTGGCGAAATAAGGTAGATCAAACTCCTGCCGCTTTCCACTGAAGTATTCAGCGAACTGACGCAATACTTCTTCCTCAAAGGAACCTTCAACGATGCAATTGAGGGTTTTGTCACAGAAATTCACTCTGGTGATGGTTTCTTCCTCGATATGAATCTCGAGGCATTTACTGGGCATTTTGTAATAGAGTATTCTCAGCATAATAACTCCGGGAAAAGTGTAGATTTACTTTTTATGGTGTTTCACGCGGCTCTGGCAAAATCGTGCCTGATGCTCCAAGGATAAACCGCTTAATTAGAGATTTCCGGCTCCCAGGCAACACACAAGGTAAAATAATCGCGGAATCCGATCCACCAGAACCATGTGATGTGAAAGAAAAAGCCCCTCGATCGCGAAATGCGTCAAGGGGCGAATGAGTGTTTTTACTAAAGCTACGCAGTGAATCTTCTACGTTCTTTGATTCTGCCCGCCTTACCTTTGGCTTGACGCAGATAGAAGAGCTTCGCTCTGCGCACTTGGCCGTGGCGGACGATCTCAAGTTTATCGATATTGGGTGAGTTCTGAGGGAAAATTCTTTCCACGCCCACGCCGCTCGATACCTTGCGAACGGTGAAGGATTGAGAAACGCCAGCACCACGTTTTTGGATCACGATGCCCTGGAAAACCTGGATACGTTCCTTGCTGCCTTCTTTAATTTTATAATGGACCTTCACAGTATCGCCAACGCGGTAGTCCGGAAAGTCAGTTCTGATTTGGTCTCTGCCTATTTGTTGCAGAATATCCATTGGGTTCCTCCCATATATATACTCGGAGAAGCGGGATTCGGGGTCGTCTCACGCGGCGCAAAGCACAGCTCATACATTGCCGGTTTCTGCGCATAAAACCAGGCATAGCGCTGTGATTCAGAACCTTATCAATGCCCTGCACCGATATGGGGAGGGCTTCTCAAAAAAACCGGTCGTTCCGGTAAGTTCCGCGCAAGACAATCTGGGTATCATTGAACCCCAGCTTTCCTGATTGGTTACATTACTGATTATAGCAAATCAGGTCTGCGGGTTTGGGTCAAAAAATGTGCCTGGGCATCTGCCCATGCTTGGATCAAAGCGTGATTTCCGCTCAATAGCACTTCCGGAACGCGTTGTTCTAAAAAGCTTTCCGGGCGTGTGTAACACGGAAATCCCAATTGTCTATGATAAAAAGAATCGCTTTTCGCGCTGTCGATATCGCTTAACACGCCATCCTGCAATCTGGCAACACCATCGATGAAAACTTGCGCCGCCAGCTCTCCGCCGCTCAGCACAAAATCTCCCAGAGATATCTCGTCCGATACCGCCAGCCGGCGGATCCGCTGATCGATCTCTTTGTAGTGGCCGCAAATCAAGATAACCCGTGGCTCTCTGGCATAATCCAGAAGGATCTTCTGGTTCAACTTTCTGCCTTGGGGAGTAAAGTAGATTACCGGAGCCGGAGATTGCCTTAGCCTGGCTTTTATCGCATCCCAAAGCGGTTGCGGAGTAGCCACCATGCCGGCAAATCCACCGTAGGGATAATCGTCCGTTTGGCGGTGTTTATCCCGGCTATAGTTCCGAATATCGTCCAGTTCCACTTCGATAGCACTTTTACTTATCGCCCTTGCCACCATGCTGGTAGCCAAGAAACTGGTAAACGCCTCCGGAAAGAGGCTAAGCACGTCAATCTTCATGGTCTGTGAGGGTCAGCACGCCATCCTGGAAAGCATAACCAGCCGTAGCTAAGAGATCGTCCATATTTTGCAGGAAGATCACGTCGCCATCTGCGGCAGGTTTTGCCAGATAGTGCTCCACACAGGGAACCATCAACTCTGTATCCAGGGCAGTGGATATCACCAGGACATCCTGCGCGCCATTGAAGAACACATCCACCACGCATCCCAAAAGATGATCCTGATACACCACGTCCTGCCCCAAGAGTTCTTCATCGTCCTCTTCCAGGGCGTCGTCCGCGATCGCCAGTATCGTCTCCCGGTGCAGCTTACGCTCTTCGGCTATGCCGTCTTCGGCAAATCGCACCCAAGTCTTTTTATCACTTACTTTCCTATCACTGATAGTTACGTAAAACACTCTATTTTCTTCAAAGATCAAATACAGCTCACTCATGTGAGCAAAACCCTCTTTATATTCGGGTCTTATCATCACATGATGCCAGCCATCGCTATCTTGTCCGCCCAGTCTGCCGATTCCGATAAGGTGAGGGGCAGTCATTTACTCAATGATTTCCAGCTCGGCGCGTTTTCCTTGCTTTGTAGATACAGCGTTGATAATTGTCCGGATGGCACCGGCAGTGCGTCCGCGTTTTCCTATTACCTTACCAATGTCGCTTTTCGCCACACGCAGTTCAAAAATAGTTACCTTGCCGCCACTAATCTCGGTGATAGACACTTCACTGGGATCGTCCACAAGAGCTTTTACCATGAATTCAATGAGATCTTTCATGCTTCACCTCGGAGCTAAATTAGTATTCCTTATTCTGCTTTCGCGATCTTGCGCTCGTGCCAGATCTGCAAGACACCGGCTTTGCGCAGAAGCGAGCGTACTGTCTCGGTAGGCTGCGCGCCCACGGAGAGCCAGTAGATCGCACGTTCGGTTTCGATGTTGATCTTGGAGGGGTTTGGCTTGGGGTCGTACCAACCAACGCATTCCAGATATTTACCAACTTGTTTCACGCGGGAATCCACGGCTACAATGCGGTAAAAGGGCTGGTCGCCAGCTCCCATCCTTCTCAGTCTCAGCTTGACCATTATTTCTCCTTGCTTATTATCAAATAAGATTTTCTATGTTTTAGCACCGTTTTTTAGGACGCTGTTTCCGTCAAGGAAAAAATCCACCGGCAACAAGCTGGTTTTCACTACTATATACTTTGCATCACAGCAAAAGCGCTATCTGATAGCAACAGTATAATCCACTTCTCTTGTTTGCCAATTTTTCTTACTTTAGCAAAAGATCCCAAACGCTAATGGGAATCGCGCCACGATATTCATAGGGTGCGCTGAGTTCCATGCCCATCGCATCGATCAGGATTTTGCCTTTTACCTGATACTTTACTTCGCCTTTGAAGGCACCTTTCACCGCGCCAAACACGGATTTTAGATTCGATAACTCAAATACCATGCTGCCATCTTTGTAAAAGACGTTTTCGGTGAAGCCCAGCTGGGTCTTGAGGTTCCCGGTTCCCACCTTTTTACCGTCGATAAATATCTCCGCGGGAAAACCTTTCAGGTTGAAGCGGAAGCCATAGGGATTCAACAGGATAAAATCCGCATTCAAGATGGATTTACTGAGTCCGTAATCATCCACATAGGTGCGGGTGAGCTTGAACAGCTCCTGTCCGCTTGCCGAAAGGCTGGGGATCACTTTTGTAAGATGCTCCTTCACCGGCAGGCTATATGGTTCTTCGAAATCAAAGCGCTTGGAAATCCCCATCGCCCTCCCCTCGCCTTTGGCGGCTACGAAGAACTGGAGATCGTGGTTGATGCTGCTCACCATGCGGATCATCGGGCGCGTCTGGATATTCACGTCAAAATCCAGATTGATGCTTTTCTTGGCGGGGAGATCCAGTTCTTTACCCAGGCTGGCACGCCCCACCCGCTCTCGGTTCATATCCAAAAGCGTTAGTTCCAGCTTGCTGAGTCGGATCTGATAGGAATTGGGATTGTGCACAATAATGGAGAGCTTCATACTGCTATGATCCACCGAGATGGATTGCACCTGAACGTCCTGCACCTTCCGGATCTGGGGAGTTTTGAAAGAAAACCGACATCCTCCCAAACAGACGGATATTAATAACAGAATGAACGACATCTTCTTAAGCATCTTTTACTCCGCAAACACCCGGAACCAAAGTTCCAGGGAAATAGTGTTAAACAGCATTTCCGCATCACGGTCTTTACCTTCCAGATACCCCTTCCAGCGGTCGTGAATATTGGGCAGATCCCAGATGCCTCTACCCCGGAACTCTGGGCTGTAGAGGATATCTTCCACAAAAGACCGAAGCGGACCTCTGAACCAGGTGGAATAGAAGGGGCTGCCAAAGATGCCCTTATCTTTACGGGAAGATATCTCCGGTGGCACACACGCTTTTAGCGCTTTGCGATGTAGCGCCTTGCGATAGGGCGGCTGGATTTTGTAGTGCGCCGGCAAGCTAAACATCAGGTCCACCAACCGGTGATCCAAAAACGGCACCCGGCTCTCCACACTGTGCCCCATACTCATGCGATCCTCAAAGTGAAGCAGGGTCTGTAGCGATGTGCTGTGCATCATGTTATAAAGAAAATTCACCAGGCGGGATCCCGGAATGTTTCCGATCCGGCGCAACATCTTGCCCCCAGCTTCATCCCTGGCGCTGTTCACGAATTCCCTATTAAAAGGCTCAAAGCGATAGTAGCGAGATTCCAGTTCATAAAGCGAAGATTCCGGCATCAGGGTGCTAAGCAGTATCTTGCCGAGATCACCCATGCCTTTGAGGGGTTGCTTGCTTACAAAATGTCCGATCTCTCTAACAAATTTGTGCAAGCGCAGATCCCTTAGTTGATCCGCGAAATAGCGATAGCTGGCATGGCGGTATCCGCCGGAAATCTCGTCTGATCCCTGGCCGGATAAAAGCACTCTTACGCCCTCCTGATGTGTCTTTTGCATCAAGGCATATTGGCTTACGAAACCGGAAGCAACAGGGAGGTCGTTGAGCCACACGGCATGGCGCCACCAGGCGATGGCATCCTCCGGATGAGGCGCGATATAGTTTGTCTGAATTCCGGTATGAGCAGCGATGATCTCGATGTAGGAGCGTTCATCGAAGATGGGGTCGTTATCGTAATAGACAGAAAAACAACGCAACTGATATGGCAACATCCGGGCGGCAGAACAGACTATCGCAGATGAATCCATCCCTCCGGAAAGCGAAGCCCCTACCGGCACATCACTACGCAACTGCAATTTCAGGCTTTCCAAAAACAGCTCGTGGTACAGCTCTTTTGCTTCATCAAAGCGCAGAGTGCTTTTCTCGAAACTATCCACATCCAGGTGGTAGTATTCTTTGATCTGGATATTGCCTTCTTGCAGGATCATATTGAACCCTGGCTTAAGGATATGGATGTCCTCCCAATAAGTCTCGTCGTCATAAACCATCAGAGAGTTGATCTTCATGCTGCGCCAGATCATCGCCGTATTCAAGCTTTTTCCGATGGGACACTTAAGTAGCTGTTTGATCTCGGAACCCCAATAGAGCATATCCCCCACCCGGCTGAAATAAAAGGGCTTTACCCCAAACCGGTCGCGGCTCATGAACAGGCGGTTTTTGGCAAATTCCCAGATGCTGAAAGCCCACATGCCATTCAAACGATGCACGCACTCATCGCCCCAAAAGTGGTAAGCTTTGATGATCACTTCAGTATCGCTGTGGCTGAAGAAATTGTAGCCATGGCTCTGAAGTTCTGCTCTCAGCTGCATGTGGTTGTAGATCTCGCCATTGAAGATGATGCCCAAGCCCAGTTCCTCGTCCAGCATCGGTTGATGACCAGTTTCCTGAAGCTCTACCGTGGGTAACCGGCGAAAGCCAAAACCGATCTGAGCCGGGCTGTCTTCAGTGCATTCCCGGATGTGATCTTTTACCTCCGCGGCGGTATCCTTGCCGCAATGAGCCGTGGCTCTTTTTGCGGGGACATCGAACAGTAGATATCCTTCATCGTCCGGACCACGGTGAACGATCTGTTCGGTCATCTTTTTCAAGATCTCAAAGTCTATTCTCTGTCTGTTGCTAATGCTTGCAATTCCAGCAATTCCGCACATTATTAATTCTCCTTGATAGAAGCCAGTTTGCCATGACTCATAAAAAAGTCAAGGGAAAAGGCTGATAATGGCATTTGCTATTTTTCCCCTCTTCTTGATGGCACTACGTCCCACCCCAAACGAAGGCATAAAAAAAACGGGGAGGATTATGATTCCACCCCGTTCTGTAATTTGCAGTTGAGTTTATTTGCTCATGATCATTTTTCCGCTTAACTGGGCGTGTCCGAAGTCGATTACATAGAAATAGATAGCACTGGGTTGCAATCTACCGAGATTGTCGTTCCCATCCCAAAGCACTTCATAATCGCCTTTGCCGTTTGTATGTAACGCCAGAGTGCGCACCACCTGGCCACGTAGATTATAGATCTTCACCTTTACCAAAGCGTGTAAATCATTGTTCACCGTAAACTGAATGGTAGTTTCGGGGTTGAAGGGATTCGGGAAATTCCCCTTGAGAACATAATCCTTATTCAAGCTCGGCCCGAGGGTGTCGTCTTCATTATCAATCGGAGGATCATCCGGATCAGTTCCGGAGAAGGCTGTAAAGGGAGACATCACCCCGTAATCCAAGCTAACTTCGATGATTTGGTCTTTAAGTGCTTGAGCTTCCGCTGAATCTGGAAGATAACTGTAATACAATGCCAAGAGGTTCTCGATTTTCAGCTTTGCCCAAATCTTTGTGATGAATTGCTTCTCTAAAACCGATTCATGAGCAAGATCCAAGTTGTATTGATAGTGGACATTCTCGCCATAAGCATAGCCATCGAGGTTGATGGAGGTTTCGGCGCCATACACGTATCTGCCAGAAACCAGCATCTGGTAACCCTGATACACATTGGGCAGAGGGTTGGGGTATATGGATCCCGCTTGCGCTTCGCTCCCAAACGTAACGGTAGGACTAAGTAGTACGGGATTGGATATCACTATTTGGCTGTTGTTGGGATCCGGTTCCGCGATAAACAAGCAAAAGCCCTCTGGTAGTTCGTCCGGAACCTCATCCAATTTGGTGCTCATGCCATAGAGTCCAAATTGTTCGGGATCCAGGGTGTAAGTCACTACAAAATCATCCAGATCAGCCTCATTTGTGAGGCTAAGTTCCAGATGCGCGTTGTACCCTTAGCCTGTAGATATCTACGGAATAATCATCGTCGTTCAACAAAACACCGTGACCAAAAAGCGGCATTACACACATAGAAAACAATACTGTTCAGAACAAACACAAAGGCTTTCATAACCTCCTCCTTTTTAGAAATATCTTGCGATATCCACTAGGCGAAGCAAGATACATTCCATAACGCAAACTTTATATTCTTTATCCAGTATTGCGGAAAATGAACCTAAACCCACATGGTAGGGGGGAATCAGAGGATTTTCCAGAGAAAAGGAGCTTCCACCCCCCACAATAGGCTCAAGCTGAAATCAGGGCTAATCAGGAGAGATGTTTCTGAGATAGTAAAGCTGGTTTACAGTAGCTCTAACGCTTGTTATCAGTAGAGGTTTGCCGGATCAGTTCCACGATCTGCCGGGGATTATCTACCAGAAAATCCGGATCTTTGCCAGCCAGTAAATCTGTGGTGTGAAATCCCCAACTCACGGAGATGATCTTCAGACCACATTTGTGGGCAGCAATAATATCGCGGATTTCGTCTCCCACATAGATGACTTCGTGCTTGGATAACTTGTGTTTCTTGATCTGCTTGCGGATGCTGCTGTGTTTTTTCAGGATCCCGGAAGTACCTTCAACCCAGTCGAAATGATGTAAATCGTGATGCTCCAAAAAATGAGTGACGTTTTCCCTGCTGTTTGAAGATAGAAGAGCCATCCGGCAACCCATGGACTTCAGTTCATCCAGCATCTCGCGAATTCCGGGGAACGGATCCAGTTCATGGATCAAGTGCCGATACTCAACCAGGGCAAGCGGGATCGCCTTGGGCAACATATAAAAAGGGATTTTCAACCATTTGAGAGCCTTCGGGATGCTCATGGTGCGGACGGTGGCAAACTCTTCCTCGCTGAGCTCTTTGATCCCCAATGATGGCGCCAGGCTGTTGGCGATCTTCAGCCCCAGATGGATGGAATCCGCTATGGTGCCGTCGAAATCGAAAAGCAGAAACGGCATGGTCATCGGCGACACTCCAAAACATACTCATAGGCAAGGTTTTTGCTGATTCCGAAGCGAAGGCTAAGCTTTTCTGCCAAGTTCTTGCTCTTGATATCCGGATTTTGGGCTACCATCAGTTCTGCTTCGGGATTGGGGAACTCTGCGGGCTTCTGCTCTGCACTATCTATGACGATCACAAACTCACCCTTTTCGGTGATGTTATCGCCCAGAACCAGATCCGCCACAGTGCCGCGAATACACTCCTCATGAAGCTTGGATATCTCCCTGGCAATAGCCACTCTGCGGGCAGGAAAATACTCATTCATCTGCGCAAGAGTATCCTTGATATGATGCACGCTTTCATACACAATGCTGGGATGCGGAAAGTCCCTGATCTGCTCCAATGCAAGCTTGCGATCCTTGATCTTGGCAGGCAAAAAACCCACGAATTGAAATGCACTGCAATCGAACCCGGAAATGCTGAGCGCAGGGATCAACGCTGTAGCACCCGGCAGAGCTTGAACCAGGTAACCCCGCTTGATTGCTTCTTCCACTAGCTTCTGGGCAGGATCCGAGATCGCCGGAGAACCTGCATCAGAAGCAATGGCAATATCCTCTCCCCCATCCAGATGCCGAAATATCGCCTGCTCCCGGCTGCGTTCATTGAATTTGTGAAAACTGAGCAAACGCGGAGCAGGGATCTGATATTGAGACAATAGAAATGCCGTTTTGCGAGTATCTTCGCAGGCAATCAAGCTTACAGATTTGAAGACATCCAGCGCACGCAGGGTGATATCTCTGAGGTTGCCAATCGGCACCGGAACCAGATATATCACCCCAATGCGCATAGTGTACTTATTTAATGAGACCTAGCTCTTTGCCGATCTTGATGAACGCAGCGATGGTCTTGTCCAGATCCTCGCGGGAATGCGCGGCGGAAAGCTGAACTCTGATGCGGGCTTTGCCTTTGGGTACCACGGGGTACACAAAACCGATCACATATACGCCTTCTTTGAGAAGCATATCTGCCATCTTGATCGCCAGAGGGGCATCATAGAGCATCACAGGCACGATCGCGGTATTGCCGGGAACAATGTCGAAACCAGCTTCGATCATCTTGCTCCGGAAGTATTTGGCGTTATCCCATACTTTATCCCGCAGCTCTGTGGAACTCGAAAGCAAGTCGATCACTTTCAAAGTAGCGCCTACGATGGCTGGGGCAAGAGTATTGGAGAACAAATAGGGACGGCTGCGTTGACGCAGAAGTTCGATGATTTCCTTACGTCCGCTGGTGCATCCGCCGTTACCGCCGCCCATCGCTTTACCAAAGGTAGTGGTAATAATATCCACTCTGTCCTGAACTCCAAACTGTTCGGGAGTTCCCCGGCCAGTTTTGCCGATATAACCGGTGGCATGACTGTCATCCACCATCACGAGAGCGTCGTATTTGTCTGCCAGGTCGCAGATTTCATTCAGCTTCGCCATATCGCCATCCATGGAAAACACGCCGTCGGTGCAGATCAGGCGATACTTCATATCCTGGGAATCTTTGAGAGCGTCTTCCAGTTCCTGCATATTGGAGTGTTTATAGCGGTAACGTTTGGCTTTGCAAAGGCGTACACCATCTATGATGGAAGCATGGTTCAGCTCATCCGAAATCAGCGCACTGTCTTCACCAAGCAGCGGTTCAAACACGCCACCGTTGGCATCGAAACACGCAGCGTAGAGAATGGTATCTTCGGTACCGAGGAATTTTGATACAGCGTTTTCCAGATCTTTGTGAATCTGTTGGGTACCACAGATAAAGCGCACGGAGGCAAGGCCATAGCCCCAGTTGTTCATGATCTCCTGAGAGGCTTTGATCACTTCGGGATGGTTGCCCAAACCCAGATAGTTGTTCGCGCAAAAATTCAAGGCTTCAACGCCGCCGGCAACGCCGATCTTGGCACCTTGGGGAGTAGTGAGGATTCTTTCGTTTTTGTAAAGACCCTGTTCCTTGAGCTCTGCAAAGAGGTTTTGCAGATCAGTTTTCATCTTGTTGTAAGCCATTGGTTCTCCCTTGTATATGGAATATGTTGTTTACGCGCATGAATTCGTAAAAGCGGATTTAAGTCAATAGAAATGTGTTTGGGCAAACCTCGGACAATGCCTGAGACTGTTCAAAATCCTTAAGGTCATTACGCGGCTTCCTTTGTGTTCTTTGAGAAAAGCAGGTCGAGATGTTGCCAGTCGAGCTTTTCTTGACAGATTTGGGA
>JAHDQK010000051.1 GCA_018433885.1 Candidatus Cloacimonadota bacterium
CTTGTCGTAATTTCCAAACACCCTGTCGAACATTCACCCAAAATCCCCAAATATTTCCAAACCTCCATATTCTCCCTATCTCCCCATTTATCACCACCTTACATCCACCACCATCTTTTCCAAACACCCTGTCCCATAATAATATTCAGTCAGATAGACGTGCGTCTTTTCTTTCAATTGACAGAATACTTGGTTCTCAAGAACGTCGTATCATTAAAGTTTCCTGCGAAGAGGTGTTTGGTATGCGTTTGATATTGCGCAAAGAAGAGCCCCAAGATTATGAGATTGTGGAGGAAGTTACCAGAGAGGCCTTATGGAACCTCCACGTACCCGGTTGTGACGAGCACTATGTGGCTCATCAATTGCGCCAAGCAGATGAATTTATCCCAGATCTATCCTATGTAGCAGTTGTGCAAGAAGATGGACAAGAGGCACAAAAGATTGTGGGAAATATAATGTACGCCCGGGCTTGTATCGTGGATGAAAACGGGATTGCACACAAGGTAGGCACATTCGGTCCAGTTTCGGTTTTACCATCCTATCAGAAACGCGCCATCGGTAAACATCTTATCCTCCATACACTCAGCATCGCTAGAGGGATGTTAAGTGAACGCTACGGTTCCTTCCGCGCAATATTGATCTACGGTTATCCGGATTATTATGGCAAGTTTGGTTTCAAGGCTGCAGAAGATATCGGTATCTGTGGAAAAGACGGTTACTTCATACCCGCTTTACAGTATCTTGAACTGGAAGAAGGCGCATTGCGAGCCATTTCCGGTAGATTTATCGAACCCAGTGTTTACGATATCGATCACCTCGCCGCTGCCGCTTACGATCTGCACTTTCCTCCCAAGCAAAAAGGCTATAAAGATTCTCAAGCGAGATTTCAAGAGATGCTTTCCCGGGCACATAAATGATCTGCATATCCTGTAGCTACCATCTCTCTTACAAAGAAAAAGATTACAATATAAAAAAAGTACCCCTCCCTCTGAGAAGGGGTACAGGATTTAGACTTAGGAGGTTGCACACCGTGGCTGGAGTAACCACGTCTATCGACAGGGGGATGTCGATAAGGAGTCTGTAAATTACCCACGCAAGTTGCAAGCCAAAACCGAACCTATCGTAACCATCTGTTTAGCGGTATCTTACATAATTACATTATCAGAAGTATTGCAATTTGTGGATGATATGTGTTGATTCGAAGATTCTTTTCCACAAGGCAAGAAATGCAGTATTTAGTAGAAAGAAGGGGATTATTAAGAAGAATGGGATAACGCTAAGCCAAGTGGCGGATACAAAAATGGTGGCGAGACCCAGAATTGAACTGGGGACACAAGGCTTTTCAGGCCTCTGCTCTACCGGCTGAGCTATCTCGCCACACAGTGAAAAGCATCTGAATAAAATGGCGGATATTTGTCAAGCAGAATTTGGTCAAGATCGTCGATTTAATATGAAAGCCCTTGTCTACTGCGTTGATACTCTATCCATCTTCCTTATTGAGTTTTAAAATAGGAGCATTCGAAGCACCTGCAATTGAAGTCAATTTACCCATATATCATATTGCAAACTCTTTGATACATAAGGGTAAATGAACTCCACGCGCATCTAACTAGATTGGCTTATCTCTCGGGATCAGGGTACCACCCATCCGCCATCGATCACCAATTCAGCGCCGGTTACATAACTACTTTCATCGCTAGCAAGATACAATGCACCCCATGCTACTTCTAGTGAACTTCCAGCCCTGCCCATGGGTATCTTGCTCACTATACCTTTGAGGGCTTCGTCCGAGACCGCCGCTGCAACCATCGGAGTAAGGATGGTACCAGGATATATCGAGTTGACGCGGATGTTTTGATTTGCATATTCCATAGCCGCTGTTTTGGAAAGCACCCGCACCGCACCCTTGGATGCCTGATAGGCGGCAGAGGTACCACTACCGATCAGAGCATACACCGAGGCGATATTCACTATGGAACCTTTACCGGCTTTGCGCATCAGTGGAATTGTATGCTTCATGCCCAACCAGGTACCGGTCTGATTCACGGCGATAATCTTGTCCCAAAGATCAATGGTAGTGGCTTCCACCCCTTCCAAGCTCACGATTCCGGCATTATTGATCAAGATATCCACTTTACCGAATGCTTTATCCGCAGAATCAGCAACCTTGATCCACTCAGCTTCCTGGGAGACATCGTGTTCAAGCGCAAGCACTTTGGTTCCGGAAGCGGTGAGTTCTTCTGCCAATTTGTTTAATTTGGAAATGTCTCTGTCCGTGATAACCAGGGATGCGCCATGTTCCGCAAACAAACGGGCTTCCGCCTCCCCCATGCCATTCGCAGCTCCGGTTATGAGAGCCACTTTGTTCTCCAGTCTTTTCATCATAAACTCCTTTGGGTATATCCCAGTTATCTAGTATGCTATAGACAGCTTAATCAGTATGGAGTCCATGACAAAGAAAAATCAAAAAATTCTTGTTTTTTTAGGGAGATAGCGCTTATTGTAACAGTATCAGACACATACAAGATTGTCGATCCTCTACCGGGCATACTCAGACTGATATTTCGATCTACAATGGGTTCTAACCCCAATTCAGGTAGTATAAAAGTGCTTTTCTTTGATGGTACTTATGAAGGTAAAAGAATCAAGCTGGGGTTAGGATGAATAACCCCAGCTTGGATACGAGTCCTAATAATAGTGCTTACTCGACTGTTACGCTCTTTGCCAAATTTCGGGGTTGATCCACATCAAATCCCCGGAGATCTGCCACATGATAGGCAAGCAGTTGCAGAGGGATAACCGTAAGCAATGGTTGCAGATTTGGCATGGTATCCGGGATATAGATTACATGCTCGCTGATTTTATCCAGTTCGGTATCGTTTTCGGTAGCGATAGTGATCAAGCGTGCCTTTCTGGCACGAACTTCCTGCAGGTTCGAGTAGATTTTATCGTAGAGCGGATCGTTTGTAGCGATAGCTACCACGGGCATATTTTCGTCGATCAGAGCGATGGGGCCGTGCTTCATTTCCGCGGCAGGATAGCCCTCGGCATGGATGTAGGATATCTCTTTGATTTTTAGCGCACCTTCTAAAGCTACCGGATAGTTCACTCCGCGCCCAAGATACAATGCGTTTGTGCAATCCTTGATGCTGGTGGCGATGTCACGTATCTGGTCGTTGAGAGCAAGGATAGCTTTTACTTTTGATGGAATCTTCTCCAATTCCTCTATGTAAGCCGTACCGTCTATGGGAGACAGATGGTTCATCCGCCCCAAGAAGATACCCAACAGAGTAAGGATCGTAACTTGAGAAGTAAAAGCTTTGGTAGATGCAACCCCGATCTCGCTTCCGGCATGGATATAGGTACCTCCATCGCTTTCCCGGGCTACAGTTGAACCCACAACATTGGTAATGCCCAATACTCTAGCTCCCTTTGCCTTGGCCTCGCGCATAGCTGCCAGAGTATCGGCTGTTTCTCCGGATTGACTTATCACGAAGACCAAAGTATCTTCCGGGATAATCGGATTTCGATAACGATATTCACTAGCATATTCCGCGTGCACCGGGATTCGCGCCATATCCTCTATAATGTATTTCCCGATCAATGCTGCGTGAAACGAGGTACCACATGCAACCAGATGGATTTGTTTAATTTTGCGCAGTTCAAAGGGAGGCAGATGCAAGCCACCCAGCCTGGCTGTACCCATGCTTTGGTTGATTCTGCCGCGGAACCCGTTGTCGATGGTTACAGGCTGTTCGAAGATCTCTTTTAGCATGAAGTGCTTGAAATCTCCCTTTTCGATCGCGGAAATATCCCAATCTACTACGCTGATGTGCGGTTTCACATTTGCTTTATCCAGAGTGGAAATCTCGAAACCATCTTTACGAACCACACAAAGCTCTGAATCCTGCAAGTATATTACTCGCTTGGTATGGATGATGATAGCGCTCACATCGCTGGTTACAAAGTGCTCATTATCGTTAATCCCGATTATCAGGGGGCTTCCCTTGCGTACCGCGATCAGTTTATCAGGTTCTTTTTGGCTGATAACCACCAGTCCGTAGGTACCTTCCACGCGTTTCATGGATTCCCTAACTGCGTCTTCCAGCCTTATTCCAGTACTCATAAATTGTTCTATCAGATGGGCAAGAACTTCGGAATCCGTCTCGCTGGCGAACTTATGCCCCAATTCTTGGAGCTGTTCCCTTAGCAGCTTATAGTTTTCGATGATACCGTTGTGTACAATCGCCAAATCTCCGGAGCAACTGGGATGCGGATGTGCGTTCAGTTCATTAGGTTCCCCATGAGTAGCCCAGCGAGTGTGGGCGATGGCGATGTTACTAACACATCGGGAAGGTTCCGGCAAAGAGCGTTCCAGCTCGATGATTTTCCCTTGTTTCTTATATATCTGTAGCTCCCCCTCATGGATCAGGGCCGTTCCGGATGAATCGTAGCCTCTGTATTCCAAGCGTTTGAGCGCTTCAATAGCGATCGGCAGAGCGTTTCTATTACCTATGTATCCAACTATTCCACACATTCATTTTCTCCTGTAATCTTATGAAAATAATAGATGGCAAGGCTTAGGATCAACAGTGCAGGAGCCGCAACCCAGTACTTCAGGTTTTCACCATCTTGTAAAAATATCTGCAGGTATTTAGAGCCGGCAAAGCTCATCACAAACACGGCAAAACCGTTGTTCATGGTATGATGAATCATCGCGTTTACGATAGATCCGCTACGCAGGGTTAGATACGCTAAAAGCATTCCCAACAAAAACACGGGCGCAAAGCGGAAGGGATCAAGATGAAACGCTGCGAACATCAATCCACTTAGAACAATGCTGATTTTCACACCATATTTCTCGAAGAACCTCAGCATAAAGCCTCTAAACAACAGCTCTTCGCAGATCCCGGGAGCCACGGCAACCACCAGGAAGCTACCCCACAAAGGCAAATCCATCTTGAAAAGCTCGCCCAAGATCTCCAGATATTTCTCCGGGAAGGGATAGATGACGTTTATCAATTGAGATAAAATCGCCACCACAATCGATGCTGGAATCGCGATAAATGGGATGATTAGCATCTCTTTCAGTTTGGGAGTTTTAAGCCTCAGCACCTCATTACTTTTTAGCTTTAAAAATCTCAAGATCAGCAAGACCGGTAGCGCTATGATCAGGATCTGGGTCTGCACCAGTCCTTTGCCAAGATCCGCTTTTTGCAGATATGAACCCAGATAGTATAGCAGAAGAAGCGCCAGAGTATAATAAACCAAGCCATTATAAGAGTTAAAGAAGGAAGCTTTGTTCTTTTTAATCCCCTTGATGCTGCCCCCATCATCGTCCGAACGAAAGAGAATGCCTTCGGTATTGAACAGTCTGATGGTTGCCCAGATTGCCAGAACGTCCAGGATTACCGTACTTACGATGGTGATCACCAGATGTGATATCTGATAATCGTTGATCATCACTGCCTTGAAGAGCAACGCAATGTTGACCACCGGGATCAACGCCATCAAATTGCTCATTTCGATAGCGGGCAAAAAGCTAATCATCGCCATAATCATCGAGACCATCATGATGGGCTGTTCGTAGGTGCGGGCTTCCTTCATATTACGGCTAAAAGTGGATATCGAGAGCAGAATAGCCGCAAACAAAGTTGCCAATGGCAGCATTGCCGCCAAGAGGATGAAGATCGCCTTTAAAGGCATCGATGCACCGCTCATATCCAGCCCGGATTGACTTAGCATATACCTTAGAGAAAAACTGATGCTGAAGAGATTTACCACCAGGTTCAACATCCCCAGGCTGATAATGGTGAGATACTTCCCGATCACCACTTCCTTTCTGCCAACACCTGCCACCAGAAGCGTTTCCAGAGTCTTGCGCTCCTTCTCCCCCGCCACCAGATCCGCGGCAACGACGGAGGCACCCGTCAACAGCATGATAATCATGATATAGGGCAAAAACATACCCAGAAGCATCCCCATCTTCTTTTGAGAATCGGCTGTATCGCGTTTGCGAACGTCCACTATATTCATTAATTCCGGGTTGATTCCGCTTTGTTCCAGTTCCTCTGCCAAGATCTCTTTCTGGGTTTCCGCGATGTTTCCGGAGAGCTTAGTATAAGTAAGATTCCCTCGCTCATTTGCTGCGTCGTATTGGATATATACATGGTAGGTCTTCAACCCATCAGCTCTCACAGAATCGCGGATAGTGACGATGGATTGGATATCCTTTGCGATATAAAGCTCTTGAGAGTTTGCCCCGGCGGGGAGGATCGTGAAATTCTCGATCTGGGAAAGCCCAGAGATAAGTTTCATACTGATCGCATTTTGCACACTATCCTGCACCGCCACGGTGGCTCCCTGTTCTTCCAGAATTCCGGTCTGACGGGTCATGATCGCGTTGAACCCCACGATCAAGAGCGGATACAAAATCACCGGTAGAAGTAGTGTGGTAAACAGAGTCCTCTTGTCCCGCAGAACCTCCAGTAGCTCCTTGCGATAAACGATCATTACTTTCTTAGAATTCATGAGCCTGCACCTCGATTTCCCCGGTAAAGTTATTTACGAAATGAACGAATATGTCGTCCAGATCGCTTTGATTCGTTTCGGCGCGAAGTTCATCCAAGGTTCCATCCGCCAATATTTTACCTTTGTGAATCATCACCACCCGATCTGCCAAGCGCTCTGCCTCGCGCATGATGTGCGTGCTGAAGAGCACACACTTACCGCGTTCTTTACAGCTTCGGATGAAAGCCACAATATTACGGGCAGTAAGGATATCCAGCCCGGATGTCGGTTCATCGAAGATCATCACAGGCGGATCGTGGATAATGGAGCGCACGATGGATACTTTCTGTTTCATCCCCGTGGAGAGAAACTCGATCTTTTTATCCATAAAATCGTGCATATCCAAGAGTTCTGCCATCTCTTCCATGCGAGAGTTGATCACTTTATCTTCCATGGTATATAATCTGCCAAAATAACGGATAAACTCATGCACTCGCAAGCGGTTATAAAGCCCGGTATCCCCAGAAAGAAAGCCCAGGTTTTCCCTAACCTTCTCTGGGTTTTTACAGATGTCCCAGCCTTGGATATTGGCCGTTCCGGAGCTGGGCTTGAATACTGTGGAAAGTATCCGCATCGTCGTAGTCTTCCCCGCTCCATTTACGCCCAGCAAGCACACAATTTCGCCATCTCGGGCTTCAAATGATACATCGTCCACTGCAAAGAACTTGCTACCGTCCTTCTTGGGAAATTCTTTTACAAGATTCGAAACAGATATCATATACTCTCGCTTTATGCCAACAAACAACAAGGAAAGCGGATGGAACTGGCATGGCTCCATCCGCTGATATTATGTATTATAGATTTTCAATATTTTTCAAGGGTTTGGGAGCCGTGGCGGGGGATATACCTTCTTGAGTGAGATAGCCCAGAACCGGGCTTCCGGAAGGCTTTCTTTCCTGATCTTCACGGAAGAATTCCACTGGGATCCTGATCGGCGCTCCGTCATGTTCGGTGATGTCCTTACCTTCGGCATCCACCTCAAACTGGTTGTCGTAGAGCCAAACCAACCCAATTGCCGCTGTACCGTTGGGATCATTCACGTTTTTGCGTTTAGACCCTATCGCCTGGCGTTGTTCGAGGCTGAGATTGGGGGAATTTATACTGGAAGACACGCTGCCAATGCGTTTTCCATCCCGATACACTCCGCGACCACTAACGATACCTTCGCTGATGATGATATTCATACGTTTGGAGACACCCATCTCCATTGCTTTACTTAGTGCCCTCTTACCTAGGAATTCGTCCTTCCCCATATCAATCGCAGCATCGAAGAGCGGTGCGTTGATAGGATTGTGGTGAGGATCATATTCCTGCCCCATCAGCGGCAAGCCAAATGCTCCCGCAGAAATGCGATTTTCGTCTCTACCTCCAAGCCCTACCAACAAACCGCCCAAATCCAAAGCTTTGGTAACTATCTTTTTAAAATCTTCCGCGGCATACTGCACTGGGATATAGATCTCCCAACCCCAACGGTTGGTATAGCCGGTGCGGCTGAAATAATACTTATGCCCGTCTTTATCGATCTCATTGAAGCTGAAAAAGTTCATGTTCTTATCCGGATTACTGCGGTTTCTAAGCACATGGTCGCCAAAGACTTCCTTGATCAGCTTATAAGAATATGGTCCTTGAACATCCACTTTCACCAGTTGATCGGAGATATCTTCGGCAGTGACCTCTTCCCCCTCCTGTTTAAGACTCATGATGCGATCGATATCGGCAACCAGAACTTTACTCACTCCATTTTCTTCGATGGTAGCAGTGATGTCGTGTCCGGCATTAATAACCGCGATGAACTCCTCTTGGGAAACCCGCATCAGGATCATATCGTCCTGAACTCCGCCTTGTTCATTCAAAAGAAGAGTGTACTTGCAGCTTCCAACTTTCATATCGATAATGTTTGCACCCAGACTGCGATTCAGGAGGGTAGCGGCGTCCTTCCCGCTAAAACGGATTTGTGCCATGTGATCGATGTTGTAGATCGCCACTTTATTCACGGCTGCGGCTTCTTCCAAAACGGAAGTAAGGTAATTTACCGCCATGTCATACTCGCCGAAGTTGCTGCGCTTAACGCTTTGCAGAGGCAAGCCTTTACGCTCTGCCAAAAGGGGCAGATACCAGTTTTCTTCCAGTTCGTAAAGAAAAGTCTTACGAATCTCAGTGGGGAAATCGAAGCCAAGCTTGTTCATCGATATACTCCTGAATTTGATTTTTTCTTTCCAAGTTACCCGCATGCCATATTTTGTAAAGCCCTTTTTGTGAAACTCGTCATGCTTGATATGATAAATAGTACAGCAAATCAATCTTTCTTAAGCACGGATTGAAACCTTAATATATTGATTCTATTCATGTTATGCCCATGTTTACAATTTCCTACAACACAAAAAAAAGCCCGGTCTCATGCGAAACCAGGCGAGATAAAATGATGGTCGGGATGACAGGATTTGAACCTGCGACCACTTGAACCCCATTCAAGTACGCTACCCGGACTGCGCTACATCCCGACCGGCTTCGATCCATAGATTTCACGGGGCTTTTTTTGGCAAGTAAAAAATTGGCACCCCGCTGGTTTATGGCTGTCTCCCCATTCACGAAATTGTTCCATCTCTCTATTATACATAGCGTTACAATACTAATTCGCATTTTTGGGAAAGGAACAACATGCTCCCCCAAAGATTTTACTCTGAAACACCACTGATTTCCCATGGTTAGAATCATCCGGATCATTCTTAAATCATATCGTCATACCCTGCAAGGAACCTAGCGGATAACCGCACTGCATCCTCATTGCCCGATGGAGTCGCTATGCAGTGGATGTGCAATCTACTCTGCATCGGGACGGCATAGGCACTGCTTCGCACAATGGGTGTGAATCTGCAAGTGTTGCATGGACTAGTAACATCGTGGTAAATAATGGAGCAAAAATGGGAAATTTGCCATTGACTAAAATCCTGCCTTGGTTTGAGTGGCTTTTAGAGAAACAATAAATATTACATCTGGAGGAAAGATGAGAAAAGCCGTTGTAGTAAGCGCAAAGCGCAGCGCGATCGGCAATTTCGGTGGAGTGTTCAAAGATATCTCTGCCGTGGAGCTTGGAGTTCACACCCTGAAAGCGATTCTTGCCGAGACTGGGGTCAAACCCGAGATTATCGATGAAGTAATCGTTGGAAACGTTTGTGGCGCTGGATTGGGGCAGAATGTCGCACGTCAGATCAGCATCCACTCCGGGATTCCGGAACATGTTCCAGCATATACCGTAAACAAAGTGTGCGGCAGCGGAATGAAAGCTATCTCCTTGGCGGCGATGATGATAATCACCGGAGAAGCCGAAGCGATAATCGCCGGCGGTAGCGAGAATATGAGCCAGATTCCCTACATCCTCAAAGATGCCCGGTGGGGAGCTCGCATGGGAGATAAAAACATGGTGGATCTCATGATCCGCGATGGTTTGTCTGATATTTTCAACGATTATCACATGGGCGTTACCGCCGAAAACCTGGCGGAAAAATTTGGCATCACCAGAGAAGAACAGGATTTATTCTCTACGTTATCCCAGAACAAGACCGAAGCTGCGATGAATAGCGGTAAGTTCAAGGATGAAATCGTTCCCGTGGCGATCCCTCAACGCAAAGGTGATCCCATAGTGATCGATAAAGACGAAATGCCTCGCCCTGGAGTTACCGTGGAAAGCCTTGGCAAATTGCGTCCTGCTTTCAAGAAAGATGGAACTGTAACCGCAGCAAGCAGCAGTGGAATCAACGACGGCGCTGCTCTGCTCTTAATCATGAGTGAAGCCAAAGCTCAAGAACTGAACCTGAAGCCGCTGGCATATTTTGTAGATAGCGCTTCCGCCGGGGTGGATCCATCCATCATGGGATATGGTCCTGTACCGGCAATCAAGAAAGTTCTTGAGAAAAGCGGATGGTCTTTGGGCGAAATAGAGCTTGCGGAATTGAACGAAGCCTTTGCCTCCCAATCCTTATCCGTATTGAAGGGCTTGGAGCAGGAAGGAGTGGGCAAGTTGAACCCGGAAATAGTGAATGTAAACGGCGGTGCGATAGCTCTCGGACATCCCATTGGCTGTAGCGGCGCTCGCATCATCGTAACTCTTATACACGAAATGAAACGCAGAAATACCAAAAAAGGTCTCGCTTCTCTTTGCATCGGAGGCGGGATGGGAATTGCAAGCCTTTGGGAAAGGAGATAGACATGGCAGATAAACTAAAACTCGACAAAAGCATGGCAATGTATGCCGAAGCACAGACCCTTGTCCCCGGCGCGGTAGCCGGCATTCGCAGACCTTATAACTTCGTTCAGGGCGAATACCCCATATATTTTGACCACGGTACTGGCGGCAGAGTCACGGACGTGGACGGTAACGAATACATCGACTATCTTTGTGCCTATGGTCCCATTATCATCGGCTACAGAGAGCAAGAGATCGATCGAGCTGTTCAAACTCAAGTGAACGACAAGGGTTTTTGCTTTTCACTAACCCAACCTCAGCAAAGCGAACTTGTGCGCAAACTTCAGAGGATCATCCCCTCCTGTGAAATGGCTGCTTTGGTGAAGACAGGTAGCGACGCCACTACCATCGCCATCCGTGTGGCACGTGCTTACACCGGGAAAACCAAGATCGCCCGTTGTGGATACCATGGCTGGCACGACTGGTGTGTGGAAGTAAAAGGTGGCATCCCGGAGAAATTATATGAGGATGTGCTGGAGTTTCATTATAATGATCTGGAAGGTCTGGAAGCCATCCTCAAAGCAAATAAGGACGATATGGCTGCCATCATCGTAACCCCCGTGGGGCACCCTCTGGCAGCTCCGGTGGAAATGCCCAAGCCCGGATACCTGGAAGGCGTTCGCGCTTTGGCGGATAAATATGGCGCGCTTCTGGTGTTCGACGAGATCCGTAGTGGATTCAGAGTATCATTGGGTGGTGCGCAAGAATACTTTGGGGTAACCCCGGATCTATCCACATTTGGCAAAGCCATGGCAAATGGCTACGCAATCGCTGCTCTTGTTGGTAAAAGAGAGCCGATGATGGTTTTGGCAGATAAAGTGTTTCTCTCCTCCACCTTCTTCCCGAATAGCGATAGCATCGTAGCCGCGCTGAAGACCATCGAGATCCTCGAACGCGACAAGGTGTTGGACGTGGTCAAAGCGAAGGGCGAGAAATTTGCCATCGATGTGCAGAAAGTTATATCCGAATCAGGTATTCCCGCCGAGTTCTCCGGAGGTCCCTGGATGCCATTCGTTACATTCCCCAAGGACGAAACGGGGCTTTACAAGAAACTGAGAACGGAATTCTATACGCAGTTAATCCGGCGCAAAGTGTTCCTGCAGCCTTATCATCATGGCTATATCTGCTATCGCCATACGGATGAGGATCTTGCCTATACTGTAAACGCGATCCGAGAATCGCTTGCAGCGTTGAAACCGATGTTATAAGGAGATATAGTGGCAAAATACATCTTCGTAATGGGCGGGGTGCTATCCTCCCTGGGCAAGGGAATAGCCACAGCATCAATTGGATTGCTGCTGAAGTCTATGGGCTACAAGGTGGTGTTACAAAAGTTTGATCCCTACCTGAATGTGGATCCCGGAACGATGAGCCCCTTCCAACATGGAGAGGTATTTGTTACAGATGACGGTGCCGAGACGGATCTCGACCTCGGTCATTATGAACGCTTTGTAGATGAATCTCTCAGCTCTGCCAGCAGTTGCAGCGCGGGGCAAATCTACGAAAGCGTGATCATGAACGAACGCAAAGGCACCTATCTGGGAAAAACCGTGCAGGTGATTCCCCATGTAACCAACGAGATAAAAAGCCGGATAACCCGGTTATCCGAAGACAAAGATATAGTGATCACCGAGATCGGCGGCACAGTTGGCGATATCGAAAGCTTGCCTTTTTTGGAAGCTGTACGTCAACTGCGCCTCGATCTCGGAGTTCAAAATACCTTGAACATCCTGCTCACCTATGTGCCCTACATCAAAACTGCCGGTGAACTGAAGACCAAACCGTCTCAACACAGCGCATATAAACTGCGCGAGATAGGTATCCAACCGGATATCCTGCTATGCAGAAGCGAAAAACCTTTTGATGAAGATATCTATTCCAAGATCGCGCTTTTCACAAACGTGCCCAAAGAATCCGTAATCAACGCCATCGATGTGAAGTGCGTCTATGAGATCCCTCTGATCTACCAAAAAGCGCGATTACCGGAGATCATCTGTCGCCATTTCAACTTAGATAAATGCGATATAGACCTTAATGCATGGCAGGAGTTTCTGGAAAACCGCGCCAATAGCGAAGGAAGCGTCAGCATCGCCGTTTGCGGAAAATATGTGAAACATCAGGATGCCTACAAGAGTATCGTGGAAGCACTGCATCATGCCGCGGCGGGGATCCGCAAAAAACTCAACATAAAGTGGGTGGATTCCGAACGTAACTTCAAGCCCGGAGATTTGGATAAGGATTTTGATGGAATAAACGGTATCCTGATCCCCGGTGGATTCGGAGTAAGAGGCATCGAAGGAAAGATCACCATCGCTCAATATGCGCGACAAAAGAATATTCCGGTTCTGGGCATCTGCCTGGGCATGCAAGTTCTGGCTTTGGAATTTGCCAGAAATGTATGCAAACTAACTGGCGCTAACAGCACGGAATTTGACGATATGAACCCCCACCCCGTGATCCACTTGATGGAAGATCAACGGTATATAGACCTCGTAGGGGGCTCTATGCGGCTGGGTGCTTACAAATGCAAACTTACTCCCGGAAGCTTGGCAGAAGCTGCCTATTCTTCAAGCATGATCAGCGAAAGACACCGCCATCGTTATGAGTTTAACAACGACTACCGGGAACAGCTTTCCAAAGCCGGAATGCTTCTTAGCGGAGTATCCGAGAATGATTTGCTGGTGGAGATCCTTGAGTATCCCCCGAACCGTTTTCACCTGGGAGTACAGTTTCACCCGGAATTCAAATCCCGCCCCAATCGCCCCCACCCCCTGTTCACCGCACTCTTGAAAGCGGCGATAAAAGAATAACTGATGATCATCGTAAAAAAATTCGGTGGTACCTCTGTGGGGAATGTGGAGCTGATTCGCTCCATAGCCAAGAAACTTGCCAAAGCCTATCATCGCGGCGATCAACTAGTGGTAGTGGTTTCCGCGATGGCAAAAACTACTGATAACCTCTTTAACCTGGCATACGAGATCACCAAGCATCCCTCCCGCCGGGAGATGGATATGCTGCTCACTGCCGGCGAGAGGATCTCGATGTCCCTACTGTCCCTTTCGCTTCTGGAAGAGGGAATATCGTCCATATCGTTCACGGGCTCTCAGAGCGGGATCATAACAGACGATCATCACGGTAACGCCAAGATCCTGAAAGTAAACGCCTTTCGCATCCACGAAGAGCTAGCGAAGGATAAAATTGTGATCGTGGCAGGATTTCAGGGAGTAAGCACCAGCAAAGAGATCACGACTCTGGGCAGAGGGGGATCAGACACCTCGGCTGTGGCGTTGGCATGCTACCTGGGCGCAGATAAATGCGAGATTTTCACCGATGTGGATGGAGTTTTTACCGCCGATCCCAGGATCGTCCCTCATGCGAAGTTTATCCCCGAAATCGGTTATCTTGATATGCTGGCACTCAGCTACAGTGGCTCGAAGGTCTTGCACCCCCGCGCGGTAGAGTTTGCCTACCGCTACAAAGTTCCTGTGGAAGTAAAATCATCAATAAGTTTTGCGCCGGGAACCATGATCTCAAACGATGAAGTTGTGAAGGATTCACCCATGGAAGAACGTAATATAAGTGCCATCGCGCACAAAGAGAATATCCTGCGCTATCAGATAGAACCAAGCGCAAACGCCCTGCTACTTCTGGATAAATGGCATCATGAAGTGTTTAAACTAAATATGCTGAAACAGGTAGTTGAGATCTATATCGAAGAAAAATACGAGAGCGAGATCGACTATCTGCTAAATGAATCCGGGATCGAAGTGCAGGGCAAAGAGCGCAATATCGGCTTTGTGATCTTGGTAGGACTGGGAATGGCGGCAGACCCCGCCTTCATGGCAAAGATCTTGAGATTGTGTGAAGAATGCCGGATAGAACGCCTTTCTCACAGTGAGCGGAGCTTGGAATTGATGCTGCCGTCTGCTTTGGTGGCAAGGACAGTCACCATCCTGCATCATGAGTTTTTTGGAGAATAAATGAAATACATCGTTACCAGCGCTTTACCTTATGCCAATGGCAAGCTACATGTGGGACACGTGGCGGGAGCATATCTGCCCGCTGATATCTTCGTGCGGTTTCTTAAATTGCAAAAACAGGATGTGATTTATATCTGCGGCACCGACGAGCATGGCACTCCAATCTCGATCTCGGCGGATAAGGAAGGCATAAGCCCACATACTGTGGTGGCGCGCTATCATGCCAGCATCAAAGAAGCTTTTGATGGCATTGGAATCGAATTTGACAACTTTTCCGGAACAGCAAGGGAAGAGCATTACAAGCTTTCACAGGAGTTTTTTACCGCTCTTTTTGAGAAAGGACATATCCAACCCAAGACTACTCTGCAGTTCTATTGCGAACACGATAAGAGATATCTGCCAGACCGCTATGTAGAGGGCACCTGCCCCAAGTGCGGCACAGAAGGAGCCCGAGGCGATCAATGCGATAAATGCGGGCAAACCTACGAGACAACCCTACTTAAAGAACCACGCTGCAAGATCTGCTCCAACACACCTGTGATCCGCGAAACCCGGCATTGGTTCTTGCACCTCAACCGTTTTACCGATCAATTGAAAGAATGGATCGCGCACAAGGATTATTGGAAGGAAAATGTACGCAACTTCATGTTGAATCTTTTGGAACAAGGCCTTATTGAGCGTTCCATCACCAGGGATCTCAGCTGGGGAGTTCCGGTTCCCTTGGCAGATGCCGAAGGTAAGGTGCTGTATGTGTGGTTCGATGCGCCGATCGGCTATATTTCATCGACCGTGGAATGGGCAAAGAATATCGGCAAGCCGGATCTGTGGAAGGACTACTGGCTGGACCCCGAAACCCAACTGATCCATTTTATCGGAAAGGATAACATCATCTTCCACGCCCTGATCTGGCCGGCGATGTTGATGGGACAGAACACCCGCTATTGCCTTCCGCACGATATCCCCGCCAACGAATTCATGAACCTGGAGGGGGATAAAATCTCCACCTCCCGCAATTGGGCGATCTGGGTGGACGAGTTTGTGAAGGTCTTTGATGGCGAATATCTGAGATACTATCTGGCGGCAAATGCCCCCGAAAGACAGGATGCGGACTTCAGTTTCCGGGATTTTCAACAAAAGGTAAATGGGGAGCTGAACAACGTTCTCGGCAACCTCGCCAATAGAGTTTTTGCCTTCGCGATAAAGCATTTTGATGGTGTAATAGATCATATGAAGCTGGATCACGAAGCAGAAAGCATCCTTCAGGAAGCAGATCTATTGGTAAAAGATATCTGCGAGAATTACCGTACCTATCAGGTCAAACGCAATGTAAAGACCATCATTGATCTTGCCAGAACCGGCAACAGAATATTCGACGAACGGAAACCATGGGTGATGATCAAAGAAAACCGCGGTCACGTTCAACAAACCCTTTGGCTTTGCGCCGCTCTGTTACAGAGAATCAGCGTAGTCCTTAGCCCCATCATGCCCAAACACATGCTAGCTCTGCGAGAAATGATGTCTCTAGGTAGCATCGGGCATTGGGAAGATGCTTTCACAGATGGTAAATACGTTCTGAACTCTGTTAAACCCCTATTTAGCAAGATCGAAGATAGTGTGATCGAAGCTGAGTACAACAAACTCCAAGCAATGGCGAAACCGGAACCCACTACCGAATATCAACCCTTGAAGCCGGAAATCACCTTCGAGCAGTTTGCACAGATGGACATCAGGGTCGCAAAAATTCTGGAAGCCGAAGCAGTGCCTAAAACGGATAAACTCCTTAGACTAAAAGTAGATCTTGGCTTCGAGACCCGCGAGCTCGTAGCAGGCATCGCCGCATCCTATAAAGCCGAAGATATCATAGGAAAAAGCGTATTGATGCTGGTGAATCTGCAAGCCCGCAAGATTCGCGGTATCCTTTCAAGTGGCATGATACTAGCCGCGCACGACGAATCCGGAATCCACATCACCATGCCGGATGGAGGCTCGCCCGGCGCTCCGGTACAGTAATGCGCAAGCTCCTGCTTCTGTTGATCTTTGTAATCTCGATGCTTAATGCCGCTGAGATCAGAGACGGAACCCTGTATCTGGAAATCAACCTAGCCACCGCCCCGAAGCTGGAACTACAAGGAACGGGTATCATACTTAGTGAAGACGACCAGCTCTTTCAAAAACGCTATACAGGCAACATTTCCATCCAGACTACATCATCGGAAGCGGACAACAGGTTCGGAATCATCGAAAGAGTGGAATCCTCAGAAGAAACAAGCGATAACGAAGCAGTATCCCACAGTTATTTTGCTTGGGAGGATAAACATCTGGTTATCAAACATGAATCCTGGTTCTTTCTGCCCAATAGCTTTCGGGATCTGGCACAAGCACAAGCCCACGCCAGCTCGTTGAACTACCCCTACAGCCGCATCCAGTCTATCCCAATTGTAAATTCCACCTTGCAAGTAACTGATTCCAACCAAGAGATCAACTACTTTGAAAGCCCATTGAAGATAACTGGGGATCAAGGGATCTGGCTGAATGGTTTGCCCTATGAAGGGGAGTTTGTGCTCAAGATCCGGGGGGGAAACTTGGTTCTGAATCAGGTTCTTCCCTTGGAGGAGTACATCGCCGGAGTTGTGCCAAACGAGATTGGGAACCACAGCCCCAGCGAAGCGCTGAAAGCCCAAGCCGTAGCGGCGAGATCCCACGCGGTTAGTCTTTTGCTTCACAACCGGCACACCAAAGACGGCTATGATCTTTGCAACACAACTCATTGCCAGGTTTACAAAGGCAAACATTTGCGCAACAACGATATCGTTGAAGCTGTGATCCAAACTGCGGGAGAGATCATGACCATACAGGACAAAGTAGCAGATGCCACCTACCATAGCAGTTGTGGAGGCAAAACGGATTCATCCCAAGCTATCTGGAAAGGTAGCCCTCTCCCCCATCTCTCGGGCTCGGTATGTATAGAATCTGCAGCGGAAATGGATCTATCCCAAGAATCCAGCGCTAGTGCTTGGATCTCCAGTAAACTAGATACTTCCGGAATGAGCTCTTGGGAACGGGCAACTCTGGCTTGGGAACGTAGTATTTCCAAAGCCCAATTGGCAAAAAACCTAGGTTTAAAATCCATTAAGCAGATCCAGATAATGGAGCGTGGAATCTCCGGCAGGATCTTGAAACTTCGCATCGTGGGAGACCGCACCTTAACCCTGGATGGAGAGTATAAGATCCGCCAGGCATTTGGCATGTTGCCGTCATCTTTCTTCGTCTTCAAAGGTTCCCAGGGAAAAACCACCATCTCTCCCGGAGCAAGCATCAGTCTATCCGGAAGAGGCTCAGGGCACGGCGTTGGGATGTGTCAGGTAGGGGCATTGCGAAAAGCCAGAAATGGAGTAGATTATACCCAGATATTACAGACCTACTATCCTACCATAAAACTTAGTACAGAATGGATTGATTATGAAAGACCATAAGGGCAGATTGTTACGCGGAAGCATTGCCGGTGACCAGTTTCGCTTGTTTGCGGCAGATACCACTAGCATAGTACAGGAAGCAAGGGATATCCACGATATATATCCACTTTCCACCATTCTGATGGGCAGAATGATCAGCGCGGTGGCCCTGATGAGCGGAGAATTGAAAGCTCCCCGGGCACAGGTATCCATCAGGGTCGATGCAGAAGGTCCGCTGAAAGGCGGGATTGTAATAGCAAACAAAGAAGGAAATCTCAAAGGTTATGCTTTTCAACCCCAGTTGTGGCTCCCTGATATCCAGGATAACCTACTTGTGGGCAAGCACTTGGGCAAAGGAACCCTAAGTGTGATCCGCCAAAGCGGGATGAAAGCGCCATATACTGGCAGAGTGGAACTTGTAGATGGCGAGATCGGTAGCGATCTGGCGGCTTTCTACGAACGCAGCGAACAAACTGCCAGCGCGGTGAACTTGGGGGTTTTAATCGATCAAGATGCAAGAGTCCGTGCGGCTGGAGGATTCCTGATTCAACAACTACCTCAAGCTGATCCGGAGCTTGCCAGGATAATTACTGATAACCTGGCGCTAACCCCTAACATCTCTGATCTCATGGATATGGGGCTCTCACTAGAGGAAATCCTGAACAGATTCATCTTGAAGAACCTGGAATGGAAGATTAACAAGGAAACCTCGCTTAGCTATTTATGTGATTGCTCGCGGGAGCGTTTTGCCCGGGGTTTGCTCCTCTTGGGTAAAGCAGAATTGGAAACAATGCGGGAAGGGATCGATCCCGTATGCCATTACTGCAACAATACTTACCACTTTTCTGAAGAAGATATCCAAGATTTGATAACAAGCTGGGAAGATCATAATGAAAAGATTTAGCATCTTAGCCACCTTTCTGCTGATGATGAGCATCGGTGCCTCCTATGCCAGCCTCACTGCCGATGATCTTAAATTTCTGCTGGATAAAGAGCAGTATCACCTCGTTCAGAAGTACGAAACTGACTTCCTGAACCTCCGCTTTTCTGAGAATCGAAAAGACCGGGAAACGCTTCTGCAATATGCTCAAAAGACTCGAAAGATGGAGCTTGCTTCCGAATTACATTACCTGATCGCACGAGATTTCTCCTCTCTCGAAGATGCCTTGCAATGGTTGATTATCCAAAGTGAAAACCCCGATACCTCCGATATCTTGATTCGGAGCATGGTGCTTGCCAAAAGTTTTTCGGACCCCGCAGATTCGTTGGTGTTTGCCCATTATACCAGCTCCAAGGAGGACGACAACATCCTCAGCTTGATTCAGAGCATGCCGAAATACAACGGAATCATCGAAGCCAGTGCCAAAAGCGTGATGGACGAAATTTCAACGCAGGTAAGCAGTTACGATGCATTGGAGCTAATCGAATCCTTCTATACCAGCTATCCCAATTCCATTTGGCATCAGGCGGCTTATTACTATCAATTGTATCACATCGCCCAATTGAAGGACTACGAGCAATTGATGAATGTAATGGAACAGTATGGCACGCGTAGTGCCGCACATGCATACATCAGCGCATTATACATCCTTAGCCCTAGTTTACGCAGGGACATTCAGGAGCTAGCTTCAAACCGCGAGATGTTAAACCGGGCAATATCATACCTAGAGATTGCCCAGAAAGGCACAGACGCCAGAATCCTCTTTGATGAATACTCCGGTGCGGATTGGCAAAACCGCGTCCAGCTCCAGATGTTGAAAGCGAGTTACTATAAACACATCTCTGCCAAAGGTTTATTGGGAGATGAACAACCAATTTTCGGCATCTTCAAGAAGCCCAATGAACAGCAAAAGCAAGAGATCAAGCTGTTGGACAAGCTGAACTTCATGAAGAACGACCGGGGCGAACAGGCGGAGCGTTATTTCTGGTACGGAAGATATCTATCCCTGTTTAGCACGAAGAAACTCCAGCTGGAGGCCATCAGACAATTTGGCAAAAGCTTGATCCTCGGCGCACCCCGCAAACGTTATGACGACGATGCCTACAAAGCCATCGCCTCAATCCTTGAACGCAGAAAGATCATGCAAGACCCCATCGTATATCTGCGCAGAATATTCGACTACAATGGCATCATTTTCGAGGATACTCACGCTATGGATGGGAAACGCTATACCAGAGCCGCTCTGGCAGATTACGACAACGATGGGCAGATAGATATCCTGTTTAATGGCAAGTATATATATCGTAATCTGGGAGATTTTACCTTCAATTCCCACCCAGATACTTCTATGACAACTCTCCTGAAAAGCAACGGTGGAATCTGGGGAGATTTCAATCGTGATGGTTACCTGGATTTTGTGAGTATATCTCATTCCGCAGAGGGAGACGGAGATGCTCTGATGAAACAAAACCCGGATGGCACCTTTGTAAAAGTGAACGCGAAAGCCGGAGATATAGACGATAAAATGCCCACTGAAGGCGTAGCGTTTTGGGATATCGATGGCAAAGGCTATCCCTCCTTGTATCTTGCCAATTACGAAAGCTGGCAAACTCGTAGTGGATATCCGGATTCGTTCTACCACAATCAGGAGGGAAGCTTTACAAACCGTTCCACAGAGCTTGGTTTTCTCATGCCTCAATACGCGGACAACCCTGGCTTGGCGGGCAGAGGCGTAGCTCCGGCGGATTTCGACAACGATGGCAAGCAAGAACTGCTAGTTACCAATTACCGCCTGAATCGCAACTACCTCTTTAAACAAGCGGATTCCCTGTTCGTGGATTTGGCAGCCCTATATTCCGTTACTGGGGAATATAAAAATGGCTACTATGGGCATAGCATCGGAGCAGATTGGGGGGATTACGACAATGACGGAGATCTTGACCTCTTCATTGCCAACCTTGCCCACCCCAGATTCATCGATATCTCAGACAAATCCATGCTACTGCGCAACGATGGTTTAGCTCACCGCGTTGTGGGTGCCGACACCCTTTATTTCTGGCAATTTACTGATGTAACTTCCCATAGTGGTATCACATACGACGAGCTTCATGCGGAACCATTGTTCTTCGATGCGGACAACGATGGCTTTCTGGATCTTTATATTACTTCCGTATATGAAAACGACCGTAGCTATCTCTACCACAACAATGGCGATGGAACTTTTTCTGATATCACATACCTTAGCGGAACAAGAGTTTACAATGGATGGTCCTGCGCTACTGGAGACCTGAATCGGGATGGCTTGATGGATCTGGTAATAGGAAGCGGCAATTCTGCCAAGATTCTCTATAACGTGAGTCCCACCAAAAATAAGTCCCTATATCTGAAACCAGTTTTCAAGGAAGAGCAAACCACCCTGGTCCCCCTCGATGGAACCCATATAGAGCATCCCAACAGTCCTGCTTTTGGAAGCAGGGTGATATTGTATCTAAAAGACCAAACTGGCAAAGAGTATAGCTTGATCCGGGAACTTAGTTCTGCCAAGGGCAGTTCCACCCAAAATGCTCCGGAATTGCACTTTGGTATATCTACTAATAATATCATCCGCTACGAGCTTGTTGAGGTACCCCAATGAAAAACATACGTACCAACATCTTCAATCCGGTATCGCCTGATCAAGTGGATTATCTGCCGGATCACGTGCTTAGTATCGATAATGGCAAGATTACGCAGATTTGTTCTTTCTCAGATTTCCATGGTTCTTGGGAAGATCAGCGTTCGTGCATCTGCCTTCCGGGTTTCATAGATCTCCATGTGCATCTTTCCCAATACCGCATCCGGGGCTTGTATCACCCCGCTTTGCTACCTTGGTTGGATTCAAGCGTTTTTCCCGAAGAACAGAAATCTTTGAGTGAGGCCTATGCCACAGCCCTGAGCCGGGATTTTTTCTCTGCATTGATCAAAGCGGGAACCACCTTCTCCGTGATCTATACAGCCCCCTTTAGAGAAGCCGCGGAAGCCGCCTTCGAAGTGGCGCATGATATGGGTGCCAAAGCCAAGATCGGGATGACCATGATGGATAGAAACGCCCCCCAGGGGCTATTACAAACAACCGGTTACGCCATCTCAAATAGTATCCGGCTCCACGAGAAATGGAACAGCGAATCCCTTAGCTATATCTTCACACCACGGTTTGCGCCCACTTGTTCTGCAGAACTCATGCGTGAAGTCGCTGATTACGCTAAGAGTCATGACGCTTTCATTCAGACCCATCTCTCCGAAAATCCAGATGAGATGGCTTGGGTAAAGGAAATCTTCGGCAAAAGCAGCTACACGGAAGTGTATGAATCCCTAGGCATTCTTGGCCCCCGCTCCATCTTGGGGCATGCCATTCACCTAAGTGATCCCGAAATGGACGTGTTAAGCAGCTCTGGTTCATCGATTGCCCACTGTCCGGATTCGAATTTCTACCTGAAAAGTGGAGAGTTTCCGCTTTCCCGGGTCAAAGCCCATAATATCCCGTTTGGTCTCGGTAGCGATGTAGGCGCGGGAACATCCCTAAATATGCTCTATCACGCAAAACAGATGAACTTCCGCCAGAACACAGACCCAGTATTGCCTTCCGAGATGCTATATCGCATAAGTTTGGCAAATGCGAAGATTCTGCACTTGGACCACCGGATGGGCTCTCTCGATATCGGAAAGGATGCCGACATCCTGTTCTTCAGGATTCCCGACGGATTGTATTTGGGCGAACACAGTCTTTCACAATTGTGTTTTAGTTCCGAAGATTTTCTGCTTGCTAAAGTATTGGTGGATGGAGTAAACAGACTAGGTAGCTAATACCAAGCTCTCTCGATTTTTAGCTCTTGATCAAGAGAGAAACCAAGTACATTCCCGATTTATCCTGATTTGGAACCCTTCTTGCTTTCTTTACTATTGCCAGTTTCTTTTTACCGGATACTGTTGTAAAATAGCTATTATTAATAAACATAAGGAGATGCCTGTGAAACAGTTAACGCTGATAATGCTGCTTCTATGTTCGGTTGCTTTGCTTTCCGCCGCTTTAACGTGGGAAAATGCCGTGGCCGTTCGTCAGGGAGTAAACATCGAATGGTTCCGTACTGGAACCGAATCCACTGACGGAGGAGCGATCTATGTTTGGAGCGATACCAAACTTGGAGAACGCGACCTTTGGGCTCAGAAAGTAGATGCTTCCGGAGATATGGTGTGGGACGAACCCTTGCTCGTGGATGGTAAGCCCGATCGACAGGAAGACCCCGTGATTACCAAAACTTCCGATGGAAATTATATCATTGCCTGGATCGAGTTCTTCGACGATTTGGATGGCAATGTGTACGCTCAAAAAATCAACAATCAAGGTCAATTACTGTGGCAGGAAGGTGGCGTACCCGTATGCACCCTGCCCGGAATGCAATTGGGCCTGAATATGGAACCCGACCTCGAAGGTGGAGCTTTCATAATCTGGGGAGACAGCCGTAACCCCAGTAAAGACCTCTATGCTCAGCGCCTTTCTTCCACCGGAGCACCGCTGTGGACGGTCAATGGCATCCCCGTGGCAAATGGTCCTGGCGATGAAGTTCAAAACACCATGTTGCCCGATGGACAGGGTGGTATGATGTTGGCATATACCCACTCCTACGTGGGGGATTCCGATATCTATGCCAAACACTACAATGCCAATGGTGAAATGACTTGGGCAGAGCCTCTCGCTCTCGCAGTTGCCACCGGAAACCAAACCGGAGTGCGCATGGCTTCCATCGGCAATGGAGAATTCGTCTTCACATGGACGGATCAACGCAACAACGATCCAGACATCTATGGCCAGAAGGTGAACATCGCCGGACAGATGCTGTGGACCAATCCCTTTATGATCTATTCGGATCAAACCGCCCAGATTCCCGCTCCTCAACAGAATCCCCGCATCCAAGCTACTTCCGACAACGCCGCTGTGATCGTTTGGGAAGATTTCCGCTTGGATAACCAGAATGCAGATCTGTTTGCACAAAAAATCAGCGCAAGTGGCGCAAAACTCTGGGGAGATAGTGGTATCGAAGTAGCTACTGCCGAATTCGCCCAGATCGGTCAACGCATGGCATCCGATGGTAATGGTGGAGTATATATCGTATGGGACGATCTCCGTAATGGTAACTCTCCCAACGACGACGTCTATGCCCAACACTTGAACGCCAGTGGAACTGCAATGTGGACACCCGGAGGCAAGGCTATTTGCACCATGCCAAACGAACAGAATGGTGGATTGGTAAAGGTCTCTGGCAACAATGTCTATATCAATTGGATGGATAATCGCAACGGTAGCATCGGCTTATATTACCAAGTACTTACCCCTTCTGGAGATATCGTCCTACCCGAAAACGGAACCCAGATCTTCTGGGGCCTCAGTGGCGACACTCCTAAAGGACAATATCAAATCGCCGCCAGAGCTAACGATACCGTGATAGTTTGGCAAGATACCAGATTCGCAAATGATGGCTATCGCATTTTCTATCAGATCCTTACAGAATCCGGTGAAACGCTTTTGGAAACCAATGGCAGACCCGTCACCGTAGATCACACTGGTAGCCAAAGCAATCCTCAACTCGTTATTACCAGCGGAAATCAATTTGCCATAGCTTGGACGGACGACCGCAACGGCGCTTCAAATGTATATGTGCAACAATTCTCTGCCAACGGAGACAGACTCTTTGGAGATAATGGCATGAAGGTGACCGAAGACGAACCTCTCAGCCAAATCGACCCCCGCATGAGTTTCTTCGACAATGCCTTGTATATGGGATGGTCTAGCTGGGATATGATCGGAACCCGCTTCCGCTACCATGTTTACGGCCAGAAAATCCAAGACGGGCAAAGACTTTGGGGAGCCTCCGGCAAGATGATTTCTGTATTGAGCGGAACCGCCATGCTTGAAGAAACCAAACTCACGCATCTTGTGGAAGATATCTATGTGTGGCACAGAATCAATCCTTCCACAAGCAAGCAAACCATCTGGACAAAAAGAGTGGATTCCAATGGTGACGCCGCTACCGGCTGGACTGATGAAGGCTTGATGCTGACAGATCTGGAAGGAATGACCGTCCAGCTCTCCCCCGTCGCCGCGCGCACTCCTCAGGGAATTTATGTGACTTGGAGAGACAACCGGAACGGACAGCTCCAATATGTAAGCCAACACGTTTCCTACGACGGCCAGCGCTTGTGGAACAGCGAAGGCGAGATCCTGGCAAACCGCGATAATGAGCAGGAATTTGCCACCATCAGCGTAGTTCACAATGGAATCGTTACCACGTGGTGCGAAAACGTGAACGGTATGCATGATATCATTGCTAAAAAATACGACTTCGCCGGAAATGATCTTTGGGGAACCTTGGGTTATTTCGTGATCGAGAAAGATTCCACCCAGACCAATCCCACCACAGTAGGCTTCCCCGGAGCAGGCATGATGGTGGCATGGACAGAATTTATGTCCGAAGATAGCGACATCTATTACAATTACATGAATGCCACCGGAGAACTGGTTCTGGGTCCCTATGGACAGATCCTCTCCGACGCAGGAAAAGCACAGTATGAACCCATTGCAGTTGAACTAAACGACCATGCCATTGCAGTTTGGGCTGATGGCCGCAGTAGCGGAAAAACAGAAATTCTGGGGCTTTATGCCATGCGCGTAAACAACGAAAGTGTGGATAACAACGACGACGTAGCCCCTCAAGTATTCCGCCCCACTCTCAAACAGAATTATCCCAACCCCTTCAATCCCAATACCTCAATTGCTCTCTCGATGCCATTTAGCTCCGAAATCACGCTGAATGTGTATAACACTAAAGGCCAACTGGTGAAAACCCTCTTCAAAGGTAATTTGGAAAGAGGCGACCACAGCTTCACTTGGGATGGTAAGGATTCCAAAGGAAATTCTGTAGCAAGCGGCGTTTATTTCTATTCTGTAGTGAATGCCAAAGGCACTCAGAGCAGAAAGATGATGCTCATGAAATAGTATCAAATGACTATAGGATGTCTTAAGGCCTTGTAAAATATGGGTTTTCTTAGGCATCTACCAAAATGAGAACGTGGGCACGGTCGAAAGATCGTGCCCTTACTCATTTTGTTTCCGGCTATCCCTGGC
>JAHDQK010000088.1 GCA_018433885.1 Candidatus Cloacimonadota bacterium
AAACCATTTATATATCCTTAAATCTGTGTTTCAATGTATATGTTCGAGCACTCAAATTTGACTCGCTGTTTCTGTCAACATTTTTTTTGGGATTGAGACCAGGATCATCGCCAGGAGCATCAAAAAGGCTCCCCCAAGATTTCGCAAATGAATAGCTTCACCCAGAATCAAATAAGAACCGATGAGGGCAAAGACTCCCTCCAGGCACAAGATTACCGCGGCGGCGGCAGGATCTGCCTTCTGTTGAGCTTTAATTTGCAGAGTGTAGGCTATACCGACACTGATCAAACCTCCATAAAGGATTGGTAACAAGGCGGTGGAAAACCCCCGATAGTACACCGGATCCAGAATCCCACCCTGGTGGTGGTTCAGCCTCCAGATTATCGCTGATATGCCAGAAAGCACAGCGCATACGGAGAATTGCCCAAATGCAAGTTCTCCGGTAGATTGGAGCTTGCTATAGGTATTCACGAGCTGAACGTGGATCGCCCAAAACACGGCTGAAAAGAGTACCAAGAGATTTCCGAAAGAAGCGCTGATCCCTCCAATGCTGTTGATCAGATACATTCCCGCCAGAGCCAGAGCCATCGCGAACCATAGATAGCGATCCGGTTTTTGTCCCAAATACAATCCGAAGAGGGGAACAAATAGAACATACAGTCCGGTTATAAAACCGGCTGAACCTGCACTAGTATAGATAATCCCGATTTGTTGCAGACTTGCCGCGATAAACAGCACCAACCCAGGCTGCCAAACAAACTTTCGGTTTTTGTTGAAGCTTTTAAATAGAACCAAGCGTACTACCAAAGCTCCCAAGGCAAAGCGAATGGCATTGAAGCTGAAAGCGTCCAAGCTCTCGCTCCCTTTGCTTTGGGCAACAAAGGCAAATCCCCACAGAGCTGCTGTTAACAGCAAGATCAGATTTGAAGCCATTATTCTGGAATAATAGGTTTGGATACTTCGATTCTATCCGGGCGGATAACAATCTTGGCGAACCGGGTATCCAGATCACCGTTCACAATGCTCTTTGCCCAATGAGCCCGCAGGCGAAGGTGGGGAACAAGTTCTTTGCTTCCGCACAAGATATAGGCTGTGCTGCCTTTACAATGTTGTTTCAGGAAATCTCCCAAAGAATGGTACAGCATTTCCGCTTCTGAAATGTTCCCCAATCGCACGCCATAGGGAGGGTTACAGATGATGGTACCGCTGAAATTCCCCTTGAATGCTTCAAACCGCTTTACTTTAAGCTCAATGCTCTCAGCGAAAGGTAAGCAGGAAAGGTTATCGCGGCAGGCATCGATCGCCGAGGGATTGATATCCGAGCCGGAAATGATGCCCGGAGGCACTTCCCGCATCCGGGAATTAGCTTGGTGGACTACACTTTGCCAGAGGAATTCATCGTGTTCCGGCATCAGGGGCAAACGCTTGTGGTCTCTCAGATATCCCGCGGGAATATTGCCCGCTAGCATTAATGCTTCTGCGAGGATCGTTCCGCTTCCGCACATTGGATCCCACAATGGATTCTGAGCATCCCATCCGCTTAATTGAATCATCGCAGCTGCCAGCGTTTCCTGAAGGGGAGCGTCCACCGATGCTTTACGATATCCACGTTTATGCAGGCTCAACCCCAGGATATCCAAGGATATGGTAACTTTATTCTCATGGATATGTAGGTTAAATTGAATGTCCGGCTCTTTATTGCTGAAGCTTGGTCGCTGACCAAAGCGGTCGCGGAAACTATCGCAGATGGCGTCTTTGAGTACCTGCCCGGCATATAGGGAATGCTTTGTAAAAGAGTTGCTTACGTTGCTATCTATGCCAAAACTCTGATTCAACCCAAATAGAGTGTGCCAGGAGATATTCTTGTGCGCTTGCTGATGGAGGTATTTGATGCTATGACAAGGGAAATGCAGCAAGGGAAGCAGCACTCTCTGCACCAGCCTGGCTTCATAGAGGATACGATACAGAACTTCCTGGGAACAGCTGAAGCCAATCCCCCGGGGGATTTCCTGGATTACTTTGGCACCAAAGCTCTGCAGCTCTTGCGATGCATGCTTTTCCAGACTACCGGAAACTACTGCGAAATAGCGTTTTTCGTTCAATCGGAGCTCAAATATAAAGGTAGCGCTTTATCTTTTGGGTAGGAGTTTTTTGGAAAGGCTCGCTGGCGATCTGGATCTTGATAATTCTGCTGAAATCTGCCAGCTGTTTGTTGACCTCGTTACGATTATTTTCCATCAGTTCGGGAATTTTTCCTTCCGGGATATGATCCGCATCCAATGCTTCAAAATCCGGATACACAATTGCGTGAAGCTGACGATCGCGTTCCAGGACTAGTGATTCGCCTACATAAGGCATATTGTTCAGCTTTTGTTCCACCAATTCCGGATAGATGTTTTCACCACTGGCTCCCAGGATCACGTTTTTACTGCGCCCACGGATATACACAAATCCATCCTTATCGATGGTACCGATATCGCCGGTATATAGCCAGCCATCCCGAAGAACTTCGTTTGTGGCTTCCTCAAACTTGTAATATCCTTTGAAGACCTGTTCACCCTTCAATATGATTTCACCGGGGATTCTTTCTGGATCTTTGGAATTCACTTTTATCGTTAGATAATCCACTTGTTTACCGCTGGATTCATAGCGGTGTTCATGCCAATTTGCATACGAGATCAATGGTCCGCACTCTGTCATGCCATAACCGATGGTAAAGGGGAACTTGATCAGCTTCATAAATTCTTCCACTTCAGCGTTCATGGGAGCTCCGCCGGTGATGAGTTCGCGGATGTTTCCGCCAAAAGCAAGCATCAGCTTGTCGTGGATTTTTTTCAGGATGATCTTACGGATAACCGGGAGTTTCAAGAGTACCTTCATTTTGGGGCTTTCGATGGTAGGCTGAAGCTGTTTTTTGTAGATTTTTTCGATGAGGAGGGGAACTGTAAGCACTACTTCCGGTTTGAGGTCATTCATCGCTGCCAGTAGGATCTTGGGAGCGGGGATGCGATCCATGAAGTTGATGTGGTTCCCGCGGGTAAAGGGATAGAGGAGGTCGAAACTACAAGCGTAAGCATGTGCCAGAGGCAGGAAGGCAAAGACTTTTGCCCCAACGGAGAACAGCAAGTTTTTGTGCGCCACCAATATATTTGCGATTAAACTCCGGTGAGGCAACATCACTCCCTTGGAGAATCCGGTAGTTCCGCTGGTGTATATGATCGCGGCGATGTCCTCGTTTGTACAGACATCCTCGATGGTAAATTCTTTATCGCTTATCGCGTGCAAATCAGTGTGATCGGAGAAGCCTTTGATATCGGATTTTGCTTTATCACGTCTGTCTTCCAACACAGATAGATCATCCAAGGCAAAGATCATACGCACTTTCTTCAATTGATCACCATCGATGTTATCGAATTTATCTCGGCTGATAAATACCAGTTCAGCGTCGCTGTGATTTATTATGTGCTGAGTGTCTTCGGGGGAGAAGTTTGCCAGAATCGGCACGATGGTCGCACCATAGGTGACAGTGCCAAGCCAGACCAATGCCCAGTTACTGCAGTTCTTGCCGGCAAGAGCTATGGTTGCACCCTTCTTGATGCCGGTTTCTCGGAAAACACGATGTAACCATAAAATGCGTTTTGCCACATCCTTATAACTGATCGAGGAACCTGGGTAATCCGTGAAGGCGGGAAGCTCCCAATGTTCTTTCGTAGAATTGACAAGATACGGTATCAACTTCTCTTCAATCATCATAACTCCTTTGGATCAATTGTGTGAGCTGCTGTAGCTATTTGTGTGAAAATTAGACAAGGTCTCAAGTCTATTATTGATGGACGGTTTGTCAAGAAAAAATGACGTTCGCCCAATTCCTGTCTCTTGGTATTGCCTATGAAATCCCAAACAACACCTAATGTGCACACCCATTCATCGATCGAGTCTATATGGGGTCCTGATGCAGTCCACACTGCAGGAAGACACCACAGCACCTACTTCGGGCGATGGGGAAGGTAATAAGAGATAGATATCGATTTTATGGACACTTCCTAGTTAACTACTAAATACTTGGCGAGCAGATATTAAAATCCCTGGGTGAGTGCTACTTATTCGGCTCTTATGGTCATTTTTTGGTCTTTCGTTTTTTCGTTCGCGATCTGCTATTTGAGTATATCTTCTTGGATAGAAGAATGGTAACATCCTTGATGTTTATAAACCCTCACTGAAAACTTCAAATCCAATCACCAAAAATCAAATGTCCATTGCTCCAAAAAATGGTGGTAGATTTGATTTTTGGTGATAAGACTCGATTGCCTGATCTGGGATAGTACAAGTCCAACATAACAGGTAAGTATATCATATCTAAATGCCTTAATGTGATATCATCTATTGCCCATTGAGATCGATTTGATTTTTAAGTGAGGGGTTACGGTAACACGCAGTCTCGTAACGATTTACCCCCCCCCCCCATTATTTAGATTGACATATTTCAGCAATACTGATTATTCGAACCAGTGAAGAAATTACTGTAGTAATCCAAAACTACGAATGGAGGAAATAATGAAAACAGCAATGCTATTCTGCATCCTGTTTATGTTTGGCTCCGGGCTGATGGCGCTTACCGGTTATGGCACCACGGCTCCGGTTATTAACGACACCGTTGATCCCACCCTTTCCATCACCTCCCCCAATGGCGGCGAAGCCTGGTACATTGGCGATACCCGTGATATCACCTGGAACGCCTCGGACACCAATATCCTGTCCAACAGCGTAAACATCTGCTACAGCCTGAATGGCGGTACTGATTACACCAACATCATCGAGAATACCAATAACGATGGCATCCATCCCTGGGCTCTGCCTTCCGTGCAGAGCTACAATGCCAGGGTGCGGATCAAAGTCTCCGACAGCTTTGGCAACTACTCCCAAAAAGCCAGCGCCAGTCCATTTTCCATTACTTACGTTCCGCCCCTACCCCCGGATGGAGTAGCTGTGAACACCAGTAACGGTTTGGACGCCGTAATCACCTGGCAGCCGGTTACGCAAAACATCTATCACAATCCTCTCACTCCGGATGGATATATAGTTCTCTATAACGAAACCCCCTATGAGGATGACCAATATTATTACTTCCTGGGGCGTAGCTACACCACCACCTACACCCATCACGATGTAGCGGAATTCCGGGATCAGATGTTTTACAAGGTTTTAGCCTACAAAAACTACCGCGGTGATGTGGATAATGTGCTACAATCAGCGCTGGCCAATCCTGAAGCCAAAATCAGCCTGGCGGAGCTTAAGGCTGCACTGCATAGCTACAATATCGGAGGTGAGAAATGAAGTGGATTTATAGCGTACCGGCGCTCGCCGTAGCGCCTAAACAAAAAGGCGGATCAGCGTCCGCCTATACCTTACGTCTGTTACTGGCAGCCA
>JAHDQK010000031.1 GCA_018433885.1 Candidatus Cloacimonadota bacterium
ACCACTGGAATGAGATTGGAAAGAATGCAATTGGTCGCTTGGCCTAACATAGAATGTGAGAAACGAGGACTATAAGATGTTCTCAAATAACCTGAGAAACAATGAGTTGGAATTTACACCAACATTTGGGACTTAACACGCAACGACATCAATATCAGTCTGGAATACAGTTACAATGTAAAGACGCTGAACCAAAGAGTGTTTGAACAGGTATGGGGGAACTTCCTGGAGAACTTCTATGATCCCAATATGCACAATCAAGATTGGCACAAGCTGTATCGAGAATATCTGCCATATACAGACAAGGCACTTGATATCAATGAGATCGGTAGCATCATAGACGAAATGGTGGGAGATCTGAACGCATCCCACACCGGGTTTACCCCACGTCAAGAACATGAAAGAAGATTCAAGTCTCAAGCATTTTTGGGGATCGAGTTTGACCGTTCAGAGCGTTTAAAACAGGGGATCCGGATCAGTCGCGTGTACCCAACCACCAGATTGGCTGCCATTTATGGGATTAGTGATGGCGACATCCTGACCAGTTTGGACGGCGTGATCATCCAATCCCACACCCCGGTTGATTCTCTGCTAACGGGAAAAGTAGATAAACAGATCAAATTCACCATCCAGAAAGGTGATCAGGAGATTTCCGGCCAGGTGACGGGTCTGAGCGGTTCTGCTGCCAGAGATTTGTGGTACCAATACCAAGTAAACAGAAATCGCCAAAAAGTGGAAGCTGCAACCGCCGGCAGAGTGGGATACATCCATGTACCGGCAATGGGAGAATCGGACTACGACGATTTTTACAGGGATTACTTCCGGGATAATTTCGATAAAGAGGCAGTTATCCTGGATTTCCGCGGAAATCGTGGCGGCAGAGTTCATGACGATATTATTTCTCTGCTAACCAAAACACCCTATGCATACTCTGCACGCCGAAACTGGGGAAATATACCCAGGGTCGAGCCCAGAGCGGGAATTTATGTACCGACTATCGTCCTGGTGGATGAGGACAGCTTCTCAGATGGCGAGATTTTCCCGAATATCTACCAGTATCTCAAAGTGGGTAAAGTAGTGGGATATCCTTCCAGCGGCGCCGTGATCGGCACTTGGCCAGCAGAGCTCTTGGATGGCTCCAGCATGAGAATGCCAGGAACCGGTTGGTACAAAGTGGACGGCACAAACATGGAAGGCACTGGTGTAATGCCGGATATCTTAGTAGAACACAGTTTGAACGACATCATCTCAAACAACGACCTTCAGTTGCAACGTGCCATCGCGGAAATCCTAAAAGAGATTACAGAATGACCATAGATGGCATAATCAAACAAGCTCAGGAGTTGAGCAAGAAAAACTGGATCCATGCCATGCATATCCTGCAGAACGCAGAAGATCAGCATCCGGATGAACCGCGGCTACAGACCACTATTGCGGATCTCTTCATCACTAAAATGCACTATCAAAGCGCGTTAAAGCACTATCTGCGGGCATTGGCATACGAGCCGGATAATCCACTGTTAATACAAGCGATTGCCTCCTGTTATCTGGCTCAGAGGGATTACCGGCTCGCTTTGGTATATTACCTCAGGATCAAAAACCCAAGCGAGGACATCCTCTATAACATAGGTTACACTCAAGCCCTGCTCGGTAAAAACAGGGATAGCATCGCCACCATGCAAAAGCTACTTACCCGCTTGCCAAACCACCCTTTTGTATATTATGTGATTATCGAGCAATACTATGAACTGGGAGAAACGGACGAAGCTTTAAGATACTTGCGGCAAGCCCGGCAATATTGTGGAGAAAACATGCAACTCAGCTTGTTTGGAGGTTTGCTGTTTTCTGCCAAGGGGATGCACATGCAGGCATATTACAGCTATTCACAAGCGGCAAGTTCGGGCAAGATCAAAAATCCGGACCATATGATCCGCTTTGCTTCTTCAGCTCTAAACACAGGGCTTCCCTTGGAGGCGATCCGCATCCTCCAAGATGCTGAAGGGCAGTGGCCATATCTCAGCGAGATCTATGTAAACCAGATGCGCACCTATCTTTATCTGGGTGATGTTCATAAAGCCAAGGAAGTACTTATGAGAGCCAGGAAAAACGTCTCTCGCCACAGCCCTTCCTTAAGGCTTATGGAAGAGCGGCTGAAAGAGCTTTAATCCGTGAACGTTAAACGGTTTTCAATTGCGCCGGGTTTTGCTCACCAATTCATAAAGCAGGTAGCCGTTTAACATATACAGCACCTTGTCGAACTCTTTGTCTCCAGGGATGATCACATCCGCATTCTTCTTACTGGGCTCGATGAAGGCTTCATGAGAAGGCTTGACCGTCTGCAGATATTGATCTAAAACACTTTCCACATCCCTACCGCGGTCGATGATATCTCTCCCAATCCTGCGGGCGAGGCGCAAATCTGCATCGGTATCCACATATATCTTCAGGTCTGACAGCTCCAGTAATTCCGGATAGTACAGCGCAAAAATCCCTTCCAGGATGATCACTTCAGCCTCCGCAATGCACAAGCTACCTTCAGAACGGCTATGAGTTACAAAGCTGTAATCCGGCACATTTACTGCCTTGCCTGCCAGCATGTCGTGGATATCTGCCAAGAGGTAATCCTTGTCGATGGAGTCGGGATGGTCAAAATTCACTTTCGCCCGCTCCTGCGGGAGCAAATGGGCAAGGTCTTTGTAATAGTTGTCGTGGGATACGATTACTGTTTTTAGGTCTTCCAACCTCTTGCCAATAGCTTTAGCTATAGTTGTTTTGCCAGAGCAGGTACCTCCGGCAATCAAAACGAGGCGTACACTTTGTTTCATCAATCAGGTCCGCTTATCCTTTTTTATCTTGTGGTATAAGATTTTGTAAAATGGCGTACAACTCGGTGACATCCACTGGTTTCGAGATATATTCGTCCATTCCCGTAGCCAGAAAACGTTCCCGGTCTCCTACCAATGCAGAGGCGGTGAAAGCTACTATTGGTGTGTGTTTACCCTGGATTACATCCAAGTCACGGATCTTATGAGTTGCCGTGATTCCATCCATTACGGGCATTTGAATATCCATCAGGATCAGATCGTATTGGTTAATCTGATGCATGCTTACAGCTTCCGCGCCATTTTTGGCAAGATCCACCTGCAATCCCCAATTACTAAGCTGACGGATGGTAACTAACTGGTTCACGAGATCGTCTTCCACCAGAAGCACATTGCCTATCATCCGAATGTCTTTGGGAAGCGTGGGGTGCACAGTTTGTTCCGGTTGTCCTGGTTGTTCGTTGTAAGTTGAAAATGGCAGGATAACGAAGAAGCTACTGCCCTTTCCCAGCTCGCTCTCCACCCAGACAAATCCGTTCATCAGCTCTACCAGACGTTTCACGATTGCCAGCCCCAACCCTGTACCGCCATATTTGGAGCTAATGGAGTTGTCGGCTTGGCTGTAGTTATCGAAGATATCCTGTTGTTTTGTAGGATTGATGCCGATCCCTGTATCCACCACCCGAATCAAGAGCCGGACTTCACTCTCCGATACCGTATAAGGTTCCGCGATTACTTCCACCTTCCCTTTTTCAGTGAACTTCACGGCATTCTGCAAGAGGTTGGTTAGGATCTGCTTAAGACGCAATTGATCACCTTTTAAAACATCGGGAATCTCATCGCTGATCGAATAACTGATTACTAAACCATCGCGTCTATTTTGATAGGAAAAATGCTTCACCAGTTCCGCAACCATATAACGCAGATTGAAGTCGCTGATCATCAGCTCCATCTTCCCGGTCTCGATTTTGGAAAAATCCAGGATATCGTTGATTATCTTCAAGAGGTTTCTACTTGATGCATACATGATGTCGTAGATCTCTTGCTGTTGAGTGCTGCCACCCATCTGCAGAAGGACCTGCAGGAATCCGGTGATGCCATTCAGGGGAGTGCGGATCTCGTGGCTCATATTTGCCAGGAAATGGCTTTTGGCGATGTTCGCCGCTTCCGCTTTCTCCTTGGATTCCATTATCTTGGCTTCCATATTCTTTTGTTCCGTGATATCTATCAGGTAGCCATAGAGGAAGCTCTCACCACTATCCGGAGATGCCATAAGCCGTGCATAATCCAGCACCCAATGCATATCTCCTTTGGAATTTACTACTCGGTACACCAGAGTAGAATGCTCATCAGGCTTATTGTGAGTGCTGTTCTCGGATATGTATTCTCTATCTTCCGAGAAGATAAACTGCCAAAATGCTTCCCCGCCATTCATGGCATCTTCCAGGCTAATCCCCCAATTTGTAATATTTGGAGAGATATACAACACTCTGAGGGGGTTGATGGCACATTTGTAAAGTACTACAGGTCCATTGGCAAAATCTTGTTGCCAGGCTTCAAATTCTTTCCGGGCATTTTCCGCGATAGTTGCTTGTTGGCGGAGCTTGGTGGCAAGTTTACGGTAGGATTTCCGGCAAAACCAGCAGATACAAAGAAACACTAGCGCCAGTAACAAGCTAAGGATGGCTATTATTTGTGTCCAGCGATAACCAATGGGATAGATCCCTACAGCAGAGATATCTGTAGCCAGCCATTTGTTATGAAGAGCCTCCAATGTACCATTCTTGTTCAATACTACCAGGGCTTGATTTACTTGATCGATGAGATCGGGATCCAGGGCGGCAAAACAGTATTCTCGTTGGTTGATTCGTTGTGGTAATGCTTTGATGTTTTGCAAGTTCATTTCGCGGATGCTATGCATTCCGATCATATAGTTTGCCACGCAGACATCAAAATCTCCCTCATTCAACAGCTTAAGAGCAATTTCTTGGGTGGGAAGCCGCAACAAACGTCCATAGAAACCTCGCTGAGCCAGGTATTCTTCCGCAACGTCATCTTGTTGAATTGCGATAGATTTATCCAGAATATCGTTTTCATTAAGAATATCAGAATCCCGGCGCACAAAAATGGACCGCCAAGTTACCGAATGAGCGGATGAGAACGAGAAGGTTCGTGCTCTTTCTACGCTAAACGCCATTCCCTGGATCAAGTCCACCCGACCATCTTGAAGCCAATCCATCACCAGCGCCCATTTTCCCAATCTGAACTCAGGCTCCCAATTCAGGATCTTCGCCACTTCCTTGCTGAGTTCCACATTGTAGCCGTCTGGGTTGCCTTGACTGTTTATAAACTCGTAGGGAGGAAAGTCCGAATCACCACCAATGATGATCTTGCGTATTCCTGTGTCGTTTTGCCCCCAGAGCGAAACTACAAACAGGATCATCAGGAATCCTAAACAGACTTTTCTCATCCATTACTCCATTTCGAAACATACGCTTCGATGTCAAACTTGCGTTTCAATCCAGCGGCGTTCATATAGCGCACCATTCCGTAGATAGGGCGCTCTGCCCAGGGTCGGTCGTGTTTGCCAAAGCACCAGGCGATCCCCGCCCATCCATTGGCATCACGTCCATCCATCTCGTATTTATTGTTCAACCAGGCAAGGATTCCGTAAGCATCTTCTACAGAGGGAAACCAGGCAAGGATCCTTTTGCCCCAGTACATTCTCATGTAATTGTGCATTTTACCGCTACTTAGCATCTGTTTTTGAGCGGCATTCCAATATATGTCATCTGTTTCACCCTGCTCTATTCTGTCAAGGCTATAGTATGTGGCATTCCCCCATTTTTTACACCAGCCTGATTTTCATTTGCCAAGGTTCGATCAGATCTGCTCGGTATGGAGATGTATTGTAATGCCTTACTGAACTCAGGCATAAGCGGATCACCTGACAAAGTCTATAGTATATGA
>JAHDQK010000005.1 GCA_018433885.1 Candidatus Cloacimonadota bacterium
AGAGTAAAGCTCCGGATCTCTCATTGCCTTACTGAAGAACTCGGTTTTTTGTTCTTCAGTTGGTTCCACATTGTACTGAATAATTGACACTGGCGTTGAATATGCTGCTCCCCATATGAGAAGCCCCAGCAGAAATAAGGATAGTTTTCTCATTATCTCAACCTCCTTAACTTTCTTGAAAATACCTACTTGTCTCAAGATATAGCTACTTTATATCAATTTAGTTTAAATGTGGAGGCTGCCAACACTTTTTTTAACTCTTTCGCTGTTAACTTGCAAATTCTGCCCTAGCGATTTGATATAATTCCTAATCAGCAACTCTGTCTCTGTCTGGAAAGCACCGGAAACGGTGTATTGCGCTTCGACTTCATCGATTACCAGATTCTTATACAAGTTTCTGATGTAAGGGTCGTTATTGTAGGATAGCAGGAACTTACCTTTGATCTGTTTCAAGGCTTTTGCCAGCTCTTCATGCTTGGTAAAGGCGTCTGCGTCTTCACGTTCGTAGATGTGCTCCTTTGTGTAGTAGGGTGGGTCGAGGTAGAAGAAGGTATTGGGTGTATCGAAACGAGCGATGAGCTTCTCAAAGTCTTGCTTTTCGATGATTACCTGTTGTAGCCGTTCTGAAGCTGCTTTCACCTTCTCCAGATTCCGCAGTGGCATGTATTTGTAGCCCTGCATGATGCAGAAGTTTTTGGATCGAGAGCCGTAGCTGCAGGATAACTGGAAGTAGAAGCGGATAGCCCGTTCCAGCTCGGTTCTGGGCTCATGTTGGGTGAATGTGTCGAACATCTCTCTCGATACCAGGTACTGGTTCAACTCCGCCACAAACGCTTCAGGATGCTGTTTAATGTATCTCCAGAAGTTCACGAGATCACCATTGATATCGTTATAGACTTCTGTATAGCGGCTCTTCTTGGACAACTGCCAGTCTTCCTTGTTGGCACTTTTCCCGAACAGTATCCAGGCGGTACCGCCAAAGACTTCACAGTAGATGTCATGCTTGGGGATGAGTGGCAGGATCTTCTTGCGGAGGATACGCTTACCGCCTACCCAGGAGATGATGCTAATCATTTCTTCACCCCACTTCTCAAAGAGTTGGGCAGCGAGGATCCCGACTCCCTCCAGCTTGAAGTTAGCGATGATCACTTCCGTAAACTCGCTTTTGCCTTCCTTGCGATTGGTGTTGGACAACTCTATAGAGCCGGTGACGGGCGCAAATGGGATCGTGATAGGGGATACTTATACAGATCTCTTTGAGGAGCATGGTATCTCACAAAATTGGAAGTTCAAAATCAAGTTTCAGCAAAACGAGATTGTAGTGCCTCAAACACGGGGATTGTATCCCATGCTTACCGGATATCAGGTCTATAAAGATGGCGAATGTGTATCTGCCCTAACTGAATTTGAGGAGTACTATCAAGAGCCGGTGGATTTGGCTGTAAGCACTTCCTATTATATCGTGGCAGAATACGATTCCGGACTTTCCGAACCCTCAAACACGGTGGTGGTGGATCCCTCCTCAAATGAGGAAAACGTAAATATGGTGGTGGCTGCGGATATCTTGAACTATCCCAACCCCTTCAATCCATCCACCAGGGTAAGCTTCAATCTCAATGAAGCCGCCAAGGTCATTATTCAGGTATATAACGTCCGGGGGCAATTGGTGAAAACTCTGCATAATGGACCTCTTGCAGCCGGAAGTCATTCGCTTACCTGGGATGGCTCGGACATGAATAAACGCACAGCTAGTTCTGGGATATATCTACTACGCCT
>JAHDQK010000002.1 GCA_018433885.1 Candidatus Cloacimonadota bacterium
AATTGGGTTTGAAAAAGGGCAATATTGGTTGGGTTTGGTACGAAACAGCAGGATAATTGGCGTTTCTCCCTCAATTCTTGTGAAAAATATCCTGAAGTTGTGGATAACTTTCCGATCTCTGCTTTGTCGTGTCAGCTTGGAACAATTACGCAAAGGTCTTTAGAAGTATCAACATGAATGAGGATAGAAATGAAAGACTATGACATGAAGAAGCTTAGAAATCTTCTTTTTCTTGGGTGCCAGCGGCGCCGGTAAGACCAGCTTGGCAGAACAGATGTTCTTCCTTAATAAAGCTATCTACAGACTTGGAAAGATAGACGAAGGCAATACCACGCTCGACTTTGATGCAGAAGAAGTTGCCAAGAAGATGAGCCTTGGGCTCTCCATCGGTTTCCTGAACCACAACGATCATAAGATCAACATCATGGATGCCCCTGGCAATCCGGACTTTATCGGAGATGCCATTGTTGCCATCCCTGCCACAGAAAATGCTGTGATCGTTGCCAATGCCGCAGGTGGCTTTGAAGTTGGTTTGGAACTGGCTTTGGAACAGCTTGAAGGCAAGAAGGTCGGCAAGGTCGTGGTCGTGAATCGCATGGATAATGAGCATGCAGACTTTGAGAAGACACTGGAATCCATTCATGAAAACATGGGGATCAAGCCTGTGGGTATTCTTATTCCCATCGGCAAGGAAGGTGGTTTTGAAGGTGTGGTGGATATCATCAGCCAAAAAGCCATTCGTCCTTCAGGAATCTCTGAAGTTCCCGCTAATATGACCGATGCCGTCGAAGAAGCCAGGCTCCACTTGATGGAAGCGGTGGCAGAGACAGACGAAGACCTGCTCAACGAGTTCCTGGAAAACATGGAACTTCCCATGGACAAGCTCATCCCCGGTCTGAAGCAAGGCATCTCCAAGGGCGAGATCATCCCAGCTTTCGCCTGTTCTGCCGGCACAGGTGTGGGCGTGCAAGCCTTTATCGATGCAGTGATCGATTATCTGCCTTCTCCTGCAGATATCAATGAGATGGAAGTGCTTTCCAACGGTGAGAACACCATTATCAAGACCAGCCCTGATGGAGACATTCTGGGCTATATATTCAAGCTTTATGCAGATCCCAACATGGGTGATTTTGCTTATGTTCGCATCTTCTCAGGCAGCCTGAAGACAGGCATGGAATTCTTTATCCCTGAGAAAGATGCCAAAGATAAAGCCGGAAACATGTATTACATGCTGGGCAAGAACCGGATCGATTGCAACGAGATCAGAGCAGGAGAGATCGGAGCCTTGGTGAAACTGAAACATGCCAAGATGATGAATAGCATTTGTCCTATAAACGGCAAGCTCTCCATCAACACTCCTCAGCTTCCCACTCCTACTTACTGGCAGTGCATCCGTGCCGCCAATCAATCTGACGAAGACAAGATTGGTGCCGCCTTGCAGAGAGTGATCGCCGAAGATCCCACCATTCGTTACGAGATCAATTCCGAGACTCACGAGAACGTGATCTCAGGTATGGGAGAGCAGCAGCTCAATCTCGTGCTCAAGAAGATGAAGAATCGTTACAAAGTCGATGCCATGATGAAAGAGCCCAGGATCCCCTACAAAGAGACCATCATGGGTTCCACTGAGTCTCACTATAAGCATAAGAAGCAATCGGGTGGACGCGGTCAGTATGGAGACGTCTATTTTAGAATTAAACCCACAGATAGAGGCGAAGGCTTCCAATTTGTCAATTCCATCGTCGGTGGCGTGATTCCCTCAAACTTCATTCCTGCCATCGAGAAAGGCTTGGTGGAGACCATGGAAAAGGGTATCATCGCTGGTTATCAGGTGGTGGACGTTTGCGTTGATGTCTATTACGGCAGCTACCACGATGTGGACTCCTCAGAAATGGCTTTCAAGATAGCTTCATCCATGGCACTCAAAGAAGGCTTCAAGCTTTGCAAACCCATCCTGCTCGAGCCCATTCACGAGCTTGTGATCATTGTTCCCAGCGAGTATATGGGAGACGTTATGGGCGATATATCAACCCGTCGCGGGAGAATCATGGGTATGGAACAGCGTGGCAAGAAGCAGTATCTGACTGCCCAAATGCCTGTGGCTGAGATGTATTTCTACTTCCCTGCTCTGAAGTCTTTTACTCAAGGGCGCGGAAGATTCACTCAAGGCTTCTCACATTACGAGAAGGTGCCGGAAGACATTACCCAAAAGGTAGTTGCCGCCTGGCAGGATACTGAAGCTTAAAATATACAGACCAAACACTGATGTAAAGAGTCACTCAAAACTTCAAATTTGGTTCACTTGGACATTAGCAGATAACAGAAAGATTATAAACAGGTTATGCCATATTCTTTCACGAAGTTGGACTTGGACATTTACTCTTGATCGATCCTGTTTAGATCACTA
>JAHDQK010000006.1 GCA_018433885.1 Candidatus Cloacimonadota bacterium
AAACGTTGTACAATGGCACTGCGAGCGTCCTTTGACTGCAGCCGCTGCACGCCATATCCTTGCTCTGACTTAATCTTGTCCATAAGAGTCTCCTTTTTTGATAGCTTACTCCTATGGTCATATGATACAAACTTAAAATAACCCCTATAAATCACGATATATGTAACCCCGGTTTTTTGCCGGGGTTTTTTTCTGAGTTCTAGATCCCGTAATAGAGCTTTCCGATCCGCTGCATAACCAAAAAGGAGCAACACTTTTTGTCGCGTAGCTTTGGCAAACCCCTCGAATTGAGCTAGAAAACCCAAAGCCCTACATTAACTACACAAATCCACACCTCCGGTATTAATTATGGAATAAGTCATCAAACCGCATATTATCCTAGCCCATTTGTCAAACCTGTCGCGCAACCGCTTTCATGCAGTTCCCACTGCTCCAATGTAGCTTGGCGACTGCTTCGGGGAATGGGTGTCTTTAGGTAGTTTCCTATCCGCTCTCCTTGAAACCGGCAGTTTGGATTACCAATAGAGGATTTGGGGAAACATGTGATCGCCTTAATGAGATGCTTCGCTACGCTATGCCCCCTCCATAATACATATATCTTGAAGAGGAAGAATTATTGCATTCGATTACTCCATCCATGAATTATACAAAGGAGCAACAATGGAAAAGATGATCTCCAGTTGTGGTCTTGATTGTGCCACTTGCGATGCCTATATCGCTACCAAGAACGATGACAATGCTATGCGTTCCAGAGTAGCCAAAGAATGGTCTGCCAGATACGAATCCCCTATCAAACCGGAAGACATTAACTGCAGTGGATGCCGGGAAGCCGGCGCAAAATTTGATTGGTGCCACCGCTGCCCGATCCGCACCTGCGTTATCGACCGGGCTTATGAAACCTGTGCGGAATGTGGGGACTTGCCTTGCGAACACAATAGCGGCTTGTATCAGGCTGTTCCTGAAGCGCTCAAGAATCTGAAGGATTTGCGTTAAGAGCTTTTACTATCCCTGTTCGCGGCGGATTTTAGCTCCGATACTATTCAGCTTTTCTTCGATACGATCGTAACCGCGATCTATGTGGTAAATCCGGGAGACCGTGGTGGTGCCTTCTGCCACTAATCCCGCCAATACTAGAGCAGCGCTGGCACGGAGATCGGTAGCCATCACTTCCGCTCCACTCAGCTTTTTTACTCCGTTGATCCTAGCGACATTACGTTGCATCTGGATATCAGCTTGCAGACGGTTGAGTTCCGCTACATGCATAAAACGATCCGGGAACACGGTATCTTCCACAAAACTAATGCCATCAGCAAGGCACATCAGCACAGTAAATTGTGCTTGAAGGTCGGTGGGAAACCCCGGATGAGGAAGAGTAAGGATATTGGTAGCTTTGATAGTTTCAGGCGGGTTGACTGTGATGTCGCCACCGTTTATCTGAAGCCCACAGCCTGTTTCTCGCAGTTTTTCCAGAAGCGCAGTAAGATGTTCGGGATTGCAATTGCATACTGTGACGGGTTTGGTGGATAGCGCAGCAGCCACCAGAAAAGTACCAGCTTCGATACGGTCGGGAATCATCTCCATTTGTACGGGGAAGAGTTCTTCTACTCCCTCGATTTCCAGAGTAGTGCTCCCTTTTCCTTCGATCTTTGCTCCCATCTTGAGCAAGAGATCGATGGTGGAATCCACTTCCGGCTCCATCGCCGCGTTGAACATCCGGGTCTTCCCTTTTGCCAATACTGCTGCCATGAGGGCGTTAATCGTGGCACCCACAGAGGATTTTTCGAAATAAATATCTCCCCCAGTTAGCTGATCTGCCTTGGCATTGATGTAGCCATGTTCGATCTCGATCTCAGCTCCCAGAGCTTCCATCGCCTTCAGATGAAGATCCACGGGGCGGGTACCAATGGCGCAACCGCCGGGAAAGCTTACCCTTGCTTTGCCCAGACGCGCCAATAATGGTCCCAATACATAGATCGAAGCGCGCATCTTGCTAACCAGTTCATAGGGTGCTTCCGGGTAACAAACGTCCTTGCTGTCTATACTCATGGATCCGTTTTCATAGTCCACTCTGGCACCGATCACGCGGAGCAAGTGCGCCATGGTTTTTAAATCAATCAAGTTGGGTACGTTTTTGAGTACAGACTTACCAGGAGCCAATAAACAAGCTGCCATCACGGGCAGAATTGCGTTTTTTGCGCCGCTTACATAAATCTTGCCACTCAGTTCACGGCTGTGTTCTACGATAAACTTATCCATCATATCCTCTGCGGAATGTATTATTTTTGTAGTTTCAAAATCAGAAAGCGATCAAGACCTGCGAGATCCTTCCCTTTTTGCAGGATTTCGAAGCCAGTGGATTCTGTCAAGCTCTGTAGTTGTGATTGTTGATTATATCCATGTTCAAGCGCCAAAATCCCACCCGGAACAAGATATTGGGGTGCTCCTGCCAAGATTCGTTCGTAAAAAATCATGCCATCGTGATCCGCCAGTAACGCCCCGATGGGTTCGTAATCCTTCACGCGGGAGTGTAGATTTTGATATTCATGGTCACTGATATAGGGCGGATTCGAAACGATAACGTCGAACACACCGGTTCTGGAAGGAAACAAATCTGCCAGCAACAGATCAATATCCAGACCCAGGGCGAGGGAATTGTGTTTTGCAACCTGCAGTGCTTCCGGTGAAATATCTGTAGCGGTGACCTTGATGGTGGGTTTTCGGCATTTCAGCGCCAAAGATATTGCGGCTGAACCTACCCCGATCTCTAACAAATGTGCATCGTCCTTCAGATATTTTAAGGTGGCTTCCACCAATGGTTCGGTATCGAATCTGGGAATGAGCACACGGTTATCTACATACAGTTCCAACCCATAAAACCAGGCTTTGTTGGTAATATACTGTGGAGGTTCGCCGTTTTGTAGGCGGATCAACCAGGATCTGAGGAGATCAATCTGATAGGAGTTTAAGCTATCCCGAAACGGAAGCTCTGATCTCGAGCAAGATAACAGGCTACATAACAGGAACTTGACGTCTTCGGGATCGAGGTCGTCAAACCGAGCCAGTTCATCCGGAAGTAGCATTGTCGGGCAGGATCAAGCTCTTTTTTATGCGACAGATTTTTCCTTTATTCTGAAAGGTAACTTCATCGCAGAGATGATATAGCATGGCGATGCCCCTTCCATGACCTTCGATATCGAAGATGCGTTCCGATTTGATCGTGTTTAACCAACAGTCGGATTCAAAGCCATCACCCTCGTCTTCCACGTAGATATCAATATTATGTCCGGAGTTATCCACTTCGAATCCAAACAGGATCTTACGTTCGCCGATTGAAGGATTTTGCATTCTGTCTTGGATCACTTGCTGCAGAGCCTCATGAGTAAGAGCACGTTCTTCCACGCTAAGACGCAAGGTGCCGTGTATATATGCGTTGTAAACCATCTCGTCCACGCAGATCAGCAGTTCGTTCAGAACTTTGGGAGCTACCTTGAAATAACTTCTCATATAGGAGGAAAACACTTTGGAGAGGGCAAACTTAGAGAAATCCCGCGCGGGGATCTCAAAACTGAAACTAGCTTTGTTTAGGTGCGAATAAAACTCTGCTTTATCATCCCGGCTGCGTTTGCGGAAAATCAGCTCACGGATCGAGTTTATCATTTGTTTGGTATCGATTGGTTTCCGAATGAAGTCACTGGCGCCTAAGCGAATAGCCTCGATAAAATAGTCATGATCCAGATATCCCGTCATCAGGATTACGTCTAGACTGCGATCAAAATCCTCTCTCACCCGGTTCAGGAACTCCAAACCCGTAAGTCCAGGCATCTCGATATCGCAGATCACCAGATCATATTCATTGGCGTGAATCTTACGCAGAGCGTCGCTACCGCTATAGGCAGTATCCACCCGGTATCCGCTGACACCCAATATCGCCTGTAATGAGTTCACAATGGCGATACTGTCGTCCACGACGAGTATCTTGGGACGATCAGACATTATTAGCCAAGATTTACGGTAAAGAGCTGGTTCAATTTCAACATGCTGAACAATTCGTACACGCTGTTTGAACTACGCACTACTTCGATTTCTCCGCCCTTGGAAATGAAATCTTTATAAAAAAGTAATATTTTGCCAATACCTGTGGATGATATGTTTCGGCAATCCAGCAAATCAAGCTCCAAAAGCGTGGCTTTACTCTGCATCACTTCAGTAAGTTTATCTTGCAGAATATGGGCATTTTCGCTGTTCAATATACCGTCAATCTTCATGGTAGCCACATTATCACTAAAATTCAGATCGATACTCATGGGAATCTCCTCTGCTATTTTTTCGCTTATTGCAAGCTCTCGTTCTTTCCCCGGCTTGTCAAGTTTAATCTGCATAACCGCGGATCCTGCGTAGTACTTCTGTCTGCACTTGAGCCGGCGCTATCTCAAACTTCTTGAATTCCAGCGTATAAATTGCCCTGCCTTGGGAAAGGCTGCGGATGCGAGTTGAGTATCCAAACAGTTCTGAAAGCGGCACATCCGCCACCACTTCCTGTTGAAATTCATTGTGTCTGCGCATTACCTCGATCTTACCCCGTTTGGCATTGATATCCGAGATAATGTCGCCCACAAAGTCGTCCGGAGAGATCACGGTTAACAACATGATCGGTTCCATTATCACCGGCTTTGCCATGCGCAGCCCCTTGCCGATTGCCATCGAAGTAGCTATCCGAAACGCCAGTTCGTTGGAATCCACCGGATTAAAATCCCCATCCACCAGCTCAATTGCCACCCGCTCCACATTTGCGCTGATCAAAGGACCATCAGCCAATGCAGCAAGAGCAGCTTCTTCTATCGGTTTCCAATATTCTTGAGGAATCTTTGAGGGATCCACCGAACATTTAAAGGTGTTCTTTACATCCGTAGTATCTTTCAAGGGAATGGGGCTCAAGCGGAATGTCACGCTGGCATAATTGCCTTTACCGTTCAGTTCCCGCTGGAAGACCTCCGAAGTCTGTACCATCAGGGTGATGCTTTCTTTATAAGAAACCTGCGGAGTGCCAACATTCGCGCTAACGCCAAATTCCCGCTTGATCCGGTCAACTATGATGTCCAGGTGCAATTCTCCCATCCCGGAGATCAGAGTCTGCCCAGTATCTTTATCGATATGAACGCGGAAGGTGGGATCTTCTTCCTGAAGCCGTTCCAGCGCTCCATTAAGGTTGTCCTGATCCGCCTTGGTCTTGGGTTCGATGGCTATAGATATCACAGAATCCGGGAAGTGCATCTTCGAAAGTGCCACATCCATAGTGCCATCGGTGATAGTATCTCCAGTTACCAGAAATTTGGGGCCTACAATAGCTCCGATGTCTCCAGCATGCAGGTTGTCCTTATCGTTCTTTTTATTACTCATCATCTGTAAAATTCGGGCAACCCGCTCGCGTTTTCCATTACTTATGTTCAAGAATGTCGCGCCTTTTTTCAAGGTTCCGCTATATACGCGAACGTAGATCAGACGTCCCACATATTTATCTATCTGAACCTTGAACGCCATCCCCACAAAGGGAGCAGCGGGATCTGCAGGTAGATATACAGGCTCACCGGTAGAGGGATTCACCGCGTGAGTAGCTCCGATATCCAGAGGTGACGGCAGGAAATCCACCACCGCGTCCAACAGGAGTTGCAAACCCTTGTTCTTGAGAGACGAACCGCACAACACAGGGATAAATCCATGCTCAAGAGTACCCTTGCGAATAGCGCGGCGTATGATATCCTCCGGAACCTCGTGCCCGTCCAATACAAGCATCAGTAGTTCATCGTCGTATTGAGAGATAGTTTCCAGCATATGCTCGCGGGAGATCAATGCCTCGTCCAGCATATACTCTGGGATATCCATGTGCCGGGTCTCGGAACCCTGGGTAAGTGGATCAAAATACCACGCTTGCATGGATATCAGATCTATCACACCCTCAAAACAATCCTCTCTGCCAATCGGGATGTTGATGGCACATGCCTTGGGAGTCAAGCGCTCGTGAATCATCTGAATCACCCGCTCATAATCTGCTCCCGTACGATCCATCTTGTTGATATAAGCTATTCGGGGCACACAATAGCGATTTGCCTGGTGCCATACGGTTTCGGATTGCGGTTCAACGCCCCCGACAGCGCAAAATACGCCCACTGCGCCATCCAGAACCCTTAAGGAACGTTCCACTTCAGCAGTGAAATCCACATGACCCGGAGTATCTATGATGTTTATCTGGTGATCTTTCCAGGGGCAGCTCACGGTAGCGGAAGTGATGGTAATCCCTCGTTCGCGCTCTTGCTCCATCCAATCCGTGAACGCGTTGCCATCGTGGACTTCACCCATTTTATGCAGAAATCCCGTGTAGAATAGAATGCGTTCTGTGGTCGTAGTCTTCCCAGCATCAATATGTGCCATGATGCCTATGTTTCGTATCTTCAAAAGCGGATTATCCGCGTCGCTCTTCATAATGAATATCCTTATACGAGCCTCTGTTTGAAATATTCTAGCTCAGCATGCCATTTTTTTACCCAGAGCTTTATTGTCCACAAAAAAGTGCATAGGATCTCTCCACTAGGACATTTCTATCCATCTTTCAGGGTTGAGCGCTCTAACGGATTTGCCGGCTAAAAGGACTTCTCTAGTAGAGAGAGATCCACCTCTTCTGCCAAAGTCTTTAATACATCAGCATTCTCGATGTTGCTGCCTTCCACTATTACCGTGATCTTCTCGCCCACCTTCACCGTGAGCGTGCCACTTTGCATAGAAGGATCATACTCTGTAGTCGCATTGTAACCATTGATTCTGGAGCTACGGGTATTGGTGCCGCCCATCCCGCCAAACATAGCTGCCAGTCCCATTAATCCACCAGCCTGCCCCACCAAGCCACCCACTGTGATGCTTAGTTCGAGGTCGGATTCCCCTTTGCGATACTGTCCGCTGGCGGAAATCGAGTTTGCGCTGCCGATGATGGCTCCTGCTTGGCCCAGAGACATCGCTCCCCTATCTTCCAGAGTGAATCCAGCGGGAGCGTCCGGAATGAACTTCACCAGTTCGTCAGACAGGATCTCGCTTATCTTGGTGGAGGCATAGTTGATTTCTTCCTGAGCCTTCGCCAGTTGGTTTCCATTGATTAGCGCTTTCGCTTCATCGAGGCTCTGCAGGGCTTCCTGCTTAGCGTTCTGAGCACTTAAGCTCAAGCATGCGGTTACGATAACAATCCAAAAACATAGCTTCTTCATGGTATCTCCTTTATTTTGTTTGATTTGTGGGTTTATCGTGGGTCTCTTGCAGATTAGAGTTCGCTTGTTGCACCCGATGCGTTTGATTCAGGGAATCAACCAACTGCTCGTCGCTATCCTCGATACCTTCTTCCAGAACTTCATCCGGCGCTTCGGAATCGATCAGGACTCTTTGTCCCGCTCTCACAAACAGCATATCTTGCGCACAGGGGAAGCTGAGTAGATAACTACCGTTGTCTCTTCGCATTTTTTTGAGAGAAAGGCCCAAGATGATCAGATCCGAATCGCAAGAAACACCTGCCATCTTGTCTGCTACGGTTTCGTCGGGCTTTTTGTAAATCCTTTGAATGTTGTTTGGGGATATGGGTAGTCTGCCAGAAGATATCTGTTCTTCCAAACGGTCGGTGCGGCTGGTGCCTTCGTCCTCCACATCAAACACCCGAATCTGACAATCTTTCCATTCCGGATGACCGATGAGAATGTAAGCCAATAGTATCATCAGGTTCGCGTTACGATAGTCTCCGGGAGTCAACCAGATATCTATCATGCGCCGAAAGCCGAAATGCCTGGTTCCTGATCTCAGTATCAGGGCATTCAGCCCCGTCACCGCCGTGAAATAACAACCATCGATGATGGGGGGGATTTCTTCGACATTATCTTTATAGAAATTGAAGAGGATGCTGTTGTTCTCCATTCCATTGATGCCGGGAATCTGGACAATTTGCGCCACCGCTGTCTTGAAAGTGGGGGCAACTATTGTATCCACATAAAACGCGGCATCGCTCATGGCAGATTGATTGATCAGGTTCTGAAGTATCTTCTTGGATTCGTGATTGGTAGCCAGATTCAAGGGACCTTTGATGAAATGGATGTAGGAACCAAAGCCATAATGATGGCTTAGCCAGCGCAAGAGATTAAACACCGCCACTCTATCTTCGGAATACTCTGTGAGAGCAACTATCGAAGGCCGCCAGTTCGACATATCCGGCGCTGCGTTGCGTTTTTGGATGGCGATCTGAAGCTTACGTGTGCTCTGAAACATCACTCCTCTGAATACCATCGCCAGATTTCGTTCGCCCTTCCTAGTTTTATTCAGCCACATATAGATCATCGCCATCGTAAAAATTGACGCCAGTGCATAGGCGGGTTGCATCATGAACATCATCAGAAAACACGCTACTGCCCCCACTAGCGAGAAATACCACTTAGTCTTGAAGGTAGGCCTGTATGAGGGATTTCCGGCAAAGTGTTCCAAGAAACTGATCAGACACAACGAGCCATAAGTGATCATGAAGAACATACTGATGATCTGCGCTACGAAATCCACATCGCCGAGCGAGACAAAGAACAGAACGATGATCGCGGTTACCAGAGTCGCATTGGCAGGTTCGTTGGTTTTCCCCACTCCCTTGCTAAGAAAACCGTTCCAATTTGCAGAAGGAAAGAATTTATCCGCACTGAGGGCTTGCAAGGTACGCGGAGCGATCAGAAACGAACCCAATGATGAGGAAAGTGTAGCTGCCCCCAAACCTATGAAAACCGAAGGACCCCAGAGCGAGATCTTGCTGAGGATAAACTGATCTGTTGCCAAATCCTGTGGACTGGCACTACGGCTGAGCTTGAACACCAGAAGCACATATACTGCCAAGCCGGTAAGGGTAGCGGTAAGAGTGCCAAGCGGGATGGACTTCCGGGGGTCTTTGAGATCTCCAGACAAGCCAACCCCTGCCGTCATTCCGGTAAAAGCCGGAAACACGATCGCAAACACTTTGAAGAAACTATCCGGATTCTCTACTGTATCAAACAAGCCAAGACTATGCCCGGCGGGCAACATCCCCTTTCCTGCGAAGATCATCACAAGTGAGACACCCAAGGTCAATACAATTGCCAACAAAGCGTTTACCCCTATCGAAGCTCCCTTGCGGACAAGGATGAAGGTGAGGATCAACGCCGCGGGGATCGAGACGACACGCGCATCCGGGATATAACCAGTAAGATCAGCAAGGAATGGGAACAAGGGACGAAACGCTTCCGCAAAAGCGATCAAATAGAAAGCCACCGATATCGCCTGTGAAAGAAAGAGGGAGATGCCGATAGTGCCTCCCAAAGTGGAGCCGAAAGAGCGGCTGATGATATAGTACTCTCCCCCACCGCGCACCTTGAGATTCGTAGCAATCTCCGCAATTGCCAAACCTGTGGGAATCGTGATCATGTGTCCGATCAACACGATCAACAAGCTCCCGGCAAGCCCAACGTGCCCCACCGCGTAACTGAAGCGCAGAAACAACACAGCGCCCAGGATGGTGCTGATCGCAGCTAGAAACACTGGAGTAGTGCCAAATCCATGGCCACTCGTTTTCTCTTCTGGCATTGCTTTCTCCAAACAATAGATTATGCATAATTTTTTACTATTATGCGAGTTAATCGGAACAGCCAGAGATGTCAAGATAATTCTCGTCTGCGGGTTAGTCCTCCGGTGCTCCCTTTTTGCAATTTCCTGCAAAAAAGATACTTACGCTTCCGCGCCCATCCGCTTTTAAGAGATTAACATCCTCAAATTGCCATCAACCCTTCCAAGGCAACATATATGCTTTCACTTCCTCATTATAATAGCGGTCTGTCATCGTGGCAATGAAATCCCTTACTTTTTCTGCGGGTTGGAATGTATGCAGATAATCATCCGTTTTGTGATTCAGGAAATGCTTGAATATCTTGGATTCAGTATTACCAGTTTCGATATCTTCCAAATATTTCTCAAACATGATCCGCATGGTTCTGTGGATTACAGAGTTGGATTGTTTCACATTTTCATCCGTATAGATCCGCTTGTAATTAAACTTCTTCAGCTTCAAAAGCTGGTTGGATGTTTCTTCATCGAAGGCTATGTAGTCCTTTTCGTAACTACTTACAATCACGCTTTTGATTAGGGTTTCGATGATCTGACTATTGGTGTTTCCCAGATACTTCACTTGCTCTGCGGGCAATTCTTCTCGCTTCAGGATGTTGAACCGAATCGCATCCTCGATATCCTGCCCGATGTAAGCGATGGTATCTGTGATCCGCACCACACATCCTTCCAGTGTGGCAGGCATCCATTGCACGCTGTTTCCTGCTTTCTTAGCCTGGATATATGCCTCGATCTCAGCTTCCGTTTTGTCTTCTTTGGGACGTAACTGGGTGTTGTGCACTTCACCATCGTGGGAGATAATCCCGTCTCTTACCTGAAACGTGAGATTAAGTCCTCTACCCTTTCGGGAAATATGATCCACGATGTGAAGGGATTCGATGTTGTGATGAAAATGCCCGATCCCGGCTTCATAACAGCTTTGACTCAGGGCTTTTTCACCGTCGTGGCCAAAAGGACAGTGCCCAAGATCATGCCCCAACGCGATAGCCTCGATCAATTCCGTATTCAGCCCAAGATACTTGCCGATCGTCCGGGATATCTGGGATACATAGGCTATATGCAAATTCCGGTTTGTCATTTCTTCATCGATCAGGTTTGTAAAAGAGAACACCTGTGTCTTGCCATGATAGCGGCGATAAGCTCCGCTGTATAGGATGCGATCCCTATCCACGGCAAAGCGTGAACGCATTACGTCCTCATCTTCTTCTTTGCGTCTTCTGGCATTTACATCTCGATATGCGCGACTTCCCAGGATGTGATCGTGCCTCGCCTTAATATCGCTGAATATCTTGTTCAAATCTGTATTCATATATACTCCATATATTGCTTAATTCGTTTCTGACAAGATATTGCATGTATCCGTCCAGGCAAGTTCTTTCCCACCAATCCTGCTTGCGCAAAACTCCCGGAATCAAGCTGGGATGAAGATCCATCTTCGGGATAATAGGTTGCATGAATCACATCTATGAATAATTCATAAAACACCGTAAATAGAGTACTCAACCTCCGATTATGATTTCGTTCCACGCTTGGAATTCTGCTATACACCATACACAAAAACAAGATTTACGTGGCACGGGCACAAATCTTGCATTAGATTTTGGCATATAGAAATACGCTTACGAGGATGTATCTTATGAAACACAAAGTTCTGCTTCTGTTGCTTATTGCAACACTATCTTTCGTCTGGGCAGTACCCAGGGAAATGGTCGTGCTAGAAATCGGTACCGGAACCTGGTGCCCCTATTGCCCGGGAGCCTCCATGGGTGCCCACGACCTTCTGGAAGCCGGCTACAACGTAGCAGTGGTAAAAAACCACAATGGCGATCCTTATGCCAACACTTTTTCCAACACCAGAAACACCTATTATGGAATCAATAGCTTCCCCACGGCAACTTTCGATGGATTGAACGCTATTTCCGGCGGAAGCAATACTGCCTCCATGTTTTCTTCTTATTTACCCAGAGTGACAGCCCGCCTCGCGGTTCCTTCCAAATATACCATTACCGCGGAAGGAAGTCTTGAAGGAAACGTCCTTAGCGTGGATGTAACAGTCTCCAAACCCGAAGACGATACCAACACCGGCGTATATCTGAGATCTTATCTCACAGAATCCGCCATCATGCAAAACTGGCAGGGGCAAACCCGCTTGGACAACGTGAACCGGAGCATGGCGCCCAACGCCACAGGTACTCCCATCAGCCTTGCCACAGGCGAATCCACCACAGTTACCCTCACATTCCAGATCAACGACGCCTGGCAGGTTCCCAATTTGGAACTGGTTCTTTTCCTGCAAAACAATAGTTCCAAAGAGATTCTTCAGGGCAAGAAATACAACGTCCCCGGGCTCACCGGAGCTTTCCCTGCTTCTACCCAAAACCTGGTGTTTCCGGATACTTATGTTACAGGGTTCAGTACCAAACCCATTACTTTCTACAATTATGGCGATAATCCCGTAACCGCCTCAATAGCCAGCAACAACCCGCTCTTTATCCCGGACGTAACCACAATCACCATCCCCAGCACCAGTAGCAGAGTGGTAAATGTAAGCTACGCGCCTACAGCCACGGGAACTTCCACGGGAATTCTCACTGTTACCGGAAACTTCAACCAACATCCCGTGCTGGAGATCACTCTCACCGGAAATGCTTTCATCAATACCGCACCCGTTGCCGAAGACGTAGTAATCAACGGACCTCCCGTGATCAATCAGGACGTGGTGGCGGTCTACACCTTCACAGACCTGGATGACAACACAGAAGGAAACAGCCAATATCAATGGTATCAAGTTGCGGGAGAAACCTTGGTTCCCATCGAAGGTGCGAATGCCACCCAATATCGCATCCAAGCTGAAGATCTGGGATATCCGCTTGTTTTTGGCGTTACCCCTGTGGATCAACACGGGATGCCGGGTGCCGAAGCCCTCAGCGCCGAAACGCCTGCCATCGTGGATCTTCCCACTCCTCAAAACTTCAGCGGAGTTTTGCAACCGCCCAATACCGTAGTTCTATCCTGGGAAAAACCCCAATACTACGATACCCGTGGCTTTGTGGGATACCGCATCTTCAGAAACGGACTGAATATCTCCACCATCACCAACCCCAATACTCTTACTTTCACCGATCTAAACGTTGCTGATGGGGAATATGAATATTACATCTGCAGCCTGTTCACCAATCCTCAAGGGCTTTCAGCTCCCAGTCCCTCGGTCTTGATCGAAATTGGCAATACCAGCAACGAAGACCAAGTAGCAGGAGTGGTGTATAGCGTATCCACCATGCCCAATCCCTTTGTAGCCACCACCAACTTCCAGATCGATGCCAAAGCAAACCAATCCGTAAGATTCAGCGTGTATAACCTCAAGGGTCAGCAAGTGAAATCTTGGGAGAGCCAGATCGGAAATTCCGGAAACTTTACCATTAGCTGGGATGGCAGTGATTCCCGCGGAAAGCAAACCGATAGCGGAATCTACCTGTATCGCCTGGAAACAAGTGGAAAAGTGTTAAGTGGAAAAATCATCAAAGTAAGTAAATAATCCTCAATCTATGATAATGCCCCGAGGTCAAGCTTCGGGGCTTTTTGTATTTCCTGATTATCCGCCTTCTATATCCTTAACCGTGATTAATCCCTCTCCCTGCTTGCCATCTCCGGAACGCTCCATTTATGATAAGCGAGATTGTCTCTCTGCAATCCCGTGGACTCCATCCCAAGGAGGCGTGGGCACAGCTGTTAACTTACGATATAAGGAATATTTCAGTCTATCTGTTTTCGCTCACTAAGCAGGTTTGCCAAGCTCACGGAATTCTCCTGCCAGATAAAACTGCCTTTCTCGCAGGGTAACTCAGCACACTCCGCGCAATTCACATAGCCGTGTTCGGTGGCACATACCCGCACCTCACATACTGAGCAGAAGGAAATCTTTCTCCCTTCTCCCTGGCATCCGTCGCATTTTAGCTCTTCCATACTAATCTCCTTGGCAAATTGTTTCATATAGTTGCATTGGAGTTGTTTCAATAGCTCGATATCATCGTTTTTAGTGGCGATATAGGCATCGCAATCCCGGCAATTGATGCCGCAAGGCGAAAATACTACCATGTTAATCTCCTTTCTTCCTCATTGTTAGAAGCAATTACCAAGCCATATCTCTGCCGATTCGATGCAGCGTTTACGGTATGAAAGCTCGATGCCCACTGCTTCGGGATCACCGGAAGCAATGGGGATGAATGAAGAAAGAAGTTACTTTTCATTTATCGAGGGTGCGCGTGTAGCAGAGCCCCACGTAATGGGGAACAAACACCTCCAGAGCCTTTTGTGGACAACAGGCTATTCAACTCACATCCCCCCATTTTTTAGACATGGAATAATTAGCTGTTGATAATCTCTCCATTTACCGCCATATTCGAGGATGTTATACCTCCTAACATGAGCAAAGCATTAGCAGAAATCGTGTCACAATCATCTGTAGATAAATCCCGCATACAGATTTCGGAGAACCTTACTTGCAGAATTCGGTATAAGTTCTCACCCAAACCTTCAAATCGATATCACGTGTCACAGAGGTCTTAAAGGTTTATAGGTTGGGGAGATAGATAGGACTGCCTTTAGACTGTGTCACAGTGGTCTTTGGACGTATTTGGACTTATCGGTATCACGATTCCTTCAAATATGCCCTCAATTTAGGGTATTTTCAGAACATCAGATTTTCTGAAATGGTTTGCGAATTTAATAGAGCCGTAACTGAAGTACCAGGGGTCCGATCCCCCTTTGTTTGCTAACCAACCAAACCCTCAATACATATCTACACTGTAATTTTCCAAGAACAGTGCATTTTTTACTGCGCCAAGGCTATAAAATACCTCCATCGAGAAGAATGCCTTTGATCCTACCATCCTGCATCAGAGAGATGAATACAGATAGGATAGTTTCGATCTGCAGGCAACCCTCAATCCTGATGAGTATTATATCATGATGGGCTTCATAACTGCCTCGGGTCGGCTCTATCTGGAATACACCGCCTACAATGAAATCAAGAGCCAGTTCCCGGTCACAGTATCCCAGTTCCCCAAGTGTCCGGACGATCTGCACGAGTACCCGGAGAAGGTCAAGTTCTCACTTGAATCCAGATACATAGGCAGTCCCGGCTATATCGACTTTGGGATCATCATCATTGAAGACGATGGCGATAATATCACCTCGAGTTAGCCATAAATACAGAAAACCATAAATACAGAGGAGAAACAATGTTCAAATATGGAATCAGCTACTATATCATGGAAGAGGGAGCAAGAAAGCCTCAGTCGGGAGTGGATGCCCGCTTACTCAGACCCGGAGCAGACTGGCAGAGTGGAATCCGACTCATTGAAACCGAGAACTCAGGCTACTATGAATGCCTGATCGAAACTGAAGCCGATTGCGGGTTCTATGATATCTGGGACAACCGTGGCAATCCCAATGGAGCCTTCGGTGGCAAGACCTGTACCATCGGCAAGCTTGATGCCCGCGGTCTGCAGAACGACTGTATCTACGGCAATCACATCCTGGATGGAGTGGTCACGGGAAGCAAGATAGCCAATGAAGCCATTGGCACAGAACACCTGCAAAACGGACTCTTTTCCCTATCCAAGCTACAATACGAGATTCAGGATCAGGATAAGGGAGTGGGAGATAACAGCCAGGCTAGCCCGACAAAGCTGAGCGAAGACAAGGTGATCACCCATGTACTGGATAAAGAGTATCAAGAGCTTCCGCATATCATCCTAACCAACCAGTGCGATGCCTTCCTCTACATAGCAGATGCCAAGATTGAGGGGAACCTGGTGACAATCATGATCGGGATCAGCCAGGTCTATACTGCCACTGATCCGTTCTATAAGCTCCTTGCCCTAGCTAAATGATGCCCAAGAGAGAAACCCGGCAGAACCGGGTTAATGAGTAGCTTAGCTACTGGTTATCTCTTCTTTTCGAGCCGGCAGATCAGCTCCGCCATCAGGTTGATCATCTCTTTGTAGTCTCCGCATTCCCAAGCATCGTCTGCTTTTATCCTTATCTGCTCATCGGTCATTGTTTCCGACTTGAGCCAGGGGCCTCGGAACTGATTCCACCAGTTATCATAGTGGAAGTCTTTATCGAAGGGATATTCGCATAATCCGGACTGGGATTCGATAATCTCTTCAACTGCCTGCTCTTTGCGATTCTTGTTTAGTCTGGTCATCTTGATCTCCTTCTCGGTTACCCGACTGATAATTTATGGGTCTACTGCACACCTCTCGCAACCTTGGTCAAGTCCTTTCCGCTCAATATGATAAAGAATGTGCAAGAATCTTCATTGACAGAAATCCAGTCAAATCTCACCTTGCATGTAGCCTACAGACCCTACATAGAATGCCCTCCGAGTCGTGGGGACACCGCCCGGTGCTCCCCACGATATTTTTTATGCTGGTATTACATCAGTCAAAGCCCTACCCAAAATCCAATTTGCAATTTTCAGTGATCGATTTGCAATTTTCGGTGACCTAAATGAACAAAAAAGAGAGCTCAAAAAAACCACTTTCCCCCGATTTGCAATTTTCAGTGATCCGATTTGCAATTTTCGGTGACTCTTTATAGTAAAAAAGATCGCGTCCGACACCGGCATTACCCAAAAGGCTGCTGGTCTTGCTCTCGCTGCCGTACTTGAAGGCATCACCATGACCCTCAAGAAAGGCGGAAAGGTTTCCTTGGTTGGTTTTGGCTCCTTCAGCGTTGCACACCGCAAAGCTCGTAAAGGCATCAATCCCAAAACCAAAGCTCCTTTGAAAATCCCGGCACGTAAAGTTCCCGTTTTCAAAGCTGGCAAAAAACTCAAAGACGCTGTCAAAAAATAAGCTAATTATTTGTTTTGACATCCTGATTAGGCAGAGCTTCGGCTCTGCCTTTTCGATTGGTGGGCTTTGTCGTCAATCTCCGCCCTCCAGGCTGATTGAGACTTGGTCAACGGCCTGATCTTTGGGAAGTTAATGAATGACCTTCGATACCGGCAATAGATATATCATTGCCAGCTTCTTTTCCAGAAAGTCAAGCCCAGAGTTCTTCAATTCTTCCAGAGCGAACAGGATATCTTCTTCATCCGCTTCGCCCATGATTACATTGCCGTACCCTGTTCGCATCGCCGCGCTATCCTGAAAACTAACAAAAAGCGGGATGTCATAGAGCATCTTTTGTCCCAGGCTTTCCCCACTGAGCACGATGGTTTCTGAGATTCCTGCCTCTGCAAGAGCCAGGATTACGTCGTCGAGATATTTATCGTTGTAGAGATGAAAAATCATGTACATTATGTGGCTCCTTAGTCCTTCACTTTCAATTCATTGGCTCGTTTCAGGCCATACTTTACCAGCACTGGGCCCACCAGCATGATCAAAAATGTGGTGGCGGTCATCACGCTGATAATCTGATTGGCTTGATAATCCAGCCCCAGATCGCCAAGCACTTTTGCTGCTCCCAGAGTAAGTCCAATGGCTACCCCTGCCTGAGAAAGCAGGGTGAATCCAAGGTTCTTGGTTACTTTTTCCGAGGCTTTGGCCAGCTTCCCACCCCACAGTGCCCCGTAGTATTTCCCCAGAGTTCGGAAGGCGATATAGACTATGATCAGCCAGGCATAACTCCTGATCATGCTAAAATCCAGCTTTGTGCCGATCATGACAAAGAAAAGCAGATACACCGGTGGTGACCACTGAGTGAGTGCGTTTGTGAACTTTCTGGTAATAATGCCGTTGGTATTGGTCATCACTATAGCCGCACTCATACAGAGCAGGATGGGGGAAATGGCAAACAGCTCAGCCAGGGAACACATTAGAAACAGGCTACCCAGGGAGTAAATCAGAAAGAGGGATTGATCGTGCAGATATCTGCCTATCCGTACCAAGAGATAACCAAAGGAAGCTCCAAGGACTAATTCCAGCGTGATATCCCACAATGAATGCAGAATCGCCGCTTCCACGCTGATGTTCTGCGATCCCAGCATGATACCCGCCAATGGCACAGCCAGGGAATACAAGATCAAGGCAAAGATATCATCCAGACCCATCACGGCAAATAGCGTGGAAGTAAGCTCTCCCTTTGCCTGGTATTGTCTGATCACATCCACTGTTCCGGCCGGAGCTGTAGCACATGCCAGAGCGCCATAGATGATTCCCATGGGGATGCTTTTTAACACGATGGCAGTGGCCACACCCGTCACCAAAAACGCAATTCCGGCTTCCATGATCACGATGATCACTATCTTGCGCCCCATCTTGCGCAAATCGCGAAAGCGTAACTCACTGCCGATGTTGAAGCCGATTAGGGCTAGGGTAAGGACGTTTATAAAGCCAAGCTGAGCCAGCTCAATACTATCTACATAGTGCAGGATAGAAGGTCCAAACAAAGCTCCAGTGATTATGTAACCGATGATGATGGGAACCTTGATGTAAGAAGCTCCTCTCCCGGTTAGGATGGAAAAGAGCATGGCAACGCCAAAGAACGAAAGGATATGTGTGCTATTCAAAACTGCTGCTGATCAACGTGTTACTTTCAGGAGATTGTACATAGCCGTTGAATCTGCGGCCTGTATCAGCTCTTCGATAAAATCAGGATTTCTGAGGCGCAACATCAAGCGGGAGAGCAGCCGGATATATTCTTTATCCTGGGTGTCCGACGCCACGATCATAAAGACGATTTTCACCTTTTCCTTATCGTCGCTACCATAATCCATGCCATCCTTGATTCTGGCGAAGGCCACCACGAAATCATCGACTCCAGAGCAGCGTCCATGGGGAATGGCTATCGAGTGTCCAATGGCGGTATTGGCTTTGTTTTCGCGTTCCAGGACAGCTTTCCGCACTGCGACAGGATCCTTGATGGCGGGATCTTGCAGAAGCATCGTGAGCATGAGTTCCAGCAGTTCTTGCTTGGTGCAGGGAACCAAATCCAATACTCTGTCGAGTCTTAGATAGCTTGATAACTCTAAAGCTTGAATCATAATGTGTTAGCTTCCTCTTCTGTATATTTATGCCCGCATACTCCCGGCACCGGCATCTGTCAACCACTTTTCTGGATTACAAAGAGTTATCAGCAAGCAGATCAAAACGTTACACTTGCCTTTAGGGGCTATGATGCCGCTCAAATCAGTTCATAGCAGTATGCTTTCACCGGGATGCAGATTCCGCATACTATGGTCACTTTGGCATCAATCTCTTTTCCACCCATGTTTCGGTAGAAATCACAGGATGGATTCTCGCTGGCTACCCAAACTACCATACTGCGGTATCCCGAGGCTCGCATTTCTGCGGAGAAGGCTTTAAACAGCGCTTTGCCGATACCTTTCCCATGGTAATCTGCCAGGAGATACATTGCACCCAATTCACATTCACAGGCATTCGCAGCATTGGTTTCACACCCTTCACTGGGGTGATTCTTGCCACCGGCGGCAAATCCGATAAGCTGGTCACCCATCCTTACTACCAGGAGACAGCCTTCAGCGCTTATCACTTTTTCCCAGTGGGTAACAAATGATTCAAGTTTCAAATTGTCCAGGATGCTATCGGGCATGATGCCAGGGTAGGTTTCACGCCAGCTCTGCAAGTTTACTACGGCGATCTTTTCTGCATCAGCCATTACGGCATTATCAATCCGGTAGTCCATTTCTATCTCCTTTATCTCGTTTATTGAGGTGGATTTCATTTGACCTTTCGTATCTATATGTATAGCGCCATGGTAAATGGTCAAATAGCCTTCAATGGAGGGATGTTTTCCTCCACCTCCGCAGTCAACCCTCTTAGCCGTTTCGTCCACAACCAGAAGATGATGCCGACCAGAGCCAATAGGCCGCCGCTGACGATAAGTATCAATTCCACCGAAACAACATCTGCCAAAGGACCAAAGAATATTATCCCTATGGGCATGGCACTGGCTGAGATGATCTGGATCATAGAAAACACTCTTCCCATCATCGCGGGTTCTACAACTTCCTGAATCAAAACCGTTTCCGCTGTGATGATGATGGGCATGAAGATGCCGGCAATACCCATGATTGCCAGATATATGATTATATTCCCAGCCAGACCCAACAGGCCAAAAGTGACTCCGAAGGCAAAGACGCAGAGGGCTATGGTTCTGATCTTATCCTTGAATTCTCCCTTTACGGACACGAAGATTCCGCCGAGTAACGAGCCAAAAGTCCATAACAACTCATTGGCAGTGAGCCCCCAAACGCCCCCTGCGAAACTTCGATCGACCATTAGCGGAGTCAACACGGCGGCAGGAGTAAACAAAAAGAATGAAAACGCATAGCAGATAAAGATTCCCTTGAGGATTGGCTTGCTAAATGTGTAATCAAATCCAAGGCGAAACTCGCGAAACACGGATGTGATTTCCTCGGTACGGGGCACCCGCTCCACTTTGATGAAACTGATAACGAGTATGGCCAGAGCAGCAGTAACCACATCAATCATAAATGCCCAGGCAATATCAAATGAACCCAGTACAATACCTCCCACAGCCGGAGATATCAAAGCCAAAATCGAGCCCAAGGTCTGATTTACGCCCTGTACTCTGGTAAGCCCATCAGATGAGACTAATTGGGGATAAATAGCATTCACCGCCGGACCTTGCACTCCTGCCGCTAGAGAACGCACTGAGGAAACTAGCAGCAGCAATTCCAGATTTCGAAATCCTGCCCAGTAGAGGATCGCTAATATCAAGGTTGCCAATGCTATGAAGCCATCGGAGAGCATGATCAGGCGTTTGCGATTGTAACGGTCTGCCCACACTCCGCCCCATAGCGATACTATCACCTGGGGTACTAGCATCGTGAGAGTGGCTAGCATCAGCCAGGTTCCCGATGAAGTCTGCAGCGTGATATGCCATATGATGGCAAAAGACACCACAGATGATCCAAATAGGGATAGATTCTGGCTGAGCAAAAAGAGCAAAACTTTACGAGTGAACAGATTCGTCTGTTCTATGGGAACGCTATCGTTCATGATTTCCTCCCTCAGAGGTCTGATAGGTGAAGTAAACATTTTTTGAGTACGAACTACGTCAAGCGCTTTTTCACAAACACGCATCAATATGCCCTAAAGTTGGCATATCCATTATAAAGAGTCACTGATAATTGCAAATAGCGATCACTTGGATAAAATAGATAAGTCGAAGAGACAAAAGAATATCCGAAGAGCATTTGCAGAAGACCAATGGACATTGTTTTAGTAAATTTCCCTGTTTTGATCACCAAAACCTGCAAATTGGACACTATTTTGTCCAAGTGGTAGTTACTATTATCAGCTCCAGAATCAAGAGAATAAACCCGTAATGATATATGCAATATACAAATACGGATTACGTATGGAAGCAATTGGATTCTTGGATATGTATATGTTTTGGCATTTGCAATTTTCGGTGAGCGGATTTGCAATTTTCGGTGACTCTTTATAGTGAGGGTTTATAATCCGATTTGCAATTTTCAGTGACTCTTTATAATCGGTGAGCGAATATGCAGATTTCATCGACTCATTATACAGCGATCACTTTTATAGGTAACAGGAGTTTTGTTGTACGAATTATCTTGACAGAAAGCGGCACTCATTAATATATGAACACATATTCATATAGGAGGCTCCCATGAGTGATAAATGCTTGTGTAAGCTTATCTCACAAGATGAAGTAGATATGATCAAAGCTGCTCTGCCGGATACGCAGACGATCACCCGACTGGCGGAATTCTTCAAGGTCTTTGGAGATCCGTCCCGGCTTACTATACTACATTTTTTATCCAAAGCCGAGTTGTGTGTGGCAGATCTTGCCGCGTTGGCAAACATGGGTCAATCCGCAGTGTCGCATCAATTGAAGCTACTCCGGCTAAGCCGCTTGGTGAAGTTTCGCAAAGAGGGCACAGTAGTGTATTACTCACTGAATGATGCTCACATCCAAAATCTGGTAGATGTAGCATTGGAACACGTGAGGGAGGAATCATGACGATACGCGAGTACGGGATCAGGAATCTGGATTGCGCGGGATGCAGCGCCAAGATCGAAGGTGAAATAGCAAACCTCGCAGAAGTAAGCAGTGTTAATTTGGATTTCATCAACAAACGCTTAGTTATTCAATATCATAAAGAAGGTGTCGGTTCTCTGGAGCGCTTGAATCAGATAGCCACCAGGATAGAGCCGGGAGTGAAGATATTCTCTCCAGAAGATGCTATTGAGCCGAAAAGAAGCGTGTATTCCAAGGTGATCTACGTAGGCTTGGCGTTATGGCTTGCGGTTCAGATACTCCCTCTCCCCTCTGCCTGGGAACCATGGCTAATGATAATTGCCTATCTGCTAATCGGCGGGAGAGTGTTACACAGCGCGGTAAAAGAAGTGTTTTCCCGCCAATTGATGGCAGAGCACTTTTTGATGAGCATCGCCAGCTTAGGAGCGATTTATCTGGGAGAATTTACAGAAGCCATTGCCGTGATCGCCCTATATGAGCTGGGTCAATATCTGGAAGCGCGCGCCGTGGATAAAAGCAAACGCGCAGTAATGGGAATAATGTCTCTTAAACCAGAGATTGCCCATGTGAAAACCGATTCCGGAATCATCGACACCAGGCTGAATCTGATAAAACCCGGAGATGTTTTGGTAGTAAACCCTGGAGAACGAATTCCCTTGGATGGACGTATCACCAAAGGACAGAGTAGCTTGGATACATCCAGCGTGAGTGGAGAATCCACCCCACTGGCAGTAAGCACTGGAGATGATGTATTTTCTGGATGCTTGAACCAAAGCGGTTTGCTGGAACTGGAGGTAAGCAAGCCGGAATCCGAGAGCATGGTGGCAAAGATCATCTCTCTTATCGAAAACGCCTCCGCCAGAAAATCTCACCAAGAACGTTTCATTACCCGCTTTGCCAGGATCTACACACCAGTGGTAGTGGCTTTGGCGATACTGGTCTTCCTACTCCCCGTAATTTTGGGCTATTCTGCGGAGATATGGTTCAAAAGAGCTTTGGTATTTCTAATCGTAAGCTGTCCCTGCGCGTTGGTGATCTCGATCCCCCTTACTTACTACATCGGCATCGGCATGGCAGCCCGTAAGGGGATAATCTTCAAAGGCAGTGTGTTTTTGGACGGTCTGCGAAAATCCACGCAGATTGTGTTTGATAAAACCGGTACTCTTACCACAGGGAGCCTTACTCTCAATGCCTTACACCCCGTGGTAGGGGTTTCCGATAGTGAACTCGGGGAAGCACTTTGGCTAGCGGAATACAATTCTGGCCATCCCTTTGCCATGGCAGTAAAACAAGCATTGAATTTTGAGATTCAACACGATCGGATAGAGAGCTATACGGAGATACCCGGCAAAGGAATCCACATGATCTACAACAACAAGGTGTATCTGACCGGTTCCCAAAAGTATCTTGCGGAAGCAGGATTTCAGGATTTCTGTGATATCGGAGAAAATAGCGGGATTCATATCGCCCGGGATGGATTGTATTTGGGGGCAGCAAGCTTCAGCGACGAGATAAAACCAAACATGTTGTCTGCGCTGAGCAAGCTTAGAAAATCCGGTGTGAAGAGATTGTTCATGCTCTCCGGGGATCGCTTCGCCAAAGCTAATGCGGTATCCCGCGAACTGGAGCTGGATGGCTTTGTAGCTGAGTTATTGCCCGGAGATAAACTGAATGGCTTGGAAGACATCATGCAACGGGATAGCGGAAAGACAGTGTATGTGGGCGATGGAATGAACGATGCCCCCGTGTTGGCGAGGGCAGATATCGGCATTGCCATGGGTGCAATTGGAGCTCAAGCATCGATAGACAGCGCGGATATTGTACTTTTGAACGATAAACCGGAGCAATTGGTGGAAGCCTTTCGGATCTCGAAAGCGATCAACTCCAAAGTGTGGCAAAACATCATCCTGGCTCTGGGAATAAAGATCTTGGTGATGTCACTTGGCGTAGCAGGGGTTAGCGGGCTATGGGAAGCCATAATTGCGGATGTAGGAGTTACCCTGCTGGTGATCTCCAACAGCCTTTCGCTTGGCAGATACCACAGCGGGCTTGACAAGAATCCAGCACCTGTCAGTTTGGAAAGATAAATGCAAATCTGGAGAAATTATGTCTGTAATTATTAGTCTTCCGGATGGAAGCAAACGCGAGTATCCTGCAGCTATCAGTGCCTTAAACGTGGCGATGGATATCTCTCCCCGTTTGGCTGATGCAGCCTTGGCGGCGGAAATAGATGGTAAAATGTGCGATATCGGCACAATCATAGATCATGACTCTGAACTAGTAATCCATACCTTTAAAACTCCCCAAGGGCAAGAGCTATATTGGCATAGCACCGCGCATTTGATGGCGCAGGCTGTCAAACAGCTTTGGCCGGAAGTGAAGGTGACCATAGGTCCCGCGATCGAACAGGGTTTTTACTACGATTTTGACCGGGATGAGCCCTTCACAGAAGATGATCTGGCAAAGATCGAAGAACGGATGAAAGAGCTAAGCGCTCAAGATCTTCCCTATTCCCGCCGTGAACTAAGCAAAGCGGAAGCTATCAGCATCTTCGATAAGATGAACGAAAGCTACAAAATCGAGATCCTCTCCGAAATTCCGGACGACCAAGTGATCAGCACATACACTCAGGGAGATTTCATCGATCTCTGCCGTGGACCACATATCCCTTCTACAGGGAAGATCAAAGCCATCAAGCTACTAAAGAGTTCCGGTGCCTATTGGCGGGGTGACGAGAAGAACAAGATGCTCAAACGCATCTATGGCATCAGCTTCCCTTCCAATAAAGAGCTGAAAGAGTATCTGGCGTTTCTGGAAGAAGCCGCCAAGCGTGATCATCGCAAATTGGGCAAAGACCTGGATCTCTTCTCGATCAACGACGAAGTGGGACCTGGCCTGGTTCTTTGGCATCCCAATGGCGCCATGATCCGGCATCTTATCGAAACCTATTGGAAGGATACCCACTTGAGGAACGGATACAAGCTGATCTATACCCCACATGTGGGGCGCAGTAACCTCTGGCAGACCAGTGGACATCTGGGATTCTACAAAGAGAACATGTATGCCAAAATGGATGTAGAAGGCCAAGATTACTATATAAAACCCATGAATTGCCCCTTCCACTTGAGTATCTACAATGCAAATCACCACAGCTATCGGGAGTTACCAATACGCTTGGCAGAACTTGGAACCGTGTATCGCTATGAGCGTAGCGGTGTTCTGCACGGTTTGATGCGGGTGCGGGGATTTACCCAGGACGATGCGCATATCATCTGCACTCCGGAGCAAGTAAGCGATGAAGTGGAGAAGCTGATTGTATTCTCGCTTGATATGCTGAAAAGCTTTGGATTCAAAGAATTCATGATATATCTTTCCACCAAGCCTGAAGCGGCAGTGGGTGAGGACGCGGATTGGGAGATGGCAACAAACAGTCTGAAGGCATCACTTAACAAGCTGGGACTTGAATTCAGCGTGGATGAAGGCGGCGGTGCCTTTTACGGACCCAAGATCGATATCAAGATCAAGGATGCCATCGGTCGCGCATGGCAGTGTACTACGATCCAGTTCGATTTCAATCTGCCGGAACGTTTTGACATGCAATACATTGGTGCGGATAATCAAGCACATCGGCCATATATGATCCATCGCGCGGTGCTGGGCTCTGTGGAGCGTTTCTTTGCCACGCTGTTGGAATATCATGGCGGAAATCTTCCGCTGTGGTTGGCTCCGGTGCAGATGATGATCATGCCGATCACGGACGCTCAACTGGATTACGCCCGTGCACTTCAAGAAAAGATGCTTGCCCGCGGCTTACGCTGCGAAATCGATACTCGTAGCGAAAAGATTGGCTACAAGATTCGCGATGCTGAGATGAAGAAGATCCCCTATATGTGCATCATAGGCAAGAAAGAAGCAGAAGAGGAAAGCCTCACCTTGCGGCGTCATACCCAAGGAGATCTGGGCTCGATGAGTTTTGAAGACGCCATCACCAAGATCAATAGCGAACTATGAAGATATTTCAAAGTATAAAAGAAGAATTACTAAAAGAAGCCTCCGCCATCACATCTGTGGCGGAGGCATTGTCTATCGACGAAGTGGAGCTGGCTTTTCGGCTATTGCGGGATTGCAAGGGCAAAGTGGTGGTTACCGGGATCGGAAAAGCAGGAATCATCGCCAGAAAGATCTCTGCCACGCTTGCCAGTACTGGTACTACTTCGATCTTTCTTCATGCCGCGGAAGGTATTCACGGAGATCTGGGTATGCTCTCTCGGCAGGATCTTGTGTTGGCTGTATCCAATAGCGGAAATACCCCGGAAATGCTGGCGATCATCCCCTTTATCAAATTCATCGGGATCCCTCTGATCAGCATCACTGGAAATCCCGATTCACAATTGGCAAAAGCCTCGGACTCTGTGCTTTGCACCAAGATCGATGCATCTTTGGAACCTCTTGGCATGGTTCCTACTTCCAGCACCACCGTGGCTCTGGCTTTGGGTGATGCTCTGGCGATTGCGCTTCTCAAGGATAAAAACTTCTCCTTGAACGACTTTGCACGCTTTCATCCAGGAGGGGCAATCGGTAAGAAATTGCTGTTGAGGGTGGCGGATTTGATGCACAGCGAAGCCGCAATGCCAAGAACGCCGGCAGGGACAAGCATGATGGAAGCGATTCTGGAGATGACTACCAAGAAACTCGGATGTACGATCGTGGAAAATCTCAACGGGGTAATGCTGGGAATAATAACTGACGGCGACCTCCGGCGGCAGCTTCAGATCAATGGCGACAATTTGCTAAAGCTGAAAGCGGAAGAATGTATGACTCCCAGCCCGAAACACTGTAACCCGCAGGATCTGGCTGTTAGTGCGCTGGCTCTGATGGAAAAACACTCCATCACAATGCTCCCGGTCACGGATGAGGAAAACAACGCGGTTGGCATCCTGCATATGCACGACCTGATCCGGGCAGGCGTGGTATAATAAGAGCTAGCGAAGGGTTTCCAATAGCCGCTTGGCGTGACGCTCCCAGCTAAAGGCTTCTAAGCGCTTGTATCCCTTGGCTCTCAGATCATCCCCCAGCGCAGGGTTGCTTAATACATTTTGCATCGCAGCCGCTATCTCCTTTGCTTTTTTGGGATTGAAGGTTAGCACCGCGTTTTTTCCAATCTCAGGCAGAGAAGACGTGTTTGAGCATACTACCGGCACTCCAGAGGCAAAAGCTTCCAGCATAGGGATGCCAAAGCCTTCATATAAGGATGGAAACACATACAAGGAGGCGTGTTTATACAACCCAGCAAGATCCGCGTCCTTCACGAACCCGGTGAAGCGTACTCTAGCTTTATCCTTCATCCCCGCGTGATATTCCATTACATGCTCTCCCCCGTTCCACAGGCTACCTCCCAGTACAAGCGCATATTCGTCCTTCAGATATTGGGGGAGTTTTTCATAAGCTTTTAAAAGATTCAAATGGTTCTTACCCGGATGCTCGATACGCGCTATATACAGGATGTACTTTCCTTTAAAACCATATTTGGTCTCAAGCTCCGCTATGTCTGAGGGATTCTCCAGTTTATGGGGGTCGTAACCATTGTAGTTCACATGGATCCGGTTTCCGGGTATGCCGAAATAGCGGCGTAGATCGTATTTGGTGCTTTCACTGATGGCATAGATGATGGGGGCCTTATGTAGGTAATGGGGCACAATGTGCTTGATGTAGAACATCCTTAGAAAATTGTACTTACCCGGAATATGAAACTGGGAGAGATCATGAAAGGTAAGTATGGTGCGGTCGTTGTACTTACAGAACAAGCGCCGGTTCGCAGCAGGCAGAAAGATGAGATCGTAACGCTTCAGGGAGTGCCAGAACGGAAGCACATACAGGTGCCAAGCCATCGATAACAGCGGTTTGGCAAGTACTTGCGGGATCTCGATGAAGTGTAAGCGTGGGCTTTGGATGGGAAAAATCTCCCTATCCTCAGGATGAATCAGCAGATGCACCTCGTGTTCTTTGATAAACTCTCTTACTACCGACACAATGTAATCCGAAATCCCGGATTTTCCGCCGTCATAAGCAACGCAACTTACGAGGATCTTGCGTACGGGATTTGACATGGCATAATAAGCGCGGGTTCTACCCAACCAAGTAAAATAACGTTGTGCAAAGCGATAGATCTTGGCTTGGGGAATCCAATCCAGTCTCTTTGTCTTCACCAGATAGATCAAATCCCGGCAAAACTCTGCTACCGCAGAAATAAAGACGGCTTTGAAGAAGGAAAGATCATCGGAGTTTTCATCGTAGATTTCCCGGTAGATCTTCGCTTCGGCAGTACCTTCACCTTTATAGCGTTTGGCGATTTGGCGCAGATTGTAGTTGTGAGAGTGTTCTACTATGGCTTCAGGAATGTATTGCACCCGGTATCCCATTTTTTTGATGCGCCAGGACCAATCGATATCCTCAGAATACTGTAGTTTTTCGTCGAAGGGATATTGACGGATGATGTCCGCCCGCACGGCGGAACTAGCCAAAGAGAAGAAGTGCCTCCATCTGGCGGAAATCTTGCCATCGCCAAAAGCTCGTTGATAGTCTTTCTTTACGATCGGGATCGCATCCTGACGCGCTACTTGGTTTGCAAAAGTGGCTACAATCTCCGGATCTTGCTCCAAGGGTGCCACAAGATTCTGCAACCAATCCTCATTTTGAGGGATGGCATCCGCATTATTAAACACGATGATCTCGCCTTTGGCAAAGGTGATGGCTTCGTTCAGAACTTTGCCAGGTACATAGCTTTTTGCCGGAATCTGATACACCTTCGTAGCCTCAGATTGCAGTAATAGCTCCCAACTTCCGTCCGTGGATCCGGAATCCACACAGATCAGTTCAAAATCCTGCCGGCTTTGATTCTTTAGCGCATCCAGAGTTTGCCGGATCCAGGGCATCTCATCTTTGGAACGCATGATGATGCTGATCATAGGTCTATCTCCACTTTGGTTTCGTTCAAATGCCCAAAACGTACCCGCTCGAAACGGTTGCTCATAGACATGATGATCTTTACCCCTCTACCGCTGGAATCCATCCCGTCCAACTCAAAATCGTAGGGTTCCTCTATACTGTAGCTCAGGTTCTCTGGTACCCATTCGATGCCCTTATCCCAAAAGCGAATCGAAAGTAAATCAGGCTTCACCCTGAATTCCAGAACGATCTCGGCATCTTCTTGGTAGTTATAACCATAAGTAATAATGTTGTTCAGAAACTCGTCCACAATCAATTCCACTTTTGCAGCCAGATGAGCGTCTTTGGTCCATTCCAATACCAGGCGTTCGCAATCCTGCGCTGTCTTGCCTACTTCCTTTAGAGCGGAACGGAGTACGAAATGGTGATGCCTGGTGATCCCTTCCGGCATGATGATCTCACCACCGGCTTGCAGAGCTTGGAAACTGAACAATGTGAAATCGTCCAGCGAGGTTTCAAACTGGTTTTTACTAAGATAATCGATAATCTTGAACGGAATTGTGATGCAAGTATCCCGGTCTGATATTCTGGATAGTAGTTCCTTGATTCCTTCTATACCAAACTGCAGGTTGTTTGTGTTTGTGCATTCATATATTCCGTCCGTGAAGACCAGAAAGATATCCGTTTTACAAAGCGGGAGCCGCTCAACATCATCTTCACGATACATCGTGTTGGGCATCCATCCCAAAGGTAAAGAGCCTTTTTGGTCCAACACCTGCACATTACCGGTAAGGGAATCGATCTTGATCAACGGTGGATGCCCGGCGTTCAAAAAGCGGATCTCCTGCTCCTCGATATCCACAACCCCCATCAATAACGTTAGGTAGTTGTTATGCACAAAGAGGTTGTTGTACAAACTTTCATTCAGCTTAGTAAAGAGCTCCGCCATGGATTTTGTGTCCTGATACGCCTCTATCATCAGCATGATGGTGGATTTTATCGCACTCATCAGCAACGCTGCCTGCACTCCATGACCGGAGACATCTCCAATATACACTACATACTTCGAATCCGATAACTTGATGCGGTCAAACAAATCCCCTCCCACTGCCTCGCAAGGTTCGTAGTAGGAAGAAAACAGGATCTCGCGATCCAGATACACCCATTTGGGAAGCATGGCTTGCTGGATGTTGGCGGCAGTGTTGAGGTCTTTACGCAGTGCATCGATCAGTTGCAGATTTCTGCGTTCAGCACGTTTTAACGTGATGGTATTATTAACTCGTGCCAATAGTTCCAAGCGGGAAACGGGCTTCTTGATGTAATCCGCAGAACCGGCTTCAAAGCCCTGATTCACAGATTCATCATCCTGACTGGCAGTTACTAATATCACAGGAAGATCCGGCTGGGTTTTGTGCATCAGTTTGCAGGTGTCGTAGCCATCGAGGCCGCTACCCATATTCACATCAAGCAGAACCAGTTCATAGGAGTTTTCCTGAACCATCTTGAGTGCTTCTTCCCCACTGTGACAATAGTCCGAGATATAATTATCCCGTTTCAGAATGTTTTTGATAATGCTGATCACCAGATCGTCATCATCCACAATCAATACTTTTGCTTCGAGTTCCATAGCCGCCTCTTTATAGGTTCTGTTTGATAGGTTTACGTGTGTAGCGGCAAAAGCTAAGTTCATGTCCGCTAATACTTAATAACTTGTCCACAATAGAGATATCCCAGTTTTGGGGATTAAAATCTGGAAACACGGTATCCCCCGCTATTTCAGCATCGATTCTGGTAATATACATAGTGTCCACGTTTGGTAATGCTTGTTCAAACACGGACGCACCACCAATAACGAAAGCATCGGGATATCGTTGCACTGCTTCTTCCAAGCTGGAATACGCTTCCACATTTTCCGGTTGGAAACCGGGATCACGGGTAAGCACAACGTTCGTTCTACCTGGCAATGCCTTGCCAATTGAAGTAAAGGTCTTTCTGCCCATAATGACCACATTTCCCCAAGTAAGCCGCTTAAAATACGCCAAGTCTTCTGGAAGATGCCAAGGCATTTGGTTATCATTTCCGATTACTCGGTTGCGCGCCATCGCAACTATGATCTTGAGGCTCAAAACTTTCCTACCTCAAAGAAGTGATCGATCTGCGGAATGCGTGCTCCACGTGCTTCGTCCAAGGTTCCATTGAACAACATCTTCCCCCCGTCCAAAAAGATAATCTTATCCGCTATTCGATGTATCGAAGCCAATTCGTGGGTAACTATCACGATCGTCATCTTCAGCTGATGCTTTAAGTTCAATATCAGGTTATCCAACGCTTCCGAGGTCACCGGATCCAGCCCGGCAGAGGGTTCATCGCAAAAGAGAATTTCGGGGTCCAAAGCCAAGGCTCTTGCCAAAGACGCTCTCTTCTTCATTCCTCCGGATAACTCACTGGGAAGTTTATAGATCGCATTGCCCAATCCCACCAAGTTCAGCTTGACTCGAATAATCCGGTCTATTACATCCTGAGAAAGAGACGTGTGCATCTCCAGAGGGATGGATATATTTTCATACACAGAAATAGAGTTTAGAAGTGCACCATTCTGAAACAGCATCCCTGTCTTTTTGAGAACTTCATAAAATTCATTTTCGCTCATCCCAAGAGTCTCTTCACCCCAAAACTTCACACTTCCGGCGGTTGGTTCATAAAGACGTAACATGTTCTTCAGCAGAGTGGTCTTGCCACATCCACTTCCGCCCAGGATCACGGTTATCTCACCCGGATGGATATCGACACTGATCCCATCCAGAATCGTAAGATTACCATACTTTGCTTGGAGATCCTTGATCTCAATCACCGGAGTTTTTGTTACAAGTGAACTAGTCATAAGTAAAGCAAACTGAACACGGCATCAAATAAAATTACTGCAAAGATAGAGCTCACCACTGCGGCTGTAGTTGCTTTTCCCACACCCTCGGCTCCGCCTTTCACTTGAAAGCCATAGTAAGAGCCGATCACTACTATCACCCAAGCGAACCATATACTTTTACCAAAGCTGATAATGATATCCTTGAGGCTGAGAATCTCTATTGAGCGGCTCACAAATGTCTCCACCGAAGTATCCAACATCAAAACCGCGATCATTGCACCTCCCAGTTCCGCCACCAAAATGCTGAACATCACCAGAAGCGGCATTACGAAAGTGATCGCATGAAACTTGGGTACCACCACGAATCGAATGGGATGAAGAGCCATCATGCGTAAAGCATCAAGTTCTTCGGTAACCTGCATGGTAGCTATCTCAGAAGCGATCGCGCTACCGCTGCGGCCAGCCACGATGATCGACGTGATCAGGGGTCCCATCTCGCGAACCATGGTGATAGCTAGAAGATCTGCCAAAAAAACTCCAGCACCAAAATTCTTTAGCTGAACTCCGGATTGTAAAGATAGAATGAAGCCAATGATGAAGGATAGTAGCGCTACGATGGGTAAAGCCTGAGAGCCCAATAATGCAGCTTGCTGGATGGTGGATCCTTTGCGCTGGCCCTTGCGGGATAATATTCCCACCGCACTATAGTACATAATCTCCGAAGCAAGGGTTAGCCCTTCCACTATTGCTTGATAGGCTTTGATGGTATCGTCGCCCAGCTTCTCAAAGAAGCCCATTTCTCTCTGGGCTTCTATCACGGGCAGATTGATCGTGCTGAAGGTATCGATCACCGCTTGCACATCGGCTCTGGCTCCCTTGAAGAGCAATATCCCGGCTTTCTCCCCCAAGCGTTGGTGAATGCCATCCAAAAAAGATACTCCCGCACTGTCTATCCGATGGATCCCTCCCAGATCTATCATGCTTATCCCTGCTGTACTTGCCGATTTATTCAGCTTGCTCAGCTCTGCTTCCAGGGCAGGGACGCTTTCTTTGGTGAATTCCCCCTCCAGAGTCAGGACATTGTTGTTTATGCTGATCGACATCAGTAGAACAAGCTCATCCGCAGATAGGATTTGAAGTCATATACCCACCATGGTTTCACGCTCTCGTCGTACTCCAATCTCAATTTGAACTCCAGCGAGATGTTGCGATACAAGCGAAGATTCACCTGGTTTTCATTTTGGATACGAGGCATCACTCCGCTATCTTCGATCGGGAACAAAGCATCAAAGCTAGAGTTTAACGAAAAGAACGAGAGAAAATTCACAAGGGAGAAGATCGCGGTAGTTTCGATACCGCGGCTATAGCGATCCGGAATCTCTCTGTAGATATCGTAGTTTACGCCGCTATCTACTATAGATCTATCCAACGCGAATGAACGATTGTTGATATCCTGTTGCCAACCGTAGCCACCCCTAAGGCTGAGAGAACTCTTGGGACTGAAGTTTATCCGATAGTTTATCCCTCCCCCTTCTTTCATTTTAAGCGGGAACAGAGCTACTTTGGAGCGGATCTCTTTTTGATCCATCGCTCTACGAATCTCCCGCCCCTCCGAATCTTCTAGGATGTAGTTCTTGTTATCCGAAAACTGGTTGTATTCATCAAAAAGATGCGTATCCAGATCTCCCCGTATATAGAAAGCAAAGTTATTCAGTAGCTTCTTCTGTTTGTTCCAAGGATACGTCAGAAACACATTTTTTAGCGAATAGCTATCCGGATTGATCCTGAAATCCACATCTTTGGAGAAATTGCCGCCGATATCGTAGATGCTACGCATATTAAAGTGAAATGGGCGAAAATCGTGATCTATAGTGTTATCGAAAGTGCCGAACAGACTCAACATGTAAGAGGGATCGTGTTCATCAAGGGCGTTATCGGCTGTAAGATTCACATTGGCATGGATGATTCCCTTGTGAAACTTCACCGCTCCCACACCAAGGTCATCGGCAAGTACACCCGCACCCACCATGATGTTTCCGGTAGTGCTACTTTGATCCACTACCACGGTCAGCACATGGCTATCCCCTTTATTTAGGTACACTGTGGCAAAATCTTTCAGATCGCTCCATGAGTAGCTTCCCAGAGTTATCATGTAGTTTCCTGCGGGAAGTATCCACAGGTCTTCATCGATGCCGTGCTGATCTTCACTCAGGCTGAAGCCTGTTCCCACTTTACGATAGCCATAGTCGTCCACATTCTGCTGCCAGATATCGTAGATTTGGCGCACTTTGTTTTGGGATTGATCCAGAATGCGTACCCGCAATTCACACCAATTGCGTTCCACCACAGTTCGCTGGCGGGGGTGCACCATGATGGTCATCGGGATATCCTCGTTGTACCCGGTGATTATCCGATATCGCCCCGGGATCAGAGGTAGCGGATTGTTAAAGTAACCCACATGCTCGGATATCTTGGTGTTTAGATCGTCGAGTCCTTCGATCCTAAACGGGAGGTCATTGGTCATCTGGGCTTTGGTGCTAAGAAACAGTTCACCATATACCAAGTGTTCGCTCTGATCTTCCAATTGCTGAAAATAATAGTTTTCCGGTGCAGAAAGTTGATCCATATAATCTGCGCGGGAGCTGCGGATCGGTCTTCCCGCAAAATGCATGATGCACATTGCGGCGAAGGTATTGGTTTCTTCCATGATCATGTTGTTAAACACTTGAACCAGATACACTATGGAGTCATCCGTGAGGCTGTGATACCGTTCGTTACGATGCGTGAAGATGATGTTTTCGGAAGTACTGTCCCGCAAGGTGAATTCCATTTTAAGGAAAGCACGGGGATCTTTACCTTCTATCTTCTCGATGTTGAGGATATTAGTTTCCAGATAGTAGTTGGGATCCATCTCTCCGGTATCGCGGCTCACGTTTGAAAAGATATTATAAGCCCGCAGCCTTTGGGAGATGATATTGGGAATCGCGTCCGAAAGTCGGTTTGCCCAAAGATCGTTGCTCAAGAAACGCACTCTGTAGAAATTCTCTTTTACTACTATCTGATTGCGGTTGTAGGTGCGGTTTACTCTGCTATTCAATACCTCAAGAGTTTTGCCGGAAGACACGTTCAACCTCAGCTCCGGTATTTCTGTGCTGGTTTGATAATCCAAAACATAATAGTTTGTAACCACTCTGTCCACTTTACCTAAACAGCCGCCTAGCAGGATCGTCAGAGCTAAAAATATGAATATCCCAAAACGTTTCATGATTCTCTTGTCTCCCATATCAGTTACCTCGCAACAGGATAGCGGGGTTATCCGATATCTGGCGCGAAAAGTCGTTCAAGTTTTCTGTAGCATCCCGCAGGTTTTCCAAAGTCTCCAAAAGATCATCTTGGGATCGCGCAACCGTGCGGTTAAGAGTATTAATCAACACACCGGTTCTTTGGATGGTAGTACCCAGGTTTGCCACCATGCCTTGTACATCTGAATCAGCTAGTTGGGCAGATAGTTTATCGATGTTTGCCACGATGGAGGTAAACTCCTCGGAAGAAAGTAAGCGGTTGATGGTTTCCAAAGAACGGTTGATGTTGCTGCTTACGCTTACTATCTGCTGGGTGCTTTCCAAAACCAGAGTATTGGTATTGGTTCCGATGTTGTTCAGATGGAACCGGGTATCTTGCAGAAGGTACTCGCCTTGCTCTGATATCTCACTGATATTTTGATTCAAGTTCCGGGTAATCAGGACAAGCTCATCGTTGAGTGTCTCGACTATACTTTCCATGGATTCTGACGTAGTTTGAGAAATCTCGTCGATGTTACCTGCCAGATTTTGAGAGATCATATCGATGTTACGGTTCAAACCTTCGGTGAGATCGGCAGTATTGTTAGCAATCCGACTGATGGCATCCAAGGTCCCCGCTAGATTGCCTCTGGTATCAGCAAGGATCATCCCAGTTTCACTTAGGATTTTTGCGATGTTCTCGCGGTTCTGCTGATTGGTGATGTCGTTGATATTGGCAGCGATCAGATCGATTTTTTCCGCGATAGAGACGGCTCTTTGGCTGATATCGTCGATCATGGTAGAGCCTGGCTTGATATAGCTTCCGGGTTTCAGATTTTTTGCTTCGTTTGTTCCACCCCTGATCTCCACAGCTTTCAAACCAGTAATACCAACCAAGCTTAACACAGCTTCCGTGTTGTCTTTTATGGGTGTACCGGGCTCGATATTGATCGTTACCTTTACCTTGAGCACGTCTTGGGGATCTATCTTGATATCTTCCACCCTGCCTACCTTGATCCCCTGATAGTTTACCGTTCCACCCACCTGCAATCCGCTTACGGGGTAATCATCAAACACAATATAGTAAGTGTCCCATTTCTGTGTAAGACGATTGCCCGCTACCGCGGCGGCAAAGACCAAGATCAACAAACTGCCTACCGCTAAAAAAACTCCCAGGCGAACTTTAGTTGCTTTGGATACCAAATCTATCTCCCTTATTCATAATGCATTTCCCCAGTGATCAGGCAGTTGATGATCTTCACCGGATTCTTTGCTTTTAGGTGAACTCTGCCATCGCAGATCACATCCGCGCCAAAACTTACGTCACCCTCGATTATCAGCTCTTTACAACCTACCAGTGAAGGAACTTCCTGGAACCGCTTGTGCATCTTTTCGATATCACCGTAATATGCTTGGTCCAGTTCTATGTATGGAATTTTTGGGATGCCTCTCTTTAGCTGAATCTGATACTGCTCGTTCAGTTCATAAAGGTCGCTCCATATTGCCAGCAAATCATTAGTCTTCTTCACGGGAGCGAAGCGTTCCCGGGATACCACCAGTGCCCGCGCCCCTTTGAAGCTACTTATCGCTGCACCCATTGCAGTCTCCAGTTGGAACACCTTTACTCCGTCCACTTCTTTGGGATTCACGATCAAAGGCAGAAGCATCAGACCTTCATTTGTAATCAGATGCCAGTCCAGCGCTTTGAGATCAATCCAGAGATTATTGGTGTTGAAATACTTATATCTGCCGATATCCTGAAATTTATCAATATCTTGGCTTGGGCATTGGGCGATCTCTCTTAACAGCAATTGCCCACTTTTATCCTGTGCCAGATGTCCGCCTTTCTTATCCATCTCCGTTCGTTCGCACACTTCCATCAAAAAGGGCACATCATGTTTTTCCATGTAAGATGCAATTGCCGGATCCACAGCCGCTCCCAGGTTATCCGCATTGGAAACAAAAGCATAGCGGTAGCCTTCGGCAATCAGTTTTTCCAGGATACCTCCTGCGGAGATTGCAGTATAGAGGTCTCCATGTCCCGGCGGGTTCCAACGTTTGTCTTTATCACTGCTATCAAAAGGCTTAAGGTCTTCTTGGCGGATGCGCGGAAACTTGTTTTGGACAAATGAGACCGGTAGTTTCTGCTTCATCAAATCCGGATATTTGTTTAAATACGCCATTGTGTCCGCTTGGGTGGCAAAGCTATTCATGAACATTAGTTGGATATCGTAGCCGCTACCAGAGCGCAACGCCAGAATGTGGCGCGTGATAATATCCAAGAAATTCATGTTACCCTTTACCGGTAAGAGGGATTTTGCCCTAGAGAGCCCCATACTTGTGCCCAGACCGCCATTCAGCTTGATCACCGCGATGTTTTTTAGCAAGTTTGCAGGAGCTTCCCCCCTAATATCATCATAGCGTACCACAGAGTCTTCGTCAGGCGGAGTGATCTCATCTTCGCCGATCTGACCCATCGCTCCTGCTGCCAACGCCTCGTAGTAGTGGCAGAAAGTCCGGATCAACATCTCGGACAACCCTTCCGCTTTCATCGCTTTCACAAACTGGCTTATCATGGTTGAATCCTTCCCTGCTACAGCAGGCTTTCCAGATATTCTTCGTCACAATCCTCCGGAACCGTGATAGCTCCTTGGCTAGCATGCGCTTGATTCCATTTTTTTACTGTCTCAATCGCGCCGCCGTTTCTTGCCCAAGATCTGCGTGCTACTCCACCCATGACGTCCCAAGAAAGAGCTTTTCTTACCACTTCATCCATTCTGAAGCTGCCGTCCAACACGATTCCATTGCCACCATTTACGCTGCGGCCGATACCCACTCCACCGCCATTAGAAAGCACCACCAGGGTCATTCCCCGTGCGATATTTCCAGCGAAACACTGCGTAGCCATATCTGCCATCAGATTCGATCCATCGTAGATATTAGCGGTCTCGCGGAAGGGGGAATCTGTCCCAGATACATCATGATGATCCCTACCCAACATCACCGGGCCGATCTCGCCATTACGTACCATTTCGTTGAATTTCAGCGCGATTTTCACCCTGCCTTCCTCATCGGCATAGAGAATGCGAGCCTTTGTGCCTACCACCAATGCGTTTTGCTCCGCCGTACTTATCCAATGGTGATTATCCCTATCCATGGAGTTCCGTTTGGGGTCTATCAACGCGCAAGCGGCACGATCTGTAGCGCGAAGATCTTCGTCCCGCCGTGATAGACACACCCAACGGAATGGTCCGTACCCAAAATCAAAGCACATCGGTCCCATGATATCTTCCACATAAGAAGGCCAAATGAATCCATCGTTTGTAGTTTCCGGGTTTTTGGCAATCTCATGAGCTCCAGCATCATAGACGCTTGCCATGAAGCTATTGCCGTAATCCCAGAACCTTGCCCCCTTCTGGGTTAGAGATTTCAACACCTGAAAATGGCGAAGTAGGGATCTATCCACGCTTGCCTTAAACATCTCCGGGTTGTCTCGCAAAAGCTTTCTGCCTGCCTCAAAATCGTATCCAACGGGAGTATAGCCACCTTCATACACGGCATGACACGAGGTCTGATCGCTGATCAGTTCAGCCTTTATATCATTTTTATCCACATATTCCAATAAATCCACCACATTCCCGTGGTAGGCTATGGAAAGAGCTTCTTTGCTGGCTCTGGCGGCATCCACCCAACGGAAGATCTCGTCCAGATCCGCGGACACTTTAGCCACCCAACCCTGAGAGTGCCTGGTTTGGATGCGTGAGTAATCCACTTCTGCCAGTATCCCGATACCACCGGCAATTTCAACCGCTTTTGCCTGAGCTCCACTCATACCGCCCAATCCGGAAGAGATATAAAGCACTCCCGCCAGATCCTTATCCACTGGGATGCCCAAGTACTTCCTCCCCGCATTGAGCAGAGTGATATAGGTGCCGTGTACTATGCCTTGGGGACCGATATACATCCAACCCCCGGCTGTCATTTGACCATAATTTGCCACTCCTAAAGCTGTTAGACGGCGAAAGTTCTCCGGGTCGTCCCACTTTCCGATCACCAAACCATTGGTCGAAATAACTCGCGGAGCCTCCGGGCGGGAAGGAAAAAGCCCCAGGGGATGTCCACTGGAAACCACCAAAGTCTGTTCTTCAGTCATTTGTTCCAGATACTTCATGATCAAGCGATATTGCATCCAGTTTTGGCACACCTGTCCTGTCTCGCCGTAGGTTACCAATTCATAGGGATACAGCGCTATATCAAAATCCAGATTGTTATCGATCATCACTTGCAAGGCTTTTGCTTGGGTAATTCCTTTATATTCATCGATAGGCTTTCCTTTTAGAGAGCCTTGAGGGCGCCAGCGATAACCGTAGATTCTACCCATTGTCTTGAGTTCGCTGAGAAACTCGGGGGCTACTTTTTCATGAAGTTCTCGCGGAATATAGCGTAAAGCGTTCTTTAACGCCAGCTTGATTTCTTGTCGGCTCAGGGTAAGCCCTCTATCTGGAGCGCGTCGGATCCCCGGTTCAAACACCGGATCCGGTGGTAAGATGTTATCCAGTCTTGCTTCAAAATGGTTTTCAGCCATTAGTTGCCTCTCTATTTATCTTTTTATTTATCATGATGTTCAATATTGTGGAATCCGCATTCTGCATACCGGAGTTTACAAATTCGGCAAGATTCTCGATTGTCTCGTCGATATTGTCTGTGATAATTCCATCGTTGGAAGATATGCACTTGCCCATATGAGCCAGTAACGCGGCTTGCACTGCGGCGGAAGTATTTGTTGCAACCTTCAGAGAGCAACCCTCTTTGGCACCGTCACAAACCATCCCCGCGGTATTCCCAACCATATTCTTGATGGCATACTCCACTTTCCGATAGTCTCCCCCCAGAAGCAATACAATGCCACAGGCAGCGCCAGAGGCTGCAGACAGGCATCCGCAAAGACACGATAATAAGCCCACCTTATACTTCATATGAACGCTTACCAAATGCCCCAAGGTCAGCGCGCGGACAAGGGTTTCGTGGCTTCTTTTCAGTTTTTCGGCAGCTGCGATGATCGGCAGAGTGATCGATAATCCTTGATTTCCGCTTCCAGTATTGGAGATTACCGGTAAACTGCATCCGCTCATCCTGGCATCAGTAGCGGCTGCAGTCAAAGCCATCGCAAAATGATGAATATCATCTCCCAAGAGACCTTCTTCGATCTGCCCCAAGATCATTTTACCCACAGACATCCCCAAATTCTCGCTCAAACCATACTCCGCTATCCTGCGGTTGATCTTCTCTCCCAGATCCAGCTGCAACAGAGTTTCGTACGGGATGTTCATGCAAAAATCCCAATAGTCCTGCAGTTTAAATTTCTCTGCACTGATCAGGCGAGTGTTGCTTTCCGCACCCATATCCTGATACTTGAGTACCTTGCCATTCAATTCTAGCTTGTGTAACCAAGTATGTCGCCAACGGATTATCGCTCTGCATCTGTCACTTTTGTTACTTAAGATGATCTCTATATACACTTTGTCTTCGCTGGGATATAGCTCCAAATGGATGGTTTTCGCAAGTGCTTTGCCGCGCTCCAATTGTTCCGGAGTAAGATCCGCCAATACTTGTAACTCTCGCTCCGGCTGGGCTATCACCAAACCAAGCGCTGCGGCTATCTCCAACCCGATAAGCCCTGTATTGGGTATGCCTACTCCCATCCCGTTTTTTAAAATTGAGGGGCTGAGTTTCAAGGTGATGTTTTCGATTTCAGAAGGAAATACGCTAGCCGCGTACGAGGCTGTCAAAGCCACTGCCGCAGGCTCCGTACAGCCAAGTGCAGGAACTACTTCCTGCTTCAAGAGAGATAATATTTCGTCGTAGTGAAGCATAATAATCCTAAGAATAGTTCTTTGTTCTATTAAATGGGGCAAGGACAATCCTGTCAAGCCTTTTCTGCACTAGTAAATGTGTTTCTGCCTTACCCATCCAAAATTGTCGGCATCCATCATACTATATTTCCGGATGCGGATCAAGGCTCACCTTGGAAGCACATAGGCTACACTTCCGATGCTTTATAGAATGGACAGATCGTCTTGAATTTTTTCTTGTCAACTTGGCAAGATGCCACCCAAACAGTTTGCCCTATATAGATATGAAAAGTGTGCGCTTTCCACAGCACCGGATACAAGAGACGATCCGAAATCCGCCCATACTCACCCATTCACTGAAGCAGTCGCCAAGCTACCTTGATGCAGTGGGAACTGCATGAAAGCGACTTCGCGACAGGCGCGATAAATGGGCTTGAGTATTATGCGGTTTGATGAATAGTTCCATTTTGATTTGGGGATATGGGATTCTATGCCAGCAAAAGGCTCTTGTATAAAAGTAACAAGGCAACGAATTGGTTTTTTCTCTATCGCAGAGCATTCAATTGGAATCTAGTGGTGCGATATCTCAAAACTGACTTATATTTTCCATAAACCTATAAACAGACAACGAGAGGAGATACAATGAACTATATAAAGAATATCACAGCGGAAAAAGCTTTGGTTTTGGAAGATCAGGTAAACTATAGTGAAGGGCAAATCGTTAGCAGAACTCTTGCGCAAAATAAAGCGGTAAGCCTTACCCTGTTCGCTTTTTGGCAGGGAGAAGAAATCAGCACCCACGAATCCACCGGGGATGCCTTGATCACTATTCTGGATGGCGAAGCGGAAATCACGATCGACGGTAAAATCCACACCCTAAAAAAAGGTGAATCGATTCTAATGCCAGCAGACATCCCCCACGCTGTGAAAGCAATTACAAACCAGAAAATGATGTTGACGGTGGTGTTTCCCGCTGAGATATAACCTTTTGTAATGAGCATCCCGCCTATAGACAAATAATCTTTCTTCAGTATAAAAAAATATCTGAGCAGTTTGGGGTCTCCCCGAGGGATTGCCGGATATCCCACGTGCGCCCTACGGGTTCCCAAGCCATCCAGACTAGATCTAGTAAATCACTTTTCACTTGACTGATATCTGCAATTCCCTGAGTGTGCATTTCAGTAATAATCACAAGGTGAGAACTGAATGACTCTAAGAGAATTAGTAGCTTTGCTGGAAGGCGAAGTTCTTTTCCCCGAAGCAGATCTGGATAGAGAAGTGCCCTGCGCCTTCGCGTCGGATATGATCTCAGATATTCTAATGTGCACCAAAGAGCCCACCCTTCTTCTTACAGGGCTTACCAACAACCAGGTTATCCGTCTCAGCGACATGATTGATCTCACCGGGATCGTATTTGTAAGAGGTAAACGGCCTTTACAAGATGTCATAGAGATGGCTGCCGAACGTGGCTTGCCGATCATCACCACCAAATTCACCCTTTATCGCTGCAGCGGAATCCTCTTCAACGCGGGTCTGCGCAGTTGCAAGATATGATCTAAGATTATGGCTGAATATTGGTATATAGCCGAAGGCTTTGAAAATCGCGTACAGGAATATCTGGCAGATAACGGAGATTCTGAAGTGGACATGATGTTCACCGTACCGGAAAAGGATTTTAATACAGCGGGCAAAGGCTCTTCCGAAGTCAAAAATCTCCTGAAACGCTTGGGAGTAGATTCCGAAGTTCTGCGCCGCATCGCCGTGGCATCATACGAGGCGGAGATCAACGTGGCTGCCCACTCTCATGGTGGAGTAATGCACAGCGCAGTTTACGACGACCATATTCACATCCGCTTTGAAGATGAAGGCCCCGGGATTGCGGATATCGAACAAGCCATGATACCCGGCTTTTCCACTGCGGACGAATTGGCGCGGGAATTGGGTTTTGGTGCCGGTTTAGGTTTGCCGAACATCAAGAAAAACAGCGATGCCATGCATATAGTATCCGAGAAAGGCTCCTCCACCCTTGTAGAATTCATCATCTTCTTCAGTTAGAGAAATGAACAGAAAAGATAGTAAATATTTCCACGCCATTCAGATTCTGGAAGATAACTGCACCGGATGTACCGCTTGTGTTCGGGTCTGCCCCACCGAAGCCATCAGAGTGCGAGACCGCAAGGCTACCATCGATCCCAATCGCTGCGTGGATTGCGGTAACTGTGTTACGGTATGTGAATTCCATGCTATCATCCCCTCCAGCGACCCTCTGGATATCATTCACAATTTCAAATATAAAGTGGCGGTGATCTCATCCAGCTTCTTCGGACAGTTTTCGGAAGACATCAGTTATGAAAACGCCAAACAAGCCGTGTTGGAACTCGGTTTCGACGAGGTCGCGGAAGAAGCGATGGTTACAGATTTCATGATCAGCGTAATCCGCGAATACATCCGCCAAAACCGTGATAAACGCCCCATTTTGAGCAGTAACTGCCCGGCAGTGGTGAGGTTGATCCAAGTAAAATACCCATCCCTGTTGCCCAATCTGTTTCACCAAGAAGCGCCGATGAGCATTCTTACCCGTTTCCTCCGCGACCGGATTTCCAAAGAAAACCAGCTCAAAGAAGAGGAAATCGGGATCTTCCTGATCGTACCATGCGTAGCCCATGTGACAGCCGTGCATCAACCCGAAGGCGCATATAAACATCTTCAGGATGGCGCGTTTTCCACCGGAATGATCTATGGAAAAGTACGTGAGATCATCAAACATGTGCAGAACAACCCCAAAGATATCGATACATATCCCCATGGGCTTACTTGGGCGCTCTCTGGAGTGCAGGCAGAATTGGTGGATACCGATGACATTCGGGCATTATCTGTAAACGGTACCGAGAATGTAATGGACATCCTCTCCCGCGTGGAAGACCATTATCTGGATCAATACGACTACATCGTGCTGAGAAGCTGCACAAACGGTTGCGTGGGGGGATGCCTGAATGTGGAAAATCCCTTTGTAGCAATGAGCAGAATTAAGAAAATGAGCAAGGATGGAGATTCCAAAGAGATCCATGTAGAAGAGCTCGAACGCCTCCATGCTGCAGGGGAATTCTCCGTAACGCCATTGGCTCCGCGTCCGATCATGGAATTGGATAAGGATATCAAGAAAGCTATTCAAAAAATGAAGAAAATCAATGAATTCCTCACCATGCTCCCGGGGTTGAATTGTAGCGCGTGTGGTAGCCCCACCTGCTATGCCTTGGCAGAAGACATTGTTTTGGGCAAAGCTTCAATAGACGACTGTGTGGTGCTCAAACGGCACAAACCCGAAGATGACGAAGATTAATAAATAACAAGGATATAGAAATGAGTAAACTAAGCGAGTACATTGCCCAGATCGAAGGGAAAAACCATACCCCCGCTATCGATCCGGAAAGCATCGATATCAACGGAGCCTATGTGAGCGATATGCTAAGCGACGTGATGGGTTCCGCCAAACCAGGCCAAGCGTGGATCACGATCATGAAACATCTGAATGTGATCGCAGTAGCTTCCATGACCGGTATTCCGGCGATCATCTTTGCCAAAGGCAACACTCCGGACGAAGCCGTATGCGACAAAGCCTTGGAAGAAGGCATATGTCTGATCAGCAGTAATCTGGATACCTTCAGATTATCCGGAATCCTGTATCGGGTGTTGCATCCTTGAAGATTTAAGCAATGCGGCTTTTTAGCGCCGATTTGCACATACATAGCGTGTTGTCTCCCTGTGGAGGCCTGGAGATGAGCCCTTCTGCCCTGGTAAACAGGCTTCAAGAACTTGGCATAGAGTGGTTTGCCATTACAGATCACAACTCCATGGCAAATTGCCCAGCGTATCAGGCAGTCGCTTTAAAAGCAGGTCTGGCATTTAGCTGGGGAGTGGAAATCCAAACCATGGAAGAAATCCATCTTTTGGCATATTTCGACGATCCCGCGCAGGCTCAAGCCTTTGATCAGGAGCTTTATAACTCGCTTCTACCTTTGGCGAACGATCCGGAATTCTTTGGAGACCAAGTAATCATTGACGAAAATGAGAACATTTTGAGAGTGGAATCCAGAGCCTTGATAAATTCCTCTACTTGGGATATTGCTACCGCCGTGGATCAGGTCAAAGCCTTTGGCGGCCTTGCCATACCCGCTCATGTGGACGCGGAAGTGAATAGCATTATCTCCCAATTGGGGTTTTTGCCGGCGTATCCGGATTTTACGATCCTAGGTATCACTGCCGGACTCAGGCTAGCAGAGTATCAGTCAATGCACCCCGAAATGGCGGGAAAGACCTTCCTGCGGGCAAGCGATGCGCATTATCTGAACGATCTCAGAAAAGATGTGTGCTGCCTGTGCGTCAAAGAGCCCAAGATCAGCGAGATAGAACTTGCTGCTCTCAAGCTGGATGGTCGCTACATAGATACAATACATGAAAATTGAATATAGACAAGGAGGAGTTATGGCTGCCATAGCTCAAGACAAGAACAGGCTATATGATCGCCTGGCAGAAGCAATCGAAGAGAAAAAGGATCTGCGGAACCCGCTGATCGAGATTCTCAGGATTGCACAAGAGATTTTTGGATACCTGCCAATCGAAGTGCAGGAATTTGTAGCCGAGAAGATGAACATTCCCGCTAGCAAGATCTACGGTGTGGTAACGTTTTACAACTTCTTCTCAATGACCCCGCGCGGAAAATATACGCTTAACGTATGCACCGGAACCGCTTGCTTCGTAAAAGGCGCACCCCGTCTGATTCAGATGCTTTCCGACGAACTACAAGTGGAGATGGGCGGAACCACCAAGGACGGTTTGTTCACAATGAGTGCCGTGCGCTGTGTAGGTGCCTGCTCCCTGGCTCCCGTTTTCGTGATCGGAGAGGACACATTCGGCAGAATCGACAGCAAGGATAAGATCAAAGCCATACTTTCCCGTTACGAGTAAGCCGATGCAAGACATCTCATTGCACCTGTTGGATATCATTGAGAATTCCGTTCGTGCGGATGCCAAATGTGTCAAGGTGCGCGTGATCAATAATGTCACCAAAAATCGCTTGCGGATCATCGTCGAGGACGATGGTGCAGGAATGGATGCGCACACCTTGCAAAAGGCCCAGGATCCTTTCTACACCTCCAAAGAAGAGAGAGTGAAGAAAGTAGGCTTGGGGATACCGCTGTTCAAACAAAATGCGGAACTCGTGGGCGGATCGTTCAAGATGGCCAGTGAACCCGGTTTTGGAACCGTACTCACAGTAGATTTCCCTCTGGATCATATCGACAGAATGCCCTTGGGCAACCTGAAAGATACTCTGTTGGGATCCATCATTGGCCATCCAGAAGTGGATTTCTTTATCCACCTTCTATATCGCGACAAAGCCAAAGAGCTCTGCTTTCATTTCGATACCAAAGCTATCCGGGAAGAACTGGGAGATATCCCGCTCACATATCCGGATGTAATCGAATATATAGACCAATCATTATTTGAAGGAATACAAAATACAAACATGGAGGATGTCTGATGAAAACACTGGCAGACCTTAAGAAAATCCGTGAAAAAGCCCAAGAAGATATGAAGCTTCGTGGCGGAAACGTGCGCATCAAGATCGTGGTGGGGATGGGAACATCCGGCATCGCGATGGGAGCCCGTGAAGTTATGAAGACCTTCTTGGAAGAGATTGCAGCAAGAAACCTTACCGACGTTCTGGTTACCCAGACCGGCGAAAAGGGCCTTTCCTCAATGGAACCTGTGGTGGACCTCATCGAAGATGGCAAAACCAAGGTTACTTATGGAAACATGAATCCGGACAAGGTAAAAAAGGTAGTAGTCGAGCACATCGTAAATGGCAGAGTCGTCTCCGATTATGTTGTCGCGACAGGCAACTAAGGCGGGAGGAATTAAATGTCTCTGAAACGTATTGACCTTTTGATCTGTTGCGGATCCGGTTGTGTATCAGCCGGTGCGCTGAAGATCAAAGAACGCTTTCATGAAGTGCTGAAAGAGCACAACCTCACTACAGAAGTGAACATCATCGAAACCGGTTGTATGGGTCCCTGCGACTACGGTCCTGTAATGGTGATCTATCCCGAAGGCATTTTCTACAAGAAAGTGAGCGTGGATGATGTCGCTGAGATCGTTAGTGAGCACTTTGTGAAGGGCCGCCCGGTAAACCGCCTGATGCTTCAGGAAGAAGAGAAAACCTTCCAAGCCCAAAAGGACGTTCCTTTCTACCAAAAACAGGTGAAAGTTGCGCTGGAGAATTGCGGTTACATCAATCCCGAAAGCTTGGATGAATATATCGCCACCGGCGGTTATGAGGCTTTGGGCACCATCCTGACCGAGATGAAACCTCAGGACGTGATCAACGTAATCAAAGAATCCGGCTTGCGCGGACGCGGTGGCGGAGGATTCCCCACCCACATCAAATGGCAAATGGTGCACGATAATAAAGCCGATCAGAAATACATCATCTGCAACGGTGATGAAGGAGACCCCGGAGCCTTTATGGATCGCTCCCTTTTGGAAGGCGACCCACATCGCATCCTCGAGGGCATGATGATCGCCGCTTATGCTATGGGCGCAAGTAACGGCTTCTTCTATATCCGCGCGGAATATCCGCTTGCCATCAAACGCATTAAAATGGCAATCGAACAAGCAAAAGAGCTTGGATTGATGGGTAACAATGTCTTCGGTTCCGGCTTCAATTTCGATGCTGAAGTTCGCACCGGCGCGGGTGCCTTCGTGTGTGGCGAAGAAATGGCTCTGATCCACTCTATAGAAGGTATGCGCGGCAACCCCACTCCCAAGCCTCCGTATCCCGCAGTTCAAGGTCTGTGGGGAAAGCCCACCGTGGTAAACAATGTGGAAACCTTTGGTAATATCGCCACCATTATCCGCAAAGGAGCTGCGTGGTTTGCCTCTATGGGCACCGAGAAATCCAAAGGCACCAAAGTGTTTGCCCTTACTGGTGATGTTCGAAACACCGGTCTGGTGGAAGTACCCATGGGTATCACCCTGCGCGAACTCATCTTCGACGTGGGCGGCGGCATGATCGGTGACCACAAGTTCAAGGCCGTACAGTTGGGCGGACCCTCTGGCGGTTGCCTCACTGTGGATCATCTGGATACTTCCGTGGATTATGAAAGCCTGAAAGAACGCGGAGCCATGATGGGTTCCGGCGGCGTGATCGTGATGAACGACGAGAAGTGCATGGTAAACGTTGCCAAGTTCTTCATGGAATTCTGCGTGGAAGAATCCTGTGGAAAATGTTCACCCTGTCGCATCGGACTAAAACAGATGTTGGAAATTCTGGAACGCATCACTGATGGCAAAGGCCGTGAAGGTGATATCGAAGAACTTCAACGTCTAGGCGAATCCATCAACAAACTCTCGCTTTGCGGATTGGGACAGACAGCTCCGAACCCTGTGCTTTCCACCATCCGCTACTTCCGCGAAGAATATGAATCCCACATTCGGGATCACAGCTGTGCGAACAAGGTCTGCCTGGATCTTATGCACTTCAATATCGATAAAGAAAGATGCATCGGCTGCTCTCTGTGTGCCCGCAAATGCCCTACCACTTGCATTAGCGGCTCACGCGAGGAAAAATATACGATCCATCAGATCGATTGCGTAAAATGCGGAAACTGCTTCGATGTCTGCCCTGTGAAAGCCATCGACAAGATTCCCGGGATGCATCCTGAGATTGCAGCTAATAGAGCCCAAATCGCAAAAGCTGCTCAGCATTACGACGATTAAGGGGAGAATATGTACAAAGAAATCTGCGCCAAATACGCCCCCACCAAGGACAACTTGATCTACATCCTGCACGAGATTCAGGATAGCCACCCGCAACACTACATATCCAAGGACGCGGTCACGGCGATATCCGAATACCTCAAGGTGCCGGAAAACCATATATATGGAGTGCTTACATTTTACTCCATGTATTCCACGAGTCCTCGCGGCAAAAACATCATCCGCCTGTGCGAATCCCCACCCTGTTATATCAAGGGTAGCGAAAACATCCTGCGCAAACTGAAGACAATCCTTGGCGTTGGAGTAGGCGAGACCACCAAAGACGGCAAGTTCACACTTGAATTGTGCGCGTGTCTTGGTGTGTGTGGAAACGCTCCTGTGATGATGATCAACGAAGATGTCTATGGCGATCTCTCGGAAGAGAAAGTGGAAGACATCATCGAAAAAGTCAGAGGGAGGAGCTGATGAAATACTATCGCTCTCACGTACTTGTCGGCATCAACGAAACATCAGTAGCTGCCGGTGTGAACAACTTCATCAAAGCTTTGCGGGCAGAACTCAGCAAAGCCGGATTGAGTGACGAGATCAACATCTTGGAAACAGGTCCTTTGGGATTCTTTGGTAAAGGCATATGCATCACTGTGTATCCGGAAAACATCAACTATGAAAACCTGAAAGAAGAGCATATACCAAACCTGGTTCAGGAACACTTCCTAAAAGGCCGCCCGGTGGTGGAACTGATGCTGGAATCCGCGGGAAGATTCAGCCCCAAACTGAACTACAACCAGCGCATAGTTTTGCGCAATTCCGGCATTATCGATCCTGAAAGCATCGACGATTACATCGGTGCCGGTGGTTATGAGGCTTGGGAAAAAGCCCTTACCCAAATGGAACCCAAAGCTATAGTTGAAGAAGTGAAGAATTCCGGATTACGCGGTCGTGGTGGCGCAGGCTTCCCTGCCGGCGTGAAATGGAGCTTTACAGCCCCTCTTGATGCCAAACAAAAATATGTGGTGGTAAATGCCGACGAAGGCGAGCCGGGAACCTTCAAAGACCGGTTGATCATGGAAGGCGACCCTCATCAATTGCTAGAAGGCGTGATGATCTGCGCTCGTGCCATTGGCGCCACCAAAGCATACATCTATATTCGCGGTGAATACAAACTCTGCATTGAACGTCTGCAAAAAGCTATCGATGATTGCCGTAACTACGGTATCATCGGTACAAACATCTTCGAAACAGGTTTTGATCTGGATATCGAGATCAAGATCGGTGCCGGAGCTTATGTATGCGGAGAAGAAACTGCACTTATCGAATCTCTGGAAGGAAACCGTGGTCACCCCCGCTGGAAACCCCCGTTCCCGGGAGTCAAAGGCCTCTGGCAAGCTCCCACTGTGGTTAACAACGTGGAGACTCTGGCAAACGTTCCCTTCATCATCGCCAAAGGTGCTGATGAATACAAAAAATACGGCACTCCGGAATGCGCCGGAACCAAGGTTTATACCATCCTTGGCGACGTAGCCTACCCCGGCTTGTGCGAAGTAGATATGGGAACCACGCTTAGAACCATCATCAACGATTATGCCGGTGGCATGAAAAAAGGCTTCAAATTCAAAGCCGCTCTCGTTGGTGGCGCAGCCGGCATGATTCTTTCCGAAAAACTGCTGGATGTGAAGATGGATCTTGCCAGCCTGAACCAATACTCTGCGGTTCTGGGAAGCGGCGCGATCCTGGTGATGAACGAGCATCAGAGCATCGTGGATATGCTGTGGAGCATCCTACGCTTCTTCCGCCATGAATCCTGTGGAAAGTGCGCTCCCTGCAAAAACGGAACTCAACAGCTATATCGTTTGATCACCAAGATCAAAAAAGGCGAAGGCAGTATGGACGATGTAGAACTTATGCTAACCATCGCTGAGACCATGCAACAGACTTCATTCTGCGCCCTGGGCCAATCCCCAATCATGGCCATTCGCAGCGCAATCGAAAACTTCCGTGATGAATTCATCGCGATAACTCAAAAATAAGACAAGAGGAATAGAATTATGGCTAAAAACGTCAACGTTTGGATTGATGGTCATCACCTGGAAGTTCCGGATACCATGACCATCATCGAAGCTGCGGACAAACACGGGATCTATATTCCCAGACTCTGCTACCATCCCGATCTTCCCCCAACCGCAAACTGCGGCGTATGTGTCGTAGAATTCGAAGGCAATCCCGTGCCCAAACGTGCCTGCTGCACTCCTGTAGCGGAAGGCATGAAGATTCATACAAACAGCAAAAAACTGCGTTCCTACCGCAAGACCTTGATCGAGATGATCCTTTCCAACCACGAAGTAGTATGCCCCACCTGTACCGCAAACAACAAATGCGAGCTGCAGACCTTGGCAAACAACCTCGGTGTGGATCCGGATTCACTGCCCAATATCTTGGTAAAGAAAGAAGCGGATTTCAGCAGCCCCTCCATCATTCGCGATCCCAACAAGTGCATCGCTTGCGGACGCTGCATCACAGTATGTAACGAAGTGCAGACCGTTTACGCACTTACCAATAGCGATCGTGGTATCGGCAGCGAAGTTACCACCGCCTTTGGTATGGGAATGGCACAAAGCCCCTGTGTAAATTGCGGTCAATGCACAGTATATTGCCCCACTGGTGCGCTTCGTGAAAGAAGCGAGATCGACGAAGTATGGGAAGCTATACTGGACCCCGATAAACACGTAATCGTCCAGGAAGCTCCCGCTATCCGCGTTTCACTTGGTGAAGAATTTGGCTTGCCCTTGGGCAGTATCACGGCAAAGAAGATGTATGCCGCTCTGCGTAAGATCGGATTTGATGCCATCATGGATACAAACTTCACCGCCGACCTCACCATTATGGAAGAAGGCACAGAATGCGTAGCCAGGCTCAAAGCCGGTGAAAAACGTCCGTTGATCACCTCTTGCTCTCCCGGATGGATCAAGTTCATGGAAACCTACTATCCCGATCTTGCAGATTGCGTTTCCACCGCAAAATCACCCATGAGCATGTTTGGCGTGCTTTCCAAAACCTACTATGCCCAGGAACACGGCATTGATCCCGCCAAGATCGTCTCGGTTGCGGTAATGCCTTGCACAGCCAAGAAGTTCGAAGCCCGCCGTCCGGAACTTCGCGACAGCGGCTATCAGGATACCGACTATGTGCTTACCACTCGTGAATTCCTGCGGATGATCAAGGAAGCAGGCATCGACTTCGCCCACATCAAAGAAGAAGATGCAGACGAAGGAATGAGCTTCTACACTGGAGCGGGAACGATCTTTGGCGCAACTGGTGGTGTGATGGAAGCGGCTATCCGCTCCGCATACACTCTGGTTACCGGTCAGGAACTGGAAGACATTGATATCGTGGGAGTACGTGGTCTGGAAGGCGTGAAAGAAGCCACCGTAAATGTACCCGGCTTCGGCGACCTCAGAGTAGCGGTAGCCCATGGCTTGGGCAATGCCCGCTATGTAATGGATAAAGTTCGTGAAGGCCTCAAAGCTACTGGCGAATCCCCTTGGCATTTTATAGAAATCATGGCTTGCCCCGGCGGTTGCGTAGGTGGTGGTGGACAGCCTTATGGCAACGACATCGCATCCCGCGCACGGCGCGGTCTTGCCCTCTACGAGGAAGATAAATCCCTACCTGTACGTAAATCTCACCACAATCCAGAAGTTACGAGAATTTACGAACGCTTCCTTGGTGCCCCGAACTCCCCGCTGGCTCACAAGCTGCTTCATACCAACTACTTCAAACGCTCGATCAGTAACGGGCAGGTTGTAGAAGAAGCTACTCACAAACATCACTAAACAACCCTTGATACATATAAACGACCGGTAACTATGCCGGTCGTTTTCTTTTCTCCACCATTTTGCAACAAACAGCCTTCCAGAAGCTGGTTTGGAACAGGATGGGCATTACATGGATCTTGATAGTAACAAACTGCATCCCGTTATGAAGAAATCACTAAGATGGTTCTCCCCCATTTACCTAAACTATGGACAAGAAGTATTCAAGCCGTGTCGATGCAGTGCAAGCTGCAACAACACACCTTGGCAACAGCTTTGATCAATGGGGATGAACTACGGGGTCAACTACCGGCAGGATGGATGGCATCCACCGGACAACCGCGAAACTTCTCGGGCACCAGACCTCCACAAATTCCGCAGTTGATGCACTTCTCGGGATCAATCCATGCCTTGCCATCTACATAAGAAATTGCGTTTACCGGACATACCCGCAGGCAAAAGCCACAGGATATGCAATCCTCCGCATTAACCATAAAAAAGTCTTGGAGAGCAGTTTCTTCGGGTTCTGTAGATTCGATATCTGGGGGATTATCATCGCTGATCGAGGAGACCGGCTTGGCTGGAATCCGTTCTGGTTCAGGTTTCACTATCGGTTTACTCTGTTCGGTTTGCTCAATTTTTTCCGGTAGTACTTCTTCGACCTCACTTGATCCGGAATCCTGGTTTGTATCTGGCTCCGTCATTGCTGGGATAGCGATGAAGCCATCCACACAACGGCGGCAACCTATGCACTTCAGACTATCGATCACTGCCTTGCCATTTTTCATGTAAATGGCATCCACCGGACACACCTGTTGTTTTTCTTTGGGGCTGAACATTCCTCGCGCTGTCAATAGCTGAAAAGTGCCAACCGCCAACAGCAATATAATGACCAGTATTTGCAAAGTCTTTTTCATTTATCTCTTTCCTGTGATATCGTCCCGGGTTTGGGACACTTCTCGGCACAACGGTGGCAATGGATGCAATCGGGAGACTCCACATACTCCTCGCAAAGGATATCCAGATTCATGGGGCAATTTAGGCTACACACACCGCAATCTATGCATCGCTCAAGGTTTCTGCGAATCTTGGCGCGGGGAAAGGCAAACAGCTTGCCCATAAACTGAGAAATATTCAGTAATGCTGCATAGGGACACAGAAAGCGGCACCACATCCGCTCCAGAAAGTACCCGCCGATCACGATTATGATAGCCGTGAATAAACCCAACCAAGCTAAGCGTGGTAACATAGATACAGCGTAGATAGGACAAAATGCCATGAATATCCATGCCAATCCGCCAATTACCAGTAAAGCAGTGATTCCCAGAATCCAATACTTGATTTTTGCCAGCTTCCGTTCGGCAAAAATGGGGATTTGCCTGCTGCGTTTCTTGCCCCTTAAACGATTCACATACTCTTGTAAAGTACCCAGAGGACAGATGTAGCCGCAGAAGAATCTTCCCCAGAACATGGATAAGATGATGAAGAGGAGCCCCAGGAATATTCCCAGAGCAGCAATCCCCAGACTCAAAACCCAGAGATTTCCTTTCATCAGCCCAAAACAGACAAGCGCGTAAGGGCAAAAGTTGTGGATAGAGCTCTTCCCCATCACAACAATGGCTGCCAAGATTCCCAGGCTTATTGCCAGGAAAGCAACCTGAATCAGGGCGCGTCTCTTCATTGATACTCGGTTAAATACCGTTTACGGGCGGAGACATCCATCGCCGGAATTGCCGGAGCAATCAGTTCGTGATATACAGCTCTTGTTTCGTTATGGAAGATACCAAGATACTGTTTTTCGTGGTCTTTTGCCAAGGCACGAGCGTGTTCGATATCTGAGGGAAGTGCATCCAGAAAAGCAGTGTGCTCATTGTACAATTGATATGTGTTGTTATAACTTACGCAAGGCTGAAGCACTTCCACAAAGGAAAATCCCTTGTGGCGGATTGCTTGATGCAGGATTCCCGCCAGATGATCGATCTTGGCGCTGTAGCCTCGTGCTACGAAGCTTGCCCCTGCTTCCAACAGCAAACTGATGGCGTTGAAAGGCTTTTCCACATTGCCAAATGGAGTCGAAAGCCCTTTGTAACCAAAATCTGAAAGTGGAGATGCCTGACCTGTGGTAAGCCCATAATTGCCATTGTTGTGCAAGATCAAAGTGATGTCCATGTTGCGTTTTGCAGCAAACAGGGTATGCTCCAGACCCTCTCCCAGGCTATCTCCATCTCCGCCAAAGGTGATGACATTAAGCTTGGGATTTGCCAGTTTAACTCCTTGAGCGGTAGCTAAAGCTCTGCCATGCAAGCCATAGATCCCCGAGATATCCAGATAATCGAATATCTTGCCATGACATCCAATTCCGGAAGTCATCACGATATCAGCCAGAGGAGTTCCCTCTTCGTGCAAGGTCTTGATACACTTGCGCACCGCGGCGAAGATACCGAAATTGCCACAGCCGATGCACCATGTGTTTTCTTTGGAACTGATCAAGTTACGCATCGATTGCCTCCCGGATAGCATTCACCAGTTCACCAGCATCAAAATGCCTGCCATCATAACGCAGGATGTTGGCTTTCACCTTGATCTCCAGTTTCTCTTTTAAAAAACGAGCGAAATTTGGGTTCAGCGAGTGTTCTACTACAATCACTTCTTTGCCCCTGTAAGCAGCTAATTCATCGTGAGGGAAGGGCTCCAGATAGACGGGAACTACCAGTTCAAAATCGATATACTTCTGAGCCTCACGTAACTCCAGTGCTGTTGATCCATAGGCAAAAACCTTGGTACTACCCTTGCCATATACTTCTACCCGCCGGTATTTTCGACTGAGGGAATCTATTGCAGCGCTTTTGCGTTGACGTTTTTCTTTCATGAGTTTGATATTTGTAGCTTTATCTGTGCGAAATCCGCTCTCCAGGTGCTCGTTTGTATTCCATTTGATTACATCATCATCCGTAGCGCTATCCGAACCGGGAAACTTGAGCGGAGAAATCCCGGATTGGGTGAACTGATAACGTTGGTAGTTTACCGAATCCGGCTGTGCCAATTGGTATTCATCGACCTTACTGATATCGAGTCTCAGGTTTGTAGCGCTTTCACTTAGGTGTTTTTCTGTGAGCAATATCGCCGGAGACTGGCTTTCCCATGCTAAATTCATCAACTCAATCGCCAAAGTAAAAGCCCGTTCAAAACTATCAGGGCTCGCCACAATGCGGGGAAACTCGCCATGACCTTGATTGAGTGCGAAGAAAAGATCTTCCTGCGCTGTGTAGGTGGATACACCCGTAGCAGGACCAGGCCGGGAAGACAGAAAACATAAAAGAGGAGCTTCCACCATACCAGCCATGCTAAAAGCTTCCTGCATCAGCGCGAAACCTCCACCGCTACTGCCTACCGCCGCCCGTTTACCAGCAAAACATGCTCCAAGTGCCATATTCGCCGCCGCGAGTTCGCTTTCTGCATGCACGGTTTTGATGCCAAGCTGATCACGTTTCAAAGCCAGATAATGCAAAATCGAAGACGCCGGAGTCATGGGGTAGCTGAAGTAACAATCCAAGCCAGCAGCCCATGCACCTAAAGCGAGCAGCTGATTTCCAGTATAGAACTTTGAGGCTACGCTCTGCTCTTGCTTCAGTTCATATACTTTTTGCAGATCAAGCTGATTCACCAGTTGATACACCGCCAAGGCAAATGAAGTATTCTCCGCTTGATTACGCTTGAATTCCCGGGCAATGGTATCTTTGAGGAATTCCTCGCTGATACCCATGACGGCGCAAAATATCGCGATGGATGCCAGCGACATATTCCCAGCTTCAGGATAGTGTGTTTTCACTAATTTTGCCAGGGGGAGCGGAATCATGGTGTCATCCCGGACATCGGCTTCATCACAGAAATGCAAGCCGCCTTCAAGTAAATCCCCCTTGTGTTCATCTACACTGCGGGAATCGAAACTGATCACAAGATTAGCTTGTTTGTATGTATTGTACATTCGAGAGGGGGACATGCTTACTACGCTGAAGTTGTGTCCGCCTTTGATCAGCGACTGATAATCGTCGGTTTGAAACACGTGATTATTGTGGATGATTGCCAGGTGGGCTATCACCTGGGCTGCCTTTTTGATCCCCTCGCCGGCTTTTCCGCCTACGAGCACGGTAAAGATTTTCTGAGCCAAGATTATAACTCTCCTAATTCACTCAAGATCCTGTTTATATAAGGTCGAATATCGTATTGCAGACGGTTGCTGTTGCGCTCCATGAGTTCTATGATCTGACGGTCGTAATCGCTTTCGCGGGCAAAATAGATCATAATTTCGGCAAAGGTCTTCTCCGTAGGATATGAGATCAAGCCCTTTTCCAAGAAGGGAAAGCTTTGTGCAGGTGTTTTTTCCATCAATTCTGCCAAGATGAAACTGATGTATATCTGCCAGCCCTGAGGGTGTTTGAATACCACCCGATCCACAAACTCATCGAGCGCAGCCCAATTCTCGGTCTTGGTATAGATCTTAGTATAGAATTCTGTAAGCTTAATCTCGTCATCGATGAAGATCTTGCCACGTTCGATATAGGAACTTGCTTTTTCGGCATTTCCAAGCTCGGCGTAGTGGGTTGCGGCTCTTACAAAACCGGATCCGTAATTCATCACCAGCCTGCGCATATTGTCGTCCATGAACACCCGATCGTCGTCGATGGAGCGATATTCATACACTTCATCGATATTGGAAATCAAGCGTGCCACATTCACTTGGCCATCTTCCTGGTGAGAAACCACCCGCGCTACCATACCTTCGTTTTGGGTAAATTCCTCGAAACCAATATAGCTCTCGCAAGTAACTGCGAAATAGATCGGACGATGCCCAAAATTCTGTTGAATGATGTGAAACACAGCTTGGTCTGAGATTCTATAAAATGGCTCCCGTGAACGCCATGAGGGAGTTTGCTCCAAAGGTAGTGTAAAAGATCCACTGGCGGGGGTTCCAGTTACCTGCAGATCGTTGGTGATGCGGGCTATACTCAGTTTGTCGATTTCTTCATCCGTCATTGTAAAAATCACACCCTCTTTATCCCGCAGTTGTTTAATATACCAAGGTGTATTCAACAGCGAGAGATTAGCGACGGTGACATCCTTGCGAATTCCCTTCAGATAGGTGATTTTGAATTCCATTGCGTCATTGATCGCGGCTAGTGCCTCCTCCGAGGGGGCAATATTCTGTGCAGGATAGCTATGTTCCTTGGCATGAGGATCTTCCACTGCCTGGGCATACCACAGTGGGAATGTATCGTTATCTCCATTGGTGAAGATAATCGCGTTTTCTTCCAGAGAGTTTAGGAAGTTCACGCCATAATCCAGCGCGATATATTCGTGAGACCTATCGTGAGTGTGGTATTGGGAAATCATGTTGCCAATCGGCAGAATCAACAATATGGCGGCAAGGAGATACTTTGCGGCATCTTTCTTGAAGATGTTTATCATCGCCAAAGACCCAATACCCAGCCATACTGCCCACATATTGTATGCCACCACAAAGAAATAATCTCTATCCCTCACCTCGGCGTTGGAGAGATTCATCACAAAGACCATGACGATGGTGGTGAAAATGATCACACTAAGGAAGTAATTGAAGCTGTGTTTGTTTTTACGGAAGTGATACACTGCGCCTCCCAAACCTAGGTAAGCGATCAGGATGTTGCCAATGGACTTACCGACAACCCCGGGTGTATTCAGGATGGGAGCCAGAACTCCATCAGGAAACCATTGCATCCCGAAATAGCGCAGAAAATGGTAGCCAAGCTGTTCTCCAAAGAAGCTTGCGCGCCTTACCACAAAGCTGGTATTCCCATATTGCTTGCGCAGAACGTAGTCCATAAAAGCGGAGATTGTGCTGGGATGCCCCTCGTTGATGAAAGGACGGTCTGCGGCACGGATCATCAGATAGATATGGCTCGAAAGCCCCACCAGAACTAACAGGAAGGACATCAGCCAGAATTTCTTGCTAAAGATATCCTTAAGCTCGTAAGCGAGGATCAACAGAGTAACGATGGCAAAGCCCCATTTATCGAATTCATCCACTGCCAAGCCTTTACCGATAGCGCCGAAGATGAAGTATCCCGCCAAAATCGCGAAGGTATAGCCAATTACTTTTAGCCAGAAGTTATCCTTCCGCATCCCACTTTGGAGCATCGGATAAACCACTATGAAAAGCACGGCAGGTGCTATCTGTAGAGCCGTTTGATGCACACAAAAGCCCAGAAAGAAGAGATACACTATCAGCAGCAAGATGTTCTGATGGTCGTAATCTTCACTCTTCTGAAGCCAGACAAGAGTAAGCCAAAGGATCAGATTTACGAAAAAGACCAAGCCGGAATATACTTCCGCTTCAATCGCGTTCATCCAGAAGGTAAAAGAAAAGGCTGTATAAAGGGCTGCCACAGTTCCGGCAAACATCGCTTCCCAAGCCTTTATCTTCATCATGCTTACCAGCTTCACGGTGAACAGATATGTGAACATCACGGCAAAAGCAGAAGTAAGCCCGGAAATGAAAGCGGCAATCACCGCGTGGGATACAATGCTCCCAAAGAGCGATACGATAGCTCTTCCAAACACAATATAGAACGGGTTTCCGGGGGGATGTGGCACACCCAGAATGCTGATGCAGGTGGCATATTCTCCGCTATCCCAAAAACTCATGGTGCGAGCCTGGGTAGCCATATAGACGATCAGGGTAAGAGCGAAAATAGCCCAGGCAAGGATCTTGTTGTGCAGATCAGGCACCAAAGCCTGAGGTTTTAGCGGCAGATCGTCCTTTATCCGGATTGCTTCCGGTTTCTGGTACTCTATCGGTTTTTTCTGTCTTAACTGCTTTCTAATGTCTTGATCTTTTGGCATCAGATCTCCTTATCAATCTTTCATACCGCTACGCGAGTAGCTAGCGATAATTTGTTTCTGGGCGAAGAAAAACAGGATTAAAATGGGCACAATGCTGAAGGTGGAGGCAGCCATCAACAGAGTAGTCTGGGTGGATGCTTCCTGATTGAAATAACTTAGCCCTACCTGCAACACACGAAGCTCCGGACGGTTGATCATCACCAATGGCCACATGAAGCTGTTCCAACTGGTGATCAGTGAAAAGATGGATGCGGTGGCTATTACCGGTTTGGATAGTGGAACGATGATCCGCCAGAGCATACCAAAGGTGGAACAGCCATCTATGGAAGCTGCATCAAACAGTTCTTTTGGTAGTGCTTTAAAGTGTTGACGGAACAGGAAGATCGTAAAGATGTTCGCTATCCAAGGGATAATCAGCGCGTTGTAGGTATCCAACCAATTCAGTTTATCCAACAGCACGTAGGATGAGATCATGTAAATCGGCTGGGGTACCATCATCATGGAGAGAAATAGATAGAAGAAGAAATCCCTGCCCCTAAACTCCATGCGGGCAAAGGCATAGGCGGCTAATAGGGAAGTGATCAATACGCCCACCAAACTGACGATGGATACATATATCGTGTTGTAGAAATAGAGTCCAAACGGTACTTTCTTGAAGGCCTTTATGTAGTTCGACAGATGCAGGCTTGGTTTTTTGCGGTATAGCTCAATCTGGTTGGAAGGCACTTCTTTGTATTCTTCCACAATGTTCAGGTCCTCATCCAACACGTGGATCACGCTGGTAGAACCTTTGTCCATCACAAGCAGGATTCGCTCCTGATTGCCGTCGTTGTTCCATACATGATACTCTTCTTTGGGAATAAAAAGGGTTTCCTGTTTGTTGAATTCCGATTGGGTCATCAGCGAAGTGGAAAGCATCCACAAGAAAGGAACGACCATGGTAAATCCGAAAATGATCAGGATCGTATAGGTGATAATGCTTCTTAACTTATCCATTGTCTCCCCCTTAGTAGTTAACGTGTTTTTCCATTCTGCGCTGGAAGATCGTGAGGGCAAGAATCAACAAGAACAGAGCCAGGGAAACAGCACTTGCATAGCCCATTTCGAGAACGTCGAAGCCGCGTTCATAGATGTAATAAACGATCAATTTGGTGGTGTTCAGCGGCCCTCCCTTATCGGTCATCAAGTAGATTTGCGAGAAGGTCTGGAAGGTGGTGATAGTTGTCATGATCAGCACATAAAATGTGGTGGGCGAGATCAATGGCACAGTGATGTTCCAAAACTGGCGACCCTTGCCCGCACCGTCTATCTCCGCCGCTTCGTAATAATCTTTAGAGATGTTTTGCAAACCTGCCAGATAGATAATGGTGTTGTATCCCAGTCCTTTCCAGACAGTCATGATGATAATGGCAAATAGTGCTTGGGATGGGCCGTGGAAGAATTGCGGTAGATTGCCCCAGCCAAAGCGTTCAAACATGATCAGAAAGATCCCGCGGGATTCTGCCAACCACGCTTGCGGAGAGATCCCTACAAATCCCAAGAAGGTGTTCATTAAACCGGTTTGCTCGTTGAAGATCAATTTCCAGACGATGGATACCGCCACCAGCGAAGTTACGAAGGGCATAAAATAGATGATCCTAAAAAAGCTTTTAAAATACTTGATCTTGTTCAACATCACGGCGAAAAACATCGACAACACGATGGTCGCAGGAACCAAGATGATTACCAGCCAAAATGTGTTTCCCATGGACTGCCAAAACACCTGATCCTGCATCATTTTAGAATAATTTGCCAAACCGATGAACTTGCCTGTACCCTGCAAGCTCCAATCGTAGAAAGAGAGGATAAAACTCATCACGATCGGGATTAAACGAAAAGCCACCACTATCACCAATGCAGGCAAAAGGTAGAGGTATGGAGAAATCTTCCACTTTGTTTTCATATCTCACCACCATTATCGTACTCGCTGGACTTGCGGTATTGACGCCAATCAATTCCCAGCTTCGTACACTTTTTATACAAATTCTCCCGGGTGATATCCGCTAAAGCCGAGGCTTTTTGGATATTCCCGCCTGTTATACTCAGAAGGTTATGGATATAATGTCGGCCAAAGGCATCCCTCGCCTGTGCCCAACTGATTGAATCTGTATCCGATAGAGGTTCCGTAGCGGAGATCCCTCCTCCGATGATTTCCGGAAGATCTTCCGGCTGGATAACTTTGTTTTCGGCAAGAATCACCGCATGCTCCAACGCATTGCGCAGTTCCCGAATATTGCCCTTCCAATCATAATTGAGGAGTAAGGACATCACTCCCGGAGATATCTTGAGTTCTGTCTTGCCATATTTTTGGCAGAATTCCTGAACAAATGAGCTTGCAAGCAGCCGGATGTCATCCTTCCGCTCCCTTAGGGGGGGGATATGCAGATTGATCACATTCAGCCGATAATAAAGATCTTCGCGGAATTTACCTTCCTTTACCAATTGGTTGATGTCCTTGTTCGTCGCGGCAATGATGCGTGTGTCTGTAGTAGCATCACTATCCGAACCAACCGCGCGATAGACACCAGATTCCAATACTTTAAGTAGCTTCACCTGAAACACGAGTGACGTTTCGGTGATCTCATCCAAGAATAATGTACCACCATTTGCTTCCTGAAAATAACCTATTTTATCCCGATGGGCATCGGTGAAGGAACCTCGTTTGTGTCCAAACAGCAAGCTTTCCAAAAGTGTCTCGGTGAGGCTGCCACAGTTTACTGAAACAAACTTCTTGTTCTTGCGGGGGCTGTTGCGGTGGATCAGCTCTGCGAAGACGCTCTTCCCCACCCCGGTTTCTCCGGTGATCAAAGCCAGGGTATCTAGAGCGGAGATCTTTTTCACTTTTTGGATAAGTGCCTGAATGGGTGGAGAATTTCCGATAATAAGGTTCGTATCCAGCTCCTTATTCAACATCGCACTCAGCCGCCGGTTCTCGGCAATCAACCATTGCGCCTGAAGGGTCTTCTCCACCATGATATTGATCAGATCTGGGTTTCGCAGGGGTTTTACAATAAACTCGCTCGCTCCCAGTTTCATCGCCATCACTGCGTTTTCGATGGACGCTTGCCCACTGATCGCGATAACGGCAGTGAAGGGATATTGGGCGGTGATCTCGCGGATCAGATCCAATCCGTTTTCTCCAGGCAATACCAGATCTACAATTGCAACATGGAACCTGCCCGTTTCCAGCTTCTCCCTGGCTTCCTGAAGAGAGGTAACCAAAGTTTTCTGATACACAGAACCAAGTTGGATACCGATCAGCTCCAGGCTTTCTGGAGAATCATCCACGATCAGTATCCGGGGGCTTTCGATCATCCAATCACTCCAATAAGAGTGTTCTGCTCTTCCATCCAGATGCTTTCAATGCGTTGTTTATCAGCGGGATATAGTTCCAGATCTATCTTTTCGGATAGAGAGCTTGCAATATCGTTGCTGATAACTTTGTCCGGCTTCAGATAAATCGCGGGTTTGCCCAGATGACTGGATATCCCCGTTTGGATGCTGATTGCTTCGAAGCATTCGTTCAGGATCACCAGTTTGCTTTCGTACCAAGTGCCCAATTCGATTAACGAAGCCAGAACGACCTGATCATCAGTGAGATCCTCGCGAACAAAGCGAATGCCGTGTTTAATACTTAGATAGTGTTGCAAGTAGTCCAGTTCACGTGTGAGCCAGGAAGCCAGAGAGATCTCCTGAATAAGCTCAAAAGACCTCTCCGAAATCCTGTTATACAGTTCTTTAAGAACTTCATCCATCCTGATGCCCGCTTGGTATATTTTGGCTATTTCCGCATTATCCGGCTGAGTTTTGCGCAAAATTTGGCTATAACCCAAGATCAGATTCAACGGGTTGTTCAGGTTATGAATCAAACCTTCCAAGATATGGCGGGTCAGGATCTTTTCTTTCATAATTAGCGTTTAATTTTCTGATATTCTTCCAGACCCAAGCGGAATATATGCATCGCTTTTTTAAGATCATCCTTGTTCAGGATATATGCCAAACGCAGTTCATTCTTACCCAAACCAGGAGTGGCATAGAACCCTTCTGCTGGAGCAGCCATCACGGTCTCGCCATTAACTCTGAACTCATCCAGCAACCAGATCACAAAATCCTCTGCATCAGCAATCGGAAGCTTGGCAACTATATAAAACGCGCCTTCCGGTTTTTTACAGATAATACCATCAATCGCACTGAGTTCGTTAAAAACCAGATCCCGGCGGGATTGATATTCTTGAACCATCTGCATGAAGTATGAATCCGGAAGATACACGCAAGCATTGGCGGCTAATTGGTCGACCGTGGGAGGGCACAACCTCGCTTGCGCGAATTTCAAGGTAGCATTCATCAGCTCGTTGTTGCGGGATACTATGCAACCGATTCGCGCACCACAAGCAGAATAACGCTTGGAGACGCTATCCACCATGATTGCATGCTCTTCAAATCCCGGAATCTGTAACACGCTGGTGTGGGAAAGGCCGTCGTAAATAAACTCCCGATACACTTCGTCTGAGATCATGAATAGATCGTGCTTTTTACAGATTTCTGCTACGCGAAAGAGCTCTTCTTTACTATACACCGCTCCGGTAGGGTTACCAGGATTGCACAGCATGATGGCTTTGGTCTTCGGCGTAATCAGCGCTTCAAATGCGGCGTCGTCCGGAAGGGCGAAGCCATTTTCGGCGTAGGTGGTGATTGCTTTCAGCTTGATGGATGCCATCGTGGCAAAGCCATTGTAGTTTGTATAGAAAGGTTCTGGAACGATAATCTCGTCCCCTTCATTGGCAGCAACCATCATGGCGAAGGTAACAGCTTCGCTGCCAGCGGTGGTCACAATGATGTCTTTGGTATCCAGCTTGATCCCAAGCTTCTGGTAGTAATGAACCAGGCCTTGTTGATACACCTCAAGCCCTTGAGAGGGACCGTAAGCCAGCACTTTTTCCGAAAACTCGTGGTACACCTTCATCATTTCGGGTGGAGTAGGGATATCAGGTTGACCGATATTGAGGTGATAGACCTTCACGCCTGCGGATTTTGCCTTAACCGCATGCGGCATCAGCTTCCTAATCGGGGAAGCTTGGATGTCCAAAGCTCGTTGAGATAACTTCATTTTAATAAAGTCCTTTGTGGTTTTTTCTTTGTGTCCTTTATTTAGAACATAGAAAAAAAGACAAGTAAAATCTTGGTGCAGACTTGCCCCCCATCCGCTTACTGATTGACATTCAACGAAATAGAAAGCACATCATTCTTTCATAAAAGACAATTCTATGGCCAAAACGATTGGATTTTTATGAACTTGCAGGTTAATGTCGCTTTCCTGTTCATCCATCTACTGTAAAAAAGATGGTAAAAAAATGGCCGGGGTGTGATTCCCGACCAATCGACGATGGATATATTCTGAATCAGTTCACTTTGAAGGTTTTATCGCCTTTCTCGAAGAAGGAGATGATCTGCTTGGCAGCAGCAATACCGGCATTGGTATTGGCTTCTTCGGTTTGGGCTCCCATCTTCTTGGGAGTGCAATAGATGCGGTCTGCATAAAGCTCATTGATGGTGGCGAGGTTATCCGGAGCTACGTCGCTCACATAACGGAAGCCTTTCTTTTCGCCAAAAGCTTTCAGTAGAGATTCTTCATCCACCACTTCTTTGCGGGCGGTGTTGATCAACATAGCGCCATTGGGCAGCAAGGAAAGCAGATCCCAATTGATGGACTTCTTGGTCTCGGAATTCGCGGGAATATGAAGGGAAACAAAATCTCCTGTCTTGAAGATATCTTCCACCTTGGAAAGAGGTTTGACCTGTTCTTTAGACATCACTTCGCTGGCGATGTAAGGATCATAAGCATAGACTTCCATCCCGATGCCGCGCGCCATTCTAGCTACTAGGCGGGCAATGTAACCATATCCATAGAGAACCAGTTTTTTGCCGGCAAGTTCAGTTCCGCTTTTGCCATTGAACTTTCCGCGAGCCATATAGATCATCATTCCGATGGCAAGTTCTGCCACGGCATTGGAGTTCTGACCCGGAGTATTCATTACTACTACATCATGGGCGGTGGCGGATTTGAGATCCACATTGTCGTATCCAGCGCCGGCACGAACTACAATCTTGAGTTTGGGAGCGGCATTGAGGACAGCTTCATCTACCTTGTCGCTGCGAATGATCAGCGCTTCGGCATCGGCTACTGCTTTGTGAAAATCTCCCACATCAGTGTAGGATTCCAGAAAACTGTACTCGTATTTTGCGGTTTCCAGCTCGGCTTTGATCTTTGCCGCAGCTTCGGCAGCAAAGGGTTTCTCTGTGGCAATAAGGACTTTTGGCATTATAGCCTCCATGTATATTTTTTGATTTTCTATATTAAAGTATAAGCTTCAACGGTGGAAAAGCAAGCCGGGAGAGGCTAATCTCCCAAAGAGATTCCCAAACCTCGCGCTGTCTTCACCAAGTTCCCCTTGGGATTCACCAGGTTGTACTCTTTTATGGCTTCTTTGATGGGTACGGCTATGATATTGGGATGTCTGTAAGCCACCATATGCCCCCATTTCTTTGCCAGGACCAGTTCAAATGCTTTTACTCCGAACTGAGAGGCAAGGATGCGGTCGAAAGCATTGGGAGTGCCTCCGCGTTGCAAATGACCCAGGATGGTTTCTCTGATCTCGATGGGGCATCCAGCCTTGCGTAATTCATCCGCTAGCCTCATTCCGGCGCCACCCAGACGTATCTTCATCGCTCCCGGTGTTTCATTTTCAGAGAAAGCCATCTCGCCTCCGATGGGAGTGGCCCCCTCGGCTATCACTATATTGGCAAATCCGCGTCCCCCATCATAACGTTGCAATATAGCTTCCATCACTTTGTTGATGTCGTAGGGAATCTCCGGGATCAGGCATACTTCAGCCCCACCCGCAATCGCAGCATGCAAGGCAATCCACCCGGCATAACGTCCCATCACTTCTAGGATCAATACCCGATGATGACTGGCAGCGGTAGTAACGAGTTTATCCACCGCGTCCGTAGCTACATCCACCGCAGTCTGAAATCCGAAGGTAAAATCTGTATCACTAAGGTCATTATCGATAGTTTTGGGCACCCCTATCACCGGGCAACCCAGTTCAAACAATCCTTGAGATATCCTTTGAGAGCCGTCGCCACCGATATTTATTATGGCATCTATGTTCTGATAGCGCAAGCGTTGCACGAATTCCTGGCTTCGATCCACAGTAGTCCAAGCTCCATGTTCGTCTTTCACCGGCCATGCAAAGGGACCGCCCTTGTTGGTAGTACCGATTATGGTTCCTCCACATACATGGATGCCTGCTACTTTTTCCGGAGTAAGTTCTACCAGATGCATGGGGTCTCGCAAGATACCGTCGAAGGCGTCGATAGAGCCCAATACTTCCCAAGTTCGCTCGTGAGAGGCGCGTTTTACTATGGCTCGGATCACCGCGTTGAGGCCGGGACAATCACCCCCGCCAGTGGCTATCAACAGTCTTTTCTTCATACCAGCTCCCATCTATTGTTTGCGTCAGGATATCCTCGATGGTTTTTTTAGTCAATAGCTTTTTAGGCTTTTCTGAATCATATCCAGTTTATCCCGTGGAATCAATCCATAAATATCCACTTTGGTGTACCTCAATCTACGGTAATCCCGGAAGCTCATGTAGGATGCCAAGGCTAAGAAACCTGCCGCTACATAGAACACTGCTTCGATCCCGATTAAACGCAGGAGAGCAAAACCCAGAACCGGAGCCACCAAGCCTCGCACGCCCGTAAGAGTTACGTGAACGCTTTGATACATCGCAGCATCTTCATCGCCGGCAAAGAAAATCGAGCTCATATTCCACGCCATATTCACTCCCGTCATCGCCAAGCCAAAGATAGTATACGCGATGAAGACGATTATCACCGCGATCACGGATTCACCCGCCCACAAAGAGGAAAGGACGAACAGAAGGGGGAACAGCATCAAAAGGGCAAAACTAAAGCCTATGTATTTAAATGGATGCATTTTATCGTGCAACTTCCCAAACAGTGGCGCCAAGAACAGCATGCCCAACTGGGAGAGAATCCCTTTCGCCAAAAAGTTGTTCGTGTAGCTGAGCTGCAGCTTATCCACCATGTATATTGGGATTATCGGCTGCATCATGATAAAACCCATGCCATAGATCGAGAAACTTCGCTCAAACGCAGCAAAAGCCTTGTTCTCTTTCATCACTTCCAGACTGCGGCGGATGGGATCCATCAGTGTATCCCGAAACTTGGCTTTTATATGGTGGTGAGGGGGGTCAATAATCGGTTCTTGAATCTTGATCCGGGATTGCAATATAGCGCTGATGAATCCCGCGATTCCGGTAATCGCCAGTATCCACCGAAAACTGGATTCCTGGGTATCCAAAACCCTGCCCGCAACGAATGTAAGAGCCACCGAGACCGCCATGCCCAGACTCATGGTATAACCATATACTGCCGCTCTGCGCTGAGGACGGATGTTGCGTTGATAAATGCTGTTCTGCGCGGGGATCAACATGGAATTTGCAGAATAGAGCAAACCCATCACCACCAGAAACTCGTTCATGGTAGTGATCCATATTGCCGATACCAGAGTTAATCTACCCAAAACCCCACCAAATACGAAAAACCTGGATTTATGGCGTGATCGCTCGAAGAACCTGCCCCACCATATAGAGAGGAAGTTCGATATCGGCCAGATCATGGTCATCAGCATTAGTTGCCAATCCTGAGCACGAAGGGCTTTGCGGGCAATGATATCCTGAGTCTGCCCCAGAGATTGCACGGCTCCATTGAACACTGCGGCTATCATCAAAAGATAGACAGTGCGTCGGACAAAGGGATTTAGTTCTTTAATTTTCATACTTGATAAAGGCACCTGAATAAAGAGTGGGCTTTTTTGTCAACCTCGGATTAGTTGAGGCAAGGAAGCAATCTGATCCAAACCGAATCTGGATATGCAAGATCAATGATCCTTACGCCTCATTCATTTTTGCCCCCAAGAAGTTGAGCCTCCCCAACAAAGGAGGAGGCTCGTATATTTGGTACTTTACTGAATCAATACATTCCGCCCATTCCCGGATTCGGCATCGGAGCCGGAGCTTCGGGTTCGGGAATATCTGTAACAATGCATTCGGTGGTGAGGAACAAAGCGGCGATGGAAGCGGCGTTTTGAACTGCGCTGCGCACTACTTTGGCGGGATCGATGATTCCGGCTTCAAACAGGTCTTCATACTTGCCGTTTGCGGCATTGAAGCCCATATGGATATCTTTGAAGCTCTTGATCTTCTCTACTACCACGGCTCCTTCTTCGCCGGCATTGGTTGCGATTTGGTAGACGGGTTTTTCCAAGGCTTTAGCCAGGATTTCCACTGCCATTTTTTCTTCATGGGAAAGTCCTTTTAATGCTTTGAGGGATTTTGCCGCCTGGAGCAGGGTAACTCCACCGCCGGGAACAATTCCTTCTTCCACGGCTGCACGGGTGGCATGAAGAGCATCGTCCACGCGGGCTTTCTTCTCTTTCATTTCGGTTTCGGTGGCGGCGCCGATACGCAGAACGGCTACCCCACTGGAAAGCTTTGCCAAACGTTCCTGAAGCTTTTCTTTGTCATAATCGCTGGTGGTTTCTTCGATCTGAGCTTTGATCTGTTTCACTCTTCCATCGATGGTATCTTGAGAACCTGCTCCCTCGCGGATGGTGGTGTTTTCTTTTTCCACCAACACTTTTCTGGCGCGGCCAAGATCGGTCATCGTCGCGCTATCGAGCTTGCGTCCCATATCTTCGGAGATCAAGGTTGCACCGGTAAGGATGGCGATGTCTTCCATCATGGCTTTGCGGCGATCGCCAAAACCGGGTGCTTTTACTGCCACAATATTGAGGATTCCGCGGAGTTTGTTCACTACAAGTGTAGCCAGAGCTTCACCTTCGATGTCTTCCGCAATAATCAAGAGGGGCTTGCCGGTTTGGGCAACTTCCTGAAGGATCGGCAGAAGGTCTTTCATTACGCTGATCTTCTTGTCGTAAAGCAGGATGAAAGGCTCTTCCATCTCGGCAATCATTTTGTCCGGATTGGTAACAAAATAAGGTGAGAGATAGCCGCGGTCAAACTGCATACCTTCTACTTTTTCCAAGCCGGTATCGATGGATTTTGCTTCCTCGATATTGATGATGCCTTCTTTACCAACGCTTTCCATCGCTTCTGCGATCAATTTACCAATTTCAGGATCGTTGTTTGCGCTAATACTGGCAATCTGAGCAATCTCGCCATTACTCTTGATGGTCTTGGAATATTCATGGATCTGATCCACTATCACCTTGGTAGCTTTTTCCAAACCACGTTTCAGATACATGGGATTCACTCCCGCGGTTACGTGTTTCAAACCTTCTTCGATGATTGATTGCGCCAAAAGAGTAGCTGTGGTAGTACCATCACCGGCGTTGTCATGGGTTTTTTCTGCCACTTCTTTGCAAAGCTGGGCACCCATGTTCTCATAGGGATCCTCAAGCTCGATTTCTTTGGCAATGGTCACGCCATCATTCGTAATGAGCGGAGAACCAAACTTCTTATCCAATACTACATTTCTGCCCTTGGGACCAAGGGTAACCTTAACGGCATCAGCCAGCTTGTCCACACCCTTCTTCAGAGAAGTGCGGGCTTCATGTGCATACAGCATTTGTTTTGCCATCTTTGTTTTCCTCCATATCTTCTAAATTTCTAATTTCATTTTTTTAGCAGTCCATGCTTATGAGTGCTAATCTTATAATATCCCAATTCCTGTCAAGTGCAAATTTTTTTTCATGAGTTTGGCTGAAGTGCCGGTATAAAGAGTCACCGAAAATTGCAAATCGGATCACTGAAAATTGCAAATCGAGGGAAAGTGGTTTTTTTGAGCTCTCTTTTCTGTCCATTTAGGTTGTAAGTGATCACTGAAAACTGCAAATCTGATCACTGAAAACTGCAAATGGCATTTTGGGGAGAGATTCTGATCACCATTTCTGCAAATGAAGCGACCGAGTTTTGATCACTGTTTCTGCAAATCTGATCACCATTTCTGCAAATGGCAGTTCATCAGGCTCAGGTTGAAGGATAAAAAAATACCGTGGGGAGCACCGGGCGGTATCCCCAACGACTCGGAGGGCATTCTATGATTTCAATATCTTGTATAGGTCTATGGCATTAAAGTACATACTGCTAATATTTTCTATCGATCCGGAGTCGAGACTGTTGTAGATGCTTTCAAAAACTGAATCTCTGTAATAGTCTTCGCCGAGTTCATACTGGTACATATTGGATAGAATCTTCAGGTTGATGTGCTTTGCCAGATTCTCGAATGCTACATAGGGAACGCGAAGATTATCTTCTGATACCTGGACTTTGTCGAGAGTGTGTGGTTTGAGGATGTGTGTACCTATTTCGTGCGAGATAAAATGGTCAAAGTAATACTCGGTGCAATACTCAGTAATGGCAGGGAAGATATTAACACCATGATGCAGTGAATTTGCGCATGGTCCGAACTGCAGAGATGGAACAATAATCAACTGGTACTGATCTGCTAACAAATCAAATCCAGTCAAATCTTCCCACTTCCCGACAATATCGTTCTTGGCGAAGATCTTGTGTATATAATCACACGTTCTCTCAATAAGCGCTTTATCTGCGTCCCAGTGATATTGCATGTATTTATGATAGTGTGCTTTGTAAATGGTGCTAAGAAGCTTAATCTTCAGGAGCATATCGTCTTGTTCCAAAAACGATCTATTGGATAGAGAGCCGGGATTGTACTCTTGTAATCGATTGATATGATGGCCGTACCCATCGAATAGAGGCGACATACTCTGAGCGTCGTGGCATTGTGCCAAACAAGTAAAATATCCATTGAGACCTTCGCTGTTTTCACGAAAAACATATGCTGGGAAGAAATAAAACAGCTCGGTTAAGGAAGAACCTGATCCGTCACCGAAACATAAATCAGCGGAACAAGACTGTATCAAGTTACAGTCATCTTCAGATAAAAACCCTTCTATGTGGCCAGTATCTTCAACCTTCCAATTTACGCCACAATAAGCTTGAATGTAGGTTAGATAGTTTACTGCGGGGCTTACAATGGGGACGACAGTCTTAATCATTTGCATAGCTTCCTTTATATACAACTTACATCAAGTCACATTCTTTTGAGTTTTATCATTATTGTCAAGAACAAATACTGATAGAGTACATTCTATTGAGCGGAAAGGACTTGACCACGGTTGCGAGGGGTGTAGTGAAGACCCATAAATCAACAGTCGGGTAACCGAGAAGGAGATCAAGATGACCAAGCAAAACAAGAATCGCAAAGAGCAGGCAGTTGAAGAGATTATCGAATCCCAGCCCGGATTATGCGATTACCCTTATGATAAGGACTTCCATTATGAGAACTGGTGGAATCAGTTCAGAGGCCCCTGGCTCAAGTCAGAGAACATGACCGAGGAGCAGATCAAGATCAAGGCAGACGATGCCTGGGAATGCGGAGACTACAAAGAGATGATCAACCTGATGGCAGAGCTGATTTGCAGGTTAGAACTTAAAGAATAATCACGCATAGGACAACCATTACTTCATTAACAATAGCTTAACTAATGCCAACACATTGATAGCCAATCAACATATTGCCTTTGGGTAATATTGAAGGTTGGAAAGACAAACTGGCTTGAATATGGGATATGGAATTGGATGGTCTGCTGGATAACCTGAAAAGTAAAAACCTCTCAGGGAGGCAACTCAAGATCTTGCTCGATCAAGGAATATCCGCATAAGCTCACCCATTCTCCGAAGCAGTCGCCAAGCTACCTTGAAGCAGTGGGAACTGCATGGAAGAGGCTGCGCGATAGCTGTGATGAATGGGCTGGAGTATGATGCGGTTTGATGATTCTTTTTTTTATTTGGGAATGTGGTGTATTGTGTCGCCCGTAGAGGGCTTTTGGCTTGTTTGTTGCCATTAACGAGGGGCTTCGCTACGCTGCGCACCCTCGTAACGAGCAACAGATACCCCCAGAGCCCTTTATGGGCGACACAAGGCATTGGGATGGGCATTTTGCACGATAAAACACCAATAAATCAATCCATCCGATTTTCTGATTTGACGATTATCACCGTGTTTCGTAACCTGGATTCCAGATGTTTCTTCATCCCCCAGAGGCTTTGAGCTCAGAAATAACATGGTTGAGTCCTTTTTAAATATCTACAATCTTCACATACGGGCAATATGAAAGGACATCTTTAACACTACCTAAAAAAACCAGATCTGCGGCAAAAGTAATTGACAAGATTGTAAGACATCTGAGCTTGGGAAAAAACTAAATCTAACAATCAATGGAGGTAATATGACCTACCGCGTTCTCGCGATCAACCCCGGTTCCACATCCACAAAAATCGCAGTTTTTGATGACGAAAGTCCGCTTTTTGAGAAAACCCTGCGACACGACCCTGCCGAACTGGACAAATTCGGTGGCATCATAGAACAATACGACTTTCGTAAAGGGCTGGTCATGGAAGCCATGCGGGAGAACGACGTGGATCCCCAAAGCCTGCATGCCGTGGTCGGAAGAGGCGGTTTAGTGCGTCCGGTAAGCGGCGGAACGATGAAGATCGGCGCAGCGATGCTCCGGGATTTGCAGGACCCTGCTTTGTGGGGAAGAATTCACGCCTCGAATCTGGGTGCATTCATAGCAAACGCCATCTCCGAAGAGCTTTCCATTCCGGGTTTCATTGTAGATCCTGTAGTGGTGGATGAATTTGACGATATCGCCAGGATTTCGGGAGTTCCAGAGATAGAACGGAAAAGTCTGTTACATGCCCTGAACATTCGTTATATCGCGCGTCTTATCGCCAAAGAACTGGGTAAGGACATCGCAACCGCAAACATGATCGGAGTTCATATGGGCGGAGGCATCTCCGTGGCTGCGATCAAAGGCGGAAGGGTGGTGGACGTGAATAATGCACTTTTGGGTATGGGTCCCTTCTCTCCCCAACGTGCTGGAGCTTTACCAATTGGGGATTTGCTGGATCTTGCATACAGTGGCAAATACACCAAGAAAGAACTCACCACCTATCTTACAAAGACTGCCGGTTTGATGGCATATTTGGGCACAGATAGCGGTATCGAAGTAAACAAACGCATTCAAGAAGGAGACGAAAAAGCCCGCTTGATTTTGGATGCCATGTGCTATCAGGTCTCCAAGGAAATCGGAGCCTGCGCCACAGTGCTTTCCGGAAAAGTGGACGCGATCTTCCTTTCTGGCGGATTAGTTTATAACGATTTTATCGTCCATGCCATTAAAGACCGTTGCGATTTTATCGCTCCCCTCCACCTGTATCCTGGAGAAAAAGAAATGGAAGCCCTGTGTCAGGGAGGAATCCGGGTATTGAAAGGCTTGGAACAAGCAATGGATTATCCCTACGAATAGTAGCGAAAATCATACTATCACTGGAAACCCGGTGCAATATCCGGGTTTTCTATCTTTTATGATGAAACTCACTATCTCACTTGTTTTGCTGTTCACGGTTGGTTACCTTTATGCCGTTGACTGGACTGTGCTAGTCTATATGGCGGCGGATAACGACCTTGCAACTCAGGCAAAACTGGTTATTCAACAAATGGAAGAAGCGATTCAACCCAGAAATCTGAACCTGGTAGTGCAGACAGATATAGCTGGCGAAGGGGCAAAACGTTATAGAATAGCTGAACACCCCGCTCCCGGAATCGGTTCTCCCGTACTTCAAAACTTAGGAGATGTGGACAGCGGTGATCCCAAAACTCTAAGAAATTTCATCAATTGGGGCTTCAACCGATATCCTTCGCAGCGCAGAATGTTGATACTTTGGTCTCATGCGGATAGTTGGTACAAACAAAGCAAAGACATCGCTCCTGATATGGTAACCGGAAACGCGATCTCGGTGGCAAACGGTGAACTAATGGAAGCCCTGAAAGGCACACCACATCTGGATATCTTGCTGTTTGATGCCTGTAGTATGCAAAGTATCGAGATTGCCTATGAACTAAGATACAAGGCGGATTTCATCGTGGGCTCCGCGGATTTGGTTCCGGTGAAAGGCTTTCCCTATTCTACGATGATCCCATTATTTGAAGATGAACCACTTCTTGTGGCATCGCAAATTCCCCAGTTATATACAGATTCCTATTTGCCAAGAACTCCGAATAATCCATCCGACTTTTATCTCACAACTACGTGCTCTACCTTGAAATCTTCGGTGCTGGATTCAGTATATTCGCGCTTTAAAAGCTTGATCCCAAAGCTTTTTGCCCATAGCGCAGAAATTATGACGATCCGAGAAACGCTCTACGAGATGAATTCCGGCTATGCCGATGTGGATATGTATCAGATGCTGGTTCGAATGCAAGATCAGAATATAATTCCACAAGAACTGGATGCGATGTTGCTCGCCCTGGATGAACTGATCCTGACATCTTCCTACACGATGCAGTATCCCGAACAGGATCTGAGCAGCCTGGCAATCTGGTTCCCGGATATCCGCCAAAACTTCAATGCGGCATGGAAGATCTACATGCAATTGAGTTTTGCGGAAAACCAATGGCTAAGCGTGGTCAATTCTGCTCTGGGAGACCAAATACCCCCAGATGCACCAAGCTTAGGAAGCGTGCGACAACGCTTGGCTACGCTTCAACTAAGTCTTGTAGCTCCTCTTGATCCGGATTCTCTAACATACTTTCTTAAGAGCGATCACGCCAATTTTGAGATCCTGCTCCCTGCCTATGCCACCGATTTTCTCGTTAGCTTCATCATCACCGGAAGTGGCAGGGCACAAATCTATGCCAAAGACAGAGCGGGAAACATCTCAGAAGCTTTGATCGTGAATTATGAATATGAAGAGGTGAGCGATGGCTTCCTTACTCGCCCCAATCCAGCTCTCCGGAACTCTGTAGTGTTTATAGACTGGCATCTGAAGAAAACAAACTCTACCCAACTGAAACTCCGCCTCTACGATATTAGAGGCAGGCTATTAAACACGATATCCCACGCCGAGTTTGCAGAAACCGGCAGCTTGAGAATCGATGATTTATTCGGGCTCCATACTCTGCCCCGAGGCGTGTATGTGCTTGAATTGCAAAGTGACAACAAGCGTTTTCGAAGAAAGTTAGCACTACGCTGACAGCCGGGAAGGGAGCTGTGGATAAGTTGTGGATAAGTTATGTGTGGAAATTATCGGACACAGCTAACTTACTGGAATAACAGATCATTGCGTTATCCCGTTTATCCACACATCACTGTGGATAAGCTTGTAGATAACTGATATTTAAGGAGCTAAAGCGTGAAACAGATAGATAAAATTTCCAAGGCAAAGGTTTCGGAATTGAGCCAGCTCAAACAGAAGAAACACAGGCTCGAAAGAAAACTGCTTGTACTTGAAGGAAAACGATTGGCAGAACAACTGGAAATCTATGGTGTTCTGCCCAGAGAGCAATATTTGGCAATGCCAGACCAGAATATCATGAGCGATATACCCTCGTATCTTTGTAAAGAAGAGGATTTTAAGCGCATCTGTGATAGTGAACATCCCGCGTTGATCGCAGGCCTCTACTCTGCTCCCAGCCCCAGCCTGCCGGAGTTCCGCCTTGCTTTGTATCTGGATCGGGTCTCGGATCCCGGAAATCTGGGAACGATCTTTCGCACAGCCGCAGCATTTGGTGTCCAACACATATTTTTATCCCCCCAAAGCTGTGAGATAAGTAACCCCAAGGTAGTCAGAGCGTCCATGGGGGCTGTTTACAAAGTGCCATGGTCGATGCTGAGCGTTGACGAACTTATCTCGATGGATGCCAAAAGAGTGTTTCTGGATATGTCTGGAGATTTAGCGTTGAAAGACTATCGTCCGGATTCTCCTCGGGAAATATACATCCTGGGCAGTGAAGCTCATGGAGTGGATCCGCAACTGATGGCAGGATCTTCTACCAGCCTGAGGATCCCCATGCCAGGGAGCATGGAATCTCTGAACCTCGCCATCAGTGCAGCAATCCTGTGTTATCACATATCCGGATACTAATTCAGGCTTTTAGCTTGGCTATAGTATCCTGGCAAAGCTGGTCGCTAAATTCCTGAGATTGGCTTTCCACATAGACCCTGATGATCGGTTCCGTTCCGGATTTGCGGATGTGAATCCAATGCGTGTCCTTCGTTCCTTTGATGCCATCTTGATCGTCGATGGAGTATCCTGCCAAAATTTCGGGTACCCGCGCCATCGCTGCTTCCATCTTTGAGGCATCCAGTTCGGCTTTATCCTTGGCAAAGTAATATTTAGGTAATTCACTCACCAATTGCGATACTGTTTTACCGGTTTCAGCTACCAGAGCTAGGATCAGAGCCATTCCCGCAGGAGCATCGCGTGTGTAATGTACATCCGGACAGATGATTCCGCCATTCCCTTCGCCACCAATGGGAGAAGATATCTCTTGCATCTTCTTGCCTACGTTGATCTCGCCAACTTTACTACGATGCACTTTCACCCCAAACTTCTTGGCGACATCATCCGAAAGCATGCTGGTGGAAAGGTTGACCACGATATCCCCGGTCCTCTTGGGTAGTACGAACATTTGCGCCAGTACCACGCTTAACTCTTCACCAATGCAATTGCCATTCTCGTCCACGATGGAAAGCCTGTCCACATCGGGATCGGTGGCAAAGCCGATATCTGCTTTGTGGAGCTTCACCGCGTCTTCCAGCTGAGTTAGATTGTGGTTCAAGGGTTCCGCCGGATGAGCAAAGATTCCGCTGGGCTCGCTGTTTATCTCTATCACTTCGCAGCCCAGATTTCGTAACAACAAAGGAGAGATCAAAGCTCCCGCGCCATTCACGGAATCCAGCACTACCTTAAGCTTGCGGGATCTGATCTGTTCAAGATTAAGATATGGTATGGCAAGCACTTTGGCGATGTGTCTTGCTATCGCATTGGGATCTTGGTCCAGCTGACCCACGCTTTGCCAATCCGCCCAATCAACAGGCACATCCACCGCCGCCAGGAAAGCCGAGGCTTTTTCTGGAGCAAGAAACATCCCATCCTGATCCACAAACTTCATCGCATTCCATTCCGGAGGATTGTGGGAGGCTGTAATGGCGATCCCCCCGATGGCGTCGCTTTCTTCCACTGCCAAAAGTACTGTGGGGGTGGATACTATGCCCAGATCAGTTACATCCAAACCCATGCTCATGATGGTGGATACGATGATGTGCAACATCGCCGACCCTGTAGTGCGGCTATCTCTGCCTACGATGATCCTTCCCTTGCCATACATCCTCTTTTGCTGGGCAGTAAAACTGGCTACATATTTCTGGACAACCGGAGGAGTAAGGGAATCGCCAAATACGCCACGCACTCCGCTAACACTGGTCATCAATTTGCTCATAAACATCTCCTTTTAAGAAAAGGATGCGAAAACCGCATGTTTCCGCATCCATAGTGTCATTATGTATTCCAGGAATTTATCTTACATGCCAAATTCAGCGCGTCTGTCGATGATCTTGGCGTCTTCACGCATTTGCTGATACCAGCGATTAAATGCGTTGTTTTCCATGCGTTCACGGATTTCATCTTGCTTAACGGTGTCTTTTTCGAAAGCTGGGAGATCCGGTTTCGTGCGGGTGTTTGCCAAAATGATATAGCTTCCCTTGGGGTCATGAACCACGGGGCTCATCTCACCTTCATTAAGCTTCAGAGCTTCATCGGCAAACATATCAGAAACTCCGATTCCAGGAGCGCTGTTCCCACGCTTGAAGTTATTCAGATCAAATACCTTCCAGCCTTCTTCTTCCGCTTTTGCGAAATACTGATCACTGGTGTATTTGGCGGCGAACTCATCGGCTTTCACCTTGGCTTGGGCGATCTTCTGAGTTTTTTCCAGCTCGTATCTGATTCTGGCTTTCACCTTCTCGAAATCTTCGTAATAGGTCTTTACATTATCCGTCATTTTTGCGATTACAAGATTACCCTGTTGGTCGCGCATGAGTTCGCTTACATGACCCTTTTTGGCTTTTATCATCCAGGCAATCATCTGCGGATTCTGACCAAGGCCGGGGATGAACTGTGCATCATGGTTTACCCAATCGCTATCTCTGGGTTCCATTTCCAGGGATTTCGCAACATCATCAATGCTCTTTTTCTTAAGTTGTTTTTGGGCTTCCTGAGCATTCTCTTCGATCTTCGCTTTGGAGGCTTCACTAACCTCTATGCTAACTAAGATGTGGCTTGCTTCTATCTGAGGTTCCGCAGGATTTGTATTCACTTTACGATCCAAACGGATGATGTGCCAACCAAAGTCGCTCTTCACGGGATCCGAGATCTGCCCCTCTTCCAAGGCAAAGGCTGCGTTCTCGAATTCCGGAACCATCTGCCCTTTGCCAAAGACACCCAGGGAACCACCATTTTGTCCACTGCCGGGGTCGTCCGAATTCTCCCGCGCGAGCTGAGCAAAATCCTCTCCCGCTTTAGCGCGAGTGGCTATCTGAACAGCTACTTTTTTCGCTTCTGCGATGTCTTCGTCCGAGGGTTTTTCTTCAAACACCAGATACTGCATCCGGGAAGCAGGACCTTTCTTATATTCCTCTTCCTTATTGTCTTCGTAGTATTTCTTTATCGCTTCTTCGGTTACCTGAACTCCGGTTATCGTGTTGTAATCAAAGAATATCATCCTTCCGTTCACTAGGTCGGTATCCTTGATATACTCAGCTTTCAGGCTGTCGAGAGTTATCCCGGAATCGGCTTTAATCTTATCCTGCAGTTTCTTACGCGGTAAATAGCTCTTGTAGTACTCCTCCAAAGCCAGGAAAAACTCTGGGCTGTTCTTTAAAGCAGCTATGTACTTGCTCTTGTCGAAAATGCCATTGGTTTGCAAAGATGGATTTTGCATCAGGTCCTGAGGAGGATTATTCTGCATCTCGGTCAGAATCTCTTCATCTTTAACTTTAATACGGTGTTTCTTGAGTTGTTTTTCCCAGAGGATCTCATCCACCAACTCCTGCCATGCCTGATTCTCCAAGCTACGGCGGGTGTTATCGTCTATTGGTTGATTGGGATTGCTTTCGCTGTATCTGGCAAACACTTCCTGGATCTTGCCCTGATACATCTCAAAGCTGATCTTTTTTCCTTCCACCTTACCAACATACGGCTGCGGTGAAAAGAGTTCTACTATACCTATGGCACCCATCCCCAGAATGAAGATGATGGCGACAAAGTAGATGATGACCTTCTGTTTCTTTCTCAAGTCTTCGAGCATTTCTATCCTCCACATTGGATCATAATTTATCTTTAGAGAGCCACTTTTCTGGATATCGCAAATCTTACAAGGTTTTTTTTCTTAGATCCCTGCTTTATCCTGCAGGTACATAAATATCAAAAAGCTATCCCTATGATTATTAGGTACTTGCTTTGTTCATGCAATTCAAATCTGCATTTTCTGCTTGACAATTTATGGTACCTCTCTATATTGGCGAGACATGTTGACTCAGTTTTGGGGCATTAGCTCAGCTGGGAGAGCGCATGACTGGCAGTCATGAGGTCAGCGGTTCGATCCCGCTATGCTCCACCAAATATCCCGACCCTCGGTAATACCGCGGGTCTTTTTTTTTACGAAAGAAAATGAGTGTAGTGCAGATTTCTCTTGACCGCTCCCGCCTATATTTAGCTTGGTATTTGATCCCAGAATCAGTTATTAACCTAATAACAGATAATAATTTATGAGGTAGATAAAGTGAGTAAAAACGATCTCATCACCAAGATTGGCAAACAAGCGTTGATCGCCAGACAAGCCATATTGCACATGACAACCCTCTCTGGAAGTGGACATCCCGGCGGATCTATGTCCAGCATCGATGTATTACTTAGCATATACAATACAATGCGCCACAATCCCGATTTCCCGGATTGGGAGGAACGCGATAGAATGGTGGTCTCCATCGGCCACATCTCTCCGGCTGTATTCAGCACCTTGGGAATCATGGGCTATTTCCCTTTGGAAGAAGCCATATCCCAGTTCCGCGCTTATGGTAGCATCTTTGAAGGGCATATCGAGCGTGATGTTCCGGGAGTAGAGTGGAGTTCCGGAAACCTGGGTCAGGGCTTATCCGCAGCAGTTGGCTTCGCTGTGGCATCCAGGATGAAGAAGCTAGGCAACCGAATATATGTCCTGATGGGCGATGGAGAGCAACAAAAAGGTCAGCTAAGTGAAGCTCGCCGCTTTGCCGCTAAAAATAATCTGGACAATCTGATCGCTATTGTGGATTACAATCAATTGCAGATATCCGGTTCCATCCACGATGTCATGCCCCAAAATATCCGCAAAAACTGGGAATCCGACGGCTGGCAAGTGATGGAAGTGAACGGTCATGATATCCCTTTGATCCTGCAGACTCTTGAAGATGCCAGGGATGCTACAAAGCCTGTGATGATCCTCGCTCATACTACCATGGGCAAGGGTGTAAGTTTTATGGAAAACAAAGCCAAATACCATGGATCCACTCTTTCCAAAGATCAATGCGCAGAAGCTCTTGTTGAATTGGGAATGCCAAATGAATTGGAGAAGTATCAGGCGATGAGGGATTCCTTCAAACCCATGCCCCACTCTCCCAAAATCGAGTTTCACCCCGAACTTGATCTTAAACCAGGCAAGCCGGTGCTCTATAGCTCCGAAAGCGATTGCCGCAGTGCCTGGGGCAAGGCTATTGCAGATCTGGGCAAGCTAAATCAAAACAGTCCCAACCCCATTGTAGTGGTGGATTGTGACCTCGCCAGCAGCGTGAAAACTTCGGAGTTTCACGATGCTTTGCCCGAACGCTTCCTTCAATCCGGGATCATGGAACACCACGCTGCCGTGATGAGCGGAGCTATTTCGACCATGGGCATCCAATGCTTCTGGTCTGATTTTGGGGTGTTTGGCATCGATGAAACATACAATATGCAACGCTTGAACGATATCAACCACACTAACCTGAAAACAGTGGTAACCCACGTCGGGATAGACGTAGGAGCCGACGGCAAGACACATCAATGTGTGGACTACATCTCTCTGGCGCGGAATCTGTATGATACCAGGATCATCTGCCCTGCGGATGCGAATCAGACAGACCGGGTAATTCGCTGGCTTATCGATAAACCCGGAAACTACTTTGTAACCATGGGACGCTCCAAATTGCCCATTCTGAAAGACCAGGACGGTGAAATCTATTATGGCTTGGATTACTGTTTTGAATATGGCAAAGCCGACATCCTGCGTATCGGCGATCAAGGAACTGTGTTTGCCTGCGGAACCCCGGTAGCCAGAGCCGCCAAAGCTGTGGATGCCCTGCGGGAGGAAGGAATCTTTCTGGAACTCATCGCAGTATCCTGTCCCCTAGAGATCTCGCAGGATTTGATCGCGGAAGCTGCTCGCAAGGGTCCTATCTTCAGCGTGGAAGACCACAATATCCATGGAGGTTTAGGTTCTACAATTGCCGATGCCCTCGTAGCATCAGGTAGCTCGGCTCCCTTAATCCGTTGCGGGGTAGATAAATATCCCGTTTCAGGAGATTCCGAAGATCTCTTCCGGGCATTCGCGCTTGATCACGCTTCTCTCAAAAAGCGGTTTAAGGACTCTCTGAAACTAGGTAACTAATATTCCATATAATACCCACCGCCGGATTCGCTCCGGCGGTTTTGTTTATAAGCCAAATGCCGTGTTATTTGTTCTTTAGAAGGTTTATCAGTTTATCGATCCGCCGCTCTTTGGTTTCATCCTTTTTTGCATCCAAAATCCAATCGATGTGCTCCTTCTGGTGCGAATAACTTTGCTTCTCCCAAGCTGGTAGAACTCCTGTCTCACGCATAACATCCATGATATCTTCGGGTATCTGCACTCTGCGTTCTTCCTGATCGCGCTCCAAAAGGATTTGCACTCTGTCTCCCGCACGATATCCAGTTTCATCCCGGAGTTCTTTGTTGAAGACCATCATATATTCCCCTGCGTAACGCGCAAGGTTGCGCTGGAATTTCTTGCCGTCTATGGTCATCACAACCGGGATTCTGCCCTTGGTGCCAAAGACAGCTTCCACATCAAAATCGAAGACGATATAAGCGGAATTGGGATATTGAGGTTTGCTCTTCAGCTCCACTTCCAAGCTAATCCGGTTGGGATAATTACTAAAGTCTTTCTGCTTCATATCTATCTCCTCTTAAATAATTTAAGCGATACTTTCCCGCTTGCCACTAGTTTTCACGGCAATCTTATGGCTTCATTTTATGGCAATTGAACATCACTCACAACAGCTGGTACAATATCATATCATATTAGTGCGATATTCTACTTGTCTTATCTGTCGAAAGCTTTACCATATCACCATAACATACTAAAGAGGTGTGAAATGAAAAAAGCGACCTTATGTCTTGTTTTTACCCTGCTTGTCTTCTCCCTATTTGCGTATACGGATTTCTTGGGGCTATGGCCATTCATCAGGATTCATCAGGCTGATGAGATCCTGAAGTCCAAGTTCTTCATCCCGGAAGATGACTCCGAGACACGGGCGATATATTTTGGTATTTGGGATGAACTACCTCTCAAGGTTGAGCTCCTGTTATCCGATTATGGGGAATTGGTCTTGTGGCTCTACCACTATGAAACCAAGGATTTTGACACTTTGAGGGACGAGATGTTTAATTATCTTGTAAGCTTTCATCAGAAACAAGGTGACTACAGATTCTCAAGTGAAAAACGAACTTTTATATCCCTTAAAGACGACCTGGGGATATACCTGTATGGAGACCTCCAAAACAATCTGGTTGTGGAGTATGGTGAAGACTTTTAACCTAGGAATTTCACCAGAGCTATTTTGAACGCTTCCACATCCTCCATGCAGGATATTGTTACTCGCAGATGATCCTTCAAAACAGGATGCGCACCCACGTCCCGCAGAGCTATTCCTTGGGTAATAAGATAGTTAAACAATTCTGAGCTCTGTTCTCCCAAGCTGAATGTCAGAAAGTTTGTGCTACTGTTTTTCACTCGGATCCCCTCTACACCAATCAGCCAGTGATAGAGTTCGTCTCTGATGGCAATTGTCTGGCTTACTATCTTCAGAAAGGATTCCCGATTGCGCAATATCGCCAGAGCAAAAGCTTGAACCAAAAGGCTGGTATGAAATGTAGTTTGCACTTTTCGCAGTTGCAGGATGTTCTCCGCTGAAGAAACCACATAGCCAAACCGCAACCCCGCTGCCGCAAAGGCTTTGGAGAAACTCCGGATGATTATCAGGTTGGGAAACTCACCAAGTTCCTTGACCAAGCTTACCTTTGAATACTCAAAATAGGTCTCATCGACTAAAATTGGCTTATCTGGAATACTACGGATAATATGGCGTAAGTCGTTCATATCAAGGAGATTTCCGGTGGGGTTGTTGGGGTTGCAGAGGATCGCTAGTTTACAATTGGCTTCTCGTGCCAGAGATATATATTCGTCCAGATCGAACCCAAATTCTCTATCCAAATTCACAAAGCGGGTTTGCAGCCCCACTTCCCTGGCAAAGGTCTTGTAATCGAAGTAGGAGGGAGCCAGAGCTGTGGCAAAGGAATTTGCATCTTCCCGAACAGCTACGAACAGATGATAGATCAAATCGTCTGCCCCATTCCCGAAAAGGATTTGAGCCGCATCCACCCCCGCATAATCCGCCAATGCCTGCCTTAGTTCTCCGGAAACATCTGCCTGATACCGGTTCTGGGGGGCTCGTTGCATTATCTCATCAAAATCCGCGCTCACGATTTCCAGAGGGTTCACACAACTTTCATTCAAGCACATCATGCGTTCCGCTTTGGGCACACTGATCTCAGGAGCTTTTAGCTGCTCCAGATCTTTACGGAAAAGATACATATCTCGCCTCAGGGTTTACGGATACCAAAGATCTGTGTCTTGATCCACCGCCAATTCAGGATTATGTGGCAGATCGCCAAAACCAGAAAGATCATCCCCGCTATTGTGTGCAGAGCAGTCATTTGCTCGGAATACTGAAGTTTGCCCGGAATCTTGTAAAGCAACATCGCTATTTGATTCGTAAGAAAGGCAAGAAACATCAGAGGATTAACGATTTTCAAGAGTTTGGTATTCATCAGAAAAGCTCCCTAATCTGCATTTTCTCTATTCTCACACAATTAGAAAATATGTCAAACTAAAAATGAAGCCGTCCCCAACAGAGACGGCTATATTCACTATTTATTCTTTTTATGACGATTCTTGCGCAAGCGTTTTTTCCGCTTGTGGGTAGCGATTTTATGGCGTTTTTTCTTCTTTCCGCAAGGCATATACGCCGTCCTAGTTTGCTACTTTGAGATCGACTACACTGCTCTTGAATTCGCGGGAAAACTTGAATGTAGGTACAGTGCGTTCCGGAACCGGGACTTTCTCGTCGGTCTTGGGATTGCGGCCAACGCGAGGTTTACGGGTTTTGAGGCGGAAAGTGCCAAACCCACGGATTTCGATGTGGTGACCTTGTGCCAGAATGTCTTTGATTCCCTGGAAGAGGGCATCAACTACAACGGCTACGTCTTTGCGGATAATACCGGTGTTTTCCGATATTTCCTTTACGAGATCAGCTTTAGTCATGTTTAGTCTCCTTAAAGTTCTTCCTATGTTCTATCAGATATGATATAGCATATAATCCAATAATGAACTCAAAAATAGAGCATTAGGTTTTGTGTCAAGGGAAAAATCATGCCTGCCTTTCTAGGATGCCAGCAATATTTAGTTCCGCTATAACCTCAAAGGAAATACAGCGTGATAAATGAGAATAAATCATGGAATATTATGGACTTACAACATACTGATCTGAGCCTGTATCATTAAGAACCTTGGCGTTAACTAAAAGGCAATACATAGAACTCTTGAAGTCCATGCTCCAAGTCGTGGATTTCCCCGAAACCCTGTCAGGGGCGACACAAAACCCCACATCTCAAAATCACTTTGGACTGAATCATCAAAACGCATTATACTCCAGCCCATTCATCACAGCTATCGCGCAGCCTCTTCCAAGCAGTTCACACTGCTTCAAGCTAGCTTGGCGACTGCTTCGGGGAATGGGTGAGCTTAGGCGGATTCAGATCTGCTCCCCTTTTCCAGAGCCTTGGATAGCACAGATTCTTCATTGCCCTTTGTGCCTTACACAAAACCATCCCCAAAAGGGCTGGATCAAGCTCAAATTTCATCTTCATCTGGCTCACCAATTCCACCCCGACCTATCACACTTCGGCCACATTTGGAAAACTCTTGACATCATAGATCGGTATTTCATAAAGGTCATGGGCATAATCTGACCGATATTAACATCGACGGATATCTGCCTAAAGAACAGCGCCACAAACATTAAAGGATAGTATATGAAACGACTTATGCTTATCGTCATCGGGCTATGTTGCCTGCCTTTGATAGCCCTCGAAAGTGATTTTAGCAAACTTAATTCTGGTTTTTTCGTTAGCGACCAATCTTCGGAAAGTATCGATCTAAAATTCACCCTTCCCCAGTATGAACTCAAAGCAATCTCTCAAGAGGGAGAATTGTATCAGAAGATAATGGTAAAGGGAGCGGGAGCGCTTACAGAGCAAGGATATCCAGAGCTTCCCGTGCTTACCACCACCATCGCCATCCCTGCTCAAGGTAATGTGGAAGTGGAGATTCTGAGCGCAAGGCAATCCATCATTAGCGGAATCAAACCATATCCCGCCCAAGATGAATCTCTTCCTGTATCGGGTAGAGCATTTCTGCAAAACGCGTCCTTTTATAATAGCAAACAAGAATATCCCTCCCGCGATCTTGTGGTTAGCCAACCGATGATTCTGCGGGATTTGCGCATCGTAACTGTATCTGTGAGTCCCTTTGTATATGATGCGGGTGCTCAAGAACTGAAGGTGAGAGAAAGTATAGATATCCGGCTTAGGTTTAGCCCGGAACCCGGAGTAAACGAGCTGATGAACCATGACGTTCAGATCAGTCCGGCTTTTGCCAAGATCTATGAATCCATGATCCTGAACTGGCATGAATATCGGGATCTGGTAGTGGCAAACACACCTCCCCGCTATCTAATCATCCACGGTAACACCACCGAGCCCACTTTTCTGGCAGCTCTGAACGGTTTTGCTACTTGGAAGCGTCAAAAAGGTGCAGACGTGGATATCGCCACCACAGCCACCTCAAGCGCGGGAACCAGTACATCAAGCATTCAGACTTATATCCGAAACCGCTACAGCAACCCTGCAACACGTCCGGACTATGTGATCCTGATCGGAGATACCGGCGGCAGCTATGCGATTCCTGCCTTTACAAACAACGGCGGCGGAACAGATTACCCATATTCTTTCATGAACACCGGAGATATCCTGGGAGACCTCTTTGTAGGCAGAATCTCGGTGGAAAACATCACTCAGTTCCTCGTAGTTTTAGAGAAGATTTATCTCTACGAACGGGATATTGATCTGGATACCGCTCAGTGGTTGAACCATATGCTGTTGGTCGGTGATGACAATCCTTCGGGAATATCTACCATGTATCTTAGCAAATACATCAAGGAACTGGCAGAAGAAGTGAATCCGGAAAACACATTCACCGAGATGTATGGATCTAATTTCGATAGCTTTGTAACTGGGATCAACGCCGCCTTCAACCAAGGAATCAGCTTTTACAGTTTCCGGGGTTATATAGATTTTTCCCCCCCTGCTGAAGGGGCTTTAAATAACGGCTATAAACTGCCGCACGCAGTAATCATCACTTGTGCTACAGGTAACTACTCTGGTAGTATCGCGGAAACGGAAAGCTTGATCCGCTATGGTACTACCGCTCTACCCAAAGGTTCCGTTACAGCTGTAGGTATGAGTACATCCAGCACCCACACTACGTTTAACCATGTCTTGCATGGAGGCATCTTCGAAGGCATCTACGCACGTGGTATGCGCACCATGGGCGAAGCGGTATTGCATGGCAAACTCTATATGCACGAGATTTTTGGCGTATCGTCCGCCGTAAACGTAGAGAAATTCAGCCATTGGTGCAATCTGATGGGTGATCCCACCATGGAAGTATATACTGGAATTCCCAACAGCTTCCAGATCCAGACCCAAAGTGTAATCCCCTTGGGATTATCGCTTTTAGATGTATCTGTCAGCGATTCCCAAGATCAACCTGTAGCGGGTGCATCCGTTGTGTTATCGATGGGCTTTGATATTCTTTCCCGCGGATACACCGATTTAGAAGGCAATGTGATCTTGGTTCTACCTACAGGAATGAGCGCCGGTATGGGAATAATCACAGTAGCGATGCACGATTTCAAGCCACTGATTCATCCCGTAACCGTGCAGAACAGCGCTACTTTAGTGCCAAGCACAATAATTGTAAACGATTCCGCCTCCGGAAACAACAATAGTTTGATCACAGCGGGAGAGACCGTGGATCTATATTTTGGGCTTTTGAATACAGGAAGTGGAGCAGTGGCTGGAGTATCCGGCTATCTGGCTACCGAAAGCCCTTGGGTTCAGATCATCCAAGGTCAGGTATCGTATCCCACAATTCCCGGTGGAGCCAGTGCCCAGAACCTTAGTCCTCTGGTAATCCAAATCGCACCGAATACTCCGCATGATACTATGTTGCGTTTGCATCTGATGCTTACCAACAGTAGTGGCACAAGTTACGATGTTTCGGAATACATCCCCGTGGAATCCGCGCGGATGGAGTTCAGATCTTTCAATGTTTTGGATAATGGCGGTGGAGTGTTGGATCCCGGAGAAACTGCAGAGCTGAAGGTCACTTTGCAGAATACTGGTAGCGCCACAGTCCAGGGTGTGTTTGCCGAATTGATCTCGGGAAATGATCTCTTGGAGGTCACGGACGCCACAGCTTTTCTTGGAAATATATCAGTGAATGCCACAGTTAGTAGCGCAACAAACCACTTTCAGGTATATTCCCGCACGCCTACCATCCCGGGAATGGTGATGCCTCTTAGTTTGAGGCTTTATAATGCAGCAGGTTTTGAGCAATTTATTCCTGTCTCCCTCACCATCGGCACAATCAATCAACAGAGCCCTCTGGGACCCGATTCCTATGGCTATGTGATCTACGATCAAAGTGATACTGCTTATCCCGAAGCTCCGGTATATGAATGGATGCCAATAGCTCCACAAGAAGGTGGATTGGGCACGGTATTGCCGATATCCGACATCTATAATGGTTCCGACGAAGGGGATCAAGTAGGCGCGCAGTCTTTGGCTATCGTGGATCTACCGTTTGAGTTTCGTTTTTATGGGAGATACTACAACCAGATTACGGTATGTTCCAATGGCTATATTGCCTTGGGAATCACCGGAAATGCCGAGTTCCGCAACTTCCGTTTGCCTGGAGCGATGGGGCCCAGCCCAATGATAGCGGCGTTTTGGGATGATCTTGCTACCCACTCGGGTAGTAGCATCTCATATTGGTTCGATCGCAGTAACCGCAGATTCATCGTGGAATGGTACAATATGTTAAATGGCAAAAACGGTACATCCCCGGAAACCTTCCAGATCATGCTCTACGACCAGAATTTCCACTATACAAGTTTGGGAGACGGCCCCATCAAGATCCAGTATCATACTTTCAACAACGTGGATTCCCAATCCGGAAACAGACACGGAAACTATGCTACGATCGGGATAGAAGATCATAGCGGCACAGTAGGCCTGGAATATACGTTCAACAATAGCTATCCCACTGCGGCGGCTCCCTTGGGCAATGCCACGGCAATATTTATCACAAACAATCCCTCCATGTATGATGCTCCGATCACTCTCAGCGGTATATCCGACAAGCAAATCAGGCAGGGTGAGACCATCACGATCACGGAAGTGGAACAGTATTTCCACAGCGTGGCGAACCTCGATTACAGTGTGGTAGAAAACCCAAATATCACCTCCGAGATCGGTACCGTGGGGATCAAAATAAATCCTGTTGAGGATTTCTTTGGTGAAACCCAAATCTTGATTCGGGCTACCGATCCGATGGGCAGATATATAGATACCGGATTCAACCTTTCGGTACAGAAGGCTCAATGGCATAAACAAACCTTTACCGAAACCAGTTTACCTTCGGGCTGGGTTACGGGTCATCTGGGAAGCACCACGCAGACTTGGCATATCGAGATGGACGAAACAGGTAACTATTTTGCAAAGACTTCTGCCAGCAACGGGCACACTGCCAACGAGAGATTGAGTACCGCGAGTTTTAATCTTAGCGGATATCGCAACACAAGAGTTCGTTTTTGGTTGGATTTCCTGCCCTCTCCAGGTGCCAGCGGAACTTTGCAATACTCATTCAACAACATTGTCTGGAACAACGTAGATAGCTTCAACAGCGCTTTCATGGGTTATAAAGAATACCATATTCCGGGCTTGGATAACCGCAATTCGGTTCGCCTGCGCTGGGCTTATGGTGCCCCCACAAACTCCACTGGGGCAGAAAACCACATGATTATCGACGATATCTGCATCACAGGCGTGTATCCTGCCTTAGTGCAGAATATTGAGTTGGCCTCCAATGAAGGAAGCCTTACTTTGAGCTGGAATCCCGTTATCACGGATACCGCGGGAAATACAATGATGGTGTCCGGATATCGCATCTATGCCTCGGAACTTCCGGATTTTGAGCCAGATAGCAGTAATCTGATGATGCAAAGCACGGGGAGTTCCGTTACCTTCACTTCGGAACAGTTGTCGTTACCCAAGTGTTTCTTCCGCGTGGTTGCCAAAACCGATTAACCAGATAATTACTTGAATCAATGCCGGTTTCTACCATCTGGGGGGGAACCGGTTTTCTTTTATCCCCAAATTCCTGCCATATGGGTTTCACTCCTGGCAAACTGAAAAAGACCTTTGCAAAATTAGCCACAGGGAGGGATGGATATTAGATTATGCAAAAAAATAGGTGGGTTTTGTTACAGGACGGGTAAAACTCGCCTGAATAGCATGAAACATCTCATCTATCACGGCTTTTTCAAGCCATTTCGAGAACAAATCCCAGAATCTGGGCACACCTCTCCTATACAGGGTTAAAGGAAAGAATTTTCATTGCCCGTTTGATGTTGTAAGCTAGGCACCTCATGTAGAGGTAGCAGGTAGTTTTTTCCAAACCCACATATCTTGATCGCGACCAGCCATAACTCCGCTTCAGTGAACCAAAGGTGCGCTCAATCACGTAGCGATGCTGAGAAATAGCCTTGTTGCGCTGCCTTATGGCATCATCCTCGGGCTCATTCCGTTTACGTTTGTGCATGATCCTGTCCTCAAGACCGTTAGTTCGGAGCAATTCTTTATTGGCCTCACTGTGATAACCTTTGTCGGCATGAATGATGTCTCCCTCCTCAAGAGGTGTATTGCCGATCAACTCCGGAAACATCACCGTGTCATGAACATTGGCAGGTGTGACAATGATGCTCTCCACGATCCCATTGGCATCGGTCAACACATGTCCCTTGTAGCCATAGGTCGATTGATTCCCCTTTTTCATCCATCTGGCATCCTTGTCTACGGACTCCTCGATGGTCACTTCGGTCGCTTCAAAGATGGGAGTCGATTCTTCTGACTGTGCCTCATCGCCAGTCGGTTCTGTTTCAATGAAAACCTTCTTGTGGGGACGGGCTTGGGACGAGATCAAGGTTGCATCCACCATCTTGCCTTTCCTGACCTCCAAACCCATCTCGTGGAACTCACCCATGATTCCCTCAAACACGGTCTTATACAAACCCGACTTGGTCAGCCGGTCGCGCCAACGGCTGATGGTCGAATGATCAGGAGTACTCTCGGTAATGCTGAAGTCACAGAAATTCATGAACAGAAGATTGGTGCGCAGATAGAACTCCATCTCAGGATCGGACAAATCATACCAGCCCTGCAACAACATCACCCGAAACATCTTCACCGGATCATAGGAATCCCTGCCTGCCACCTTTGTCCGTTGGGGATCAAGCGGTTCCAGATACCTCTTCACTTTGTCCCAGTTCACCATTTCCTTGAACTCTAACAAAAAGTGCTCTATCTGGTTCAGCCGGTTCTGAATGTCGTAATCGGTCATAGTCATCTTATCTCTGCGCATGGTAAATCTCCTGTTCTTGATAAGATGACAATATGTAGCGCTATCTAATTTGTCAAGAATTATTTACGACATTTATAAAATGGATTCTCTGAACAAAACACGACTCTTATCTGCAAGTTGTACCCACCTATGTGCAAAGGTCTTTGAAAGCCAGAACTCTTAAGCAAAAAAGAAGGGAGAGCGGATTATAACTGCTCTCCCCTTAGGATATCTGGAAATTATCAAGGTGTAGTGGATTTTCCTGTTAAGTAGTTAAGACGATCCTTGATCCGTTTGTCTTTTGTAAAATTGCGGCGGGATACACGATCTCCTGCTATTGCCTTCACGCTCAAGAACAGCTGATTCAGATACGGTGTTACTTCCGGGAGGTAGTATGAGTTATCGCTTACTATATCGATGAGGTTAAACATATCCGCTTCCTCGGTAGGACTCCCGAGCACATGAATGCTATATCTTACTCCAAAAAAAGGACTTCCAGAGGTGTCTGTAGTAACCTCATCCCAAGAAAGAGATACATCGTTGCCGATAATCTCGATTTGGACATTCTGGGGAGTGGCAGGGATTCCGCCTGTCTTCTCCAGAGGATTCGAGAAAGATGCGCTGGATAACACATCGTTTGAATATCTGGCTTTTACTGCCCAAAGATACTCTCCGGGAGCAAGCAGTTCCCAATCCTGATCCATGAAGCTATTTCCGATAACGGGATCTTCGTTTATCTGTACCCACAAATCCTCGTTATCTTCCTGAGCAGGGGTCATCCGCCACAAATCATAACCCTCGATGGCGCGTGAATTGCGGGCAAGTGATGATCTTAGCTCCACCGCGTCGAGGTACCATTCGTAATACAAACCATCGTTTGTAACAGGATCATCGGCGTGGAAAGCGAATTGAATGGTAGCTCCAGAATAGGAGGAGAGGTCTATCACAACAGGCTGGTTGTAGTTGTTCCAACCACCGCTTAGTTCGCTGGCATCCCAAAGCGTGATCCAGCTTTCACCCCCATCGGTTGAGATTTTTACATAATAGTGATCTCCGGCTACAGAGCCGTAAAACACATTACTCTCAAATGTGAGATAGGCATCTGAGGGACAGAACATTGAGGGGCTGATCAGCCATTCATCTTGGTGCTGATAATCCCACCACAGACCTGCTTGGAATTCTCCGTCAACCGGAGTGATGAGACTTGAACCTCCGGTGACCTCTCCGGCTCGATGCCAATTGGGGTAAGATCCATTGGGCAAAACTGAGCCTTGCGCTTGACCAGAGGAAGTCCAGGAAAGCGGTGGAAACTGCGGATCCTCAAAGCTTTCCCATATTCCTGTGGCATCAGGATCCGGAATTTGCCAGCTTAGGCGAACCAAATTGTTCTGTATGCTTGCTTCCAATCCATAGGGGGCAAAAGCCAATTCATTCAGTTGCAAGGTGCCCCACAAATAGGGCTCTTGTCCTACCTCGAGCGTACCTAAAAGGCTAATGTAATGAGGGTGAGTAATCTGATACTCATAGCTCATGTTACCATAAACATCGGGGATCAGGAAGCTGCCATCCAAGCCGGTTTCCATAGTGTAATCGGCGTAACCAGTAAGAACGATGGTGGCTCCGGCAATACCCGCCTGAGTATCGCTGGCGATCACTGTGCCAGATACCGTTACTTTTGGTATAGCTTGCAATGTGATCGTGAGCACTTCAGTTTCATCTTCTTCCAGAACTATTTCCGCAGTCTGAGTTACATAACCGTGACGACTGAAGACTGCCGTGTAGTTGCCGGGCAGCACGTTCGGGATCAGGAACTGACCGTTTTGATCTGTTGTAGTATTGTATGAGCTGCCTTCGATGTTTACTTGAACTCCCTCAAGAGGAGCAGAACTGGCGGTTGTAACGGTACCAGTGATGTGTCCCACGCCTCCGGGGATTACGGTGAAGGTGGTCTTGGGGAACTGACCGCTGAGGGTTCCACCTGAAGGATTCGCGGGGTCAAATACAGTGCCGTCGCTTTGCAGCTTGCGGCTACGGTTTGTACCCACGGTCTGAGTCTTGAAGTATTTGCTACTGAGATACTCTGTATCCATCGGGCGATGAACCATCATCACGAGGTTCGCGCCATCCAGATACATGAAGGGGGTATCGAACTCGAAGTTGATTACGTTTTCCCCGGTGGGATAGCTTACTACTTCATCGAAAACCAAAGTGAGATCGGTGGAAGGAATCCAGCCAGCTTCCAGATTGCTTTGGGTGGTGGTTCCCAGATAGATCTTGATGGGTTTGTTAGTCACTTCGGCGTTGAAGCTGTTATAGAACTTGATGCCGGTGATCATACCTACGAAGTTGTTTAACTCGGCATTGGTGTAGATGGTCTCGAAAATGGAGTTTTTGTACCAGAAGTCGATCGGGATATAGGCGGTTTGGCTGCCATCTCCGATCGTGATGTCGTTCACGCCGTTTCCGGTAAGGGCGATCGTGTGAACTTCGCGGGTATTGGTGCTGCGGTTGCTTCTTGAAGCTGAACCAAGACTGTTGCCCAATACGTAACGGGTTCCCTGATCGTCTGTGATCGTAATGGTCGCGGTGAATTCACTTAGTGCGTTGGGGGTGAAGACAGCGTCGAAGGTGATGCTTTCTTCGTTACCAATGCTGGCGGGGAAGGTAGGCAGGGCTGCCAGCGAGAAGGTAGGGCTACCGGAGATGCTGATGCTCTGGATACCCAGAATTCCGCCACCGGTGTTTGTGATGCTGAAGCTCTTCACGCTGCTTCCACCCAAGTTTACATCGCCAAAGTTCCACTGAGTATCGCTAATTGAGATATCCGGGGTTCCTACCATGGCGAAGTTCAGGGTGCTCTGTTCATCCGCCACGATGGTCACGCTGTGGCTTACAGGGGTGTATCCGGTTTTGGAAGCGGTCACGGTGTGTGTTCCTACCGGCGCATGGCTGAAGTTGTAAACCCCGCTGGCATTGGTCGTGGTGCTGAACACGGTCTCTTCGATCGTGATCGTCACGTTGTTCAGCGGAGTTCCGTTTTCGGTAACGGTTCCGGTGAGGCTACCCGTATCTTCCACGTTCAGATAGAATCTGGTATTAGAACGGTTGCTGGCGGTCGTTCCCGTGAGGGCAGCGTCTGCGGCGGCGCTATCGCTTTGATAACGCAGAGAGCTGACGTAAGCTGTGGGGCTGTAATACACACCAGCGTTTTGGGTGTAATCTCCGGGGATCAGGTCTGTAAGGATGTCCACGATGATATTGCTAGCGCCATCCCAGAAGAAAGGAGCATTAAACACATGCATGTTCCAACCTACTTCCGGAAGGAAGCTCGGGTGATGCCATACCTGAGTGTAGTCGCCCACTTCAAAGGTGGTAGTAAGCTCAGTCTGAGCGGTTGTTTTCATGCGAATGCGATAGTTCGGCATCGGAGAGCAGTTGTTCAGAGTCTGTACATTGAACGCAAGAGCGTAGATTGCGCCGGGAACCATGCCGTTTGCTATGAGATCGCTCGCGGTATATAAGTACTGTTGACGGAAGTTCTTGTACCAAGTTCCATATGGAGTTGGTACTCCGGAAGTGCTTGTGACCTCGGTACCGTTACCAATTTCGGCGATAAACACATCCGCGGCGGTAACGTTCACGTTCATGGGATTGGTGCTGTCGTTGGCGGGGTTCACATCTCCGGGAAGAACCACTTTACCGTAAAGCGTAACAAGGCCTTCTTCGGTAGGGGTCCAGCTAAGTTCCACCTGAACAGTTTCTCCGGCAGCTACTGCGGGTCCGGCTACGGTAGCAAGTTCCAGGTCCGAAGAATTGAACAGCTTCACTTGGTATGCGCTCTGGCTGGCAGTTCCGTTGTTATATACACTTACCTGATAGTTAGCCACGCTGTTCACGGGGGGTGTGGTGTTTCCCGTAATAGCGACCGCGGCAAGATCGTTCGGAGCGATGAGTTCAAGGTTTACATCGTCGATGTAGATAGTCCGATATGTTGAACCGAGACCGTGTCTTACTGCGATAAACTGTCCCGCGGCTGTGTGGGCGGCAAGGCTAACTACATATTCGTTCCAGTTTGCTACAACCGTGAGCTGTTCTGCCAATACGAAAGTGCTGGCATCAGAAGGATTGCTCATGGTACCTACGTCCAGAACATAGTTCGCACCGCCTTTTGCCATCATCCGGATGCGGATGGAGTTCATTTGGATATCGTCCGCGATGGGCGGAGAGACCAAATAGAGCTGAGCGCTGGCGTCGGCGGAGTTCGCTATTTGCACGCAGTTTGGCGCGCTGAACGGCGAGGTGGTGCTGGTTCTGAGATAGGCTGAAGTGCTGGTGGAGTTGAAGATAGTACT
>JAHDQK010000084.1 GCA_018433885.1 Candidatus Cloacimonadota bacterium
AACCGCCCTGTATCCTCCGGTGTATATTTCTACAAGATGAACGCCGGCAAATACAGCGCCACCAAGAAAATGATCATGATGAAGTAAACTAAGCTTCACCAATAAAAGCTACGGGCATGCCAATCTGGTATGCCCGTTTTTTGTGGACACTCCATCTTGGCGTGTTTTCATGTTATTGAGGCAAATCAGCCCCACCAGGGGCGACACCGATCATAGCGAGGGTGCGTCTAAAATGTCGTCTATACGAGACTCTTGACCCCCATTTCTGGAAGCAATCTCCCAGCCGGATTGATGCAATGTCCACTGCAGGGAAGAAGCTTGGCGATTGCCGAACTGAATGGGGGTGGGCGGGGTACTGCTCCCGAAAAAATGATGTAATCCATAAATATAGGTTTTTCTATAACTTACAAATCTAATACTGGAATATACAATATCACTCACACAGATGGATATGATACATCTTCAGGAGTTTATCAAAAAAGTGCAGATCTGCAATCATATCTATCTGTCTTTTCATGGCTTGACAAAAAAAGGCACCAAAGATTTTATTCCTGCGGAGTCTTAAATAAGGCTTTAAAAGTCAGCCAAGCCTTTGCGGGATAGTTAGAAGCAAAAAAGATGTGGATAAGTTGTGGATAAGTACCGCCGAAAATTATGGAGATTGTCAGTGTTCACACTTTAACTATATGAAATATCATATATTTACGTTGCTCCTACCCGAACCCTGAAGCGTTAGTGGCTGATGTGGATAAATTTGAATACAGATAAGGAAACGATTATGGATCAGGATATTTGGCAGAACATATTGGATAAACTGGAAGAGAACATCAACGAGCAGAGTTTCAAGACCTGGTTCTACGATACCAAACTTGTTGATATGAGCGATTCCCAGCTTGTGGTAAGGGTTCCTACCCAATTCAGCGCGAATTATCTGAACCAGAACTACAAGGATGTACTTTCGGAGATTTCTTTCAGCCTTTATGGTCGCCGTTACGACATCAATTTCATCACCCATCCCTACCGGGTAAACAGCGATAAGAACAGTATTACGGATTATAGCGACAAAAAGGTGAGCCTGAACGCGCGCTTGAATGATCGCTACAACTTCGAGGAATTTGTGGTGGGCAAGAACAACAATTTTGCCTATTCTGCCGCCAAAGCGGTGGCGGAATCTCCGGGATTCACCTATAATCCGCTGTTCATCTATGGCGAAAGCGGGATGGGCAAGACCCATCTGATGCAGGCAGTAGGCAATTTCGTTCTGAAAGAGGGTAGGAACTGCAGCATCTATTATACCACGAGTGAAGCTTTTACGAACGAGATGATCGAGAGCATCCGGGCAAACAAGATGAGTAATTTCCGGGCAAAATTTCGGAAAGTGGATCTGCTCTTGGTGGACGACATCCATTTCCTTTCCCGCAAGGAAGGTACTCAGGAGGAGTTTTTTCATACCTTTAACGCGTTGTTTGACAACCGCAAACAGATCGTCCTAACCTCCGACCGTCCCCCGAAGGACATTCCGGATCTGGAAAACAGGCTGGTCACCCGCTTTGAAAGCGGTCTGTTGGCAGATCTCAAGAACCCGGATTTTGAGACGCGCGTGGCTATCCTGCGTAAAAAGGCGGAACCGGAAAACATCGCTCTGGCAGATGAAGTGATCAATTTCATCGCGGATAACATCATCTCTTCCGTACGCGCGCTGGAAGGTTCGCTGATCCGCATTCTCGCCTTTGCTTCCTACAACAAGCTGAATCCAGAGGATATCGACGCCGAGATTGCCAAGACGATCCTTGCCGACATGATCAGTGAAGTAAGCCGGGAGATCACGCTGGACGCTATTACAGAGCAGGTTTGCCGCACCTATCAGCTTAGCATCGAGATGCTGATGGATAAAAGCCGTAAGCCCAATGTGGCATTCCCCCGGCAGGTGGCGATGTATCTGGCTAATCTCTTGATTCCGGCGCTTTCCTTGAAGGATATCGCAGAATATTTTAACCGCAAGGACCACACAACGGTTTTGCACGCCAAACGCATGATCGAGAACCTGTTTCGGGATGATGATGCCTTTCGTTCACAAGTGGAACTGATGATCAATAACCTCAGCCAAGGCACAAAATGACGGTTAAAACAATTTGGGGTGAAACAAAGCTAAAAAACTACTCCAAACGGGAGATAGGGACCCTCTGCCGGGACTTATCCACAGATGTGTATGGTTTATTGTGGATAGCTGTGGAAAACTTGTCAATAAAGGCTTTACGCACATTTTTTGTGGATAAGTGGTGGATATCGCACCCGAGTTATCCACAAGTTATCCACAGCCCTCTCGTGCTTCTAAGTGCTTGCAAATACCCAGTCGCAAAAAAAAGCTTGACCGATTATCTACATATCCACAGAGCCTACTACAACTGCTAATCTACAAAATTACTCTTTTATAGGATTAGATTATATGAAATATGCAAGATACCTTTTAATAATGCCGGTACTGATATTGATGCTGGCAGGGTGTACCAAAAAAGACAATCTGACAGGTACGAATTGGAGCGAACTGGAAGCCACGATTATTCGGGATAACAACGCTGTGGTTTCCGGATACAGCTTTGCGGCGGATTCTCTGGATTCTATGCTTACCAAGCGCAAAGCTCTTTTGGTGGGCAGATGGAACGGCTCCGAAGCCCAAAGCATCCTGCGCTTCACGAATCTTCTGGACGAGGAAGATATCCAGGCGCTTCACGACATCCGCAACATCAAGCTGGAATTGGTGCTTAACCGCAGTAGTCTGCACGATGCAAACCCGGTAAAGCTAAAATTCTACCAGGTGAAAGGCGAATATCGGGAAAATCCATTTGAGATCCCGGAAACGGAGCTTTTTGAGATCAGCCAGGCAGCCTTCTCCTTGGATCACACCGTGATATCTTCAGACACCCTGCGCTTGGATCTCCCCTATGCGCTGTTGCAGAACTGGCAGACGGATGCGGATACCACTGGCTTGAACATCGTGATCAAAGCCTCGGACGAAGCCGGGTTTGGCGATGGTTTCGTGGATATCCGGCTCACCAGCGGGAATGTGGGCAGCAAGATCAGCTACGAATTTAAAAACACATCATCGGATGAATCCTACAGCACTTTTACCCGCTATGCCGGGAAGAACGACTATTTCCTGACCCACACGGAAGCTCCTCTCAGCCCTGGCGCATGGCGGATCAGCAACTATCGTCCGCAGCGTATGTATGTGGATTTTGAGCCGGATATGACGGTTTTTCGGGATATGGATGGGAACATAATGGCAACAGAAGATCTGAAACGCGTGAGCGTGAACAAAGCGGAAATGGTGCTCTTTGTAAATAAACAACATCCCTCGATGCGCAATGCCATCACCTACGAGATCGCTCCGCTTCTGATCAAGAACCGTCCCGAAACTCCCGCCGTAATCGCCACCACGGATATGTTCCGTCCGGAATTCTTTATGCCTCTTAATAGCTATGTGGGCTGGGAAGCGGATTCTTTGGTGGTGGATATCACGCCGGTGATGCAGGCTTATGTATCGCAAAAGACCTTTGCCGACGGCACCGTGATCACCCCGCAAGGGATAGTATTGATGAGTGGTTTTGAGCGCAAAGATTTTGGAGAGCTGGAGTTTTATCATCCGCTAACGGCTCCCGAGGGTAAAAAACCATATATCAGGATCAAATACACCCCCCCCTTCCTATGAGAAAATACGCCCTGATCTTCCTTGGTATCCTGCTATTGATTGCCGCCTGCAACCAGGAGGCAAAGCCGGTGATATTGGCGGAAGTAAACGGCGAGACCTTGGAACTGGAAGCGTTTAAAGCCACTTTGGGAGATGGTGTGTGGGATTCCCTGGATTCCGCTACCCGCCGCCGTTATGTGGAAGATTGGGTGAATCTCACGCTATTGGCGCAAGCGGCTAAAGAAGCGGGCTTGGATCAGGATCCCGGGATTCGGGAGCGGATCAGCTATGCGGGGAAAAAGGTGAAAGCCAATGCCTTGATCTCCGAGCGGCTTTCTCAGCTAAGGATCTCCGAGGATCAGCTGTTTTCATATTTCCGGGTACATCAAGCGGAGTTTCAGAAACCGGCTTTAACCTATGATATTCAAAGGATACAGCTTCCGGACAAACTGACGGCGGAGAGTGTGTATGAGCAGATTTTGCAAGGCTTGGATTTTGAACAGGCGGTAGCCCGTTTTAGCACAGACAATCTGCGTCAAGCCCGGGGCAGGATGGGTTTGGTGGAATCCACCAGCCCGGATTCCATGTTTTGGTTGGCGGCGCGTGAACTGGAGCTGGGGCAGCCGGGGATAGTTTCAAAAGATGATTTTTGGTATGTTTTTCGCTATACTGCAACTCAGGAAAGCGAAAAAGAAGCCAGTTTCGAGGAGTATCGTGCCGAGATCCGGCGCAAGATACTCTCGGAAAAGCAAGAGGAAGTATATCAGAGCCTGTTGCGCGAGATCAAAGCGCAAGGCAATGAAATATATTATTACTAACAAAGGAAGATGATGAAAAGAGCAATCTGGATCGTGCTGATCATCAGCATCGCCCTCAGCGTTCATGCCGAGTTGGTGGATAAAATCGTAGCCCGGGTGGGCAACGAGATCATTCTGTATTCGGAACTGGAGCGTCAGATCAACCAAATGCGCACCGCGGGGATTCAGGCGGAGCTTTTGGAACCCAGTCAGATACTGAACCACATGGTGGAACAAAAGCTGATGGTTCAAAAAGCCAAAGACATGGATATCAAGGTGGATGAAGCCGCCATCAATAAATATGCGGAAAACTATGTGCAGCAAGTAAAAAGCCAATATCCCAGTGAAGCAGCTTTTCAGGCGGATCTGGCAAAAATGCGCTTTACCCAGCGTGATTTGCAGAATTTCTTTGCCGCACAAATTACCGAAAATGCGCTCATGGAACAGCTAAATGCCCAACACATCGCCAAGAAAGTAATGGTCTCGGATGCCGAGATGATGGAATATTATGAGGCTACCAAAGATACCATGGCGGTGAAACCGGTAAGCTGGGATCTGCGCATGATTATGCGCGAAGTGAAGGCATCCCAAGAAACCGAAAGATTGGCAGAGAGCCAGATCCAGGAGATTCTTTCCAGCTTGGCAAATGGCGCAGATTTTGCCGAACTTGCCAGTGGGAGTAGCGATTGCCCCAGTTCTCAACAAGGCGGGGATCTGGGCTATTTCAAGCGGGGGATGATGGTGAAACCCTTCGAAGATGCCGCGTTTTCCATGCAAGTGGGGGAGATAAGCGGGATCGTGAAGACTCAATTTGGCTACCACATCATCAAAGTTACCGATATCCGGGGCGATGAAGTGCGCGCCAGCCACATTCTGAAGATTGTGGAAGCCGGGGAGGTCGACGAAGAACGGGAAATGACGCTGATGAACAACCTCCGGGAACGGATATTGAACGGCGACGACTTCTCGGTATTGGCACAGGAATATTCCCAGGATCCCGCCAGTGCCGCCGATGGCGGACTGATCGGAGAATTCAGCGAGGAAGAATTTCCGGAACTTTTTGCCATGCCGATCATGAGCAGCCCAGTAGGCAGCCCCACCCAAGTTCTGAAAAACGAAGGGCTGATCTATCTTTTCATCCGGGATCGGGAGATACCTGCCCGCACCATGACTTTCGATGAAATCAAAGACCAATTGAAAGCTTATATCAGCCAGATCAAACAGATGGAAGCCTACGACAATTGGATCGAAGACGCGAAAAAGGATGCCTTTATCCAGATAAGTCTATGAACAGCCGCAAACTGAATATCAGCACCGTGTTTGCCACCTTTTTCGGGATCGGATTGGTCCCCTTTGCTCCGGGGACATTTGGCACCCTGGCGGCATTTGGGCTGTATCTTCTGATGCCGGAAAGCTGGTATCTGGGTGCGGCGCGGTATCTGGTGGCGGTGGGCGTTTTGGGCTTGGCAGCGCTTTCTTCCCGGCTCTGTTTCGCCGCGGAACGGGTGTTGGGCGAAGATCATGGCAGCATCGTGATCGACGAGGTGTTTGGCTATTTCACAGCCACCCTGTTTTTGCCATACAGCTGGCTTGTGGGGCTATATGCCTTTATTTTGTTTAGAGCCTTCGATATTGCCAAGCCATATCCGATCTGGCGCAGTCAGCGGATTCCCCGAGGTTGGGGCGTGGTGATCGACGACATCTTGGCAGGGGTGTATGCGAACCTCCTGCTGCAAATAATGATCCGGATCTATCCGAAGTTTTTTGGGATGGGATGAGGTTTTTTGCCAAGGCTAATGCGTAAACCGCAAAACCGGCAGGAACAGCATCGATCCATAGTATTAATATAAAATAGGAGAACCAAATGCAATATATCATCTTACAAGCTCAAGCCGGAGTCCAGCAGGGCGGAAGTATAGCTTCATCATTGATCTTCTTCGCGGTGCTGTTTGGCATCATGTATTTCCTCATGATCCGCCCTCAGCAAAAACGCCAGAAAGAAGCTCAGAAGATGCTGGATAGCCTGCAGGTAAACGACAAAGTGCTCACTGCCAGCGGAATCTATGGACGTGTGGTTTCGATCAAGCCAGATAAAGCCATCGTTGTGGTGGAAATCGACGATACCAACAAGGTGCGCGTGGAATTTCAACGCTCGGCGATCGTGCAGATTCTGAATATCAACCAAAACGTGGAAACCGCCAGTAAATAAGCATGCCAACTACTCTTCCGATCAGAATTCTGGGCGATGCTATCCTGCGCACCAAGCTGCAGCCGGCAGACCCCCAGGATCCGTTTCTGAAAAGCTTTTTGCCGGATCTTATCCAGACCATGTATGAACGCGATGGGGTTGGGCTTGCCGCCAATCAGGTGGGAGTGAATCTGCGCATCTTCGCCATCGACCCCTGGTGGGGCAGAGAAGATGAAGAACAAAACCCGCGAGTGCTGATAAACCCCGAGATCCTGAGCATGGAAGGCGAACAGATCGGCGAAGAAGGCTGCATCAGCCTGCCGGAGATCTACGCCAACGTGCCCCGCGCGCTGAAAATCACCTATCGGTATCTGACTCCCGAAGGGGAGAGCATTACGGCGACCGCGGAAGGCTTTGAGGCGGTGGTGATCCAACATGAATATGATCATCTGGATGGCATCGTGTTTACCGACCGGATATCCTCTTTGGCAAAGCTGAAACTAAAACGTAAACTCAAGGATATGGAAGCCCAAGCCCAAGACGGCGTAAACCTCCGGATTTACGAGGAAGAATGAAGATAATCTTTGCCGGTAGCAGTGAATTCGGGATCCCCGCGCTGGAAAAACTCCACGTGCTGAGAGATTTCGAGCTGCTTCTGGCGATCAGCCAGCCGGCGCGTCCCAAGGGGCGGAAACAGCTTTTGGAAGATACTCCGCTGTGCCAATCCGCCAATCACTTGGGGATTCCCACCTTCTGCCCGGAAGATGTGAACGATCCCGCGAGCCTTAGGAAGCTGGCAGAGTATCCGGCGGATATCCTCGTTACGGCGTCTTATGGCGCGTTTCTAGGCAAAACTCTGCGTGGGATGTATCCCAAGGCCATCAACCTGCATCCGTCGCTCTTGCCGCTGTATCGTGGACCTTCACCCATCCGGGCGGCAATCCTGGCGGGAGATGCTGTTTCCGGAAACACGATCTTCAGGCTATCCAACAAGATGGATGCCGGGCCGATATTGATCCAGGAACAGCTGGAGATTCTCCCCGATGAGGATTATGGCAGCTTGCACGCAAGGTTGGCAAACCAGGCGGCAGAGATGCTGATCCGCTATCTGCGGCAACCGGCTGAATATCCGGAGATAAAACAAGATCACAGCCGGGCGAGCTATTCACGGATGGTGGAGAAACAGGATCTGCATCTGGATGTTTCGTTGCCAGCGGTAGAGCTTTCCCGCAGGATCCGCGCTTATGCCACGGATCCCGGAGCTTATGTGATGTTCAGAGGTAAGATGCTTAAGCTTTTGCGGGCGGAGATCTGCGCTGCCTATGTTCAGGCAAAACCCGGTACCATCGTAGGTATCGATCCTGCCCGGGGCTTCATGCTAAACACAGGGGATGCCGCGCTTTGGATCACAAGGCTGCAGGCAGCCGGCAAAAAAATCATGGATGCCCGAGATTATCTTTTGGGCGCCCGTTTGGAAATAGGAGAAATGATAACATAATGAAAGACTATTATCTGTCTGTAATAAAGTTTCCCATCCTGGTGAGCAGTAGCCTGTTTATCCTTGCCATAGCCTTCTTTGCCACGGCATTGGGCAGCTATTACAAGCTGGGGCTGTCGCTCTCTGAGACGATAATTTTTACCGCATTGTTTATCATCTTGGTGATCTTGGTGGCATCCTGGATCCTGAACCTGATCTCCACCCATCATCCCATCCGGCCTAAGTGGATGCTTACCTTCAGCAAATGGATGCTGAACCACGTTTACTACTACCTTGCCCGGGCGATGGGCTATGTCAGCTTGCAAAAGAAAGAGAGCTGGCAGGAAAGCTTTTTGAACCTGAACAACGAGATCGTGCTCTCTCAAGCCAGAGATGTAAGCCACAAGAACATCCTGCTGCTGCTTCCGCACTGTCTGCAAAATTCTGAATGCAAGATCCGCATCACCGGAGACATCAACGAGTGTGCGGATTGCGGTAAATGCGACATCGCGAGCATCAAGAAGATGGCAGCCAAATACAATGTGAAAGCGGCGGTCGCCACCGGGGGATCGCTGGCTCGCAAGCTGATCAAAGATCAATCTCCAAACGTGATCGTGGCGGTGGCGTGTCACCGGGATCTCACCGATGGCGTGCGCGATGCCTGGCAGGTTCCGGTTTACGCGGTACTCAATGAGCGTCCCAACGGCCCCTGTTTCGAGACCAAAGTAAGCATCAAAACCATCGAGTTTGCGATCAAGAAGTTTCAATGAAGCCAAGATATTTTGTTCTCTTTGGGGCGATCATCCTGATTCTGAATGCCGGAATCACGCTGGTACTGATCAACTCGATTCAAGGCAGAGGTCCCATCGCCCATACCATGTTCAGTGCACCGGATGTCCCCTGCGATAGCACGGGTACCAGCCGGGCAAACGCCATCACCCGCGCGGTGGCGGAAGTGGAGCCGGCGGTAGTAAGCGTGAACGTGATTCAAACCCAATATGTGCGGGTAAGAGTTCCCTCCGGGATGTTCTTCGATTTCTTTGGGATCTACGACCGCGAGCGGATCGTGAAGCGCGAAGTGCAATCCATGGGCAGCGGGGTGATCTATGATCCCCAAGGCTACATCATCACAAACGCGCATGTGGTGGCTGGCGCAGCCCGGATCAAGGTCGTGCTGCCGGATCATCGGGAGTTCGACGCGGATATCGTGGGCATGGATCCCGAAAACGACATTGCCAAGCTGAAAATCCGGGGCAACAACCTGCCCTATGCCCGTTTGGGAGATTCCAGCCAGATCATGGTTGGAGAGTGGAGCATCGCGGTGGGCAACCCCTATGGCTATGCTCTGAACGACGTGAAGCCCTCTGTGAGCGTGGGCGTGATCTCCGCCTTGAGCCGAAATCTGGATACCGGCAAACAGAAGTTCTATAACCTGATCCAAACCGATACCGCCATCAACCAAGGCAATAGCGGCGGACCTCTGGTGAACATCCATGGCGAGGTAATCGGGATCAATACCGTGATCATCAGCGAAACCGGAGGCAACATCGGCTTGGGCTTTGCCGTGCCGATCAATACCGCAAAACGGATCGTGGATAGTTTCTAAGCCCGGATGCACGCGAGGCAGGGCTTTTTTTCCCGCATCCCATCTCGCTGATGGATATAAATATACATGATATTTGGAGATTCTTATGCAGATAAATGGACAAGAGTATCGCAGCGTGTGGTTCGAAAACTCCCGCGTGAAGATGATAGATCAGAACAAACTGCCGTTTGCCTTCGAGATCCGCGAATACAGCAGCTACATCGAAGTGGCGGCGGCGATTCGGGAGATGATCGTGCGCGGGGCTCCGGCGATAGGTGCCAGCGGCGCATACGGTCTTGCTCTGGCTGCGCTTTCCGCCCCTCAGGATAAATTTCGCGCCTATCTGCGCAGCGCGCGGGACGAACTGATCTCCACGCGCCCCACGGCGGTGGATCTTTCCATCGGCGTAAACTATGTGTATGAAAACACTCTGAAGTTCATTCCGGATCTGGATCACGCCCGGCAGGTGGCGCTCTTGGCGGCAAATGAATTTGCCAACCGTAGCGCGGCTGAATGCTTGGAACTGGGGATCATCGGCGCGAGTTTGATCCAGGACGGATATCGCATCCTTACTCATTGTAATGCCGGAGCTTTGGCGACAGTGGATCATGGCACGGCGTTAGCGACGATACGCCAAGCACACAAGCAGGGCAAGAATATCTTCGTATATGTGGACGAAACCCGTCCCCGTTTCCAAGGTGCGCGGCTCACGGCGTTTGAGCTGGAGCAAGAGGGCATCCCTCATGCGATTATCACTGATGCCGCTTCTGGGTTTTATTTCTGGAAAAACGAAATAGACATGGTGATCACCGGCTCGGATAGGATCTGCCTGAACGGAGATATTGCGAACAAGATTGGCACTTACGAAAAGGCAGTGATGGCGCGCGCCCATAAGGTGCCGTTCTATGTGGCTGCTCCCGTAAGCACCTTCGATTTTGGCTGTGAAAATGGCGAGGACATCATGATAGAAATCCGGGACGAAAAAGAACTGAAGTTCTGTGGAGAGACACCCGTCGCAAATCCCAATTCGATCGCTCTCAACCCTGCTTTCGACATCACTCCGGCAGCCTACATCACCGGGATCATCACTCCCAAGGGCATCTTTGAACCAGCCGAAGCTTCCCAGAAGGTGCAAGCGTGACAGAGCATTACGACCACATCATCAAAGGCGGTACGATCGTAACCATGGATGATTCCATGAGGGTCCTGCAGGATCACTTCATCCTGATCCGGGATGCGAAGATCCTGGGGATTCTGCCTCTGGCGGAGCTCTCTAAGTATAAAGCAGAAGAACTTACGGACGCCTCCGGCTGTTTGGTGATTCCTGCCATGATCAACGCCCACAGCCATCTGCCGATGACCTATTTCCGCGGTTTGGCGGATGATCTGCCTCTGGATAAATGGCTGGGGGAATATATCTGGCCGTTGGAAGCCAAGCTGATAGATGAGGATTTTGTGTACCACGCTTCCTTGCACGGAGCGGGGGAGATGCTCAAAAACGGGATCAGCCTCACCTTCGACATGTATTTTCATAGCGAGAAGATCGTGGAAGCCTGTTCCCAAGCCGGGATGCGGGTGAATGTATCCTCCGCTGTAATCGAACGTGAAGAGGGCATGGATTATCGCCTTTTTGAACGGGATATGCTCTTACTTGAAGAGTTCTGCCAAGCATACCCTTTGGCGGATTGCTCGCTGGCGCCCCACGCCATCTACACTTGTTCCGAGAAACTGCTAAAAACCCTGGCGGGATACGCCGCAAAGCATGATTGGCGGATTCATATGCATCTTAGCGAGACCCGCGCGGAGCTGGAAAACTGCCTTGCCCAACATGGCAAGCGTCCGCTGGATTATCTTGCCGATATAGGTTTTCTGGATTCCCGCTGTCTCTTCGCTCATGGTGTCTGGCTTAGCCCCAAAGAGTGTGAATTACTGGGTAAAAGCCGCTCTGCGATTGCCATCTGCACGGATAGCAATCTGAAGCTCGCCAGCGGATTTGCTCCTCTGAAGGATATGCTGGAACACCAAACCGCGTTTGCATTTGGCAGCGACGGGGTGGCAAGCAACAACAATCTGGATCTTCTGGAAGAACTTTCCACCACTGCCAAGCTGCACAAGGCTTTGAACTCGGATCCCGCCTTTCTGCCCGCCAGAGAAGCGTTTGCGCATGTAACCAGCGCGGCGGCAGAGGCTTTGGGACTGGATCACCTTCTGGGTAGCCTCGAGCCGGGTAAAGCCGCGGATATCTGCCTGGTGGAACAGCGGAATCTGCAAAGCTCCCCTTGCTACAACCCATATTCCCAGTTGGTTTATGCCATGGGCTCGCATCAGATGCGGGATGTAATGGTAGCCGGTGCATGGGCTGTAAAGGACTACCAGCTTTGCAACCTGGATGAATCCACTCTCTTGGAGCAGGCGGAGTTCTATAAACAACGTATTTTGAAAGAGATAGGCAAATGAAAGCGATAAAGAACAAGCGTGCTTTCCATGAATATGAGATCATCCAAAAGTTCGAAGCCGGGATCTCCTTGAAAGGCACCGAAATCAAATCCATCCGCAGCGGGATGGTGAACTTCAAAGATAGCTTTGCCAAGATCAAAGATGGCGAATGCTGGCTGATGAACTTCCACATCTCGCCTTGGGAAAAGGCGTCCTACTTCAACCACGAAGCCGAGCGACCCAGGCGGTTGCTGCTTCACCGCCACGAAATCCGGCGCATGAAAAGCAAGGTCGAAGAGCAGGGCATGACGCTGGTTCCCTTGGATATCTACGTGAACGACAACGGCTTATGCAAGATAACCCTGGGCATTGCCAAGGGCAAAAAGACATACGACAAGCGGGATGCTTTGCAACAAAAGGACGTCCAGCGGGATAAAGAGCGGGAACAGCGCCACTTATAGTTATTTAGATATTTTTCTACAAGATCCGCCCTGCGTGTATTTGGGAATTCGGTTCCCCGTTCTGGTTTCCCTTAAGAAATCTTTGCTTGACAAGCGCAATGTGCGCAGTAATCTGTTACCAAGGCTGTATAATGCCCAAAGGGATACAACCACGAATACCTGAAGGAGCCTAAAATGAAGCTTAGCTTTATCACTCTGTTGGTTCTTGCGCTCAGCGTTTTACCGCTGATGGCGGAAGATTGGATCACTATCTACAACGACGACCTTTCTCTGATACGCAGCAACTTCGAGCTGGAACTGGATCAGGGGAAGACCAGATACAATTTCGACGACATCACTTCCCGCATCATGCCTGCATCCGTGATCGTGAAAGGCGGCGGTTTGCGTGTGGCGGAACAGAATTATGAATACGATCTGGCGGGAAAGGCACAGATCATGGCAAAATATCTGGATCAGGAAGTGCTGGCGGTCACCAAGGATCAATCCAAGCTTCGCGGCATCCTGAAGTTCTACGATTTCAACAGCATCGGGATCCTGGAATCCGGCACCCAGCGCTTGTTGGTGATCTCGGATAGCGAAGTTCAATGGATCCAGCTTGCCTCCATGCCCTCGAATTTCTATACCAAACCCACTCTCGCCTGGAGCCTGATCGCTCCCAAGAAGGGGAAGTACCCCGTCTCGATGAGCTACTTAAGCGGGGGATTTTCCTGGGACGTTACCTACAACGCCGTTTGGGATGAGCAAAAGCTGAACTTAAATAGCTGGGTGACGATCAACAACCGTTCCGGCAAAGCGTTTGAGAACGTGAATCTGAAGCTGATCGCCGGCGATGTAAACCAGGTGCGGCAAAAGTTCGGTGGCTACGGTCGCTACGAGATGTCGGAAGATGCTGTTTCCATGGCTGCGGGCAGCCCACCGTCCTTTGAAGAACAGGCGTTTCACGATTTTCACATGTACACCTTGGATCAAAAAGTATCCTTTGCAAACAACCAGACTAAACAGCTGGAACTATATCCTCCGCAGGATGTTACGGCGTCTTCCGTGTATGAATTCTATACCTTTGGCAGCGGCGTAAACAGCGTCATCAAATTCACCAACACTGCCGATCAGGGCTTGGGTAAACCCTTGCCCAAGGGTACTTTCAAGATCTATAAAGCAGATAAAGACGGCAATATGGAGTTCATCGGGGAAGATAGCATCAACCACACCGGCCGCAATGAAGAGATCAAGATCAACACCGGCAAGGCATTCGACCTCGTGGCAAGCTCTTCTGTGCGAAATCAGAAGACCATCTCCCGCAATTCTTCCGAGCGCGAAATCCATGTGAATCTGAAGAACAACAGCGATGCCAACAAGAGCATCAATGTGATTCACCAGCTTTCCGGAACCGCCCGCATTGTAGAGTCCGAACGTCGTTATGGCTTGGATACAGTAAAAAACACAGTAACCTTCACGGTAGATTTGGCTCCCAACAGCGAATATAGCTTCTTCTTCCGTGAACGCAACGAATGGTAAGCATCATCATAGAAATCTGAGGAGGTTTGTAAGATGCGCGAGAGGATTTTTTCGAACCTCGTGGGCATCCACCGCGAGATGCTGAAGCTCTTGGGAGAAGTAAACTCCATGGGCAGCGATTCCCAGGTTCTCGAGGAAGTCATCGACGAAGCCTGGCATCCCCGCTGTGATGTGTTCCAGACCGATACCGAATGGATTGTGGTGGCGGAACTTGCGGGGGTGGAGAAGGACGAAATCTCGATCTCGCTAAGCCCGGAATACCTAAGGATCTCGGGAACCCGAAACTTCCCCTCCAAAAACTGCCCCTTGAGCTATTACAATATGGAGATCGAAACCGGGCATTTTGAACGCCGGATATACTTCCCGGAAAGTCCGCTGGACAAGGATAACCCCCGGGTGAGCTATATCAACGGCATCCTCAGGATTGCCTTCAGTTTGGCACCCGTGCTGGAACGCATTATCCCCATAACCTGAAGGGAGGCATATGTTTGAAGGCATTGGCGCAAAGCTGTTTTCCTCCGTGGTGTCGCTTTCCCTGTTGCTCTTTTCATCCTTTCAGGGAAACGACCCCCGCTTCACCTCCGTGACGGTGCAAAAAACGGGTTCCTACGTGTATCTGAGCGGAAGCTTGCATAGTGCTTTTGAGAACGACTTTCCCAGCATCTTCTCTTCCGGCGCTCAGATTCCCGTGCATTTTGCGTTAAGCGTGCGCCAAGGCTCCAAAACTCTTGCCCAACGGCGATTTACCCACAGCGTGAGCTTCGATACCGTGACGGGAACCTATGAAGTTTACAAATCCGGCGGTGCGCAGAGCTTTCAAAGCGACAAGGTGGAGGAAATCATCGCCGAAGTGGCGCGGTTTCGCTTTGGCATTCCGTATCAACCCAGCTGGGGTGAGGTAAACATCCGCATCGAAGCGAGCCTGCCCAAAGTGAATTTTCGGGAACTTAACAAGGAAGTGGATCTGATGGTGTTGTGGAAACACCAAAAACCCAGCACGAAAGTGGTGGTGGACCTGCGTAAAGCGCAATAAATCCAAGGAGATGTTTTAATGCCAAGATTAGCCTTGCACACCCGCATCATCGTGTTGTTTCTTCTCATCACGATCAGCGGTTTGGTGCTGCTCAACATGGTGTTTCAGGCAAAACAGGACGAGATCCACGGTGCCATCGGCCGCATGGAGCTTTCCGAACGCTTGAGAAGTATCCGCCATTACAACGCGGAGGATTCCCTGAAAGCCGGCGAAATCATGCGCGAATACGATGCCGCAAAAGCGCTTCTGAATATCTCGCTGGGAAATTCCCGCGTGGTTACCTCCGTAGTGCTGTTCCTGGTGATCATCGCTTCCAGCCTCATCTTCATCGTCTCGATCATCCGCATCAGCAAGCCTCTCAGGGAGTTGAAACACGCTACAGACCAGATCCGCCAAGGCAATTATAGCGTACATTTGCCGGAGACGGGCATCTCCGAGATGCGGGAACTGAAGAATAGCTTCAACGTGATGTCCCGCGAGCTGGAAAGCACCCAAACCAAGCTGCTTTTGGCAGAAAAGGAAATGATCTGGAAGGATCTCTCCCGCATCCTTGCCCACGAGATCAAAAACCCGCTTACTCCCATCCAATTGGTGATCCAGCGCTTGCAAGAACGCTTGGAGACAGACCCCGGAAGCATCACGGATATCCTGCCGGAATCCGTATCCATCATCACCCAAGAGATCGAGAACCTCCGCCTTTTGGCACAGGATTTCAGCAACTACGCCAAGGCAAGCCAACCCGCGCGAGAACTCTTCAACCCTGCCCTTCTGATCCGCGAGATCATAAAATCCTATGCCCAAAACTACGACATCCGCCTGGAACTCGCGGAAGATCTGCAGGTGTTCTTTGATAAAACCCATTTTTACCAAGTGATTACCAATATTCTCCAAAACGCCATCGACGCCTCTCTGGATGCCAAACCGATCACCATCAAGATGTATGGAGAGCGTTCCTACGTAGTGATTTGCGTGCAGGATCAGGGAGTGGGCATCGAAAGCAAGGATCTCGCCAGAATCTTCGAGCCATATTTCAGCATGAAAACCAAGGGCACCGGCTTGGGCTTGGCTTTGGTGAAAAAACTCTGCGATGCGAACAACGCCATCGTGCGGGTAAAAAGCAAAGCCGGGGAAGGCAGCGAATTTACCCTGATCATCGAGGATACCGCTTCTTGAAAATACTGATTATCGACGACGAAAAAAACATCCGCCTCAGCCTCACTGGCATTCTGGAGGACGAAGGATACGAAGTACTAAGCTTCGGTGAAATCAGCCAAGGGCTGGCAGCCATCGAGGAAGAGGATCCGGACGCCGTGCTTTTGGATGTGAAACTGCCGGATGGCAACGGCATCGACGCCCTGAAAACCATCAAAGAACGCGGTTGGCAGATGCCGGTGATCATGATCTCCGGAAACAGCAACATCAGCGACGCCGTGAAGGCGATCAAGCTGGGTGCCTACGATTTCCTGGAAAAACCGCTTTCCCTGCCCAAGATCAAGATCACCGTGGCAAAAGCCCTGGATTTCTATAAACTTAGCTTGCAACTTCTCAGGATGCAGGAAGATAACCTGAGAGGATGGCGCATGATCGGCGAAAGCCCTGTGATGCTGGAACTTAACAACCTCATCGGCAGAGTTGCGCCTAGCAACGCAAAAATCCTCATCACCGGAGAAAGCGGAACCGGTAAAGAACTCATCGCCCGCCTTATCCATATGCGGAGCAACCGCAGAGACAGGGCGTTCATCAAGTTCAATAGCGCCGCGATCCCCCGTGAACTTATCGAAAGCGAACTTTTCGGCTTCGAAAAAGGTGCCTTCACCGGAGCTCATGCTCGCAAAAAAGGTAAACTCGAAGAAGCCGATGGCGGCACTCTGTTCCTGGATGAAATTGGCGATATGGAGCTGGCGGCGCAGGCAAAAATCCTCCGCGTGATCCAAGAAGGCGAATTTGAACGCGTGGGTGGAAACCAAAGCCATAAGATCGACGTAAGAGTAATCGCTGCAACCAATAAGAACCTGCCAGAATGCGTTGCCAAAGGAGAATTTCGGGAGGACCTCTACTATCGCCTGAATGTGGTGCCAATCATCAGCCCGCCTTTGAGACAGCGCAAGGAAGATCTGCCCCTGTTGATCGGACATTTCGCAAAATCATTGGCTCTGGATCTCGGCATGAGGGAAAAAAGACTTTCTGCGGACGCTCTGGAACTGGTCTCCGGCTACCACTTCCCCGGAAACGTGAGGGAACTGAAAAACATCATGGAGCGCATGTATCTGCTCTGCGATAAAGACCTTCTCGGCAAAGAAGACATCGCAGACCTGATCCCCTACGGCGAATTCAAAACCAGCGGAGACGCCCATTTCTGGATGGAAACCAAGAACTATCAGGATAAAAAAAGAGATTTCGAAATCCGCTACTTAAAAGAACAACTCAAGCTGCATCAGGGCAGCATCAGCAGAACCGCCGAAGCTTTGGGGCTGAAACAAAGCAACCTCTCCCGAAAACTGGGAGAGCTTGGTTTTCGCCTCTGATACTCCCAAGAAACCCCGCCTGGGGCAATGCAAATATGAACCACATCATCATGTCGTGCATTTAACAATGCGATAAATTAGACCCTGCGAGGCTTTTTTTTTATGCGGACGCGGCATCCTGCCGCGACCGCAAAAAAAGCCCCAATGGGGCGACACCGATCATAGCGAGGGTGCGTAGCGCAGCAGAGCCCCTCGTTCATAGAACCAAACACCACCAAAGCCCTTAACGGGCGACACAAAACTCGGGATACAGGTTTATAAACAACACTATTATTGGTAACCACATCTCAAACCTCAAATTTCCCTCTTGTTTCGCGGCTTTTTGTTACTCATGTCATCGCTGAATCCCATGATATCATCCCAACGCCTTGTGTTTTGTCCAATGCGCCATGACGCCGCCTCTATCCTTCCCTATTTTCCGAAGCAATCGCGCTGCCGTCTTTCTGCAATATCCGCTGCATCCGGCAAGCTTCGCGATTCTTGCGCTGAATGGGGATGGATATTCCCCAAAACTACAAACAAACCAGAGAAAATACCCGAAACTGCCCCAGCCCAAGAAGTCCTTGACAGTAAATCGATTGCCTTACAATCTGCATTTCGTGAAGAAACAACGAATCCTGCATTGCGAAATAAAGCGTCACCGGCAGATAGCGCCCGAGCTGTGTGCGGTATGTCCGCGTGTGCGCAGATGCAAAGCGTTTCGGATCTGGTATCAGAATCATCACCAAGAGTATCTGGAATTCGTTCTGGATATCGTCAATAAATTCCCCGAAAAATACCAACTGGAGGTAGAGTTCATGGCGGAAAAGCAACAATTTGTGCAGATCGTGGACATGACGAGCGGCAAGATTGAACGCATCGTGAACCTGAAAGAGATCGACGCGATGAGCGCGGAAGACAAGCTTGCGCTATCCCGGGAGAAAAACCTGTTTATCGTAACCCACCGCATACAGCCGATTGTAAGAGTGGAAATGAAAAAATCCGTGATCGAAAGTCCCATGCAATTTAGCGCGGAACCAGAAGCGGAAGAACACGAATTCGTGGTGGAAGAACCCGTGGCAGAGCCGCCGAAGAGCAAAGGCAAAGGACGCCGTAAAAAGGAATAGGGAGAATCTTAGCTACCTGGCAAAAAAAAGCTTTTACAAAATTGTGCCATACAAAATTATGGTTCAAAATGAGCCGATATCCCTGCTTTGGCAGTGTATCAGCCCGATAGAGGCATCTCAAACAAAGGAGATAGATTATGTTTACATTGGATGAATTACATCTTGATGAAGCCAAGAAGATAGCCCTGAACCACCGCAAGAAAAAACGTTGTGACGATTGTTATGACCGCGGTTGGATCGGTGTATCCGAACAGAACCTTCTGGTACTTTGCACTCGTTGCGTGGATATGGATGCCGCGATGGAAGACTGGAAGAAGTATGTAAGCGAAAACGAAGAACTTAAAGAGCATTTTGCCGAGCTTTTTGCAGAGCATGCGGAAAATGAAGTGGAAGAAACCCACCCCACCCAACAAGCCTATGAACATAAAAAAGCCCACCCGGTAGGTAAAAACGCCTATGTTCCGGGGCCCAAAAGAACAGGAAGAGCAAAGAAAATCTAAGACATGTATAAAACAATAGATCTCAAAGAAAATCCCCGGGATTTAGAAGCCCGGGTACGCGCATTTTGGGAAGCCCACGATACCGCCCAAAAGAGCATCGACATTCGCCAGGACCAGCCGCAGTTTATCTTCTACGAAGGCCCGCCCACTGCCAATGGCAAGCCGGGAATCCACCATGTATTGGCGCGCACCCTCAAAGATACCGTCTGCCGCTATAAGACGATGACCGGATATCAGGTAAAGCGCAAAGCCGGCTGGGATACCCACGGTCTGCCCGTGGAAATCGAGGTGGAAAAGCTTTTGGGCTTGGAAGACAAAAAAGGCATCGAAGCCTATGGCGTTGAAGAGTTTAACCGTAAATGCCGCGAATCCGTCTTCTCCTATGAAAAATTGTGGCGCCGCATGACCGAGCAAATGGCTTATTGGATTGATCTGGATAACCCCTATATCACTCTGGATAACAACTATATAGAATCCGTGTGGTGGATCTTGAACGACTTTTTCAAAAGGGATCTGATCTACAAAGCCCACAAGATAGTACCCTATTGCCCTTCCTGCGGGACTCCGCTGTCTTCCCACGAAGTAGCGCAAGGCTACAAGGATGTGGAAGATCCCTCCGTGTTTGTGCGGTTTAAAGCGCTGGAGGAAGCAAATACCTGGTATCTGGCTTGGACGACCACGCCCTGGACCCTGATCTCAAACGTGGCGCTGGCGGTTCATCCGGACGAGATCTATGTAAAAGTTTTACATCAAGAGCAGTATCTGATCCTTGCCAAAGCGCGTCTCGGAGTGCTGGATGGTGAATATGAGATCATCAGCGAGTTTTCCGGCAGTATTCTGGAGGGAAGACGCTACGAACCGCTGTTCCAGTTTGTCCCGGTGGATAAACCCGCATGGTTCATCGGTTGCGCAGAATATGTAACGATGAGCGACGGCACGGGGGTGGTGCATACCGCTCCGGCGTTTGGCGCGGACGACTATTCCCTGGGTAGAAAATACGACCTTCCCTTTGTAAATCCTGTGGATGGCGAAGGCAAGTTCACCGCTCGGGTAGAGCCTTGGGCGGGGGTCTTCGTAAAAAATGCGGATAAGGACATCATCCGCCATCTCAAGGAAACAGGCAGCCTGTATCGCCGAGAACAGATCAAGCACAACTATCCGCATTGCTGGCGCTGCACCAGCCCGCTTATCTACAATGCCCGCGAAAGCTGGTATATCCGCACCACTCTGTTCAAAGACCAGCTCATGGAAGAGAACCGCAAGATCAAATGGTATCCTTCATTTGTGGGCGAAAAACGCTTTGGAGATTGGCTGGAAAACAACGTGGATTGGGCTCTTTCCCGGGATCGTTTCTGGGGTACTCCGCTGAATATCTGGGTATGTAATAGATGCGGTACGCTGGATAGCGTGGGCTCTCGCAAAGAATTGGCGCAACGCGGCAGGAAGGCGGATGGATCCAGAGTTTCGGAAGATATCGAATTGCACCGTCCTTACATCGACGAAGTGGAGCTAACTTGCGGCAAATGCGGCGGGGCGACGCACCGCACTCCGGAAGTGATAGATTGCTGGTTCGATAGCGGTTCCATGCCCTTCGCGCAGTGGCACTATCCCTTCGAAAATGAAGCTCGCTTCGATACAGAGCTGTTTCCGGCAGATTTCATCTCCGAGGGTATCGATCAGACCCGGGGCTGGTTCTATAGCATGCTCACCATCTCCACCCTGCTAAAGGGGAAATCTTCTTACAAAAGCTGCTTGGTGAACGATCTGATCCTGGATAAAAAGGGTCAGAAGATGAGCAAGAGCAAGGGCAACAGCGTGGATCCCATCCAGTTGATGGATGAATACGGCGCGGATGCAATCCGCTGGTATCTTCTGGAAGTAAGCCCGCCTTGGGTGCCCACCCGTTTCGACGTCGATGGTGTGCGTGAGATATTGGGCAAGTTCATCGGAACGCTGAAGAATGTGTATTCATTCTATGCCACCTATGCCAATATCGATGGCTTCGATGCCGCTACCTATCCTTGGGATTGGGCGCGCGAGGCGGAGATCGACCGGTGGATCATCTCCAGGCTGCACAGTCTAACGCGTGACCTGCGCGAATATACTGAAATATATGAATTTACCAAAGCCGTGAGAGCCATCCAGAGCTTTGTGATCGATGAGCTTTCAAACTGGTATGTGCGGCGTAGCCGACGCCGGTTCTGGAGCTTTGAGCTTACGGAAGATAAAGTATCCGCATATCGTACTCTGCACATGGTTCTGGTGGAGATCAGCAAGTTGATCGCACCGTATGTGCCGCATCTGGCAGAAGAGCTGTATCAGAGCCTGAAAGCCGGAGAAAGCGTGCATCTGGCGGATTATCCAGCCAGCCAGACCCAGTGGATAGATCCGGCGCTGGAAAAAGATATGCAAGCGGTGATCGACGTGGTTTCTTTGGGCAGAACAGCCCGCGGGGAAGCCAATATCAAAATTCGCCAACCTCTTGGGGAAATGCACGTGCCCGCCAAACTGCGGGATTCTCTGGATAAGATGCTCTCTCTGGTTCAGGAAGAAGTGAATATCCACAACATCCGCTATGTGGAGGAAGGCAGCGACTTTGTAAAGTACGACCTGAAACCGCAATTCAAGGTGATGGGTCCCAAATATGGCAAAGAGATGAAGGCCATCGCCCAGTATCTGGAGGCTGCGGATGCGGCTATCGCGCTGAAAGCGTTTTCGGAAGACCGTCCTTTTGTGTTTACTCTGAATGGTAACGAGATCAGCCTTCTTCCGGAAGATGTATCGGTGCAGATTCAAGCCCGGGAGGGTTACCAGTTCGCTTCCATGAAGGATATCTTCGTGGCGCTGGATACCAACCTCACGGAAGACCTCCTGCGCGAAGGATACGCCCGCGAACTTATCAACAAGATCCAGTTTTCCCGCAAGGAACAAGGTTTTGAGATCATGGACCGCATCCGGGTGCGTTACCATTGCCCGGAGGTGATCCAGGATGCCATCACAAAGTATGGCGAATACATCATGAGCGAAACTCTGGCGGATTCTCTGGAAGCGGTTAATCTCGAGCTGCCCGTCGCCGATATCAACGGCATCGATGTGGGCATCAAAGTGGAGCGCGTGGAGCACTGAACATGAGTTTCATCATACGGAGGATGTCATAGCACACTATTGTATCATCTGCGGAACAAATATTCCGGATCGGGCAAAATTCTGCCCGAATTGCGGTGAAAAGGTGGAAACCAGCCTGCCGGTTCCGCCGGAACCCGCTGCCCAACCCACCCCGGTAGTCAGCGATATCACCCACGCTCAGGAGATCGTGAATGCGAACTTCACGCTGCTGGATCCGGGTGAGGAATTCCGCGGTTATAAGATCCTCAGGATGCTGAATAAAGACGCCGAGGGCATCAAATACATCGCAGAAAAAGCGGGGATTGAGTATGTGCTGAAGGTGTTCTATAAATCCAGCTTTCACAATATGGATACTCTGTTTGCGCTGCAAATGCGGCTCTCCCGCTTGAACCATCTGAAAGACGTCCGCGTGGCAAAAGTGGCGGAAGTGAACCAAAGCCACTCTCCGGCTTATATGGCAGTGGAATATGTGCACGGAGTGTCCTTGGCGGAACTGAAGAAATATAACCCGGAACGCATCACCGAAGATTTGGTGCGAAAGCTCTCTCTTACTCTAATCTCCACCGCGCAAATGGTACGCAAACAGGGGCTTACGCTTTCCAGCCTCACCTTGAATGGGGTGATGTTGAAGGATGGTGACGAGCCCGTGATACTTTCCAGCGGCATCGTTTATGAAGAGGTGGATGAGCGGGAGGATGTCTTCTCCCTTGGCGCATTGATGGCTCAGCTCCTGGCACAAAACACGCTTTATATGAGCCTCTACACCGAAGAGCGGCTAAAAACCAGCAAGTTTGTGCCGGTTGTGGGCGTTACCATGGATCTCAACCGGGTGCTCGCGGAATGCCTGCATCGCACGATCGGCCAACGTATTAGCTCTCTGCAAAAGATGCAGGAAGCGATCCAGAAACTGCCTCAAGTGGAAGGGGCGGAAATATGTAAGATGCAGGATAGGAAGGCGTTGGAAGAAAGCGCAGGGGATACTTCTGCTACCATCCCCAAACGCCGCGTCGAGTTCGGATTCTGGGCGTTGGTGATCGGCGTGATCGTGGTCATCGGTCTGCTCTTTACCACCAATATTTACAATGTCCTGTTCGGTGCGGATGGCGATAAACTTCAGCTTACGGGATTCCACTTTGGTACCGAAGCGGAAGACGATAGCCTCCGGGCACCAGTTGTAAAACTACCCCCCCGGGAAGAGCGCAGGCCTTCTCAAACTACTTATGGCGAACTAAAGAACTTCAGCGACGTAGATCGCATCGATCCCCGCCGGCTGAGCCAGCAGGCGCAGAGCCCAAGTGTAACCCCCAAACCTGTTGTTAAGGCAAACCGTCCGGGAGCAGGGTTCGTGTATATCGAGCCCGGTACCTTCGGGTTCGGACGCCTGAGCGATAACCTGGCGCACAATGTATCCCTATCCGGTTTCTATATAAGTAAATACGAGGTTACTCAGGCGCAGTGGAATCGCTTCATGAAACCCGCTAACGTAAGCGTGGTGGGGGATAGGCTGCCGGTGGATAACGTAAGTTGGTTCGATATCGCGATCTTTTGTAACGGTCTCAGCGAAGAGGATGGGCTTACCCCCGCGTATCGGATCCGGGGCGTGGGCGCTGCCAGAGTGGTAAATTGCGATTTTGATGCCAATGGCTATCGTCTGCCTACGGAAGCGGAATGGGAATATGCGGCAAAAGGTGGTAAACTCTTTAACTATAGTGGTTCCGACAATCCGGAAGACATCGCTTGGTACCGGGATAACTCTGCCGGGAAACTTCGGCATTCCGGGCAAAAGGATCCCAATGCTTATGGGCTTTATGACTTCACCGGGAACGTCTCGGAATGGGTTTGGGATTGGTTTGATGCCAATTATGTGCGCGCTTTGCCAACTTTCGTGAATCCCCGGGGACCTGAAACTGGCACCCAAAAGGCGATACGCGGCGGCAATGTAATGAACAGCGAGGGGCGCAACCTGAACATCCTCTGGCGCGAAAAAGGGGATCCCAACCGCGGCTATCAGTTTGTTGGTTTCCGCTTGGTTCGTAGTAAGTAGCCCATTTTCCACAGTTAATATTGATCCTGTCTGCAAAATTATGTGGACAGGATTTTCTTTTCCCTCAGACTAGATCCACTCTCGTAAATTAATGTGAAATTAATGATATACTAATAAGGAGTAACTTATGAGAAAGCAGAACAAAGCACTTCTAGTAGCTTTTGTCCTACTATTTTTGTTTACCAGCGTTTTGCTTTTGGCAGATGCCCGCCCGGGCAGCAACCAAAGCAAACCCAGTAAAGCCAGCAACCTCGTAAAGATCAAACTTAGTAATGAAGCCATTTCCCGTAGCAACCTGCCCACAGGTTTGTATGCGGAATCCCAACACTTCGGGATCAACGAGCTTGATCAATTGATGAACGTAAGAGGTGGAACCTCCATCATCCGCGCCCATCGTAAATTAAAGAATCAGGATTGGGCAGATAAAACCGGTTGGGACAACTGGTTTCTGGTTCGTCTGGATGGACGTGCCAGCGTGGAGGAAGCGGTTGCTTCATTTAAGCAAAACCGTTATATAGAAGAAGCGATGCCAGAATACATCGCTTACACCACTGCTGTTCCCAATGATACTTATTATGCAAACCAGTGGGGACACAACAACACCGGTCAGCTACCTGTGTATGTAAGTGGTAGTGGGCATACCGGAGCCGGGGTCGGCACTCCCGGTTTTGATTCCAGAGCGCAGCAAGCCTGGGATCTGCCTCAGGGTTATGGAAGCGCCAGCATTATCGTCGCCATCATCGATAGTGGCGTTGATACCGCGCATGAAGATCTGCTGCTTATGGCAGGTTATGACTATGGTGATAACGATAGCAACCCCATGGACGACGCTCCGGATGCCGGGCATGGCACAAGTTGTGCTGGTGTTGCCGCCGCCATAGCCGATAACGGCATCGGGGTGGCGGGCATCGCCGGCGGAAGCACCGTGATGCCACTCAAAATCGCTGATAGTGACGGTTATATGTATTTTACCTATATAGACAACGCCATCACTCACGCAGCCGATTACGGTGCTCACATCATCAGCATGAGCTTGGGTGCAGACATGGATGCCAGTGATGCGGAATCCACGGAAGCTGCTTTGCTTTATGCCTATAATGCCGGCGTAACCAGCTTTGCCGCTACCGCCAACGGTAATACCGGAACGGTAGAGTATCCCGCAAATTCTCAATATGTGATCTCCGTTGGAGCCGCCAGCCCCACCGGACAGCGCAAGAGCACTACTTCTTCCGACGGTGAAAACTGGTGGGGATCAAACTGGGGCGTAAACACTCAGGATGCCCGCAACTCTGTGGACATCATGGGCCCCACGATTCTGCCCGCTACAGACATCTCTGGAGCCGCCGGATATACTTCGGGAAACTATGACATGTATTTCAATGGTACCTCCTGTGCCACGCCCTATGTGGCAGGTGTTGCCGCTCTAGTGCTATCCGCGGATCCGACTCTCACACCCGCAGAACTGCGCGCAGTTCTCACTTCCACCGCTACTGATATGACCATTGATGGCGGAGTGGGCTGGGATATGTACACCGGCTATGGTTTGGTAAATGCCTATGCTGCCATTTCTTCTTTGGATCCCACTATCCCCAGCGTTTCGATTACTGCTCCTACCATTGGCAGCACCCACGACCTGGGCAGCATTATTTCTGTGAACGCAACTGCAACGGATTCTGATGGATCCATCACGCAAGTAGCCTTCTATGTGGATGATGTATGGCAATTCACCGATTTCTCCAGCCCCTACAGTTGGAACTGGAACACCGCTTCGGCAAGTGCCGGAAGCCGCACCATCAAGGCTATTGCCACAGATAACGACGCCAACACCGCGCAATCCAGCGTGACCATCACCCTTTTGGCACCTGCCGATGAAGGCTTTGAATCCGGCAACTTCAGCGCATTTCCTTGGGTGAATAACAGTACATTCCCCTGGACAGTGCAGAGCGGGGAAAAGTATTCCGGTACTTATGCGGCGAAATCCGGTAGCATTGGCGATAATGGCACTACAGAGATCAGCGTCATCCAAAATGTTAGTGAAGCAGGAAACATCAGCTTCTTCTACAAAGTTTCTTCCGAATCCGGCTACGATTACCTGAGGTTCTTTATCGATGGTGTTCAGCAGGGATCATGGGCAGGAGAAGTAGCCTGGACCCAGGCCAGCTATCCTGTAAGCTCTGGCATGCGCACCTTCACCTGGCGCTACACAAAAGACGGGTCTGCATCTTCCGGCAGCGATTGCGCCTGGATCGACCACATCATCCTCCCGCCGGTGAGTGTCTATTACGCTCCGGCGACAGGTCTTAGCGGAACCCCCGCCGATGGCTCCATTACTTTGAACTGGACTTCCCCCGGCGGTAGCGTGCAGAGCTTTGATATCTATCGCAATGACAGCTATCTTGCAAACACTGCCAATACCACATATCAAGACAACACTGTTACCAATGGTGTTAGCTATTCCTATTATGTGGTGGCGGTTTATGCCGGTGGTGATTCGGAACCTACCGAGACCATCGAAGTGACGGCAGGGCAGGTGTTGGAAGTGATCCTGGGAACAGGAACAGGAGTAACGGGAACCCAAGCCGATGCTCCGATAAATGTGTACTATAAATCCCGCCACGGACAGGCGGTGTACACCAAAGCCGAGCTTAATGCTGCCGGCATCTTTGGTCCGATCAACCTCACCAGTCTTGGTTTTGATGTGGTGGGAGTTCCAAACCAGTTTCTACCGAACTTCATCATAAGGTTGAAACACACCACTGCCACCAACGTGTCCAGCACTCAAAGCGCGGATGGAATGGTTACGGTCTATGGCCCTGTGAACTACAGTCCGACCACCGGCTGGGATATGCTCACGCTCAGCACACCTTTCCTTTGGAACGGAATCGACAATTTGCTAGTGGATACCGCATTCAGTTTGATTGGAAACTACAATGCATCTGGAACTCAGCGCTTCACTACTGTTAGCAGTGGATATCGTTACTGGCGCTCAGATACTGCCAATCAAACAAATGTATTCTCCGGCGGCACCACCTCCACAAACCGCCCCAATATGAAGATGGTCTTCGCCCCTCTGGCAGATGATCCCGAAATCTCTGTCAGCACCACCAGCCTGGATTTTGGCTCTGTTCGTATCTACGAAACTGCCACCCAAAACTTCAGCATTAGCAACACCGGTAGCGGAACCCTGGAAGGCAGCATCAGCACCGGCGGTGCTTTCAGCGTGGCGGAAGTCGGCACCAAAGCAAGCTCGCGTTCCTTGAAACAAAACGCTGCCAAAAGCACGATTAATTATAGCCTTGATGGAGGCACCAGCCAGTACTACACGGTTACTTATGATCCCACCAACACCGGACCCAGCAGCGGCAGCATCACCATCACCCACAATGCCGAGGGCGAGAGCAAGAGCATCACGCTTTCCGGAACTGCCTACAACCCCGTTCCCGGCACACCTACCCCCGCAGATGCTGCCACAAACGTAGCCATCTCCCAGGTTTTGAGCTGGGTCAATGATGGCACTGTGTCTGCTGTGGATGTGTATGTGGGAGATAGTGAGCTGAATCTGGTGAAGGTCGCGGACAATCAGAGCGATCCGCTGACCAGCTACATCCCCACCAGTCCTTGGGAATATAATCGCACTTACTTCTGGAAAGTGGTTATCTACAATGGCTCCATCTATAGCGCCGAGAGTGATGTATTTAGTTTCAGCACCATTGATGATCCCACGATCACCCATTACCCCTATCTGATGGATTTTGAAACTGTTACATTCCCTCCAGAGGGCTGGACGGCAGTGGATAAAGATGGCGCTGGCACCAATTGGCTTTCCACCATGGCATACAATCACACACCTTCCGGAAGTAGTTCTGCTTTGCATAACTATAGCTCGGTAGTACCGAGTCCCGGACAAAACGGCTGGCTGATCACTCCGCCTGTAGTATTGCCCGAAAATGCCAAAATGGAGCTTAGTTTCTGGAACTACAACCGTTTCCCTACATACTACGAATACAATGGTGTGATGATAAATACCAGCCCGAATCCTGATGCTGAAGGCTGGGTGGAACTCTGGTCTCCCGAAACGGTTACTGCGTCCTGGTCTCAAGAAGTGCTAAGCCTAAACGATTATGCCGGACAGACAGTGTATCTGGCATTTGTTTACCAAGGCTATGATGCCGATTCCTGGTATCTGGATGATGTAGAGATATATCAAGTCTTCGACTATCCGGATGGCGATCCCATCACCATCGGCGAGGGCGAAGAAGCCGTTACCATTACCATCGATGGAGGAAGTGCCAACAACGTTCCCGATGGCACCATTCCGGAGATTCCTAACGCATCCTTTGAAGCTTTGGGAAGCTTCGTGTTGCAGCTTCTTGGTGAAGGTCCCTGGACTGTTACCATCCTGACCAGCGCGCCCTGGGGTGCTTATTATCAGGGCGGATCCTGGACGGCAGTGGAAGCTGAAGAGGGGCGTGTGAGATTCGATATAGAACCCAGTAAAAACCTGAATCTGCCGATACTTCTTGGCGATCAAGATGTTACTCTGCCGGTTACCCTTTCGTCGTTCACCGCGGTTCTCACTGCGAAATTCGACGTGAAGATCGCCTGGGTAGCGGAATCCGAAACCAATCATGCCGGATACAATGTCCTGCGTAGCGAAACCGATGAACTGGATTCCGCAATCCGGATCAACCGCGAGATCTTGCAAGAAGGCATCGTAAACGGTTCCCAGATCAAGTATGAATATCTGGATGGCGAAGTATATTGGAACTCAAGCTATCATTATTGGCTGGAAAGCGTTAGCCTGGATGGAGATCTG
>JAHDQK010000062.1 GCA_018433885.1 Candidatus Cloacimonadota bacterium
AAACGTTGTACAATGGCACTGCGAGCGTCCTTTGACTGCAGCCGCTGGACGCCATATCCTTGCTCTGACTTAATCTTGTCCATAAGAGTCTCCTTTTTTGATAGCTTACTCCTGTGGTCATATGATACAAACTTAAAATAACCACTTACCATTACTATCGTGTAAGCCCGGATCACCCCTGATTCCGGGCATTTTCTTGCCCATTTCGCATAAGAGCCGCCAAGCTGTGTCCAAGCTGTCTCGATACAGTGTCGGCTGCAACGGCGCGGCTCCGCGATAGCCTCGATAAATGGGGTTGCTAAGCTTTAGAAAACCCGCTCATTCGCCCCCATGCACTGCTTGAGAAGACTTAAAGAGGAGTTCTTATAGAACACGAGGTGGTAATCAGGTGGTAATGAGACTGTCCGGTAGATACGGCCTCAAATCATACGATACCGCCGTTAATCTGGCCAACTCCCTCTGGCTGAAAGAGCTGATCGATAACGGGAAGTTCATCCTTCACGATGAATCGCTGATCGCAAGTTTAAACATCTCCCAAATCTGTCAAGAAAAGCTCGCCTGGAACCACCTCGACCTGCTTTTCTCAAAGAAGACAAGGAAAGCGGCCTAATGACGTGCAGACTTTTGAACAGTCTCCATGCCCATGATTCGTGTTTCCGCTAAGAAAAGATTTGACACAAATCCCCTTACTCCGGAGACTGCCTTGACAAGCCAAAATATACAAACAAAAAAATAGATAATTGGAGCAACAATGACCAAGCAACCTTATGCCGAACCCTGGCGCATCAAAATGGTGGAACCTGTAAAAATTCTGACCCGTGAAGAACGCCTTGCCAAGATCCAAGAGGCGGAATATAACCTCTTCAACCTAGCAGCGGAAGATGTCTACATCGACCTGCTAACTGATTCCGGGACCGGCGCGATGAGCGACAGACAGTGGTCTGCCATGATGTTGGGCGACGAGAGCTATGCCGGCTCGCGTAGTTTCTTAAGGATGAAGAAGACTATTACAGAGCTTTTGGGCTTCCCGCATGTGGTGCCAACTCACCAGGGCCGCGCGGCAGAAAATGTGCTGTTCTCTGCCACAATCAAAGCCGGAGACATCGTTCCCGGAAACGCCCATTTCGATACCACCAAAGGGCATATCGAGTTTCGGCAGGCAATCCCGGTAGATTGTACTGTGGACGAAGCGGCAGACCCAAACCTGGAGCTTCCCTTCAAAGGTAATATCGACACCCGCAAACTGGAAGCCTGCATCGCCAAATATGGCGTGGATAAAATCCCAATGGTGATCCACACCGTAACCTGCAACACCGGTGGCGGACAGCCGGTATCCATGGAAAACATCAAAGCCGTTTCCGCCGTTTGCCACAAACACAGTATCCCTCTGATCTTCGATTCCGCCCGCTTTGCCGAAAACGCGTACTTTATCAAAACCCGCGAAGCTGGCTACGAAGATAAAAGCATCAAAGAAATCGTGAAAGAAATGTTCAGCTATGCCGATGGCATGACCATGAGCGCGAAAAAGGATGCGATCATCAATATCGGCGGATTCATCGCCCTAAAAAGCCTGGAAACATACCGTAAATGCGCCACCTTCAACATCATGTTTGAAGGTTACCTAACCTACGGCGGCATGAGCGGCAGGGATATGGACGCCCTTGCCGCAGGACTTATGGAAAGCACCGAATACGACTATCTGCATGCTCGCATCTCTCAAGTGAAGTATCTGGGAGATAAAATCACCGAGTTGGGCATCCCGATCGTGAAACCTGCCGGTGGTCACGCGGTGTATGTGGACGCCAAAGCCTTCTTCCCCCAGATTCCGCAAATCCAATATCCCGCCCAAGTCCTGGGCGTGGCACTATATGTGGAAGCCGGAGTGCGGGGAGTGGAAATCGGTACCGTTCTGGCAGATCGCGACCCCGTCACTCGGGAGGAACGCCCACCCAAAATGGAACTTTTGCGCCTGGCAATCCCACGCAGAGTATATACCAACAACCACATGGACGTGGTGGTATGGGGGCTTCAGCAGATCTGGGCAAAACGCGAAAGCTATAAGGGCTTGAAAATCAAATACGAAGCCCCGATCATGAGACACTTCACCTCTACGTTTGAACAATTATAATCCGCTGTTTACAACCATATACAGGCTTCCCGCATGCCGGGACGCCTGTTTTTTATGTCACCTGTAACTTGGGATAGTCTCGACGAAAGTGCCGGGATCACTTTGAACTTGACATAATGTGTGTATCATGAGTCTTGGCTCAAAACAAATATATATCTGGGAGAATACCATGATTATTCAGGACGATCTGTATTACACTGATAGCCACGAATGGATTAGAGTGGAAGGCGATATCGCCACTATCGGAATCAGCGATTTTGCTCAACACGAACTGGGTGACATCGTTTTTGTAGAATTGCCGGAAGTCGGCACCAAAGTATCCGCCGGAGAACCTTGTGGCTCCATCGAAGCCGTGAAAGCGGTGGAAGACATGATCTCCCCGGTATCCGGAAAGATCACCGAACGCAATACAGACCTGGAAGATAGCCCTGATCTGATCAACAAATCCCCCTATGAAGACGGCTGGATCATGAAAGTCCGCCTCAGCAATATGGACGAGATCGAAAACCTGCTCAGCGCAATCGAATATAAGAAGATCATTCCCGAATAAAACTTGGGGAACACTCTCTTTGATCCAAAAAAGCAGTAACTTCCTGATCATTCTTTCTGCTCCTTCGGGCGGTGGCAAAAGCACGATTTTGAACGAAATCTTGCAGCGGATGGACACTGTGGATTATTCCATCAGCTACACCACCCGCGCCCCCCGGGGAACGGAACAAAACGGAGTGCATTATCACTTCGTGAATGAAAGACAGTTCGAAGAGCGCATTGCCAGCGGAGACTTCCTGGAACATGCCAAGGTCTTCGGCAAAAGCTGGTATGGCACATCCATCAGCTATATCAAAAGCCGGCTGGTGCGTTCCCGCCATGTCATCATGGATATCGACGTGCAGGGTGCTTCTCAGATCGCCGCCACAGATATCCCATATGTGAAGATCTTCATCATCCCGCCCTCCATGGAAGTTCTGAAAGAACGTCTCATCAAACGCGGAACGGATAGCATGGAAGATATTCAAAGACGCCTGGATACCGCGAGAATCGAACTAAACTGTATTCCGGAATACGATTATCTGGTAATCAACGATGATCTGGAACAAGCTATTTTGGATGTGATAAACATAATCAAAGCGGAAGAAAACCGCGTTTCAAGATACTCAAATCCCATGCAAGGTTTTTTGCAAGAGGAGCAATAAATGACCAATGAAAAAATCGAAGGATTTCTGGAAAAGGTAAACATGAACTACCTCTTCTGCCTGCTTTCCAAGCTGGAAGCTCAACGCATCAACCAGTTCCCCAGCTTCGTGAAGAATAAGTTCGAGAAAAAAATCACCACCCTGGCAATGGAACACGTGGCAGATAACGATGTTCCGGATTACATAGCCGAACTGGAAGAAGCCGAACGCGCCATGGCTGCCGAACGGGCAATGTATGAAGAAGATGATGAAGCTGGAGATTTTGGCGAAGAAACGGTGGACGATTCTGCTCGCTTCGCTCGCGAAATTCATGCCCAAGACCCCTCCGAATACGACAGTTTCGAGGTGGTGAAAGATCCCTTTGCCAATAACGAAGAAGACGATAACGACGAAGATTTTGACGACTTCGATGACGACGACGAAGACGAATAATGTCTCGCCGAGCCCTGATCCAATATCTTGAACTTCTGAAACAAAGCGGTGTCCGGCAACTGTACCTGACACCTAAGAACATCGAGGCAGCTCCTGATAAACTCCAAACCTTGAATAATCTCAAAACTGCCTATGGGGATTGCAACAAGTGTCCGCTCGCAAAAGGACGCATCAACCTCGTCTATGGAGAGGGTAATCCAAACGCAAAAGCAATGCTGATCGGTGAAGCTCCCGGCGAACAAGAAAACGACACAGGCAGACCCTTTGTGGGCGCGGCAGGCCAGCTTCTGGATAAAATGCTGGCTGCCATAAATATCCGCCGTGAAGACGTCTATATCGCCAATATCGTGAAATGCCGCCCGGAAGGAAACCGCAACCCCAGCCAGGAAGAACGCCTCGCCTGCCTCCCGTATCTGGTGGAACAGATCAACATCATCCAGCCTCAGATCTTCCTCATCTTGGGTCTGGTTGCCGCCCAAACCTTGTTTGGAGATAGCAACACCCTTACCTGGCACCGGGAAAACCGCAGTGAATTCATGGGCAGACCCACTTGGGTCACCTATCATCCTGCGGCACTACTACGCAATCCAAATTGGAAACGCCCCGCTTGGGAAGATCTGCAAGCATTTCAACAAGCATACGAGAAACTCTGATGAGAAAACTCCTGATCCTCTTGCTACTAATTGGTGGCGGCAGGATCTTCGCTACCATCCTGATCTACGGCGATACACGCAACCATCCGGAAGTTCATCAAAAGCTGGTGGAACGCACCAAAGAGCTGGATGTAAACGCCATCTTCTTTACCGGAGACATGAACCGTAAGGGAACATCCCAAACTGAATACGATGAGTTTCGCGAGATCATCAAGCCTTTCACGGCTCCCTTTTACCCGGTGAGAGGCAATCACGAAAGAAACCTGGATCTGTATCAATTGAACTTCCCTTCTTCATCTGGAAAAAGCTATTACAGTTTCCTACAGCTCCCTGATTCGCTTCAGGTTGTGGTTTTGGACACCAATCTGGACATCTCTCCCGGGTCTGAACAATATCTCTGGCTAGTATCCGAACTGACAAACGCTACAAATCCGGTAATCCTGATGCTTCATCACCCGGTATTCAGTTCCGGTTACCATGGTGATGAGCTGGGATTGAGCTGGTATCTACCCAATCTATTGGCGAAGTATCAGGTTGCCGCGGTGGTAAGCGGGCATGAGCATAGTTTTGAACACCTGCGCTATAAAAATCTTGATTATTTTGTTACCGGGGGAGGAGGCGCACCTCTGCGTGAAGCCAAAGCTAGCAATCCCAATTCGCTATTCTTCCGCATGACGCATCACTATAACCTCCTGAACCGGGATGGTGATGGGCTGGTATGGCAGAGTTACGACCTGTTGGGCAATCTCCTCTACGAAACCCGGATTACTCTTCCAGATACCCCATGACGCACAAGATTCTTGCTATTCACGACCTTTCCGGCTACGGAAACACCTCCCTGATGGCAATCATTCCCCTGATGTATCATTTCGGCATCGAGGTCTGCGCACTTCCCAGCATGTTGCTTTCCGCCAATACCTGTTTTGATGGGTATCAGACTCTGGACACCAGCAGTTTCATGAGGCAATCCTTGGAGCATTTTAAGCAGCTGAATATGCGATTCAGCGCGATCTACAGCGGATTTCTGGGCAATCCGGAGCAGGTGCAGACCGTCTTGGAAGCCATCGATGGCTTCTCGGACACACCCTTGGTGATGATCGACCCTGTAATGGCAGACGATGGATTACTCTATTCCTGTTATCCCAACTCCATGATCTCAGCGATGCGCGAATTGGTGAAAAAAGCGGATATCATCACTCCAAACTTCACCGAAGCGTGCTTTCTGGCAGATCTACCCGCACCGGACAACCCGGACGGTGGATTCTCCGATGAACTGTGCCGCAGGCTGTTAGCTTTGGGCCCTAAAGAGCTTATCATCACTAGTTATCCCGGTAAAGAAAACTTGAAGAGCATCCTATATTTAAGTCAAACGATGCCTGAACCCGTCCATTTTCCCTATACTCACATCCCCTGTTTCTATACCGGGGCGGGGGACATCTTAAGCACGCTCATCCTGATCTATACTTTGAAGGGACATGAGCGCATGAATGCCATCCCCAAAGCCGCAGAGTTCATCCAGATGGCGATCTCCCACGCTCTTGCCTGTAACCGCGATGGAAGCGCGGGGGTACTTTTACAAGAACTGATCCACGATCTTCAGATATAATAATCTGGATTATACGAAGAAAGCCCGGAATTGAATAATCCCGGGCTTTACTACAATTATATTATTTCTAGCGTGTAAGCTCTACTTGCAAACCGAGCATGATATTGAAGCTTGATTGTTCGTTGCTGCCAGAGGCGTCTCCGCCATAATCTCCCAAGCCCATCATATAGCGGGCCTGAGTATCGATATAGGCTCCGGGTAAAATTGGGAATAAATATCCACCTTTGATTGTACCGAACATAGCAGTTTCAGTACCATCAGAACCGCCAATGCTAATATTTGCGGATTGATACTGCACATCTGCTCCCACATAGATTCGATTGAAGAAATATCTGGCACCAGCACCTATGCCAAACGCAGTGACATCCATGCTCTCGCTACCCATGATATCCAATTTCACGATGCCATCAACACAGACATTGGGAGTTACAAAATAACCTATTTGAGGAAACAGCACCACTTCTGTAGTACCATCATCATCGGAATCGCTTTTTGAGAAACCAAGCCCTGCTTGACCACCGATCAGCATGGAGCCTGCTTCAAACGCAAAAGCGGAACAAACGAAAAGAAGCGAAAAGAGGATCAACAATCCTTTCTTCATGGTTAACCTCCTGGTTTTTCTTTGATTGAATGGCACAAACGCTATTCAACCTTCATAGTTACAGTATAAGTGACACCAATATTCAGTCAAGTATTTTCTTGCTAGACTTAAAAAATAATCCCTCCCTGAAACTTTATGGAAAGCTTTTAACGGTCAATCAATTGCCAGCTACAACTTTGCTGTTGACAGAAAGTGTGCGCTTAACTCCAAATCCCCAACGGCATACATTCCAGAGCATAAGCTATAGGAGCATAATGATTTCACATACAAAACAGACAGCGTACAAGGGTGTCTACGTAACAGACCTCGACGGCACTTTGCTGCCCCATCAAGGGGAGATCAGCCCCCGCAATTTGGCGTTGTTACAGCGCTTGGGCGAGGAAGGAGTGTGCCGGGTGCTGGCTACGGGAAGATCCCTTTACAGCCTGCAAAGAGCCATCCCCCAGGATACTCCTTTCGACTATGTGATCTTCGCCACTGGCGCCGGAATCCTGGATTGGCACAACGGCGACCTGCTCCACGCACGAAACTTGGATGGCGAGGAAATCCGCCGGGTAGCGGGCATTCTGGAAGAGTACAAAGTAGATTATATGCTACACGCCGCGATCCCCGACACCCACAATCTGCACTACCGGAATCACTGTGGGGTGAAGGATTTTCACGATAGAATAGGCATTTACCGCGCTTCTGCCAAAATACTGGATCCGGAAACACTTCATGATTGGGATTCCGCCACCCAGTTTCTGGCAATTGTAGATTCCCGCCGCAAGCATCTCTACGACACATTACAGCAGCTGCTGGCTCCCCTTTCCACAATTCGTACTACTTCTCCACTGGATTTTGATTCTCTGTGGATCGAGATCTTTGCCCCGGAAGTGAACAAAGGCTCCGGGCTCTTGCGTCTTCTGGAACTGATCGGGATGGACATCTCTCAAACTATGGTAATAGGTAACGATTACAACGACATAAACATGCTAACGATCTGTCCGATATCGTTCGTAACGGCAAATGCCCCGGAGGATCTGAAAGCCCGCTTCAGAACCGTTCCCTCTTGCTGTGAGGATGGATTTGCCCATGCCGCTGAACTCTGGTTACAGGATCTCTCCAAATAAATATCCAAGGTAATTCTACCATGAAAACTATCTTCTTGCTCTCGATTTCGAACATCTTCATGACCTTTGCCTGGTATGGGCATCTGAAATACAAAGCCTCCCCGCTGTTCAAAGTGATCATGATCTCTTGGTTTATCGCCTTTTTTGAGTATTGCTTCCAGGTACCCGCAAATCGGATTGGCTACGGCATCTTCAACGCCTATCAGTTAAAGACGATACAGGAAGTGATCACCCTGGTGGTATTTGCCGCATTTTCGGTGTTTTATCTGAAAGAAGATCTCCGCTGGAACTACATCGTGGGTTTTTGCTTGATCGTGCTGGCGGTGTTCTTTATCTTCAAGAAATGGTAGAAATCTGCTCCCAATATCTGAATGCTCGCCTTAGGTGAGGGATCACTATCGAACCACCTACCACAAGAGCGATGTTCATAGCTTCCTGAAGTTCTGGCGTGCTCACGTCCGCCTTTTTGCACTGATCCAGATGATAGCAAATGCAATCGTCGCAACGCAACACCATCGACGCCACCAACCCCATCATTTCCTTGGTCTTAGCACTTAGAGCACCCTCAGCATAAGCCGCAGTATCAAGCCCGAAGAAGCGCTTGATATTCAGGTTTGCCGTGTCCAGAGTAAGTTGCGTAAGTTCTTCCCGTTCTGTGCGAAAGTCTTCAGGTTTCATGATCCCTCCTTTTGTACGTTTTTAAGGATTGTGAACAGCTCTTCCGCGCTGGGCTGAACCGGGCTGATCACCGTGTTTCTAGCGGCGAGAATCTGCGGAATCCAGGCTCGCAATTGCGCGTCGTCTGCGGGAACTCTTACCTTTATCGGGAACTTATCCAGCCAGCCCAAAAAGCTTTCCATATCACAGCCCAGATATGTAAAGAGGGCGTCCAATTCGTCCTTTATCACCGGAGCGTAGAAACGCATGATAACTTCCATGAACATCCCGTTTGCCAGTCCGTGAGGGATGCCAAACTGTGTGGTAAAGGGATAGCCGATTGAGTGTTGCAGAGTGGTGCTTGTATGTGCGATTGCGATTCCGCCATACATCGACGCTAGGCACAAAGCCTCTCTGGCTCTCATGTTCTGTGGTTCCTTGAGGCAAAGCTCCAAGTGATCCCGGATCAGTTTGATTCCCCGAAATATCATCGGAAACAAAAGCGGGCTGCGCTGCGTGCTGTAGATACCCTCTAGAAGGTGTGAAAGCGCATCAATGGAGGTGTTCAAGCTCACTTTGGGGCTCGTGGTCAAGGTATAGGCAGGGTCGATGATCGCGATCTTGGGAAAGATCAGCTCACTGCCAAAACCTGCTTTCCTGCGGGAAGATGCATCCGTCAAAACGCTGTATGGAGTAAGCTCGCTACCTGTGCCATGAGTGGTGGCAATCGCCACGATGGGAAACGCTTTTCGGCGCATATCCGCATCATAAAGCTGGTCTTGTGAAAGGTCATTCGCCGCTGCTAGAGAGATCGCCTTTGCCGCATCCAAGGGACTTCCCCCGCCGATGCCGATCACAAAATCACAACCCTCCGATACCATCTTGGCTTTACCTGCCATAATCTGGAGGGTATCAGGGTTCTCGCTAATCTCGCTGAAGATACTGTAGGGAATGCCTTTATCTGCAAGAATCGGCAGAAGATCTGCCAACGCTCCGCTTTCAACCGCGGAACTTTTACCGGTAACGATCAACGCTCTGTTGCCCAAAACGGCAATCTGACCTGCGGCTTCCGCAAGGGCGGCTTTACCAAAGAAAATCCTCGTTGGTAGGTATATCATTGTCTGCTCCACATTCATCTTTCTCGCATTATTTCCTGGGCTGGAAAGCTGTCAAGTTCTACCGCTGTTCGAGACACCTCTGTTCTCAGGTTTCAAGCCCTAACTGCCATATTATCTGGTGCTCGATTACAATTATGCCCCGGTCGATCAAAACCGGGGCATAGCATTTCATCTTGAGGACTATCTGTCCATTTTCAGAATTCTTTGGGTTTTGCTATCCGGCAAGCCATTCACCTTAATGAGGTAAATGCCCTGTGCCACTGGCTGTCCTTTGCTATTCTGTCCATCCCACACAATGGTTTGGCTGCCCTTATTCAGGTTCACAGGCATTTCCCAAACCTTCTGACCACGAATATTATATACCCCGATCCTGATGGGCTTGGTTTTTGGTGATTCCACTTCGATGCTTACTTGTTTGTTGAAAGGATTTGGATAGCACTTCACCTTCGCAAGGATTGGCGCGCCAGAGGGATCATCAAGTTCCACCGGATCAATGCTACCGTATTTGTGAAGGATGACGCTGCCTTGGTTTGTAGAGCGGAACCAAAGACAGGCATGAAGAATGGAGCCGGAGGGATTGATAAAAGTGACCCGGGAATCCGTGATATCCTCTCCCAAGGTACCATCAGGCAGTTCTATCGTGTATGTCTCTGGCAGATAATAACCACTCTCATTGAAGCGTAAGACAGTCAAGTTTCCATCAGAGTTTGGTAGGGCTAGCAGAAAGCCATCCGCTATGCGGCTTAAGGCGATAAACCCATGTGGAGATTCCGTAATGAAGCTGCTGTCTGCTTGTTCGCCTTCGAGAGTGGATCTTACCAGGCGATAACCCGGCGCACTCTCCACTGAACTCTTTTGCAGAGTGAAAACATCACCATCAAGAAGCAGTTTCGCCTGCACTATCTCCCAGCCCTCTCCGGGATTATGCGGATACGCCATATCGTCTGTAAACAATGTGTTATTGAGCTGATACAACCATTCGCCATCGAAGTAATCGATGGACTTGTGCACTACTTGCTCATTTCCTTTATGCCATTTCACGATCTGTTCAGAGCCATATTGATGCTCCGCGATTAAAGCTCCCAAGCTCCAGATTTCGTTGCGGGGAAGCCCGGGGAAATCGCGCATGTCTGCTAGATATTGCTTTTTATAGCCAACCCCTGATCCCGATGTTTCCGGATAATTTCTGTTTTGCAGAATCAAACCCGGAATTACTGGATATGGAATAGGTGTAGATGTAACAGGGCCGCCGCACATATCAAGAGGAATATCCCACACCCCTGAATTACTGGGATATTCAGAATCGTTCCCCGAACGATGCAAGAGTCCACGGCGATTTTGGTAGATTGCACCAATGTGCTTGATTACTCCTCGTTCCATGTATGGTTGTCGCTCCGGCCAGAGGGGGTTATACCAAGGGTAATCAATATTACTGGGCCAGGGTTGAGATGAGGTTGGGGGAAATCTGTGGCGATGCAGATCGATCCAGTCGTAGTAAAACTCTTCGTCATTATACATTATATTCACCGCCGGTGTAGAAGGATGCGGATGCTGATATTCAAAGCTGAACTCTCCCGCGTCGAAATCTGGTTGATCTTCCGACGGCAAGAAACCATTTTTCAGTGCAATGAGATCAGCATAGATCAGAATGGGCTCACTATCCGGACTGCAATTGGGATGGTAGCGAATACTATCACCGGGATGCTTATAGCCATATTTCAGCAGTATCTTCTTATCGCTGATCAACGTGACTTTGTCACTGGGGTTGGTGGAAGGATCCTCTCCGGGTATTGTGTTTTGGAGCAGGATATCGCCTATGGTATATATAATTTGGCTACTGTAAATACTCTTTACTCCACTGAACGTGCCTTTAATCCATAGTGTCGCATCGGTATAGAGCTTGTCAGGCAGTTCAAAGGGTGCTATCTCTGTCCACAGAGTATCCCGGGTCGCAAATCTGTTCATGAATAGTGAATCTGCATCAGCCACAAGCTGAGGGGGATACGGATTCCAAACCTCCGCAAACGCTCTTCGAGGTTCTCCTACAAAGCCCCAATATCCTGACGCGGTATTTCCCTCAACTTCCAACAGCAGTATCGAATCAAATCCATAGGGGGATTCCATAATGGTCGCATTATCTTTGAAATCCTGCTTGAATAATCCGGATTTGATCAGCGTGGCACCCATTTCGGCATTTTCTACCAGTCCTCCCTGAAAAACCTCGTCCACTGGGTAGTTAGCAGGTGTGGAGATCACATTCCCAGAGATTATCACCGGTCCTAGAAAAGTAGGCCAGCCGTAATTGGTTCCCCCTCCCGCCTGCCTTATATAAATGTTTCCGGCTGTCTTAACAGCTCCATAAACGATGTCCTGTCCCCAAAAATAGGCGTTCTTACCTCGTACATCAGTACTTTGTTGAGTATAATACATCACGTCCGTAGTATCTGTCATGGAGTTTACCGTGAATGAGCGGATACTACTGCAACGTGACAACGAAATCTGCAAATTGTGCAGCGAAATCTGCAAACTGTCGCATCCTTATGCATCATAGGACATCCTTAACAAGACCCCTTTGGGGGGGGTGACAGGAATTCTGCAATTTTGATCACCGAAAATTGCATATTGTGACAGGATAACTGCAAATGCAATTTGGGCTTATGGGCTTACTTGAAGAATTACCCCAAGGGCGGGAACAACAACTTGGCAGCCTTAACTGATATTAACACACTACCTCCGTATCATGCATCCAATGAATGATGGCTATATAGATGGCTTCCTGCCAATTGTTAATCTTAGATTCTAATCCAAGATTGATAACGCTGCACAGTATTCTATCTGACCAGTTAGTAGTTATTGCGTATCTTCCTTGTCGGATGTTATTGGTTCTGCCTGGGTAAAGAAGTGCATTCTTTGATGATTGGAAAAACTGTGAATAGGCAAAAAGCTGCTGTAAATCTGAGGATGAAGGTCCTGCGCAAGAAACGTCTTTCCATTTAGTATCCAGAACAAATCTACGCTCATCTTCTGTGCTTTCGATAAGAATGTCCGGGCGAAGAGTATTCCAGTAGTTATTAGCTCTCCAAAACGGAGTTGTTGTTTGAGCTCGGACAGTGTAGGGAAGTGAATGTTTGAGAAACTGCTTTCTGAGGCTGTGATAAATAAAGCTTTCCCACAGCATATTCATGTCGAACATCAATGCTAAAACATGATTTTTACCTGCTGCTAAGTCTGGATGAAACCCAAGAAGAAGCAATCGTGCAATCTCAATCGCAGCCCTATAGGGGTAGTGTCTCAAAGGTTGGTGTAAAATAGGTAACGCCAGATGAAGAAAAAGGTTGAGCCGGATCCCGCACTTTGTTTTGATGGTTTAAACCCAAAAACTACCAGACAAGGAGAAGATCATGACTCAACCAAAGAGAAGC
>JAHDQK010000056.1 GCA_018433885.1 Candidatus Cloacimonadota bacterium
GCTGCTCTGGGCTAAACCTGAAGGTATAGTTCCCGATATATGGATCATTTGCCATTTTGTCACGCTCCTTTTGCGTTTATTTAGTTGTGACATCAGCATTTGGAGCGTGGCGGATTTGTCAAGAAATGACTTCCCTCAACTCTCAACTTTCAACTCTCAACTGACACGGAGTGTCTCATGAAGATCTACAAAACCCCAATCCTAAGCTTAATCGTTCAAAGCTGCCGGGAATGCCCAAACCGCATATCCCAGCGTTATAAGAACGGCAACAAATATTCCACGGGCTGGGCATGCAAAGCCATCACATTGAAGCACAAGAACCCGGTAAGTGGCATCGAGATCTCCGCCCACCCCAGCGTGCGCGATGCCATGATGATGGACGGATTCCGGGAAGATTGCCCGCTGGAAGATAAAGTTGAGAGTTGAAAGTTGAGAGTGGAGAGTTAGAAACAGGAGTGAGCAATGAATGAAGACATCAAACTGATCCCCGTGCAGGAACTGGGGAGTGATGAGTTAAGAGTTATAAGTGATGAGTTATCAGGCATCCGCAGACTCTTGATCTCCGATCTGATGGAGATGTGGGGAGTGAGTAGGCAAGTTGCTCAACGAAAAGCAACCAGATATCGTATTCAATCGGAAAAGGAAGAAAAGTCTGGTGGCGGGTACCGGAATGTTTATTTGGTTCCGGTAGAGGACATGGCTCGTTTGGGGCTTACCACTGCACCCACTGCACCCACTGCACCCACTGCACCCACTGCACCCACTGCACCCACTGCACCCACTGCACCCACTGCACCCACTGACAACCATGACAACCATGACAACCCATGCGAACTCGATTCAACTCCCAAGGTGGAAGCTGCCTGCCAACTTTCAACTCTCAACTCTCAACTCTCAACTGGGCGAAGCCCCCTCAACTCTCAACTTTCAACTGAGACTTTATCTCTCCCTTCCGGCTCTGTGATCACGCGAGGCAGTACCCGGCTTAGCGAGAAGCAGGAGCGGATAGCCTTACGCCGCGCTCAGGTGTGTGAAGAGCTGCAGGGTTTGATCAGCCGGGAAAAGCTCAGCCTGGCAAAGGGGATCGGCATCTATCTGGAGCTATATAATGCCGGAGCGCATCAGAGCGTTATTCACGCTACTTTGGGGGACATCTCTGCCAGTACGCTGCGCAGGTGGTACAAGACCTGGATCAAGACGAAGGACTGGCGGGAGCTGATCCCGGCGTGGAAGAGCGGCAACGTGGGGCACCAGGTGCCCACGGAGGACTTCAATTGGCTCATTGGCATCTTGCATTCGGATGCGAAGCCATCGGTCTCCAGCGCGCTGAAATGGTGGCATCTGAAACTGCGCATGGAGGGAAGGCAGCAGACGGTCTCGGATAGGACGATGGAGCGCGCCATCAGTGTATTTGCGCAGCGTCACGCAGCGCGTTGGGCATATATGCGCCGGGGCGCGAAATACTTCAAGGATCACTATCTGCCCTATATATTCCAGGATCATTCACAGATATCAATTGGGGATCTATGGTATTCGGATGGCTGCACGCTGAATTTTGACGTGATAAACCCCTATACTGGCAAGCCTTGCCGTCCCACCCTGGTTACCTTTATGGATTACGCCAGCAGGATGATCGTGGGCTTTGACCTGGATTTTAGCGAAAACCGCAGGGTAATCGCCAGCGCCTATCGCAATGCTATCACCTTGTGTGGCTTTGTGCCGCTGTATATCAAGTGGGACAATGGCAGGGCTTACCGGAGCCTGCAGGGTGAAAAGATGAGCCGGGAAGAGCGGGAGCAGATGCGGCAATTGGAGCGGGATGAGATCGCTGAGATCAGCGGAAACATCTATGCCACGGGAGTGCTTGAGATCCTCAATTCCCTGCCTTACAACCCCACCGGCAAGGCGTTTCAGGAGCGCTTTTATGGCACCATGGACGAAGGATTTGAGCGCTTTATGCCGGGCTATCGCGGCGCGAGCATCGGGGACAAACCGGCGCATCTGATGCGCAACGAGAAGCATCTGCAGGCGCTAAATGAAAAGCGCAC
>JAHDQK010000037.1 GCA_018433885.1 Candidatus Cloacimonadota bacterium
ATCAGTCAGCCCGAGATCAAATTTAAGCTCATAGCCATCCGCAGGGATAGTCACGGCGGGAGTGATCAACCAGCCATAACGGGCAGTGCCATAGATATTGATCTTGGCGGCGTTGTTTCCGGTAGGTCCATTTAGCCACTCGTCTCTGAACCACTGGGCAGTTGTCCCGGTGGGGGTCGGATAGAGGCCATTCTTTTGCGTCCAGCCGGCAACAGGCCAGTCAGCACTTGCGCTACCGAAATCTTCGGATAAGAGTATGTTTCTTGCGGATCCGCCTGCCCCGGGATAAGCTTGGGCAAAGAGACCGCTGCAAATTCCTAATCCTAAGATCAGGAGTATGAATAACATAGACTGTCGTTTCATACGTTTCTCCTTGTTTTTATACCTGTTATATATCTCGTTTAATAAGAACTCGTTATAGAGCTTCTTAAGTGACACAAATACACGCATCGAGGTATAGAATTTGTGAGTTCCCTTCAGGTGAAGGAACCCATCGTTATATTGATATGCCAAAAAAGTGCCAAAAAGCGGGAAATTTTACGCTCAGCATACTACATGAAGCTTTTTCGTGGCTTGCAAAGGCTTGAATTATGAGCAGAAGATCCTAAAAAGAAACATCCCGGAACCTTATCATCAGCTCCGGGATTTTTCAAGGATATTATGGAAGCTTACAACAACGCCAGAGATACTGCCATGATCATCATTCCGGCGATCAAGCCCGTGATCGCAATATGATGCTCGGCATATTCTTCCGCGGTGGGCAAAAGCTCATCCAACGAGATATACACCATGATCCCCGCAACTGCAGCGAAGACCATACCAAACGCCGCTTCATTGAGCACCGTCTTGAGCAGAACGAAGCCCAGAAGCGCTCCCACCGGTTCGGATAATCCTGATAAGAATGAATAGAAGAAAGCTTTCTGCCTGCTTTTCGTGGAATAATAGACTGGCACGGAGACCGCGATACCTTCCGGAATATTATGAATGGCGATGGCGACCGCGATACTGATACCCAGAGTAGGGTCTTTTACCGCCGCCATGAAGGTGGCAAGCCCCTCAGGGAAGTTGTGGATGCCAATTGCCAGTGCCGAAAACAAGCCCATCCGCATCAGTTTTTTCTCATCCGGAATGGCGGTTTTCTTCTGTTCACACTCCATATACTTCATTTCGTGGGGGTTTTCGTAGGATGGCACCAGATTGTCGATCAGGGCGATCAAACCCATCCCCGCGAAGAATGCGAGCAGTGTGAACCAATGGCCGCTCTTTTCCCCATAAACTGCCGTCAAGGAACTCTGGGCTTTGGGGAATATCTCCACAAAACTTACATAGATCATCACTCCCGCCGAAAGCCCCAGCGCGGCAGAGAGGAACTTTGGGCTGAACTTCTTGGAGGTAAACGCCATCAAGGATCCGATCCCAGTGGAGAGACCTGCCAGAAGAGTCAGCCCAAAGGCAAAAAGAACGTTTTCCTGCATTAGCGGAGTCTTAAGAGTTTCCCACTTATATTGGAGTTTTTCAAGCGGTAAAAATATATCCCATTGGGTAGATCCGTAGCATCCCAGCTCACTTGATTGATGCCTTGTTGCAAGTTATGAAGCGGGATGTTTGCCACTTTCTGACCCCTGCTGTTGAAGATGCCAAGCTCGGTGCTGACCCCAGCTTTTGCGCTCTGCAGATCGAATTTCACCGCGTTTTGAAAGGGATTGGGCCAGGCAGAAGTTACAGAGATCGCTGCCGGTGCACTGGTGGGATCCTGATTGCTCACATTACCCACGCTCATCCGGAAGGGGATCCGATACGTTTCTGCGTCTGCCGAGCTTATCACGAAGTTGAACAAACCTACACCCTCACTACCGGTATAGACGTTCAGATCAAAAGCTTTTGCCTCGTTCGCGCCCATTTCGTGTTCATACACGGTACCGCCGGGATAGCAAAATCCATCCACATCGCAATAGTTCACAAACCAATCCTCCGGCAGATCAACCGGTTCCACCACAGTGCTGATGGTTCCCGCGGTGCCCATCTTATACACGTAGAACAAGGGGGAGAAAAATGAGCCCGGTTCTAACACCCGGATATCGATGTCAAACGGTACAGCCACGCGGATCTGGCTTTCCGGGGCAGGCTGTGTGCTAATTGCCTGCAACACTGTCTTGTTTGAAGCCTGCACAAACGCTAGCGCCCAGAGATTTGCGGTGTTCCATGCGGGATCCGGGCTTACCGTGAAGTTGAAATCCAGATTTGTACCCTCTCCGGAGATCGTGATCGGCTGGCTTTGCACATTCCGCACAATGTCGTCCAGATCTTCGGTTACGGATTTCTCCACCAGGTAGAAGCGGATAGCCGCATCTTCGATACTCTGTCCCGGATGCAGCATGCTCACCCGGAAGCTATAATCTCCGGAAGCATGATTCGCGCTTTGCACAGCCATCTTGATGGGTGAAGCCAGATACCGGAATTGGTTCAGGGCATCGCGATACAGGCTGCCATCGGCGATCGGTTCATCCGAGCCGTTTACGCGGATCTTTCCGTTGAAGATCACAGCGGGAAAGCCCAATACTTCATAATAGCTGAATCTCTCGTCCATTTCCGGAAAGCTATAATCTCCACTTTCAGTAAGCAGGCGGGGCACGATGATCTCTGAAGCCTGCACTTCCGAGGATATTACATCCAAGCCCTGTTGAGCCACTTCGCAAGCCAGACACCAGCTTGCACCGAAGTTTTCGATCAATGTGGTAGTGGGGTAATATGGTGCGTTTTGAGCCGCCAACAGGCTAAGGCAAAGCGCAAACAGGATTATCAATAAATGCTTCATAATAGTTCCTCAAAATCTGGTTGTGAGTTCTGCCCGGATGCCCTCGAAAGGCGCAACATAGCGGCATACGCCGTTTCGGCAAACTTTTCCGCCTTGCTCTTTGCCAGCAAACAGGATCAAATCGCTATGTTCAAACACCGGATACCTCAGTTCGATGTTTGGGTTGTATTTGCTTTCCATGATCGTGGAGAAATCCGCCCACCAGCTCTGCAAACCCAGTGATACTCCAAGTTTTTCTACCTTAAAATCTGCCTGCACCAGCGGTTCGTAATGTTGGAAATCGTTTTCGATAATGGTTTTTTCCACAGTCTTGAATTCTGCCTGCATACTTAGCGGAAACCCAAAGGGACTGATATCTGCGGAAAAGGCCGGATAGTATTCCTTCTGCCAGGTACGGAAGAGATCATCCACCTTTTCTATATGGCTGAACGATAGCGCGTAGCTGTTTGTACCTCCTGTAAAATCAAAGCCCACATAGAGGTCGTTCATGCGTTTTTCTTTGGCCGCATCCCGTGCTTCGGCATAATCTGCATGCAGATACACGCCATCCGCAAGGGTATAGGAGGCTCTAGCCTGCCAACCTTCTTCGTCTTGTCCACTGCCCAAGGCATCCGAGAGAGTCTCGTTGTGATAATTCGCCAAGGGAAGGTCGTTCAGGCGGTAATCGAAACCTTGATAGCGTTTATATGCACCGCCCACGATTATAGGACCAAAGAGATATTCCGCATTCGCATAAACCGCGCTGATGTTATCTTCTGCGATTACTTCCTGCCGGTAGCTTTTCCCGGTGGCATACTCCGCATAAGCCTGAAAGTCACCCAGATTCAGGTTTCCTCTTCCGGCAAACACATCCCGGTAGCCATATACTCCCAGCGGAGTAAGCTCTCGAAACGCCATCGCGGAGCCACCCAAGCGTAGCCCTCTCCAGATTGGATATTCGGCATCAACACCATAGGCGAGGTCGTAGCGGTTTACATTATTTGCACTGTTGATGGCACCGTAGATCGCTTTTAGTTTCAGATCCCCATCATAGCGCATCAGAGCGCTTTGCACCCTGTGATCCTCGTCGAACTCGGTATCTTCGAAACTTCGAAAGACGATCGCATTGCCAAAGGTTTCTTCCGTAGTCCCCACCTGCACAGTGAACATATCGCGCGAGAATCCCGCATAGAGATCCTTCCAATCCACGTTCAGCCGATGTGGCTCCAGATTCTGCAGAAGCTCGGTCTGTTCCGTGGAATACTTGGGCAATTCGCTGATAAACTTCATGCCAAAGAAGAAATCCCGGTAGCGCAGGTTGAACCCAAAGCTATTCGAAAAATAGGCATTCAGGGAGTCTGCGGCGGTGCGATATACAAACTCCGCTTCGTTCATGCCATTGATCTGTAAAGTATTTTGCCCCATCAGAGAAACCGCCATCAGGACAAGTACCAAAAACAGCTTCCCTTTCATCTATTTTTCCTTTGCTTCCTCGTGTTCACAGGTTCCGCAATGTTCTTTACCCTCTTCGTGATGAACCTCATCTTTCAGCCCCAGAAGCTTCCTCACATGGCTCTCATACACCTTTTCGGTGCCTGCTTCGAAGCCCACGTGGGAGTATATGATCTCGCCTTCGCTGTTCAAGATAAAACTATGCGGAGGATTCACCACATTCATCTTCTTGGCAAGGCTTTTATCCGGATCGAAGAGGGTTACAAATTTGAAGTTCTTGCTCTTCAGATAGCTCTTGGCGCGGGATTGAGCCTTGGGCGCATCGATGGAGATCATCACGACCGTAAGTTCTTCATACTTTTCCGCCAGAGTGTTCAGCGCCGGCATGGCTTCTTTGCAGGGCTTGCAATAATCCGCCCAAAAATCGATGATCACGGGTCCCTTGCCCAAAAGCGATTCCAGCTTTACGTCCGTTCCAGTCATATCGGGCAACCGGAAATCCGGCATTTTCTCCGCATGCACGATGCCAACAAGCACCACCAACACCAGCATCACAAATAACTTTCGCATTGTATCTCCTTATCTCAAATTACTAATTTACCGCCACAACCGCTCCGCCATAGATCTTGGCGTCGTTGTCGAAGTTTTCCGGACGGTATTGAACAAAGACCACCAAGCGGGCGTTGCTGGGAATCCCGGAACTGACGTGCAAAGAGATCGGGATCTCCTGCAGATTTTGCCCGGCAAGAGACTTTCTGCCCACCGCGCGCACCACATTGTGCAAAGGTTGGCCCTGGATGTTTGTATAGCTCACATCGTTGGTGATTAACACATAGTTCAGATACAGATCTTGTATATCTATCGGCATCTGCAGATCCAGGCTCACATTGGCGCTTAGCATTACTCCGCTCCCCTGGCTTACATCCGATATTCCATAGATGATCGGGGCATCGATTGCCACCTCTTGCGCCACAAGGCTTTCATAGGCTCCCAAAGCGGCATCGCTGCTGCCATTTACCAGATACTGGCCGCTGATAACCGCCGATGGTGCCGGATTGTTTCCGTAATAGGAATAGGTATCGTTGCCCGGAACCATGAGTTCCATCATGGTATGATGTTCAAGATAGATGAAATTGTCGTATTGCTGTTCCAATTCATACAGTTTTGCCTCTGCCTGGGGACAATTGGGGCAGGTACGGAACGTGAAGTATTCCGCGATCACAAGCTGCTTGGGAGTAGCTCCGGTGCAAACTCCGTTGCCCTGTAACAACCAACGGGTTCCATCAAATCTGGCGCGTTCGCCGGTAAAAATGGAATCTGCCAGCACACTTTCTCCACTCAGCACTTGTAAACGCCAGTTGATCACAGATGTAGTGTCGTCCAGATTATCACCATGCGTCTCCAACAAGCGAAAACTGACGTCCTCTGCCTCTGTGAAGAACGCTCCGAACCACGCCATGCGATCTGCCTTATTCACGCCATTGTGGATATAGTTTTCCGCATAGATATCTGCCAATGGGCTTTGGTCTTCCGCGCTTACCTGCGCCAGAGCCAGCTCCAGATCGATGAGTATCTGCACTTCTTCATCTCCAAAAGGATTGGTAAACTTGTGCTCAAATCTATCGCAGGAAACCGCACCTAAGAGCAGCAAAATGCCCAACAGAACTATTAAATATCGCATCTATACCTCATTACTTGATCTTGGCAAGTGCTTGCCGGATCATGCTTTTGCTTAGCAGTTCGGGAAATATTATTGGTTCTTCCTGGGGAATGTATAGCGCATTGAAGGGCACTCCCAGTCGCTCGTGGCTGGTAATCCACTCCAATAAAACGGGGTCCTTGCGCGTAAAATCTCCCTTTAGAAGTACTACTCCCTTATCCCGGAAGTCTTGCATGATATCTTCCGAGAACAGCACTGCCTTTTCGTTTGATTTGCAATTTTTGCACCACTCTGCACCGATATCCAAAAACACGCTTTTGCCTTCTGCTTGAAGCCTGCCAATAAGCTCTGGGCTAAACACATACCAGCCTTCTGGAGCGTGGGGGGAAGGCACCATTTCGTCTCCTGCGGGAGCAAGGGATTGCACCATCATGTGCTTATCTTTGATCGGCAGATAATACCACGATGCCACAACGATGATGGCAAGCGCCAAAATACTGAAAATCCACTGGGTAGCGCGGCTGTATTCAAAGCGGACAAATTTGCCATAAAGCCATGCGGCAAAACCAACTATCAGCAGATATAAGACCACATTCACCAGATACAATCCGCTGGTGAGGGCGAGCGTGGTTTTGAGCATGGTATATACCAGATACAGCAGCACAAAGCCCATCAGTTCCTTGAACAGCACCATCCAATCTCCCGGTTTGGGTATCATCTTTAGTGCCTTAGGGAACATCCCGATCAGGATGAACGGAAAGGCAAAGCCCAAGCCAATCATCAGGAAGAAAACCAGGATCAATACCGGCGGAAGCTGCATGGCAAAGGGCAAGGCGGCTCCCAGGAAGGGTCCGGTGCAGGATATCGCCATCAAAAAGGCAAAGATGCCACCAAAGAAACTGCCGCTATAACCACCTTTGGCAGTGGCTTTGTTCGCGGTGTTCATACCCGGAGCGGTGATCTCGAAAATGCCCAACAGCGAGAGCGCAAAGACAAACACGATAGCCATCAAGGCTACCTGAAAATAGGGGTTTTGGTTCTGTGTGCCCCAACCCGCGGAGTTGCCCGCAGCCTGGATTCCGATAAATATAGCGGCAAGGATGGCAAACGAGATAAGCACTCCCAACGTATATACCATCACATGCCGAAAAACTTTGGACCTATCCTTTTGCGCCTGATTTACGATAGCCATGATCCGGATCGGTAAAATCGGCAAAACACATGGCGTGATATTCAGGATCAAGCCTCCCAAAAAGGCAAACAGCAGATACTTCAGAATCTCGGTCCAAGCCACTGCCGGGGATGCACTCTCCGCTTGTAGCGCATCAGCTTCCGGAATTGGGTCTGGCTCTAGATGTTCTTCGCTTCCGGCTTCCTGGATGGCTTCACTTTCTTCCGGATCATCCGCCAGCATTGTCACCGAAATGGGACTCTGGTCGGGATCCGCTATTTCCACGGGAGCCAGAATCTCGAACCGCACTTCGCCTTCCTGCTCTTCAGGAGGGTCACACATTCCGCTTTCGTAGCAAAGGTTATAACTTATCAGCGCAGTTACGATCTTGGCTCCGGGACGCGCATTCGCTTTCACGCGGAAGGGTAGGCTAAGGGTTACCCGCGGATAGTATTGCCATTCTGTTTCGGATACAACTTTGGTGGCTTTGGGCAGCTTGAACTCGCCAAACTCCAGATCCGGATGCTCCGCCTCCAAAAAGAAATACGCGTTATCGTTGGGGTCCACGCTCTGTTTGCGGTCTGCAGGGATCTCCAGACTTGCCCGGATATAGCCTCTATCGCCGGGTTTCAGAGTTTTTTCCGAAATACTGAAATTGACCGTTTGAGCCCAAAGACCCAGCCCGGTCAGTATGAAGAGCAATAGCATCGCTCTGTGTTTGGAGTGCATCAATACCTCCACAGGATTTTTGTTTTACTTATAAACACCTTAATGCATTTTGCATTCCAAGACAACGGTTTAATATGTCAAGCTTTAGACACGCCATCTTGGCGGGTTATATTAATAACGCGTCATTGTGATGATGGCAACAGCATGGAGTAACAAAGAGCCATTCCCAGCCTCAAATTTACCTCTTGTTTTGCGGCTTTTTGGACTTCATGATTTCACCCAATGCCATGATGCCATCTCAATGCCTTGTGTCGCCCATGAATAGCTTTGGTGTGTGCGTGGCACGTAACGAGGGGCTCCGCTACGCTACGCACCCTCGCTATGATCGGTGTCGCCCCTGCGTGGCTTTTTTGACGGTCGGGTCATTCTGACGTTTCCATTATTCGGAGGTTCGGAAACCTCCGTTACGCTTGTGTTGCGCACCAAACGCACCTATAGCGCACACCAAAACCACATCCCCATTCAGCGAACCAGTTGCCATGCCGTGCCGCTGATGCGTCCACCGCACAAACACGCCATGGCGATTTATTCGGGGAATGGGGGTGGATTATGCAGGATGGAAATGCAAGGTCGCAGGTTTGTCTCTTTGGAACATCCTAAACACATCCCAAGCGCTTCCTGAGCCCCGCTCGGGAGGTATTTGAGGCGCCCGCATCCGGCGCTAAGGCAATTGAACCGGAACCGCTGAGTAAAAATAAGGGGGTCGCGATCAACGTAACCCCCATTTCGATATGCAGATTGTTAAGAGAGTTTTTCCATCTCGATCAGCGGGATATTCAGCTCCTGGGTGCCCGGCACTACGAAGCGGCCGTCCCGGATGATATCCGTGCTCGTTCCATCGGCTTTCACCGCGCAAATGAAGCCCAGCATCTCGTAGGGCAGAGTGATGTCTGTGTGGTGCATCAGATATGCGTTTACGGGGTCTTCCTTGCGTTTGGCGGATTGCTCGTTATCCACTGCGATCATCTCTTTCCCGTTCACAAAGCTGGGATGTTCGGAATCTTCTTCGTGGCTGAAACAGGTATCCCCGATGGCAAAATGGGGTCCCATCTTTTCGATGATTAGAATGGGTAAAAGCTCCATGATGTTGTATTTCTTTGCCATTTGATAGGCGGCGGTGTTTGTGCCTATGGCAAATTCTCCGATGGGCAGGCTTTTATGCGGGAAAAGCAAGTTTTCGAACACATACTTTTTTGCCTCTTCGGGATCGGCGTAATTTGTACAGGAATAATCCTTTACCCAGCCATCTTCAAAGGTGATTTTCAGGTTATAATAGCGCAAATTGCCCAGATAGATATCTTCCACATGCAGCACGCCGTTGGTTCCCTTCAGCACGGGGGAGGTAAACACTTCACCCACCGGGATGTTCACATCTGCCACACAGTTTTCAAAAAGGGTCTCGCGGGTGGGATCCTTAAGTGTGTGCATTTTCACCTTGATATCCGTCTCGTTTGTTCCCTTGCCTTTTACATGCACATAATCCGCGGTGTCCAGCACATCGATGATCTTCTGTTGAATCGTGGCATAGCGCGAGCTATCCAGCAGATTGATGCGCAGGGTATCCGCAAAGATCTCCGGGAAGCTTTCGCCGATCTCCGTGGAAGGGAAGGCGACGATGCAGAAACTGGCTTCATCCCTTTTGTAATAAGAATAATAGAGCTGTCCGCTACGCGCCTGAAGCTCGCGCATTAGCGTTTGTTGATCTTCAGAGAGCTTCAGGGTGGTGGTTTTGTTCTGCGGGCTAAACGGGGTTTCGCCAAAGAGTTCCACATAGATGGGACCTGCTTGCAGGGCGATCAGATCCTTCATCTCTTCCATTACGGATTTGGTGATCTGTAGGGAAGTCTCCACATGCTCCCGATCCAGGGTAAGGGCGGAGTCGTAACGATGATCATAAGGATATTGGCGGTTTACGCCATTACCATGGGGCTGGGGAACCAAAGTCCGGATGCCCATACTATCCAGTTCATCGATGATCAGGCGTCCCAAAGCTTCCATGCCCATGGGGATGATCAGGTTCGCATATTTCTTCTTTTTATAGTCTTTTTTGGCGCGGACAAAGCCATCTATCCAGCTTTTTACCACGAATCTGGCAATCGCTGCCAGCTCTTGCGGAGGATAGTTGCGGATAAACTCTGCCATCTCCATATCGTATTTGCTCAGAAATGCCCCATAGCGATACATATAGCGCAAGTCGTCCAGATCGGCATCATGCACGATCTTATAAAAGTAGTCGTATTCAGGCGAGAAGCGCAGAGCATAGCTTGCCTGAACCATCAGCTCCAGATCCCGCTTGGATTCGCGTTTATAGATTTCGATAAGCGCATCCAGATCAGTTTTGTCTGGATGTTCCCACAATGCAAAGAACAGATTCAGGGTGTTGCGGATATTCAGGAAGTTGCCATCTATGCCCATGCGGCGGATGGATCCGGCATGTCCGCAAATTGCGCTGAGAAAGGGACCCAGGCTGTTGCCATAGAGCTTCACCGCGTAATCCGGGTTTTGGATGCTGTAATCGTAGCCAGCCCCCGGCATCAGGTTTTCGTAGCATTTGTCATGCAGGGTTTCCAACTCTTGCTGAGAGGTATTTCGAAGCAGGGGATCGTTTTCCAAGATCCCCAGGTAATCCCAGGATAACAGCGCGGTCTTCTGATAATACTTGAAGAACTCCGCCAGCGGTGCCTGGGAAGGGATGTTCAAGGCGCGTAGTCTATCTGCCAATGTTGCGCATTCTGCCTTGAAAGAGCCAATTTGTGCCACGATATTTTTGTAATCCAGAGCCATCATTTAATCCTCGATGTTTACTAAAGATTCCTTTTGCTTTGTAAGCAAAAAATAAAGCCCGGATACGGTTTTCCTTCCGGGCTGCATAATCTGATCAATGCTGTTCTGCCAAGCGGCGGGAAAGCACAGCCAGCGAGGCAAACATATCTACATATTCCACGATGATATCCGGAGGTACGATGATCTTGTGCGGAGTAAAGTTCCAAATGGCTTTGATGCCACTGTGAACCATGATGTCGGCGATCAACTGAGCGCTATCCGGAGGAACGGTGATGATCCCGATGCGCACCTTCTCTTTCTGCGCCATAGCGGTGAGATCCAAGGCGGAATATACCGGAACACCATGCACTTTGGTGCCGATCAATTCGGGATCATTATCGAAACCGGCAACGATGCTGAGCCCCCTTTGCGAGAACTCCTGATAACCCAAAAGCGCGCTGCCCAGATGCCCAACTCCCACCAGATAGCTGGAAGAAGTGTCGCTCCAGTTCAAGAGATCTTCTATCGCCATTTGCAGCGGATTGATCTCGTAACCCGTCTTGCTTGCGCTGATGTTTGTATAGGCGATATCCTTGCGCACAAGGGTTTGATGGATATCCGAAAACACGGATATCTTGGTGGCGGATACTTCCCGAAGCCCCGCCTTCTTGAGGCGTTTTAACACTTCCAGATATTGAGGAAGACGCTTCAGGGTGGATGTGGGTATCTTTTCCATGAATTCCTCCTTATTCCAGCGGGAATTGGTGGATAAACCAACTGATGTTCAGGGTGGAAAGTATGGTTCCTACCAGAATTCCCAAGATAATGAAGAGCTTGAAATAATCCTGAGCCTTCAACATACTTACCATCTCATGGTTGTGTGAAAGATAAGCGCTGGCGGCATAGAATTCTTCGCCGATGAGAGTGTAATCGCAGGTGGTGATGAAGAAGGGGATCTGAGTAACGGCGTCGGTTGCGGCAATCTGGATCGCCCCTGCTTGGTTTCCGGTTTCTGTAAGCAACAAAGCTTCGGCGTTGAAGAAACCCATATAGAAGATGGTCGCTACGCGTTCCCTTACGGTGATGCCATTCACGCCCGCGCAGAAGGGGAATTGGTCGTAACTCACAAAGAAAATGTCGTTCTGGTTAAATGAATCCGGACGTCCCATTTCGCTGTAGGAAGTGGAAATGATCTCCTGAGCCAGAGGCAAAACCATGTAATCGCAATGCGGATTGATCAGCCGGATGTCGTATTCGGCAGTTTTCTTTGCCACCTGCGCCAGAATCATCAAGCTGGCGATGGTGCACACCTCTCCCAAAGAACCCCAACCGGGAACAAACATCACGGGTCTGCCCATCTCTGTGGCGCGGCCAATGGCGTTGTCGATCTCTTGTAAACCGGCTATGGGGCGGATATAAACCTCTCTGCGCTTGGTAATAATAATGGCGTAGATCACCAAACCCACCAAAAGCAGCGAGGCAAAAAAGGTGAGCATCATAGACTTGTTGAACCACTGAGAGATGGGATAAAACCACTGGTTGCCATCCTCTGTGCTATACACATCCGAGATCATGAAGCCGGATCTGGTGTCCGTCGCTACCAGGCGATACTGATATGTGCGCATGGCTTTTTCGCGCCAGGAGAGCATGATTCTGCGCCAGGCTTTGTCGCTTTTTGCGGATTCCGCTTCCAGATAGGCAGGGTGTTTGGTGATAAACTCGTATTCGCCCTTAAGTCGCTGAAGCTCCGCGCTGTTTTCCGGATCCGGATTATCTCTAAGAGCTTCTTCCAGCTTGCTGATCTCGTCGCGGCGATCCTGCATTTCGCGCTGAAAATCCGCCCTGCTGAGCGGAGCATCAAACATGTAGCCGTTCTCAGAGTCCATGGCAATACTGAGCCGGGGATCAAACAGAAAGCGGCTGCTTGCCGGGTCAAAACCCAAAATCGGGCGGAATGTGGTGGATTCGAAGGGGATCATATGATCGTAGGTGCGGGTAAGAGCATTGGCGCGGATGCCATTGGCAAACGCCATATCGAGCTGGGAGCGGCTGAGAACATCGAAGAACAGCTTGCTGATGTCCTTCCCGTTCACAAAGGTGTTTTTGGGCTGGAATCTACGGAAATAATCGTTGTAGAGGATCTCCTGGCTTACCGTCTCAGGTTCCCAATCCTTGCTCTTGAGAAGCAATACAGATATCTCCGCATTGATGTGCTTTATGCCCTGGAACTCCGCCGGAATCCGCATCTGAAACACTTTGTCCACATACTTCTCGGTTACAGATCCGATCAACTTGCCATCCGAGGTCTTGAATACAAAGCGAACCTTATCCACGGTGAAGTTTTCGTTGTCGGAGATCTCGTAGTTCAGTTTCAGCCGATTGTGCTTCTTGCTGGTGAACTCTGCCAAAGTGATGTAGGCGAGCGGTTTGCCAAACGATACCAGGATGTTGTCGCCTTTGTCGTTTGCCTTGTCCATCACCCGGAAATCCGGAATACCTGCAAGATCCTTGCGGGTAAGATGCCGATAGCTGTTTGCGGGGACGGCTGCCATTTGCCCGGCGTAATCCATGTAGGCGAGCACCGGGATATAACTTTCCGGCGGATATGCGCTGGCATCCAGCTCTACGCTGTGGTAATATGCCGAACTGGCACTCATATTCGGCAGTTCAAATAGCGGCATCGCCAGATCCATCCATCTTTCGGGAAGCTGGGCATCAGAGGTCATGGCAGCTTTGGGCAAAAGCCATCCCAGCCAAACCGCGATATCGGAGGCAGAATTGGGAGGCATCCACTCAAAATTAACCTTGTTTGTATCCGCTATATACGATGCGTGTAAGATCGCCGTGGCGTCCGGGGGGTTATCCTGAGGCACGATTTCCAACACATCGGCGGCGGGATGCACAATGCCCCGCTCATTCACAGCGGCAACGCTGTAATAATAGGTAATCCCTTCTTTGGGGATAGCGTAGATGCCATCGGTCTGGGTGATCTTCAGCCCCCAATAGTTATGGTCATCCTTTTTTACAAGTTTGGAACGCTTGTGGATGTTCGAGGCTTTAGTGAAGGCAAAGCTATTGTAACGATCAATCACCGAGCCCAAAAGCTGGGCATCGATGGGGAATTTGCCATAGATCGGGCTATCCGGGGATTGGTGTTTCTCCTTTTTCAGGCGCATGGGAGAGGTTTCGAATTCTATCAGAGGTTGATCCCCGGTATCGTAATAATAGAGATAGGGAGCCAAAACTCCCAGCTTGGGATCCACTTCCAGATAGGTGAGCAGGAACAAGGAATCCGGGCTTACTCCACGGTAGATGTTGTATTGAATTATCCGGTGGTCTTTGGTGAGAGGCTTCCATTTCAAGATCACGCCACTGCCGTCGTCGTTCGGCATATCAGACACGCTAAACTCGGTTATCTTACCGCTTACGTCAGCGGCAAAAAGACACGTCGCACTAAGCAGGATCAGCATCATTATGCTGGCAAAAAGAGTTTTTTTCATAATTTCCCCAATGCAGGGCTAAAGGATTTGCGGGCCATACCCGCCGCATGTGTATAAAGAAATACCCGGCGTAGCCTTTTGAGCCACGCCAGGAATCATTTCCATTATTTACTTCAGGATACCAAAGACGTCGTTTACCAGGAACTGAATACGTCCGATCAACAAGGAGATACGCGCCATCACGGTAAGCCCGAAAGATGCGCCGAAACCGATCATCATGTACCACTTTCCTACGTTCACAAACTTGCCATAAACACCACTATGGGCCTTGGAGAAGAAGAAGTAGAGCAAGACCGCGATTGTACCCACAAAGATCAGGAACAGATTGACCGTCTCGATGGGAACCATCGCCTGCCGCATCTGAACCAATATGCTGGCATGGATACCCATCGGAACTGCCATACCCACTCCCATCATCGAAAACGCAATGGGATAGCGTGAGAGCCACGCCAGTTTACGGGAAAAACGGAACAGATACAGGATACCCATGATGGCGGGGATGATCAACACAAACTGATGTTTGATTACGATAGTCTGCCACACATAGGGCACAAACACGCGGTTATAAGTATATACCAGACCATAGCCCAGAGAGATGCCCACGAGCATCTGTTCGGCTGCTTGGTAGAAGGGATTGTCTTTATAAAGGAAGGAGAAAATGCACAGAGTGAAAAAAGCTCCTACCAGATTACTGAATAATTCGAAACTCACTTCTTTCCTCCTTAGTTCTTTGCCGCACGGGCTTTTTGGATGAAGTAACCGATGTTACCCATGATAATGAACAGAATAATCATGATATGAGCCACGCTTTGGGCATTCATACCGATGCGTGCAACCTTGAATTTATAAAGGGTGTTGCGGGTGAGGCGATCGATCTCGCGATACATTCTTTCACCCATCTCAGTGCGCTGTTCGGGGCTGATCTCGGTGATATCGATCACCATCATGCCTTCTTCATCTTTGCTGAGGCTTCTTAGGATATCGGTGTTTTCCGGATATTTCGCTGTAAACGCTGCAAACTCATCGGGAGTAAAGACTGCTCTGGTTTGGGTAGTGATGAGGGAGAGTTTTTTACTGGAATCGTCTTCCAAGATCTCTCTACCAAAGGGGCGACCGGGCAGGATTTTGTTGCCATCTTCGTCTATCTTCAGGCTATAATCGATTTTAGGATCGCGGTAGGCAGCGAAGATATCCACCAGTTTTTCATATTCGGCAGCGCCTTTGAGCCCAGACAGCATACCCACCAATTGACCGGATTGCAGGTAGGGATACATATCGGCAGCCATCACCGCGGTTACGCCCACAGCTACGTTCAAACCATATTTGGGTCTGGCGTAGGTGATCCACATACCGCCGGCGGAGGAACCGGAGAATTCGATCGCCAGATTCATCTCGCTGTAGTTGTTGATCCCTCTCATGATGGGCAGGTTTTCCAGCTTGCGTCCCTCAGCGTCGGTATTCATGGTATTGGCGATGTTGTCGCCCATACCCAGCACCATGGCGAAGGCTTGGGGTTTATAACCGAAGTTACAATAATCCACACCGCTCTGGATATCCGGGAATTCTTCTTTTACAGAGTTGATGGCATAGTCGATGATCGGTGCGCCAGCGGGAGTCCAAGTGAGGGTAAACACCTTCACATTACGTTCGAAGGCATGGCGCAGGATAGCCACTTCCATGGGGAAGAGTTCTGGCATGGTGGCAGCGTCGTGGTAGAAACTCAACAGGATCGCGCGGTCTTCGCGGCCGGCAAAGCTATCGATCATCTGATACAGGTCTTCCGTGGGAGGGGTGGTCACGTTATCGGAGTTATAGGGTATCATCAGGGGAATGATGATCGCCAAGGCTACCACGATGTAGATCCAACGGCGGTCCAGTTTCTGCATTCTTTCAAAGATTGTCATAATATTACCTCACCTTGGATCAATCGCCGCCCAGATATGAGCGTTCGATACCTAACAAGATTTTTAGTGATGTGGCCACAGAGCCGAGTCCCACACCCAGCATGATTCCACGTTTGGAAGCAAGGTTGGGGACGTCCAGAATCCATTGGGAGATCGCGGGTAAATGTCTGGAGATCTTCACTCCCAGAGGAACTTGCGCCAGCATCACCACGATCGCCGCAACGAGCAGCACAGTAGCTTCCGGGCTGCGGGCACGGAAGGCTTTGTATGCAGCGGATGCCATATAGAAAGCCAAGAGCGAGAACATCGTCGCGCTCATGGGCATCTGTACGTTTTCGAACATCCACATGAACAGGCTACCCTTCTGGATGCCGCCTACAAAACCTGCAATACAGGTAATCAGAAAGCTGCCAAAGAAGAAATAGCTATATTGCCATTTGGGCGCTCTTCTTTTGATTTTGTTGGTATGCATCATGGTTAGCGAGATCACGCCCAAAAGCATCCCGAAGGACGAAGAGGCGTATGCCCAGGGCAGGTAGAATTGGTTGTAGAATACTTCCTGAAGCACATAGTGAGGACTGAATGCCCAAGCGACCCAGACCAAACCTCCAAGAATCACGATTAGTAATGGAATTGTCTTCTTCATTGAAAACCTCGTTTATTTCTCTGGCAGCAAAGTGGTTAATCCGGTGATCTGGAAGCTGGAAAGGATTGCTCCCACGATCACGATGGAAAAGATAAAGAACTTGAAATAGTCCTGCGCCTTGAGGGTGCCCAAAAGCATCGGCTCACGGTTCAGGTAAGCACTCGCGGCATACAGTTCTTCCCCGATCAGGGTGTAGTCGCAGGTGGTGATGAAGAACGGAATCTGAGTAATCGCGTCCGTCCCGGCGATCTGCACCGAGCCTACCGCATTACCGGTTTCCGTCATCAACAGCGCTTCCGCGGCAAACATTCCCATGAAGAAGTTCGTAGCCATGCGTTCGCGGATCATGATTCCATTCACACCTGCCACATAGGCAAACTGTACGTTGGTGAGATAGAACACGTTGTTGCGATCGTAGGTATCCGGGCGTCCCACCGCGTAGTGAGCTTCCCGCACGATTTCCTGCGCGATTGGCATCACCAGGAAGTCGTAACAAGGAACGATAAGCTTGGTATCATATTCCGCCGCGCGTTTTGCTACCAGGCTAAGGATACCCATGGAGGCGATAGTCGCTACGTCGGAAATCGATCCGTTACCCATGCAATACAGCATTGGACGTCCCATCTCGGTGGCTCTGCCGATGGCGTTATCGATCTCCTGCAACCCGGCGATGGGGCGGATGTAGAACTCTTTACCCCGCTTTGCCATGGTCACGAAAGCAACCACGATTCCAAAGAACAGCAGAGTGGTGAACAGGGTAACCCACTTGTTTTGATCGAACCAGTTGGAGATGGGAGTGTGGTAGATATACTTCTCGTTTTCCATCTGGGGCAGGGATTCCACAAACAAGCCCTTGCTATCTGTCTTTACCACCATGAAAGCCTGTCTGCGCATATAATCGTCCGAAGCTTTAAGTACCTTGCGCAGGCGGCTGCCATTGCTTCTGGTGTTCAACGCGTCTTGAACGATTTTGTTCTCGTTATAAACCTTCAAAATGCCCTGTTGACGAGTAATCTCGGCAGTGATCTGCGCCAAGGTGGCTTCATCAGCGCCTTCTTTCTGCGCTTCCAGTTCGCTGATTCTCGCCTGGGCATCTGCTATGGACTTTTCGTGCATTTCCTTAGCCCGGTCTGGGAACAGGCTGGTGCGTACCAGAACTTCGTTTTCGGCATCCCAAGTGAAGTCCACTTCGTGGGACATCAGGGTTACTGGCGCTTTACGTTCTCCTGAAACCAGCGGACGCGCCTTGCGCTCCACTCCGGCGGGGCCGGCGAGATGCATTATCAGAGAATCACCCTCGGCATAGCTGATACCCTGCACCAGCTTTTGAGCGTTGCTTCCATAGGGTATGGAGACGTCCAGAGAGTTATCGAAAGAAGTATTGCGCATGATCATCCGCCAGGCGGGGGAGTGCATATATCTGCGATACACTACGTTATAGATGCGGGAAACGTCTCTGCCATTGCGATACAAAGCCTTGCCCGGCAGAAGCGCCATCATCGAAGGATCGTATTCCAGATCCTGCTCGATCACATAATCCTGAGGGATTTCCGGTTTTCCGCTCATGCGGATTGCGGATTTCACGCCTTTCTTGAAATCATAGCCTTTGGGCAGTTTCAGAATGATGCTGTTATCCCGATAAAATTCTTTGATGGTGGAGAGCTCTTCCCCGGTTTCAGGATCGCTAAAGGAGAACCAGATATCGTCCACTTCCTGATTATCGGTTTTATTTAGCTGATAGTTTACGCGGAGGCGGGTATTGTCTTTGTTCAGCGAGGTGGTTTTCACGATGAAAACGATCGGGTTGTCCCACACCACGGTGAGGCGGTCGCCTTTATCGTTTGGTTTATCTTCCACCGAGAAATCTGTGCGGGGAGGTAACGCGCTGCTGGTAAGCACCCTGGGTTGGGAGAGCGGGGAAAGCGAGCTTGCTCCATAATAATCCACCAGTTCCATTACGAAGCTGGCATCTTTGAAACTGGCGATTTCTTCGCCCATATCCACTTTGGTATAGTTTGGCAAACTTCCGCTGCCTACTGCACCTTGGGCGATCAAGCGTCCCATCCCTTCGAGGTTCGGGGAAGTCGCTTTGATGGTTTGCCAGGTTTCGGGGGTCATATTTGCCACTTGCCAGATGCGGTATGTATTCAAGGCACCTTTGTAGATGGGGTATTCCCATTCAAACCGCAATTCGCCGGTATCTTCCATTACTACGCTATGCAAAGCAGGAGATTCATCCGGAGCGTTCGGAACGGGAGTGCCATCCAGAACTGGGGAATTGGGCAGGAGGCGTTGACGTTCATCCACCGCCACTACAGTGTAGTAGTATTTCTGCCCCGGCTTCAACATCCCCAAAACGGTCTGTTGGTTTGCCTTTAGCGCGGCATAGCTGCTGATCTCATCGGCTTCGGGATCTTCGATCACTTCCTTGCTTTTGCGATAAAAATCGTTGCGCTTGGAAAGCGAGATCATCTGAAAGTGTTCCAACAAAGTGGCGGTAAACTTCAGATCACGCGGGGGTTGACGATATAGAATGCCGTTTTCCGGCTGACCTTTTTCCAGCTTCAACTTGCTGGGGAAACTGGGGTCTGAAAGCTCGCTGGCAGAATTGTCGTAGTAATACATTACATCGGAAGCCACTCCGCTTTTGGGGTTTACCTGGATAGTTTCCAGGAAAAAAAGCTGATCCGGCTTGATGCCACGATACACGCGGTATTCGATGATCCGTTTGCTACGGTCCAACGGTTTCCAGGAAAGCATCAAACCTGAGCCGTCGTCTGCCGGCACATCCGACACACTAAAATCCGCAACTACGTTCTCATCCTTGTTTTCCTGTTTCTGGGCGGTTATCAGCGTTAGTCCGAGGATAAACACCGAAAGCAGGATCAGGATAAGGCGACGTTTGTCCAACCTCATACGTTTCACTCCTATTTGGTACATTAAATTACAATTCTATTTATCTGTCCAACTGCTGTGAAAAGCCCTATTATGTCAAATACTTTTTTGGCAGACGTTAATTGGACAGCCCTTGCCGGGGCTTTGGAGAGTATATAGTAAGGGTGTATGCCATATATTTACCATAAAATGCCCTTATTGACGACGCAAGGCTTTGTTATTGTGCGTAACATGATAATAATAACCAACCAACCATCCGATGTGTTTCAATATACCTAAAAATTACGTTGTTTCAAAACCTATATCCCGGGTTTTGTGTCGCCCATGAAGGGCTTTTGGGTTGGCACCTGCAAGCTACCCCTTTCCCTGCGCCTTTCGCGAAGCTTGCTCGATGCAGTCCACACTGCATCAAGGAAGCATCGCCACTGCTTTGGGAAATGGGGTTGAATGCCCTGAAGAGATGCAAGCCTCCCTTTGAAGCACTGGGGATGTTTCCTAAGCGGGAACAATTTAACTAGGCAGTTTGAAGACCAGCATGTTTAGCGATTGATCCTGATTATCATCCCAGAAATGGAACTTATTCTCCTGCAATAAAGGCAGATAGCTCTGCCAATGCCTGCTGATGGTAGCGCTGATGCGTTTCCCGCTGCCAAAGAAATACTGCATGTATCGCAGATCCTCACCGATTTCCGCCTGCGGAGGCTCCAAGAAGGTGATGCACTGCTCTCCCACTCTGCCTAATAGATAGATGGAATTTGGTGTGCGAAATACAGTGGCGTGTTTGCGGATATAATCCAAACTAGCTTCGGAGCTATGCACGGCATGCCAGTTTAGCGGCAGATAATCCGGATACCCCGCAAAGATTTCCCTGCCATAATCTGTAATAATCTCCGGGACAAGCACTTTGCGCACGCCGCGCCGTTCCAGATTGTAGAAAGAATCCACCTTCACCGAACCCAATTTGGAGGTAAGCGCCAAGCTTTCTACATTCTTATAATAAGTGCAAAACTCGAAACTGAGAGCTGGATTTTGGGATTTTAGCCCAGATGCAAACTTTAGCAGTTCCCGGTTCATTAGTTTTGCCACACCCTTGCCCTGATATTTTGCATGAACCCGCAAGCCCTCGAACCAGATTACGTTATCTGGCATCTCACTAAGTTTCAAACAGGCTATCACTTTAGCCTCGAATTCGCACACAAAAAACCACGGTTCGGCGATCCATCTATCCACAATCTGAGGTAGATAGTCGTGCCCATCCCAGATTCTTTTGGAGATCTCGATGAGATCTTCGCGATCCTCCCGGCGGGCAAGCCGGACAGAGCATTTATCGATATCAAACATAAAGTAAAACAAGAAATGGGCACAAGAAACGTCAAGACATTTATCGCAACGTTCATAATGGATTATGTGCAAAGAGTTGATATGGTCTTTTGTTGTTAATGTTTATCTTCCGCCTGAACAAGAAAAAACTACCAATATGGAACTTTCCAAACATTGAATTGTAGCAGGAGCTAGCGGGTGCCCTGAACTCCAGAGCTTATGTAGATGCAAAAAAGAGGCTCCCCGGAGGGAGCCTCACTATATTCATGGATAAGCCAGGGGCTTATTTCATGAGGATCATTTTCTTGGTGGAGCTGTATTTGCCGGTGTTCATCTTGAAGTAGTAAACACCGCTGGATACTGCGCGACCGTTGTTGTCGGTACCATTCCAAACAGCTACATGGTCGCCGGCATCTCTTACGTCGTTCACAAGTTTACGGACCAACTGGCCTTTCACGTTGTAGATTTCGATAGAGACTTTGGCAGCTTCTTTCAGGCTGAAACGAATGTTAGTTTCAGGGTTGAAGGGGTTCGGATAGTTGCCGATGAGTTGAGTGGTATAAACAGGAGCTACGCCGTCTTCGTTTGAGGTGGGCCCGGTGATGGTAACATCGTCCACGAAGAAGATGAAAGCGTCGTTTGATACGCACTGGATGCCTACGTAGATCTGCTGTTCGGCATAAGCTGCGAGATCGTAGGTGTATTCAGTCCAATCAACCGGTGCTTCCACGTAGTTTCCGGCACTGATGATGCTGAAGTTTTCAGGAGCGGTTCCGGTGGTGGATACGCCTACTTTGAAGCGTTCCAAACCGTAATTGGCAGTGAAGCTCTTTGCCCAGAATTTCAGTTCACCGCCGCCAGGTATTTGCGGAGTGATCATCCAATCGTTGTTGGGAGCAGTCTCGGCAGCAAAGCTGGCTGCAAATTTACTTCCGCCATGGGCAGGAGTTTCTTCCAACGGAGGAGTGGTGGCGGTGGGATTGAAGATGATGTAGGACATCGCGGTACCACTATTGGGGAAGGAAATACCGCTGAAACCGTAGGTGGTGGATTGATCCACGTCAACCAGGGTCCAAGGAGCGAAGGTGGTCGCGAAATCAGCATAGCTTTCGAAACCGTCGTTCAGAACCAAAACGCTGGCAGGCAGGTTGAAGTCCAGGTTAGTGGTCTGACCTGTCACCACGATAACACCGGGTTGAGTAACGGCGGTGTAGTTCGGGTGGCTGGCAGTCACGGTGTGGGTTCCTGCGGGAACGATCAGGCTGTAAGCGCCATTGGCGGCTGTTGTGACGGTGTAGGTACCGGTGGCAACAGTTGCACCGCTGATGGGTTGATCGGAGGCGTTACGTACGAATCCGGCGATGGTTCCAACTTGAGTGAGTCTTTCCACAGGGTTGGAGAAAGCGGAGTTCGAGAGGGCGCCGCCAGTGTAAACAGCTTTCACTGCCCATTTGTATATGCCATCAGGCAGGGTATTCCACTGGGTATCCTGATGCGCGGTGGCAGTGATGGGGTTCGGGGTAAGGGAAGTCCATTGAGCTTCGTTGGATTCCTGACCCTGAAGCAGACGCCATACTTTGTAGCCTTCCATGGCACGGTCGGAATTTTGCTGCTCGAAACTGGTCTTGGTATCGAGAGCGATCAAACCGCCACGTTCGGGTCCGCTGTAACCTTGCAGAGCGCGGGTATTGTTCCTAATGCTGGGGCTGACGATATTTACGGGGTTCGGAGTTACTACGCTGCGACCGGCATTGACGTTTCTGATGGCAGGAGTATCCACATTATTATGAACCGCGCTGGAAGCAGTACGCACCAAAGCATCGCCCACGTAGAAATCATCTACGAAGAAAATGAAGGCATCGTTTGATACACATTGGATGCCAACGTGGATCTGCTGTCCGGCATAGGCGGAGAGGTCATATACATACTCGGTCCATTCTACTGGAGCTTCTACATAAGTAGTACCACTGATGATGGTGAAATCGGCAGGATCAGTTCCGGTGGTGGATACGCCTACGTTGAAGCGTTCCAAACCGTAGTCAGGCATATAGGTACGAGCCCAGAATCTTACTTCTCCACCACCCATAACTTGAGGAGTGATCATCCAATCGTTGTTGGGAGGAGTGGTCGAAGCGAAACAGGCAGCATACTTGTCGCCGGTTACGGCAGGATTATCTTCCAGCGGAGGAGTGGTGTTATTCGGGTTGAAGATGATGTAAGACATCGCAGATCCGCTATTGGGGAAGGAAATACCGACGAAACCGTAGGTGGTGGATTGATCCACGTCAACCAGGGTCCAATCGCCAAATTCAATAGAGAAATCTGCATATTCTTCAAAGCTGTCTTCAAAACCGCTGCCACCGGGTACGGGAGCTTCCCATTCCAAAGACACATAGGAATAATCATCGGATTCGGTAGCTACTACTCCATGAGGAGGATAAGCAACTTCGTTCACAATGATGTCACCCATGTTTACGGGGGTGGTGCCCACTTCCACTGTGCCGGTAGCAGCCGCATAGCCAATCGCATTAGCGGAATAAGTGTAGGTATGTCCGCTGAATACGTTCGGGATGCTGAACTGGCCGCTGGCGTTGGTGGTGGCAGTGTAGGGTTCATATCCTGCAAGGGTGATCGTGGCATCGGCAATACCCACGGTGGGGTTGTCGCTACCAACGATTCTTCCGGTAACCGCTACCTGAGGCAGCAGGGTCATGGCGAAGTTCTGGGTAGTGGCTTGGTCTTCCACGATGGTCACGATGTGAGAAACATCCGCATATCCATGTTTGCTGGCTATAACGGTCTGGCTGCCCACGGGAACGTGAGGCAGGGTGTAGGTGCCGTTGGCAGCAGTGATGGTAGAGAATACAGTTTCATCCACAGTGATCAGAACACCTTCCAGAGGAGATCCGCCGGTGGTAACTGTGCCAGTGAGGCTGCCCATATCGTCCACAAGCAGGAAGAAGCGGGCGTTGGCGCGCATGGTAGCTGTGGTTCCGGTGGTGGCAGCATCAGCCGGAGAGCTGTCACTCTGGTAACGCAGAGCGCTGTTATAAGTAGTGGAGGTATGATACACCGAAGCATTCCGAGTGTAGTTTCCGGGAATGAGGTCGGTAACCACATCCACGATCAGGTTGGAAGCGCCATCCCAGAAGAAGGGAGTGGTAAAGGCGTGCACGTTCCAGCCGGTAGTAGGCATATATTCCGCGGAGTGGAATGTCTGAGTGTATTCTCCACCTTCGAAGCTGGTACCCAATGTAGCAAGATCAGTGTGTTTCAACCGGATTCTGAAGTTAGGCATCGGAGAGACGGTGTTGAGGGCCTGCACGTTGAATGCCAAAGCGTTGATGAGTCCGGGAGCTGCGCCTGCGGCATACATATCCGCGGCGGTGTAGAGATATTGCTGACGGAAGTTTTTGTAGAATGTGCCATAGGGAGTGGGAGTGCCGGTGGTGCTGTTCACATCGGTTCCGGTTCCTACTTCCGCGACCAAAAGCCCGGCTTCCATTACATTTATCGCAAGATGAGCTGTTTGGTCGTTGTTGGGATTGTCATCATCAGTCATCACGACTTTTCCCCATATTTGGGTCTCACCGAGTGCGGTAGGAGTCCAAGGAATGGTGTATTCTAAGATTGCTTGAGGCGCAATAGAAGTACCGGCTACAGAGCCAATCTCCACATCGCCAGTTTTCATTAGTTTTACACTGTAGTTAGTCACAGTGCTAAGACCAGTATTGCGCACAGTAATTACATAAGGATATGGGCTTCCTATTGAAGGGGTGCTAACACCGCTTATAGAAGTCGCAGCCAAGTCATTGTTGAGGCTGGCATAGGCTACTATCCCGTATATATACCAGTAGTTATAGTTAAAGGTGGTTGCTCCGGTAGCACGGAATTTTAGCTGAATGGTCTGACCGGCATACGGGGCAAGGGATAAGGTGAGATCCTGTCCACCGGTCACTCCCCAATCCGTGTCCGTGCTATATGACCATAATACATTGGGGGTACCATTGGCAACAGCAATAATTTCGAAGGTTTCCGGAGGAGTGCCCTGACCGCTATATTCATCGATGTATTGGGTGACGATCACATCTCCGGCAGTTGCTGGAACCACGATATCTGGCGAAGTTGCTGAAAGATCGTAGTTTAAGGTTGAAGGTGACCAACCTAAAGTAAGGGCGCCTGTTGCAATCGACCAGTTCGGTTCTAAAGTCCAACCTTGGTTTGCATCAAACGGTTCTTCGTAAAAGACACTTTGTCCCCAAGCAAAAACAGCGACGACCATAAACATGGCCACGAGCATTGCTCTAAGTAAACATTTTTTCATGTTAACTCCTTTTATTTATTCAGTTTTGGATTAAACCCAATTTTGGCATTCGTAAGAACTACGAAACCAACCACGTTTAAGAATTTATGTCCTAATGCAAGACTTGCTAAAAGCAGCCTTAGCTTACCATTAATATTCACGAGATCCACGATCTTGCCGACAATGATAAAACACATTTACCATATGTCTATCCCAATGGACTAAACTACACTCTATGCGCTCGATGGACAGCTTTTCATTTAAGTTTCAAGTAATATGTATTTCAGAATTCTGTCAAGCAGGATTTATGGCAGAGCTTCCATTCTAAAATCAATTTTTCCTGAAACGGGATCATAATCGGCATGGATATAACCGCTATCCCCCAAGGTTCCTGCGAGTAGCTGGCGCGCCAAAGTGTCCTCCAGCTCGCTTTGGATGGCGCGTTTGAGGGGTCTGGCTCCAAACTGTGGATCAAATCCAACTTCCGCGATGTGATCTATCAACGAATCTCCAAAAGATATCCGCAATCCCCTGCCGGCAACTCTGCGCTCCAGGATGTCCAATTGCAACTTCACGATCTGGCGGATCTGCTCTTTATCCAAACGGTGGAAGAGAATGATGTCGTCCAGCCGGTTCAGAAACTCCGGACGGAAATAGCCCCGCAGGATGTTCATCAATTGGGGGCGGATTTCGTCCAGATCTCCTTCGTGGGCATAGATTTCCTGGCTGCCGATGTTTGAGGTAAGGATGATCACGCTGTGGCGAAAATCCACCGTGCGCCCCTTGCCATCCGTCAATCTGCCCTCGTCCAAAATCTGCAGAAGCAGGTTGAAGACATCCGGGTGGGCTTTTTCGATCTCGTCAAAGAGGATCACGCTGTATGGCCTTCTCCGCACCGCCTCCGTGAGGTAACCGCCTTCCTCATAACCTACATAACCGGGAGGCGCCCCGATCAATCTGGCTACGGAATGACGTTCCATGAACTCACTCATATCGATGCGGAGCAGCGCCTTCTCGGTATCAAACAGATACGTGGCAAGAGTCTTGGCAAGCTCTGTCTTTCCTACTCCCGTGGGTCCTAAAAAGATAAAGGAACCGATCGGGCGGTTCTCGTCTGAAAGCCCGCTACGACTGCGCCGGATGGCGTTTGCCAGCGCCGTGATACCCTCCTTCTGCCCCACCACTCTGCGCGCGAGAACCTCTTCCAAGTCCAATAGCTTCTTCATCTCGCTGGCGGCAAGCTTGGAAACAGGGATGCCAGTCCACTTGGAGACCACTTCCGCTACCAGTTCTTCATCCACCTGTTCTTTAAGCAGTTGGGAGTTCGCGCTCTTGCTCTTTTCCCGCAAAAGCTCCAATTCCCGTTCTTTTGCCGCCAGGCTGCCATAACGGATTTGAGCGGTCTTTTCGTAATCTCCAGCGCGTTCGGCTTTTTCTGCTTCACTGCGCAGGTTGTCGATGTCTTCCTTTATCTGGCGGATCTGCTCGATCCCAGCTTTTTCGTTTTCCCATTGCATTTTCAATCTGTTGCGCTCCTCAGATAGCTGAGCCAGCTCTTCCGATATCTTTTCCAAGCGGGACTTGGAAGAGGCATCCGTTTCCTTTGCCAGAGAAAGACGTTCTATCTCCAATTGCCGGATGCGCCGCTCGGTCTCGTCCAGCTCCCCGGGCATGGAATCTATCTCCAGGCGCAATCTGCTACAGGCTTCATCGATGAGGTCGATCGCCTTATCCGGCAAAAAACGATCCGAGATATAGCGGTTCGAAAGCGTCGCGGCTGCCACGATGGCGTTATCCGTGATCTGCACACCGTGGTGCACTTCGTATTTCTCCTTGATCCCTCTGAGGATGGAGATGGTGTCTTCCAGCGAGGGTTCGGCTACCAAGATAGGCTGAAATCTGCGCTCCAGGGCGGCGTCTTTTTCGATGTATTTGCGATATTCGTCGATGGTGGTAGCTCCGATACAATGCAGAGCACCACGAGCCAGAGCAGGCTTCAGCATATTCGATGCATCCACGCTGCCTTCCGCTGAACCGGCTCCCACCACGGTGTGGATTTCATCGATGAAGAGGATGATCTGACCGTTGGATTTCTCCACTTCTGCCAGAACCGCCTTCAAGCGTTCCTCAAACTCGCCCCGGAATTTGGCTCCGGCTACCAAAGACGCCATGTCCAGCTCCAGGAGTTCTTTACCCACTAGGTTTTCGGGAACGTCCCGCGCGACAATGCGGCGTGCCAAACCTTCCGCAATGGCTGTTTTGCCCACTCCGGGATCGCCGATCAGGATGGGATTGTTCTTGCGCCGGCGCGAAAGGATCTGCATAGTCCTGCGGATCTCTTCATCCCTCCCTATTACGGGATCCAGCTTCTCCGTGCGCGCCAGGCGGGTGAGATTGCGGGCATACTTTTCCAGCGCTTGATACTTTGCCTCGGGGTTTGGGTCTGTGACGCGCTGATTTCCGCGTATCTCTTTCAGCGCACTCAAGAGGTTATCCGGATTCATGCCATGCCGTTTCAACAGAGTTGCCGCCTCACCTTTGGTGCTCAGCATTCCAAGCAGGATGTGCTCACCGGAAATATAATCGTCCCCCAAGCGATCTGCTTCTTTCTCCGCATGGTGCAGGATATCCAGCACTACCTGGCCTAGATATGCCTGCGCGCCCTGCACCCGGGGCAATTTGCGCAAGGAGGATTCCAGATCTTGGGAAAGCGCTTCTTCCGGGATCTCGAGTTTTGCCAAAATGGGGTGAATCAATGCCTCGGTTTGTGCGAGCATGGCATTAAGCAGATGCAGATCGCCTATCTCCTGATGATTCAATCCGGAGGCAAGGCTCTGAGTTGCGTTGATGAGTTCTTGAGACTTTATGGTTAAGCGTTGCGTATTCATAATCTTAGCTCCCTTGTTTTTGAAGACAAGATACGCGTTCCGCGCTGGCTGTCAAGAGAAATTAGCAGTCTGCCCTATAGTCTGTTAATTTTCCCGTGCCGCCATCATGGCAGTTTTTCGCAAACATAAACGCGCTCCGGAGAGCGCGAGGAAATCAGTCCCGGTTACCGTTTGGTTTATATGGCTTTGGTTTGCCCGCTTGCGCTCTGGGTGGGCGAGGGCGGTTTGGCACAAACTTCTTGTTCCGGGGTCCAGATTGAGGCTTGGGCCCCACCTTCTTGGGGGGCAAAAACTGTTTGGCTTTGCTATGTGGCATCAGGGAGATCACTTGTTTCAGAGTATATCTATCGATGCTTTCCTTGTGGGTTTCCAGATACTCTTCGGTGATTTCGGTGGCTCTGTTCCACAGTTCTTTGAAGAGCCAACCAAGTGCCTGTTGCACCACTTTCTCGTTATCTGCCAACAGGGGTTCGATGAAGCGCAGGATATCTTCGGCGGGCAGAGCTTTCCGTAGCCAGATCAGGGATACGACCGCCGCCCTGCGGGTCCATTTGCTACGGGAATCCCGCCAGGAGGCAAAAGAGCTGAGATCCACCAGTTCCAGTTCAAACAGTACGGGCAGGATTTTGATGCCCAAGGTATCCGCATGCGCCCAGTTTTCCACCCCGTTATCCAGCCACTCTTTGATCTTTTCACGAGCATAGGGATCCAGGCGGGGACGGTGTTTTTTGATCATGCTGATTGCCAGGCTGCCAAATTCGAACTTCCCTGTTTTCAGCAGGAAGAGCCCGAAATCCACTATTTCCCGAACCGTGAGTTCGTATTGATCGAAGATGCGATCCCGCAGGATCTTGATCTCTTCTTCTTCCAAGCCGAAGGCATCGTATCCTTCGTAGAAATCGCGCATATTGCGGATGGCGCGTACGGGATCCTCGCGGTCGAAGCAGAATCTCTCTATTTGTTTGTAAATCTCTTTAAACTTGTCGCTTAGTTCTTGCATGATGTATCCTTGCAAATATTAGGGTAGCAGACCCTGATTCCCCAAAACGGGGTGCAAACTTCGTTCCAATTACCTGGGTGATGGCAGCACACATTAGTCGTAGCCCTTGCCTTTACCGGTGACAAGCACATGAATGCGGTTGAACATCTGCCGGAGGCGATAGACCATTTCCTGGTTTGGGTTCAGTTGAGCCAGCATTTTTTGCAGAAATGCGTCCCAGTTCGTAGTTTCATAGTTTGTGAAGTATCCGATTCCCGCAAGCACTTCCTTGATATAGCGATATATTTTTGTGAGTTCTTCGCCATTAACGGCGGCGGGGAACCTGGTACCGTCCAGCTCGGTCTGGCGTTGGGAGAAACTCTGTACTTCATACAGAGCAAGGGCTGTCGCCTGCGCGAGGTTGATGGAGGGAAAATCTTTGTTTGCGGAAAAATGGCAGCGCAGAGGGCAGAGATCGGCTTCTATATCGGTAAGACCAAATGTTTCGCGCCCAAAGACCAGCCCAATTTTAAGTTCCGGCAGGGAGTGCACATAGGCTGCCATCTGCATGGGGGAGTGATCCACCGGCTTAGTTTTACCCAGCCTGCGGGAAAAAGCGATCACGCGGTCCAGATCGGCAATGGCATCCGCCAGAGTGGGGAATATCTTTGCCTCGTCCAAGATGTGTTCGGAGTGCATGGCGAGGTAGAAATCGTTCTTTTGGGGCACCGAGCCCACGATGCGCAGGTCGGTAAAACAGAAGTTGTTCATGATCCTTGCTACAGCGCCCACGTTTCCGGCATAGATAGGCTCCACCAGGATCACGGAGATGCGGGAAAGATCAGCGGGCATTTGCCTTTTTGCGCATGTGGAACACGGAGCCGAGTTTGTTACCCATGCTTTGCACATTTGGGTTGGCATCTCGTTTCCACTCGGTCAGAGTGCGTTGGGAGATCGCCACAAAATCTCCACCTTGGTCTTTTTTACTCTTCTGGGTGTAGATATTGGCGAGTTTTTTCAGGGTTTGCCAGATCGTATTAAAGCGGGTATCATCCGCATCCAGAAGCCAGCGGCGGACGTTTGTATAGGTCTGAATGGGGCGTACTCTGCCCACTTGGGTGAGGATGTGGGAGATTTTCTTTTGCACTTCCTCGCTTTCGTCGTCCAACAGGCGGGAGAGGAAGGTAAGCACAAACTGGGGGTTTTTGGCAGCGATATTTTCCATGCCATGCATGCTGATTGCGCGTTTCTTTTCGTTATCGCTTTCCGCCCAGAGCGGCATCGCTTCGCGCATGGCTTCGGGAAATCTTTTCCAGAGTTCGAAACAGATGGTCTCGCTTTCCCAGGGGACGCTCTCGAAGGTTTTTTCCAGGGTCTGGATGATGCGTTGGGGGTTATCCTCGTATTTATAATAGAAATAGAAAAGCCCGGTGGCGCGGATGCCGTAGATGAAATCCGTGAGCAGATCGCCGCAGATGGCATCCAGATTGCCTGTTCCGGAATACACTGCCAGGCGTTTGCCCAGTTCTTCCCGCACGAAGTAGTTCGCGGTGTTTGCCAGTTCGGTGATTTGTTTGATAGCCAGTGTGTCTTTGCCCTTGTCCAAATTGCGGAAGATCTTTTCCACTTGAGCATCGAGTAGTTTATAGTCGTCTATGTTCAGACGTCCTACTTCTTTGATCATAAATTATTCTCCACGAAAGGCATAAAGCCAGTCCTAATCGTAAAATTTCTGTGCGAACTCCCAAAAAAGTATCCCGTTGAGGTATCGCTTATTGTGTATAAAAGCCGTAACCAATAATCGCCTGTGAGGCTTGTGGATTGATATGCTACGTTATGGTTTACAAGCTAAGAGAAAGCCGCATATTGTCAAGAACTTTCTTGGCAACGGCGCTGGACCCGAACCAAAAAAGCTTATCGCGATCCGGTTTGTTTGGGATCTATCACGCTAAGGCTGGTCTTGAAGTGAATCTTGGCAACTTCAGGCAGCAAAGTATGCGGGTGAAGCTTTACAAACTCCTTGCCGGCTTTGATCACCGCCGGTCCCGCGCCTTTGGGAAACTCAAACTTATATTTGCGGCTTTGAATCTTCATCGCTTCCAAAAACTGATATCGTGCCAGGATCGAGGCTGCTGCCACTGCCAGATCCCGTTCTCCGGAGGTATGTTCCGCCACTGCCAGTCCAGGTTGGCGCCCGTGCAGGCGATGCTTCACCTTCTGAGTTTTAGTGAATTGATCAACCACCACGCCTTCGGTTTGCTTCTTTTTGGCATACAGCTCCAGGATCACTTTCTCGTGAACCCACGCCAAAAGGTCGTTCAAGTTCAAGCCCTGCCTCTTGAAATCCGCAATCAGCTCGTTATAGCGAGCCGGTTTCAGTACGATGCAGGAAGCCTGGTTTGGATATTTCAGATAGATGTTTTTTGCGATCTGACCGATGCGGATATCGTTTAAGTGTTTGCTATCCTGCACTCCCAATGCTTTTAACCCGGGTGCCTGATCCGCTTCCAGATAGAAAGCGCTGCCCACTAGCGGTCCAAAATAATCCCCTTTGCCACATTCATCGCTGCCGATCCACCGGTGCCAGTTGTGAAATCCCGCAAAAGCCACATTGGGAACATCCCCCAGAAGCAAGTTCTGCAGCTCCAGCTTCAGCGCGGAATCGCGAGGGGCGCCCAGAACCCGGCTCAGCCCCTTTTTCTCGCTGTAGTAAAGGTTGATGTTTGCCTTGTCTGTTCCCCGGCAGAGCCGCAATTGGATGCCATAGGCGATCTCCTGTTGCGAAACCAGCTCGATGCCTTTATCTGCCAAGAGCGGCAACAGGTGCGAGAGATAGCTTTCTATCTCTTTATGCATCGGCGTTGTGAACCGAGATGATTTCCCCCACGGTATAGAGGGAACCGCCTGCTACCAGGACTCCCTCTCTGCCAGTTTCGGCAAGAGCATTTTGATACGCTTCCGCCACGCTGGTATATGCCTGAGCCGACACCTTGTGTTTGGAAATCTCGCGCAATTGATCTTCCGCACTGGCGGCACGGTCACTTTTATTTTGTGCCACGAATATCTTGTTTGCTTTTTGGCAGAAGAGGCGGATCATCTCAGAATAGTCCTTATCCGCCAGGATGGAGATCACGAAGTTCAGGGATTGCTCCGGATACACTTTATCCAAAGTAGCGATCAGGGCTCTTACGCCATGCACGTTATGCGCGCCGTCCACGATCACGGTGGGGTCATGTCGCAAAACCTGCATGCGTCCCGCCCAGTTTATGCTTTGCAGGGCTTTGCGCACTTTTAGTTCATCGAAGTGAATTTTATGTTTCTGGCAATACAGGATAAAGGCGGTGATTGCCACGCCCAGGTTTTCCGCCTGATGTTCGCCCATCAGGTTGGCTTTAATATTGGGGATGAAGATATCTTGGAAGCGATAGTCGAAACAGATCCCCGCGGTATCGTCGGAAACCACTTCCACCTTCCAATCCTTCCCAAATAGGAATACGGGAGCGGCTTTTGCCATGGCTTTTTCCAGGATCACACTCTGGGGAGCCTCCTCGATGTTTCCCAGCACCAGAGGAATGTGGGATTTGATGATCCCGGCTTTTTCGTGAGCGATGATCTGCAGGTTGTTGCCCAGAGTTTTCACATGATCCAGCCCGATGGTGGTGATCACAGTGACATCCGGGATAAAAAGGTTTGTGGCATCCAATCTGCCGCCAAGCCCCACTTCCACCACGCTTACATCCAGGTGGTTTCTGGCAAACAGGACAAATGCGATGGCGGTGGTAATCTCAAAAAAACTGGCGTCCCATTTATTGAATAGCTCTTCATACTCGTTGAAGATATCCAGAATCACCTCGATATCCTGCTGTTTGCCATCGATCCGAAAGCGTTCGGTATAGTTGATCAGATGCGGAGAAGTATTCAGTCCGGTTCGGCATCCATGCGCCAGAGACAAAGCCTCCAAGGACGCACACACGCTCCCTTTGCCATTGGTTCCTGCCACATGAAAGCCTCTCAGACTACGCTGGGGAGAGCCCATATCCTTCAGAAGATGTTCCATTCTGTCCAATTCCAGCTTCACATTGCCGGAATAGCGTTGATATATGTGATCCAGAAATTCCTGATACTGCATTTTTCCTCGAAGATTGTATTTATTAGTACAGAAAACGATAGCGGGTGATCTCTTACCCGCTATCTTAAATGCTGTTGTTCGATCAGTTGGAGTTCGTCATCCCGAAGTTTTCGGGGAAAAGAATAGCCCGCAGAGAGGTGGAATCTGCCTTTCTTTTGGTGAAGGCATCCGGATCCGTTTTCCAGATCTGAATGTACTGTTCCACAAGTTCTTTCTTTCTTTTACCGTTGCTGCCGGTTTCGGTATCTATATAATCCAGATCGTCTATCATATAGTTCTGTAGCTGAGTGGGTTCCATGTTTTCATAGAACACTTTGGGCAGGAAGTGCTTGGGGTATTGATCCAGATTTGGGCAATAAACGATCACGCCATAGTTGTGCTTCACTTCAGTGCCAATGGTTTCCGCTACATATTTGCCAAAAACTACGTATTCGATCTTTTGCCGGGAGGTTTCCGGGCAATAGGAACTGGAGCCCAAATAGTAGCTCCGGTTGTCCATAGCTTTGCGGGTGGTGCGCAGGATGTTCAGATCCCCGCTAAAATCCGCATTGGTATCTCTGAGATAGTCCGTAGTGGCTACCCAGATTTCTTTCATGTGGTTAATACAATCTTCCACGTTTTGTTCTTTGTCCAGATTATAAAAATTTGGGATCGCCAGCACAAAGATCAAAGCGGCAAAAAGAATTATACTAAGGACGGTATATACCGAGATTCCGTTTTGGTTACGCAGCATTTTACGCTCCTGTTGATTACTGAAAGATATGCAAATTGGAGAGGCATTATTCGTCAAGCCTTTTTTCCGGAAGGCAGGATTTTCCCGATGTAATTCCAGGTCTCGGGAATATCCCGGAACTTCTCCCGATAATTCGTTTGAGGGTCGATCTCGATCCCCCGTATCCGGCGGGAAACATTGGACTCTCCCCAGTTATAGGCTGCCAATACCAAGCTCCAGTTTCCGTTGTATTTGTTACTCAGATAGCTCAGATATTTCGCAGAAAGGTTGAGGTTGTAAACCGGTACAAAGAGCATCCCCCGTTTGTGGGCGGAATTTACATAGTGAGCCGTGCTTTCCTGCATCTGGCCCAAGCCAATCGCCTGCTTGCGGGATACGGCAAAGCTACGGAAATTGCTCTCGGTGCGGATCAAGCGATAGAATATCGCGGGATCAGTCCGGTTCCAGATCGCTACACCCACCGTCGCGATCCTCACGGAGACAGGATTGTAGGTGAGGATCACAGCCAGAAACAGAAGCCCGGCAAGCATGCCCGGTAATCTGCGCAGAAATCCTTTCTTCATTCTTGGCTGTGGTCCTCCCCAAGCTCCGGTTTACAGGGTTTTCTTAAAATCGTTCAGCTTCAGAACGTGGGATACTTCCTCGTTGATAATGCGGCGCAGCACCTGTTTGGTTTTGGGGTTCGAGATCCCATCGTTGATCGCGTGAAAATATAGCAGGGTGTCTTTTTCGAAGGCAATGGCGTTGTTTACCACTTCCAGGATATCCTTGGCTCCGGTAGCCTTCTTGATGGCAGAATCCTCGGTGGTGAAAATGCGGCTCTCCACGATAGTCCTAAGATACTCGGAAACCATTTCCCAATCTGAAGTAAGCTCAAGATCATCCATCTCGGCTTCACCGCGCAAAGACAGGAAGGTCTTCTCGTGATCCAATTCCGCATCCCGCAAAAAAACGATGAACTCTCTGGCTTTGGCGTCCAGATCTTTACGTTTGCTCGCTTCGTGGTAAAAGGCGTAGCCATTTCTCTCGATCTGTACGGCAAATTCGATCACTTCATTGATGGAATAAACTGGCATAATATCCTCCTTGTGGATTCGATTTATGTTTTTTTCTACTTTACACAACTCGCCGAGCTTGTCAACCAAAAAGTGCATCCGACAATTATCCTGATACAGCGATATTTTTTTCCTTGACACCTGCACAAGAAGATTGATCATGCACACAAGGAGATGAACCATGAGATTTTTACGCTTCCTGACCTGTGTATCCTGCCTGATGTTTCTGGGTGGCTGCGTGTTTCTGAACATAGCTTCGCAAGAAACTGCCGTTCCCATTCACCCCAGTAAAACCTCCGTGGCAATCTCCGCCGGAACTTCCTTGGATCTGGATGATACCATCTACGATCCCGATGATGAGTTTCACGAGATAGACAGTGCTCTTATGGAGAATTACAAGGTAGGCATTAGCCTCCACCGGAAGCTGGATTTGCTCCTAAACATGGGGATAACCAACGGAAGCGGAGGCGGGGTCCCCAGAACCAGAAAGGATCAGACCCAGCAATATAAAGCTGGGCTTAAGTATCTAATCTGGCAACATGATAGCTCCTATTATGCCATTTACCCCTCCCTGTACCAGATAAAAGCCACAAATTGGGATCTGGATCCGGATGAACTCAAAGACGAAGAGTACAAAGTCGAGGGCATCGAAACGCAATTTATCTATTCATATCAAGCTGGGGAACACCTCCTGGGCAGCCTGATTGCCAGAGCAAATCTGAGCAAGCTATCCAAGAAAGATTTTGGCGTCGATATGGGCGAAAGGAACATTATAAACTTCGGCGGAAGAGCAAATGTTCAGTTCTCTTGGCGCTTCATTCATCAGACTACCGAAATAGGGCTGGAAGTTGTTCCCGTCAAAAATGGCAACTTGCAACTCATGCCTTGCTACAGCATTGGGATTGGGCTGAAACTGTAGATAACTCCAGGCGTAAACTGCTATCCTGAACGGCATTCGCACTTTTTGCCCAAGTCTATAACAACCCATTATTTCCTCTTTGTTGATCTATTTAACCATCTGATCTCAAACAAAAGCATAATTTTCGCAAATATTGCTTGACTTTATTAAGTGCCCATAGATACTCGCCACAGTATTGAGTGAGTATTTTTTAGGATTATCTGGCACCCAATTACAAAGGAGATAGCCATGAATCAAAGATTGATCCATGTTGTCATCTTTATCCTGATGTTCTCTGTCGCCTTGCTCGTCACGGCTTGTGACGAGGATTCTCCCACCAAGCCCTCCGATAACTACGGAGTGGTGGCGGGAACAGTATTTGCTCCGGGAAAATCCGTATTACCTGGAGTTTCCGTAAGCATCGGCAATCAAAGTACGATCACAAACAACGATGGCAAATTCATCATCAGCGGAGTAAGCCCATCTTCCAGAGTATTGGTGAATTTTGCAATATCGGGCAGAACTTCCTCAACTTAACGCTGGAATTCATTTGACCGTTTGTGTCGTTCAGTTATTGACAATTTTTCGCGGTCAAATGGATTCCTTTTTTTTGTGTCGCCCATGAAGGGCTTTGGAGGTACTTGACGCAATGAACGAGGGGCTCCGCTACGCTAAGTACCCTCGTATTCGGCGTAACAACGATCTAAAGCCCTTTTTTGTAGATACGCCATCTTGGCATGTTTTCAAATTATTGATGTAGCTATTTCCCTCCCCATTCATCAAAGCACTCCCGAAGCAAGCTTCCATAAGTCTATACTGTTTGGAGACGGCTTCGGCGCTGCTTCGCGCAAAGGGGATGGGTGGTAGAGAATATGCGAAACAATTTGGGGAGTTGCCGCCGCTTGATTTCGGATAAAAAGCCTTGACGGAAAGCCGCATGTTTACAGACACTTACTTTTCGTTTATCTTCTTAGTATATATTTGAGAAAGGAAAGCTATGAAACACATGAAAATTACTCTCATCGAATACACGTTTTGGCTTTATATATTGGCGTGTATCGCTTGGTTACTCTTGCGTTTGGCAGCCATCTCCCTGCCGGTGGGGATCGTACTTACCGCACCCATCCTGCCCGCCGCCCTCCTGATTCCGCTAAAAGCGTCTTTGGCGGCTAAGATCTTGGGCGAGGCGGATATCCGTAAGTTCTGGAAATACGAAGCCGGGTTTGCGATCCTGCTCTCGATCGTGATGGCATGGGTGATCGTGGAAATTCGCCCAGTTGCGTTTTTTACCCAGATATCCAATACCGGAGCCATCCTCAAGGGAATTTTCAGCCCCAATTCCGCTAAAATGATCCCGATGTTGGCAGCTTTGGTGGAAACGATCTATCTGGCTTTGATGGCAACAGTATTGGCAATTCCCTTTGCTTTTGCGCTTTCTTTTTTTGCCGCCAAAAACCTGATGTATGAAAGCCTTTTGGGCAAGATAGCCTACATCCTGATCCGCACGATATCCACCATCTTCCGCTCCATCGAAGCCATTGTGTGGGCGATCATCTTTGTGGTATGGGTAGGCATCGGACCCTTCGCCGGAATGCTGGCGTTGTGGATTCATTCGATAGCCGCCCTGATCAAGCTTTACAGCGAACAGATCGAAAACATCGATCCCGGTCCCGTGGAAGCCATCAAAGCCACTGGCGCTTCCACTCTTCAGGTATGGCGTTACGCGGTCGCACCGCAAATCCTTGCGCCCTACCTCGCCTTCACCATCTACCGGTGGGATATCAACGTACGCATGGCTACGATCGTGGGTTTCGTGGGCGGCGGTGGCATCGGACTAGCATTGTATCAGGAACAGCAAATGCTCTCCTGGCGCAATGTGGGGCTTATCATGTGGCTCATCGCTCTGGTCGTGTGGGTGATGGATATGTTCAGTGGCTATATCCGCGAAAAATTGATATCAAATTGAGGTAACAAAATGCAATACAATCCTGTAGAACTAATTCTGAAAAAGAGAGATGGCGGCATCCTGAATCCCGCTGAAATAGAGTATTTCATCCAGAGCTACCTTGCAGGCGAAATCCCGGAATATCAGATGACCGCCCTGCTGATGTGCTTCTACTTTCAAGGCGCGATGCCGGAAGAAATCAGCGCACTTACCAAAAGCTATATCGATAGCGGAACGCGGATCGAGTTTGATCCCGCATTACCCGTGGCGGATAAACACTCCACCGGCGGTGTGGGTGATAAGATATCCCTGATGTTGGCGCCGATATCAGCCGCCTTGGGGCTATATGTACCGATGATCTCCGGACGCGGTCTGGGGCATACCGGAGGTACTTTGGACAAACTGGAAGCCATCCCCGGCTTCAACACCCAATTCAGCATGGAAGACTTTCGGGATTTGGTGCTAAAACATGGCTACGCGCTGGTAGGGCAATCCTCCGCCATGGTCCCCGCCGATAAACGCATCTATGCCCTGCGGGATGTAACCGGAACCGTGGAAAGTGCGGCGTTGATCACCGCCAGCATCATGAGCAAAAAGATTGCCGAAGGTAGCAAATATCTGGTTATCGACCTCAAGATCGGTTCCGGGGCATTCATGCCAAACTTGCGCCGCGCCCGGGAACTGGCAGAACACCTCAAACGAACCGGGGAAAGCTTTGGTCAAAAGGTCTCGGTGGTTTTTTCAAACATGAATTCCCCTCTGGGAAACGCAGTGGGAAATGCCCTGGAAACCATCGAAGCAATCGAATATCTGAAAGGGAACTACCTTCCGGATACCTACGAAATCACCACCGCACTGGTGGCAGAAATGCTGATCATGGCGGGTAAAGCCCAAGATTTTATGGAAGCGGAACGCATGATCCAAGGGGTTGTGGAAGACGGCTCGGCTCTTGCTAAATTTGCCGAAATCATTGCGGCACAAGGCGGAAACCCAGATGTGATAAACGACTATCAGCTCTTTGCCCAAGCCAAACACCAAATTCCCATCATCGCCAAAAACAGCGGATATATCCACGAAATCGATTCCCGCGCCATCGGCTATGCCCTGGTGCGCATCAAAGCCGGCAGAATGAAGACTTCCGATACCTTGGACTACAGCTCCGGGGCGATCCTGAAACCCAAGATCGGCAGCTATGTTCAAGCCGGGGAAGAGATCGGACGGGTGCACTGTAACGACGAAGCCAAAGGCAAAGAAGTAGTGGAAATGATAATTAATGCCTACAAGATATTGGAGGCAGAGAAAGAACCGGAAGCATTGATCTACGAGATTATGAAGGGGTGACCGGAAAAGGCGCGGAAACAGCATTTCCCCGCCCCAAAATACTAAATGCTGGCTTTGCTATAAAGGCAATCCAGCTAAATTAGCCCAAAGCCCTGCCGGGCTTGGTGGTTTTTCATATCTGCACGCGCTTGACAACACCCTGCCGCTTTGCTGAATTACCGTAAAAGAAGCAAGGCGTACAAAGGGAATCAGATACAAGATCGGGAAAAAACGAAGAAAATCGAGGGCAAAAAAAAGTGGCTCCGGAAGAGGGATTCGAACCCCCGGCCTAGTGGTTAACAGCCACCCGCTCTACCGCTGAGCTATTCCGGAACACCGTTTGAGCAATCTCTTTGAGAGTGCTTTTTTTGTCAATACTTTTTTTGATGAAACGGGAACAAGGTGTAAACCGTGCCTTACTGATACATTTGAGGCTTGATCTCTGCCCCAAGCGAAGCCCGGCACAGAAGGTAACAAACAAGATCTCCCCCGGATGGATATTCCCCTCAGACGCACTGAGAACGCTTCAGGCGTGATTTCTCAGCTTAAGCTCCATAGGATGTGGTTGGAGATATATCTGTTCTGCCAAATAGCTCTTATCGTATTTGCGAACATAATGATTGAGCAGGGTAACCGGTACTATCAGGGGAATTATGCCGTCCTTGTATTGCGCGATCAAGCGGATCATTTCCTGCTTTTCAAAGGCGTCCAGGTCGTTCTTGAAATAGCCCAGCAGGTGCAGCAGCACATTTTGGTGTTTGCTGGGCGTAGCGTGGCGGGCACAGGCGGTCATCAGAAGTTCACAATATAAGCGGGAAAAATCCTGGATCTTGTATTTCCTAATCTCCGCCACCAGTTTTCCCATCTCGCGATAGTGCGCTGGACTGTGTGCCATCAGCAGATATTTGTGGATGGTGTGGAAGCGCACGAAGCCACCGGGGCTGAGGTCTTCTGCCATAAGGCGGTTGAAGCGGTGTCTTACAAAGACACGTTCGATGAAGTTTTCCCTTAGAACCGGGTCGTGAAGCCTGCCTTCTTCTTCTATAGGCAGATACGGAAAGGCTCTGAGGAGCTCCCGGGCAAAGATGCCCACTCCGGTCTTTCCAGCGGCACCGCCATGAAGGGGATATAGCTTTACGCGTTCCATGCCACAGGAAGGGGATTTACTCTTCAGGATGTAGCCGCAAAGCGGACGCTTCTTAAGATCCTCGATCACGGGCAGGCTCCAGGAGAGCATTTGGTCTGTATAGTCTACCAAAGTCTTGTTCGTCAGCATCCGATAGGATTCCTTGCTACCCTTTAAGTTCAATGCCTCGCGGGGAATGCTCATTCCGCATTGATGTTCCGGACAAAGGTCGAAATACTCGGCATAGGCTCCCAGGGTATCCACCACCCAGGAGTCGTATTTATGTCCTCCGTCAAACCGCACCTGTTTGCCCAACAGGCAACTGGATACGCCCAAAAGAAGCTTTTCCATTTCCAGCCTCCGTGAATTAGTTGTCTATGATATCCATGCTGTTTCCCGGCAGGGTGATCCTGCTTTCGCCGCTCTCGCAGATGCTGCCCACTTTCAGCGCACAGGGGATGTTTGCCGGCAGGCGGATCGTGCAAGTAGCCTTTCCTGGCATATAGGCGATCACTTCCCCGGTCCTCATTTTAGCTTCCGGCAGACGTATGAGGTGTTTACCCGCAAAAGAGATGCGCATACGGGGATTATTTAGTACCAGGTCATCAGAATCCCAGAGAGCACCGGTCTTGGGACAGCGGATGTCCACCCTGTCGCTGAATTTTTTGTGGATGGTGATCTGGGTGAGGTCGCCGGAGGTCTTCAGAGCGGTAACTTTGCCGTTGGCGGGAACGTAAACCGTGTCTGGTTCCGGGAGGGGGATCTTGGGGTGCAAGCGAAAGCCCAGCGCGATCCGAAAATACCAGATGAGGGCGAGGATGCTGAGGATCTGCGCTACCTGAGGTCGGTTGAGCATGATGCTCAGCCAGAAGAATATCGCAAATAGCACCAAGGGCAGTATCTGCTTGCGATGCTGGCTACGTTTGATCTTCCTCAGGATGATGCCATCGGTGAGGAGATGCGGGCTCATTTTGTGGTGCGGATCCAGGTTTCGGTTCTGCCGGCGAGAGCGATCCCGATAAATCCTCGGAGAGCAAGAGTGTTGTTGTTCACCAATTCTGCTTTGGCGGAGTATGTCTTACCGCTTTTGGGATCGTAGATCTTTCCGCCGCTGTATTTGCTTTTACCATCGTAACTTAGCGCAGTAAGCACCTGCAGGTCGAGCAAGGGGCGTTTGGCGAGCTTGGAATCCGGGTTCTTAGAATCGAGTTTGGGATTTCCAGCGGCATCATTAGGTTCGCGCAGCCAGACTATTTTGCCAATAAAACTGCCGTCTTTGGCTTCGGTGATTTCGATCTTGCTGGATTTTTCGCCGTTGAACCACACTCCGGTGATGCGGTTAGCCGCTTGCGCAAAAGCCGGCAACAACAGGCATAACGCCAAGATGGTCAAGAGGATGTGTTTCATCACAATCTCCTTTTGTTAGAGGATGCCACAGCGGCGCAGGATGTGATCTGTGTGTTTTAAATAGCGGTCGTAGGAGAAAATCTCCAGAATGGTCTCCTGCCCCAGGGCATCGCGGATTTCGCCGTTGGAAAGGATCAGTTCTTTGAAGTCCGATCCTTCGTTTATGGATTTCATCGCTTCCGTTTGTACCAGCGCGTAAGCCTTTTCGCGGGTCATTCCGCTGTTTGCCAGATGCAATAGCAGAGCTTGGGAAAAGACCAAACCTCCGGTAAGTTCGATGTTTTTCATCATGTTTTCGGGATACACCGCCAGGCTTTCGATCATGGCGCTGCTCTTCGTCAACATATAGTGGATCAGGATGCAGCTATCCGGTAAAATCACGCGCTCCACGCTGGAATGCGAGATATCGCGCTCGTGCCAGAGGGCGTTGTTTTCCACCGCGGCATGGGCATTTGCCCGGAGAATGCGCGCCAGCCCGCAAAGCTGTTCACTGAGAATGGGGTTACGCTTGTGGGGCATGGCAGAGCTACCCTTCTGACCCTTGGAGAAGTTTTCTTCCGCTTCTCTTACTTCCGTGCGTTGCAGATGCCTGATCTCCATGGCGATTTTCTCCAGAGTGCTGCCGATCTGGGCAATGGTAAAAAGAAACTGGGCATGGCGATCCCGTTGGATCACTTGGGTGGAGATGTTCACCGGCTTTAATTCCAGATATCTGCAGGCGCGCTCTTCCACTTCCGGATCCAGGTGGGCATAATTTCCCACTGCGCCAGAGATCTGGCCGATGCTGATGATCGCGATGGCATCTTCCAAACGCTTGATGTTACGCTGCGTTTCATCGTACCATAAGGCAAATTTCAGCCCAAAAGAAGTGGGCTCCGCGTGAATCCCGTGGCTGCGCCCCATACACAGGGTATGGCGATGCTCCCGGGCTTTCAGCTTCAGGTTTTCCGCCAGACGGTAAAGCTGGGAAAGGATCAGTTCTCCGGCTTGCTTGAGCTGCAAGGCGGTGGCGGTGTCCAGGACGTCGCTGGAGGTCATGCCATAGTGGATCCAGCGGGAAGCAGGACCCACATACTCTGCTACGTTGGTAAGAAACGCAATCACATCGTGGCGGGTGCTTTCTTCGATCTCGGCAATGCGGCGGACGTTAAAATCCGCTTTATCGCAGATTTCTTTATAATCCTGGGTGGGAATGATGCCCATTTCGTGCATCGCTTTGGCAGCCGCCAATTCCACTTCCAGCCAGCAGTTATATCGGTTTTCCTCCGTCCAGATGCGTTCCATTTCGGCGCAAGTATATCTTGGTATCATTTAGTTCCCCAGTAGTCCTTTGAACATATCCATCATCCCGCCCTGTTGAAAGATCTTAAAGAAGTCTTCCTGCTTCGGTTCCGCTTTGGGCAGAGGCGTTATCTGCGGGTGGTCGTAAACCACTTTGTCAAATGTCATTTTTGCGGAGATCCCTTTCACCTTCAGCGTGATAACATCCAGATCCCCCTTGCGGGTGTAGCTGGCGTCCACGCGGATTCCGGCATCCGTATCTACGATCGATTCCAACTGATAGTTTTTACGGAAGGTAATCGTGAGGCTATCCCGAACCACTTTTTTGGTCTGGATGATCTCATTGCCGAAGCGTTCAACTATATGATCCGCGGTGTTGAAGATGGCGTTTGGTTTCATCGGCAGTTTATCCTGCAGATTCAAGGCTTCCAGAGCAGGCATCAGGGTGGATTTCAGGGAAAGATACTGCCCCAGATACACGCTGAGCAGAGGCGAGGGCGCGGCTCCGAAGACTCCGCCGTCGATCATATCGAAGCGCATCTGGTCCATACTTTTCGCCAAAGCGAAGTTCTTGTGCAGGCTCATACCAAATACCGAGAGCTCCACCACTCCGCTGCCGGAAAATTGCTCAAACTTCCTTAGTTCACGTTTCAGCTTGGCTTCTTCGCTGATGCCCAAATTGGTGGAGCATCCGCTAATAACAAGCATCAAAGCCAAAACAAGGGCCGTGGTCATCAGCAATATGCGTTTCATGGTTTCCTCCTGTAGATCAGATAGTATCCTATCCCCGCGGCGATAATCATCAACAGCGAAAGGAACTGCCCGATGCTCATTATACCAAAGATGAAGCCAAAATCCTCATAAAAACTGATGTCATCCGGAACCCGGACAAATTCGATCAGGAACCTTAAGATGCCATAACCGGCAATGAAGGTCCAGAATACAAATCCATCCTTTAGTTTCTTACCCAAAAGATACCAGGAAACCAGCCCCAAAAGCACACCCTCCGCCAGCATCTCATAGAGCTGGGTGGGGTGCCGGGGAAGCTCTCCGGCGTTCGGAAATACCATGCCCCAAGGCAGTGTGGTTACCTTGCCCCAAAGCTCCGCATTGATGAAGTTTCCCAGCCTGCCAAGCCCCAAGCCGATCGCCACCAGGGGGATCGCGGCATCAGCCATGCTGTAGAAACTCAGCTTGTGCTTTCTGCAAAATATCAGCCCGGCGATTATCACGCCCAAAGCTCCGCCATGAAAGCTCATCCCGCCTTCCCAGACGGCGAAGATCGCCAAAGGATGGCTAAGATAGTACAGGAAATTGTAAAACAGCACATATCCCAGCCTGCCGCCCAAGATCACGCCCAACATCACATAGAAGATCGCGGATTCGTATTGTTCGCGATCCAGGGTGATGTTCCGACGCTTCAACAGAGGTCTGTAAAGGAAATATGCCGCGATAAAACTCAGCACATAAAAGAGCCCATACCAGCGGATATGCAGATCCAGACCCAGCAAGGAAAAGCTGGCGATCTCGGGGTTGATATCAGGAAACCTTAGCATCGCTATCTCTTGGTGAATTGATCCAGCCGGCGAATGATCAGTTCGGCAGCTTGATCGCTGTCACCTTCGAACTTCTCCACCTGCTTTTCGTGTTTTGGGCTGAAGATGTTCAAGACTTGGGTAGGAGAACCGTTCAGCCCGATTTTGGCTTCGTCCAGCCCCAGATCTGCCACGTTCCAGACGGTCATTTCGGCGCTTCTGGCGTTCTTCTTGCCTCTTAAAGACGGCAAACGCGGAGTGTTGATCTCTTTCACCACGCTGATCAGAGAGGGTATCTTCATCTCAACTGTGTCGTAACCATCTTCCATCAGCCTTTGCACCCGAATCTTGCATTTATCCAGGGATTCTATCTTGCGCACAAAACAGGTTTGCGGAATATCCAGATGAGCCGCAATGCCAGGCCCCACCTGCGCGGTATCGCCATCAATCGCCTGCTGACCGGTAAGGATCAAAGTAAACTCTCCCAAGCGCTTGATCGCCGCCGCCAAGGTGTAGCTGGTGGCCCAAGTATCGGCGCCGGCAAACTTGCGGTCCGAAAGCAGAATGATCTCATCCACTCCCAAAGACACCGCTTCCCGCAGGGTGCTTTCCACCTGGTTTGGCCCCATACTGATCGCCGTTACCACTCCTCCATAAGCTTCTTTCAAACGCACTGCCTCTTCCACGGCGTAGGCGTCGAAGGGGTTCAGGATGCTTTCCACACCCTCGCGCACCAGGGTATTGGTAACGGGATCTATCTTGATCTCGGTAGTATTCGGAACTTGTTTGATGCATACTATATAGCGCACACTAACTCCTTATCAATTGAAGAATTCGCGGATGCTCGCCACCACATATTGTTTCATTTCTACCGTCAGTTCCGGATAGATGGGGATCGAGAGCACCTGATTTGCCATCCTTTCAGCCACCGGAAGGTCTCCCTTTTTGTAACCCAGCTCGGCGAAACACTCTTGCAGATGCAAGGGCAGCGGATAGTAGATTGCGCAACCGATGTCTTTCTTTTGCAGATGCGCCATCAATGCATCGCGCTTCTCGGTGGTCAATGTATATTGATTGTATATCGAAACAGCCTGTTGCGGAATATGAGGGGTCTTCAACCCGGGGATGCCCTTAAGTTCACTATCGTAGAACGCGGCATTGGCGCGGCGCGCTTCACTCCAACCGGCAAGGGCTTCCAGCTTCACCAGAAGCACCGCTGCCTGCAGGGTGTCCAAACGGCTGTTCAAGCCCACCCATTGGTGGTAATATTTGGGGTTTTCGCCATGTACGCGAAGCTGCCTTAGCCCGGCGGCAAGTTGATCGTCGTTGGTAAGACACATGCCTGCGTCGCCCATCGCGCCCAAGTTCTTGCTGGGGAAAAAGGAGAGGGTGCCGATGTCTCCAAAGGAACAGCTCATCTTGCCATTCCAGGTGGAACCAATGCCCTGCGCGTTGTCTTCGATCACTTTCAAATTGTGCTTTTGGGCGATTTTCATGATCGCTTCCATGTCGCAACACTGCCCAAACAGATGCACCGGCATGATCGCTTTGGTTTTCTCAGTAATCGCGGCTTCGATCTTGGCGGGATCCAGGTTGAATGTATCTTCATCGATATCCACAAACACCGGCTTGGCATGGTTGCGCCAGATGGATGAAGCGGTGGCAAAAAAGGTGAACGGAGTGGTGATCACTTCATCGCCATCCGTGATGCCAAGCGCTTTTACCGCCAATACCAGAGCGTCCGTTCCGGAAGCGCAGCCGATCGCGTGTTTGATCCCCAGATACTCTTGCATGCGTGTTTCAAGCTCTTTTACTTGGGCACCCATGATGTAATGATGGTCTTGAAAAACTCTATCGAGCTGAGCGCGAATGGCGGGCATCAGCGCTTCATATTGGGCATGTAAATCCAGCATCGGTACTTTCATATGGTAACTCCTTATTTTGTGAGGTTTTGAACCCCGATTAGAATAGTAATCGCAGAGGCAGTAACGCCAATGAAATCTTTAAGATCTGTCCAGAAATGGCGATCCACGTTATCCGGGATCATCACCACATCGCCGGGACGGATTTCCAGCTTGGTGCTGGCTTTCACCCAGTTGCCGCTGTTTGCCCTTAGAATCCTGGTGCCAAATCGGTTGCGGTTGCTAAGATAGCCCCCGGCTTGTTCCACATAGTACTTCCAGTTCGCCCCTTCCTTGAAGGGTATCAGACCGGGACGCCGCACCTGTCCGCTCACCCACACCATGTCCAGCTTCTGAGGGATATGCACAAAATCACCGTTGCGAAGAAGCATATTCCCTTCCTTGCCCTCTGTTTCAAAGAGCTTGCGAAAGTTCACGGAATAGCGTCCCTTCGCCTGGCGTAGCTTGATCTTCAGATACGAATATTCCAAGGGTGTAAGTTCCAACATATTGCGCATTTTGAGCCGCTCAAATTCGGGATCTGGCTCCAGATTATAGTCCTTGTTCAAAATCACCGCGTTGCTTACGTCCGCTTCCTTGCTTAGGCCTCCGGCAAGTTCGATGAGATCCCACAAACTGGTGTTTTCCGCCACGATGTATTCCCCGGAGCGAAGAAACTCGCCAGAGACCGTCACCGCGATTTTATTGCGGAATTGCGCATCGTAAGGCAGCATCACCCGGTCTCCGGGCATTAGGACATAATCCCACATTCCCGGCTCCGCACGTAGATTCAGCATGCGGAATTGATAGCTTCTATCGGCAGAATTGTAGATGCTGAGACGCACCGCGCTTAGATCCGCACCGGGCAGAGCGCCCAAAGCCAGATCAACTGCCTTGCGCAAGGTGTCTCCCTCCCGATATTCCATGTCTCCGGGAAAGCCCACGCTGCCATTGACGCTAATATATGAACCAATCACCGGCACATGAACCTGATCCGAATCCCGCAGATAGGGGTTTTGGGATTGATCCCCCATGCGATAAAAAGCTAAGAGATCATAGACTTGCGCTTCCCCGCCGCGGACAATGCGGATGTTCCGCAGGCTCCGGAATTGCTTATAGTTCGGAAACATCGCGCCCTCTTCCCGCAGGATCGGGATGGGGTTCAGCCGCTTGGGATCCATGTCGTTTTCCTGAGATACCGGCTCCGGAAGCATACTCTCCGGGGTGGCGGTGGCTAGAGTCATCAGATCCGATAGTCGATCCACCGGCAACATCTTGTAGGTTCCGGGATTTTCCACATAACCGCTGATCCCCACCGTGATAAAGGCACTTTCGGGCAACACATTCATCTGCTGCGCCCAAGCCAGGCTGCTAAGAAGGATCAGGAGCAGGAGCGCTATATGCTTAGTTTTCATAATATTCAATCATGCGATTGATGATATCGTCCAGCTTGTATTTTGGTTCATAACCGATATATTGGTTGATCTTACTGAGATCCGGCATCCGGTTCATCATATCCTCAAATCCCTCTTCGAAAGCGGCTTCGTAGCTCATATACTCGATCTTGGATTTACTGGAACACATCGCCTTGACTTTCTCCGCCAAGGCTATGATGCTGATCGATTCCGTGGTGCCCACGTTGAAGATCTCACCCTCACATTCCGGAGAGTTCATCAGCCGCACAAAGGCTTCCACAACATCCGAAACATCCGCAAAACAGCGGGTTTGCTCACCGCTGCCATAAACCACTATGGGTTGATCCAACAGCGCGGCTTTGATGAATTTGGGCAAAACCATGCCATATTGTCCCGTCTGCCTGGGACCTACGGTATTGAAACAGCGGACGATCACCACCGGAAGCTTCTTCTCGCGATAAAACGCCAGCGCCATGAATTCGTCGATCGCCTTGGAACAGCTATAGCCCCAACGGCTGATCTGAGTACAGCCCAAAAGCCGGTCGTCCTGCTCCGCAAACGGCACTTTTTCGCTCTTGCCATAGATCTCGCTGGTAGAAGTGATCAACGCCTTTGCTTTGTATTTGTTGCACAGTTCCAGGACGTTGTCGGTACCCACGATGTTTGTTTTAAGAGACAACAGCGGATTCTCGATGATGTATTTCACACCCACCGCCGCCGCCAGATGATACACCTGTTTGCATTGGGAGACCAGGCTGTCCATCAAATCCCGGTCCAAAATAGTACCTGTATAGAAGTGGAACATCGGATTACTCCGAAACGTGGCAATATTGTCCAAACTGCCTGTGGAAAGATTATCTATCGCAAAAACTTCATTGCCTTCCGCCAGTAAGCGTTCTGCCAGATGCGACCCGATAAAGCCCGCGCCGCCAGTGATAAGTATCTTCATTTGCTTCTCCATAAGAGATTATTCCGGCTGCCGTAAAAGCAAACCTGCTGTAACGGTAACAAGATATAGTAAGCGCGATTTTGTCAATGAAAATCGGGAATATTGCCTCAAACCACATACCCTGAACCACTATGTTTGTGCCAAACGATTTACTCATTGCCGGGTTTTTAATGTTGATCAGGATAGCTGCTTCCTCCTCGACCACCTGCAGGGGATAGGATAGCTCTCTGATCTGGATGCCTATTATCAAGGTTCCCATCATCCGAATATGCCATGCTTTTCTGTATCTGAATATCCACCATTGTTACAGGTATTTTGCAGAAACCTCATAAACATTCAATTTATCTCTTGACAAGAAACCGCCATCTCAATATCTTAACCATAGCCTACAGACCCTACATAGAATGCCCTCCGAACGCGGGGACACCGCCCGGTGCTCCCCGCGTCATTTTGTTATCCGGAAAACCACAATCATTAGAAATCGCCTCCTCCATGATAACCACCAATTTGCTCTTGACAGAATTTCCCGACACCCATTCTGATGAACTACTGATAATTTTTTCGTAAGGAGTTCATGTATCCGATGAAGGCTTTGGCCACCAAAACATACCTTACCGCAATCCTCAACAACCTGCAAAACAGCAGGATGAAGAACTTCCGCGCCCACATCCCGATCTTGATCGACAAAAAGAATTTCGTCGTGAAAACTGCGGACTCCCGCGAGGAACTGCACATGGCTCTGCGCCTGCGCCACGATGTCTTCCTCAGCGAATTGCTGAACAAACAAAAGCGCAACGGCATGGATCGCGACCGCTTCGATAAACTCTGCGACCACCTTATCATCATCGATAAACGTAGCGGAAACCTCATCGGAACCTATCGCCTGCAATCTTCGCTCCACACCAAAAAATGGTACACAGCCACAGAATTTCACATGAAACAGATCAAACGCCTGCCCGGGGTAAAGCTCGAACTCGGCAGAGCCTGTGTCCACCCGGATCACCGCAACGGCATCACCATCGCCCTGCTCTGGGAAGGTATCACCGCCTATGTGGAAGCCAGCGGCACAAACTATCTCTTCGGTTGCTCCAGCATCAAAACTACAGACCGCCACGAAATCGCCATGATCTATAACTATCTCTTGAAGACGGGGCACCTCAGCCACGAACACCGCGTGCGCCCCCGCGGCAAATTCCGCGTCCCCGGCATGAAAAACAAACTGCTGAAACTCCACCAGGACGAACAGATCGGTCTGGATTTCGAAATGAGAGACAGAATCCCCTCTCTGCTGAACTCATACCTCAAAGCCGGAGCCAAAGTATGCGGCTCCCCCGCCCTGGATCGGAGCTTCAAGTGCATAGATTTTCTTACCCTGCTGGATGTCTCTGAACTCCAAAATAACCGTATCCGTAAACCCAGAGACAGCTGATCCACCGCCATGAAGCTGATCTTTCTTTTGCGTAATCTCTGGCTGGTGGCGGATTTCTTCTTTAAGGCCTGGCTGCTTTCCCTCATCCACCGCGATTCCATCAAACGCCGCCGCGCTCTGGCGCGAAACGTGAGCCGCAGTGCCAAGAAATTCTGTAATTCCCTGAACATTTCGCTCTCCCTGAAACACCCGGATATCCTGAAAGAATACCGTGACCGCCCTTACCTGCTGGTGGCAAACCATTCCTCCTATGCGGATGTCCTCGCTTTGGCAAGCCTGGAAGAACTCGTCTTCATCACATCCGTGGAAATGGGCAACAATCCCTTTTTGGGCGCCATCACCCGCCTCGGTGGCTGCCTCTATACAAATCGCAAAAACCCGATGAGCCTCAAAGACGAAATCGCCAGATTCAGTTCCACCATCTCCGAGGGATTCAAAGTAGTCCTCTTTCCAGAAGGAACCTCCACCAATGGATCCCGCATCAAAGATTTTCGCCGCTCACTCTTCCAGATCCCTCTCAATGTAAATTGCCCTATCCTGCCAGTATGTATCAAATATACCAAAATCGACGGGAAACCAGTTACGGATTCCAACCGTGACCTCATCGCCTGGTATGGAGACATGACTTTTGCCCCCCATTTTTTGAAGCTCCAAAATCACTTTTTTGAGGCGGAAATTACTTTCTTAGACCCAATAGTCCAACCCGCAGGTAAAACGCGAACAGAGCTCTCTGATCGCGTTCTGCAGCAAATGCGGAATTGCTTCTCCGCCAACAACGATTTTATTTGACAAATTCCCAGCTCCATAAATAATATGGTAGAAATCAAGGAGATTATATGCCACACAAAGATAACGACAGAATCGGATTAGGAAAAGCTAATTACATCCTGCTGATAGTAGCGGCGATTATCCTGATCGCGGGATATTTCATTATGTCCGCAAACGAAATCACTATTTCTCCAATCCTGCTGATCATCGCCTATGTGATCGTAATTCCTTTCGCCCTGCTCTGGCGTCCCCGGCAGAAATAAATGCCGCTTCTCTCCGAAGAGCATCTCGCTCAACTCAGCCGCCTGCAACTTAACGCAAAACAGATCGTGGAAGGCTTCCTGATCGGTCTGCATAAATCACCCTATCACGGCTTTAGCGTGGAATTCGCGGATCATCGCCAATACAACCCCGGAGAATCCCTTAAAAACGTAGATTGGAAGATCGTAGCCCGCACCGGCCGCTACTATGTGAAACGCTACGAAGAAGAGACAAACCTGCGCTGCTATATTCTGCTGGACCATAGCCGCTCCATGTTCTACGGCTCCCAGGGCACTCCCAAGATCCAATATGCCCGCCTCCTGGCTGCCTCCCTGGCATGGTTGATGATCGGCCAAAAAGATGCCACCGGACTCTTTACATTCAATCACCAAATCACTTCCGCGCTCTCCCCCAAGGCTATCCGTAGCTACACCGCCCAGATCTTTGCCCGGCTGATCGCTTTGGAACCAAACGATCGAACGGATATCCACGAACCCCTCCATCAGATCGCCGAAAGCATCAAAAAACGCAGCTTGGTGATCTTGATCTCAGACCTGATGGACGACCCCCAACGCATCATCCAAGCTTTCAAACACTTTCGCAACCATCGGCACGAACTGCTGGTCTTCCATATTTACGACCCTCAAGAACAAGAGCTGAATTTCAAGCGCGAAACCGAGTTCATCGATAGCGAAACCGGGGAAAAGATCACGGTCAACCCTTGGCAAATCCGCAATGAATATCAAAAACTCTATCAAGACTTTTACACGGATTTGAAAGAGGCTTGTCATACTTTGGAAGTGGAATACAACCCCGTTTCCACCGCCACCGAGATCAGCGATATGCTACTTAAATATCTGAACAAGCGCAAGAAAGGCCTATAATGCGAAAGATCTCCGCCCGCGCCATTACCGAGGCGATTTATCAAGCTATCCGCAAGATCAGCTTTGCACCGGATCCCGATGTTACCCGGCTACTCAAGGAAGCGCAGAATAATGAAAGCTCCCCTTTAGCAAGAGACGCTCTCAGCATCATCCTGGAAAATCACCGCCTTTCCCCCACCCTGCAAATCCCCCTCTGCCAGGATACCGGTAGCACCATTTTGTTCGCCGAAATCGGCATCGAGGCATGCCTTGCCGAACCTCTATCCCAGAGCTTGAACCGCGCAATCATCCGCGCTCAACAAGAAATCCCCCTCCGCGCCAGCATCGTGCAAGATCCCCTCTTTCCGCGCGTGAACACCGGAGATAATAGCCCCGGCATCGTCCATATCACCCAGGTAGAAGGGGACGGACTGCGGCTTACTATTGGTCAAAAAGGCGGAGGCGCAGAAAACACGAGCTTCCTGAAGATGTTTACTCCCGCGACGGGCGCCAATGACATCGTAGAATATATCACTGCAAAGGTTCTTGCAGCCCATTCACGTCCATGTCCACCTTTGATTCTTGGCATTGGCATCGGCGGCAATTTCGAGACCGCTCCCTTGTTAGCAAAGCGGGCATTATTCGAAAAGCTGGGGCGTCCCCATCCGGATCCCCAATATCGCGCCCTGGAAGAACAAATTACCGAGGGAATCAATGCCGCAGGTTGCGGGGTGCAAGGTTTGGGCGGCAATCACACCGTTTTAGCCACCCATATCCTCTCAGAACCATGTCATATCGCATCATTACCTGTGGCGGTCAATGTACAATGCCATGCCCATCGCCATATCACGGTAGAGGTTTCACGTGAAACAAATTAATCTAACCTTGCCCTATCACCCAGAATCCTTCGCTGATTTCGCCCCTGGAACCAAGGTTCTCCTGAATGGTGTGGTCTATACTGCCCGGGATATGGCACACAAACGCATACTCCAGTTGATAGAAGATAAGAAAGAATTACCCTTCGATCTCCAAGAAACAGCCATCTTTCACTGTGGACCAAGTCCTGCCAGACCCGGGGCTATTTGTGGCGCTATCGGACCCACAACCAGTTCCCGCATGGGCCCCTACATCCCTGCCTTGGTCGATGCCGGATTGCGGGTAATCATCGGCAAAGGTAATATCGACCAATCGTATCAGAATTACATGACCAACCATAGAGCTATCTTCTTAGTCGCTATCGGAGGTGCTTCCGCCGTACTGAGTCAACACGTGGTTTCATGTGAAACATTCCTGTGGAGCGATCTCGGTGCAGAAGCCGTTTATAGAATGGAATTGCGAGACTTCCCCTGCTATATCCCGTTATAACTATTTGTCTAACATCAGAAAGAACGTCCCATCCCAGGACGTTCTTCCTTTTTTTGTACTAATTCTTGCCAGTTGACAGCATCCTACTAAGTATCCAGATCATGCCTTATTACCGATCTTAAGACCCAATTGTTAGCGACATTTCTTCTGCGTTTCTTATTGTCTTTCATTCTATTACACATCTGTTTACTCTACATTTTCCCACCATAAAAGCTATATCAGGGCGGTAAATCGTTCGTAATCCTTTACCATTGGCAACAGCCGGTTTTCAATCGCTTCCGCAACTGTGCGACACGGCAATTCGAGCGCCAGGCTTCTATCCAAAGTCTCCAGATCAACTCCCATAATGTACTTCATGTTCCACATCAGCTTCATATACAGCAAGTTCCAAGCGCTGGCAGGGCGTTCACGATATCCCGGCAAGCTATTGTATTGCATACGGTATTCCCGCAGATTTTGGATATATTCCGGGCTGGGATTTAGCGCATACAGATTTTTGCTGATCGCTCCGAAATTCTTGTGGTTCTCGCCTTCCTTGAACTCTGGGATGGATCTGAGGATGTAACGCCGTTTGGATGGTGAATAGTAAACGGTTTTATCGTCAATTTTTCCGGTATAACCCATGAGCAGTTTGCTAAATTTTAACTTCATGATAGTCTCCTCCCTTATGGTGCTTATTGTTGTGGATTGTTGCCCTAGCTACGGATATGGTATTTGTAGCATTTACTTTGTTTAGAAGCGTTTGCGGAATCTTCATTGTTCACTCTCCTCTTTTTATCGTTCTATCTATATATGTGTGGACAGCATGTGGACAGAATGGAGACATGAACGGTTTATTTATTAAATTGGGGGTATTAGGAGCCTATCCGAGGGTGGGTAATAATAAGCTTGGGAACGTCGCATGTCATTGTGATTGTGTATTATACGAGCAATTATAAACCAACCCAGTTTTAGCGATATGTGGTTTCAATTAATTCGTTGTTTTAATAATTGATCCCGGGTTTTTGTCGCCCCTGGCGGGGCTGATTTGCCACAATAATATAAAAACACGCCAAGATGGCGTGTCCACAAAAAAGGGCTACGCTCCCTCGCAAATCCTTAGATCTCCCCTTTCTTATTGATCGCAGGAATCGCCAAGCCGTATCTAGGCGGGTTTCATGCAGTATTCACTGCTGGGACGAAAGATCGGGATTTGTTGGAGGGATGGGTGAGAATGTATCGAATACGGAGGGTTTGATTGCCTTCGTGGTTAAGGCGATATTATTCCACACGTCAAGGTCTCGCTAATACGGTATACAACCGCATCAGCGAGATTTGAAAGGGCTTGGCTTGCCCGGCAAGGTATCCGGGTTTATCCCTTCAGGCTTTCTTTGTATAGGCGGTATTTTTCTTTGAGTTCGGGATTACTGAGCGCGATGATCTGAATTGCCAGCAAGGCAGCGTTTTTCACGCCGTTTACCGCCACGCATGCCACCGGTACTCCGGGAGGCATTTGAGCGATGGAATAGAGCGCGTCGATACCCGCCAAAGCTCCGGAATTTATCGGCACACCGATTACCGGCAGGGTGCTGTGGGATGCCACCACTCCGGGCAAGTGCGCAGCCATTCCGGCGCAAGCGATGATCACGCCGAATCCGTTTGTTTCGGCATCTTTGGCAAGTTTGGCAGTGTTGTCGGGATTGCGGTGTGCGCTGGAGACGTGGAATTCGCTTTGCACGCCGAAGTCGTTCAGGACATTCGTGATCGGTTTACAGATATCCAGATCACTTTTGCTGCCGAGGATAATCAGTACTTTCTGCATTACTTCTTGTTTTCCATAGTAGCGGTTAGGGCTTTGTGGATATCTTCTTCGTTTGTTGCGGAGAGGAAGCTTTCCAGCACGCCTGGGTTCATGATCAGTTTGGAGATGTAGGAGAGGCTGAAGAGGTGTTGTTTATCGTTGTGTAACAACAACATAAAGAAGATGTTCACGGGTTTATTATCCGGAGCGTCAAAATCCACACCTTCGTCCGATCTGCCAAAGAGGATGCTGGGAGCTTTAATTTTGGAGGGATGGAGGTGTCTGGGATGAAGCAGGGCTACTCCGTTTCCGATCGCGGTGGAGATGAGTTCTTCGCGGGCGACCACCACTTCATAGAGCCATCTGGCATCACGTACGAGCTTGAGGTCTTTGGCGTTTTCGCTGAGGACGCGGATGGCGTCGTATTTGTTTTCAGCGTGGAAATCCAGGAAGATGTTTTCCGGGCGCATGTACTCTTCAAAGTGGCAAATAACGCGTTTGAGGGCGAGCATTTTTTCGTCGTCTTCGTTGAGGTTTTCCAGCCATTCGTTGAGGGAATCCTCGTCGATTTTCTCGTTTTTTCCCACCAGTTTAGTTTCGAAGATGTTGCTGTTGATCATTTCTTGGATCACGCGATCCGAAACTTTCAGTTTCTTAGCTGCTTCGGCTTTCGAAATATATTTCTTAGCCATGGCTTACCTCCTCTGTTTGTAAGCGAATTTTAAGTATTTGATGCTTAAAGCAAGGTTTAACTTGACAAGGATACGAGAATTTTTTGGATATGGCATAATGGTCAAGAGATTTATTTTCATCAGCATGATATTGGCGCTACTGGGTGGTTGCTATTACTCCGTATATTCAAATGCTTATCCGCATTTAAAAAAAATACGGATCGAGCCTTTTGAGAACGACAGCGCGGAATTTGCGCTTGCGGATAAAGCTCTCAACGAGCTGTCTTTATCCGTGCGCAACGATGGTCGCTTAAAACTTGTGACCCAGGATCCGGATTGTTCTCTGGAAGGCAGGATAAGTTCTTTTGAAGAAAAGATTTATAGCTACGATGCCGCGAACATGGTGCAGGATTATCAGCTCAGCATGGTATTGCATGTGGTTTTCACCGATCTGGTGAACAACGAAGTTATCTACGAAAACACCGCGCTCACAATCAGCGAAACCTATAAGGTGGCAGAAGGCAGCACGGCAAGATTTAGCACAAAAGAGGAAGCCCTAAGTGAAATCTTCACAAACATCTTCAAAAACGTCATCCAAACCAGCCTCGAAGCCTGGTAAGAGCATCCGGCTCAATCGCTTTCTGGCAGATTGCGGACTCGGTAGCCGCCGCAAGGTGGAAAGCCTGATCACAGAAGGGTTGATCTCGATAAATGGCAGTATTTGCCAGGATCTTTCCCGCACCGTGGATCCCGAGGCGGATCGCGTGGAATATGCCGGCAAGAGCCTGAAAGCCGCCACTGAAAAAATCTATATCATCATCAATAAACCCATGGGCTATGTGGTCTCCCAAAAAGATGAATTTGACCGCAAAACGGTGTATAGCCTTCTGCCAGATAAATTTGCCAACCTGCCCTATGCCGGACGCCTGGATAAAAACAGCGAAGGGCTGTTGCTGCTCTCAAACGACGGAGAGCTGATCAAACGCCTCACCCATCCCAGCCACAAGGTGGAAAAAGTGTATCGGGTGTGGGTGGAACCAAAACTCAAGCGTTCCGCCATCCTCGCCCTGCGCGATGGGGTGGAGATCGAAGGCGGCAAGACCCAAAGCGCACAGGTCTTCGTAAAAAGTGAAAACGAGGATTCCATGCTGCTAAAAATCACCATTACCGAAGGCCGTAAACGCCAGGTCCGACACATGATCGAAGCCGTGGGCGGAAAGGTGAAAAGCCTGCGCCGCGTGCAGTTTGGTCCCATCATTCTGGGCGATCTACCTCTGGGCAGATGGCGCCCCCTGCTGATCCCGGAAGTACGCGCGTTGCAAAAAGCCGGGCGCGAGGTGGTAAACGCCGGCAAGAAACGCCCCTTGACCCAAACCTCAAGTGAAAAAGGATAAACAATGAAAATCGCCCTGATCGGCCCCCCAAAAAGCGGGAAAACCACGATCTTCAACGCCCTCACCAGCCAAAACCTGGAAACAGATAAATACTCACCTCCCGCCTCGGACGCCAACATCGGCATCGTGCAGGTCACGGATGAACGCATCACCCGCCTCAGCGAACTTTACAAACCCAAAAAGACCATCTATGCCAATATCGAGTTTCACGATTTCCCGGGGATCTTCGCCCAGCACAGCGATGAACCGGAATCCGCGATCTTCACCGGAATCAAGAGCTGTGAAGCCTTTGCCTTGGTGCTGAGAACCTTTGCGGACGACGAGCTGGATCAGCTTTATGGCAACAAAAGCCCCCTGCAAACCCTGAATGCCTTTGAACAGGAGATGATCCTTTCGGACATGGTGGTGGCAGAACGCAGGCTGGAGAAGATCGAACTGGGCTATAAACGCGGAGTGAAGACTCCCGCGGTTCAGATCGAAGAACGCGCGCTCCGACGCATCCTGGAGCATCTTCAGGAAAACAAATGCATCCGGGATCTCGCGCTTCCCCCGGAAGAAGAAAAAGCCGTGCGCGGATTCCAGTTCTTCAGCTCCAAGCCGATCCTGATTCTTCTGAATACCAGCGAAGAAGGATATCAATCCCCAGATCCAGCGCTTGCGGAATTCAGCGAAAAAGGCTATCTGGCAGAACAAATCGCAGGAAAATTTGAACATGAACTAAGCCTCCTGGACCCTGATGAAGCCGGGATGTTCATGGAAGACATGGGCATCACCAGCTCGGCAAAAGATCGCGTTACCATGCTCTGCTACCGCCTCTTGGGGCTGATCAGCTTCTTTACGGTGGGCGAAGACGAAGTGCGGGCTTGGACCATCACCCAGGGTACCAATGCCGTGAACGCCGCCGGGAAAATCCACAGCGACCTCGCCCGGGGCTTTATCCGCGCGGAATGCTTTGGCTATGAAGCCATTATGGAACATGGCAGCGAGAAACATCTTAAAGAAAAAGGTCTCTTCCGCCTGGAAGGGAAGGAGTATATCGTGCAGGATGGCGACATCCTGAGTATCAGATTCAACGTCTGAACCACAAAGGAAAGCTGATGCCACCCAAAAAGAAGATCCCCAAGAAGAAAAGCCGTGGCAAAGAACTTGGCCCAAACCGAAAACGGCTGATCGCCGCCGCGCTGTGTCTGCTCTCGATCCTGGTGATCATCTCGCTTTTGATGGGCTACACCAGCATCGCCAACGATATGCAGATGCTGCGCGAAAACGGCAATATCTTCAGCTGGTTTTCCACTTCCCAACAGAGTACGGATAACCCCATCGGCATCTTTGGCATCCTGGTGGGATATGTGTTCATCTATATCTTCGGCTATTGGCTGGCGCTGTTTGGCTTCATCATCATCGCCACTATCGCGTTTCAATATTTCGTGGAACCGGAGCGTGAACTAATCCGCCAAAAAGCGTATCTGCTGATCATCACCTTGTTCTTTGTGCAAGCCTTGGTCTCGGCAGCGCTGGAAGGATATTCCCAAAGCATCCTGCCCTACTTCGTTTACCAGGTGCTTTCCGCTGTTTTTCGGGATACCGGAGCCAAAATCATCCTTGTGGGCGGCGTCCTGATGTCCATCCTATTGATTCTGGAGTTTGGCAGGATCAAGCTTTGGTTATTGGGTTTCTGGGAAGATCTCGCCCGGAAACATGAACTAAAAACCCGCCCCATCCAGATCGATGCCCTGAAGGAAGAACCCGCCAAAGCCGAGCTTAAACCTCAGATCTTGGATCATGTGGAACGAGAATCCCCAAAAGTGCAGATGCAGGAAACCCCTCCCGCCAAACCGGAAGCAGCGGAATCTTCTCCCAAAAAAGTGGTTCTGGAAGGCTTCGACGATGATCGGGAATATATTATGCCCAGCGTGGAAGAATATCTGGAAAGCCCCGTGAAACTCTCGGAAAAAGACCGCAAGGAGATCGAAGCGCAGATCCTGGAAACCAGCGCAGTTCTGCAAAATAAACTGGCGGAGTTTGGGATCGAAGCCGAAGTGCGAAACGTGAATATCGGGCCTATCATCACCCAATATGAATTGGAACCCGCCGCCGGGGTGAAGGTAAGCAAATTTGCCTCTCTGGCGGATGATCTGGCGCTGGCGATCAAAGCTAAAGCCATCCGCGTTCAAGCACCGATCCCGGGACGTGGCTTGATCGGCATCGAAATCCCCAACCTAACGCGGGATATGATCTACCTGAAAGACCTTCTCCTTTGCGAAGATATGCAGAAACATAGATCCCGCCTGGCATTCGGCTTGGGCAAAGATATCTCCGGACGCCCGATTGTGGCGGATCTGGCAAAAATGCCCCACCTCCTCATCGCCGGCGCTACCGGAAGCGGTAAATCCGTATGTATCAACACCATCCTGATGAGCTTGATCATGCGAACCACCCCGGATGACCTGCGCTTGATCCTGATCGATCCCAAACGCGTGGAGCTGGCAGGCTATGCGGAACTCCCCCACCTAATCGGTTCTGTGGTTACAGACCCAGATACAGCCTTGGAAACGATGTATTGGGCGGTAAAAGAAATGGAACGCCGCTACGAGCTTCTACAGGAAGCAAAAGTGCGCGAAATCACAGCCTATAACGAAAAATATACCCAGGACCTGACCCTCGAACGCCTGCCCTATATCGTGATTGTGGTGGATGAATTTGCCGATCTCATCATGACCAGCGGCAAGGATATCGAACTGCCCATCACCCGCCTGGCGCAGATGGCGCGCGCAGTGGGCATCCACCTGATTCTTGCCACCCAACGCCCCTCCATCAAGGTCATCACCGGCATCATCAAAGCGAACTTTCCCGCCCGCATCGCATTTCAAGTATCATCCCGCGTGGATAGCCGCGTGATCCTGGATATGATCGGCGCAGAACGACTTTTGGGAAGCGGCGATATGCTCTTCCTACCCCCCGGCAAAGCCGCCCCGGAACGCATCCACGGAGCTTATGTCTCGGATAAAGAGATTGTGAAAGTAAACGACTATCTGGCTACTCAGCCCAAGCCGAAACAGGATTTTACCCTAAAAGTGGAAACTGAATCCCGTTCAGACGGCTTCTTTGAGTGGGACGACGAGCTTTTCCCGGAAGCGGCGCGCGTGGTGGTGCGTTCAAACACCGCCTCGGTATCGATGCTACAACGTCATTTCAAGATCGGGTATGCCCGCGCCGGGAGATTGGTGGATCTTCTGGAACAAGCCCAGATCGTGGGTCCGCACTTGGGCAGTAAATCCCGGGATGTTCTGGCAAACCGCGATGATCTAATCCGCATCGGAGTACTAAATGAAGAAGATTAGCCTTGTCCTCGCCCTCCTTGTTTGCTCCCTGCTGGCGGCGCAAACCGTGGATCAGCTTTACCAAAAAATCAATGCCTACTATGGCAGCCTGAGCAGCTATCAAGCCGACCTGCGTCAGGAGAACCACTTTAAACAGATCAACCAGGTCCTGAGCTACACCGGTAAGATCTACTTTCAAAAAGACCGTATGTTGATGGACTTTTCCGCGCCCACCAGGCAACGCCTCCTGATCCAAAACGGAAACGCGGAACTTTACGACGCAAGCTCCAATACCCTCTTCAAAAGCAGAGTAATGCCCCAATTCAACAGGATGAACCCCATCGAAATCCTGGAACTGTATTGGGGCAAAAGCGAAGTGAAGATATTGGAAAATAAGGCCGGGAAAAGCCGGGTGCGCCTAAACCCCAAACAAGATCCTCTGATCAGCAGCCTAGAAGCCACGATTGATAATTCCAGCGGCTCCATCAGTAAACTTAGCTATACGGATAAATCCGCAAACATGGTAAGCTACCACTTCAGCAAGATCACCGTGAACAAAGGAATACCCACCTCCATCTGGAAATTCAGCTACCCCCGGGATGTGCAGGTGATCCAACAGTAAAAGCCAAGGAGACATCATGATAGCACTCATCATGGCAGGAGGTTCCGGAACCAGATTCTGGCCCCAAAGCCGCCAAAACCTCCCCAAACAGTTTCTCAAGATCGCCGGGGAACGCTCGATGATCCAGCTCACGGTTGACCGTCTGCTACCGATAATCCCCTTGGCAGATATCTACATCGTGACCGCCGCCAATCAGGTGGAGCTGGTGAAAGAACACCTCCCTGCCTTGCCCGGTGAAAACATTATCAGCGAACCTTTTGGCATGAATACCGCCCCATGCATCGCCCTGAGCGCAGAATATCTAGCGCCCCGCTATCCGGAAACTACCGCGATGCTGATCCTCCCCGCAGACCATGTGATCCGGGATACCGCTACCTTCCACCAAAGCCTTCTGAAAGCCAAACAAGCCGCCATCGAGAGCAAATTGATCACCTTTGGCATCGTTCCGGATTACCCTGCCACCGGCTATGGCTACATCGAGGCAGGCAAGCAAATAGCGGATGGCATCCGCGAGGTTACCCGGTTCAAAGAAAAGCCGGATTTCAAGACCGCAAAGAGCTTTCTGGAAAGCGGTAACTTCTTCTGGAATAGCGGGATGTTTTGCTGGACCATCAGCACCATCCGTGCCGCCTTTGCCGCTTGGCTTCCGGAGGTCTCCACACTTTGCGGCTGGATCTCGGAGCTATGGCAGAAGAGTGGCTACGACGCAGACATCAGCGAGCTATACCGCCAGATGCCCCGCATCCCGATCGATATCGGGATCATGGAAAAAGCCGATGCCCGCTATGTGATCCCTGTTGATATCGGCTGGAGCGACGTCGGTAGCTGGAAAGCCCTGGCGGATATCTCCCCCAGCACCGAAAACGGCAACCACAGCCTCTCCCCCGCCTATTTCCGGGATGCCTCAAACAACTATATCCAATCCTCAAAATACACCGCCGTCATCGGCATCAACGACCTCTGCGTAATAGAAACTCCAGACGCTCTTTTGATTGTGCCCAAAGACCGCTCTGAGGAAGTAAAATACATCATCGACCATCTCAAACAGGATGGTCCCCAAAACCTGCTCTGAAGGAGACAAAATGGATGCCAAGACCTTTGACTATCTGTATTACAAGACCCACGGTTACACCGACGAACAGATCCGCCTGGAAAGCGGGATCAGCGAAGAAGAACTGGAACTTCTGGACACAGCCATGCGCCCGCTTCTGGCAGAGATCGAAGCCGAACGCCCAAAAGCCCAGACCATCGGCGCAGATTTTGTAAAATACACCCGCTACCTATACGCAGATAAGAGCGATCAGGAACTCGGCATTGCGCGTCCGGACGCCATCAAAGCCCGTAGTGGCGAGCTGGTATCCCTGCCCGCGGTTGGTACTTTGAACTTCCGGGATCTTAGCCTGCAGGAAGCCATCGCCAATCGCCGCAGCCTCCGCAAATACAGCGAAACCAGCCTGAATCCGGACGAACTGTCGTTTCTGCTCTGGGCAAGCTCATGGGCGCGGGATTTCCGTTCCAACGAACGCATGGAGATCACCCTCCGCAACGTCCCTTCCGCCGGCAGCCGCCACCCAATTGAGTGTTTTGTGGATATCAGAAAGGTAAACGGGATCAAAAGCGGCCTCTATTATTATCACCCCATCAAGCACTGTCTGATCCTTCAGGACGAAAGCGACGAGATGCGCCAGAGGATCTTTGAAGGCTGTCTGCGCCAGGAAATGGTGGCAAATTCCGCCGTGAACTTCATCTTCACCGCGATCCCATACCGCACCGCGTGGAGATATGGTCAACGCGGCTACCGCTATCTGTATCTGGATGCGGGGCACATCGGCCAAAACCTGCATCTGGCGGCAGAAGTGATCAAATCCGGCTGTTGCATGATCGGCGCTTATCTGGATGAGGGCTTGAACGCCGCTTTAGGCATCGATGGCATCGCGGAATTTGTGATCTATGTAGCCGCCCTGGGCAAGAAGTAAAGCCCCAAAAAAACCTTTTCCTTAGCCTGCTTGGCAGTGCATTCTGCCAGAGGGGAGGAATTACCTGCCCGAGGCGGATCCAGGAATTATCTGATGCAAATATCCAGATGAATTCCCTGCCTCTCATTAGCTTACCCGGCTAATGCCAAATGCTCTTCATTAGTAGGTTTTAGATTTCTCTTTACAGAAACCGAGACCCTCCATATCTGTCGCATGATTGATATTTATCTACGTTTTTATCTTACACACCAGATCACGCTCCGATCTTTGCGTATTTTCGGAACATTTTGTGCATGTTGTCACCAATAATCTTTGGTGATTGAATTACAATGCTCGTAAAAACGCAGTAGCGGAAACGCATTCCCCAAGGGATTGCATTAAATAAATGGAACATAACTATATATGGAGAGAAAAGAATGAAGAAAACAAGCATTCTCTTACTGCTCGTGATGCTGATAGGCATTCTCGCAGCGGACGTTTACACCATAGGAACCGGAACTTCTACCCAAAGTTACATCCCTTTCTATGGCTTGTATGATTATGGCTGGACAAAAACCATCTATACAGCCACGGAACTAACCGCAGTTGGCCTTACCAATGGCCCGATTGACGGTATTGGATATGAAGTGGGAAACAATCCCACAAACTACGTGGCTGTAGATCAGCGGGTCTTTATCCGCCATACCACCGCCACTGAACTGGACAACACCTATCCGGACAACACCCAGTATCAAAGCGTGTTTCAAGGTGATTACACCTGGAACGGTCCCGGCTGGCATCACATCATGTTCAACCAGCCTTTTGTCTGGAATGGAACCGACAACATCGAAATTCTGTGGGAAAACTGGGATGGAGATTATGCTTCCGGACCCAATTTCAGATACACCAGCACAACTCCTGCTTACCAGGCGGTTTATAAATATGCCGACGGCAATTTTCCCGCAACCACCGGCACCACCTACTACAACCTCTCCGGCACCGGCGTGCAGACCGCTACTAATCTGTATCCGCCCACAAACCTTCAGGCTTCGATCCAAGGCAACGAAGTGCAACTTTCTTGGAACGCTCCGGAACCTCCGCCCACCGGCGAATGGATCACTTGGTGCGACCCCGCTGATCTTGGAAACGGAATCGGAACCAATGGCGCAGCCACCTTCGATATCGCGCATCGCTTCGATGCTACAGACCTTACTGCCTACCAAGGTTCCACCCTCACCCACGTCAAGTTTGTACCCAATGAAGTACAAAGCACCTACACCGTGAAAATCTGGACCGGCGGCACTGCCACCACTCCCGGAAATATGATTCACAGCCAGTTGGTTGCAAATCCCGTAATTGGAGAATGGAACACCGTGGTGCTGAACACCCCGATCCCCGTACCTGCCACCCAGCTTTGGATTGGCGTGGGCATCGTGGCTCAAGCCGGTTACCCTGCCGGTTGCGACGACGGTCCCCAAGTGGAAGGCAAAGGCAACATCATGAACTTCAATGGCTGGACCACCCTCAGTCAGGTTAATGCTGAGCTCACCTACAACTGGTCTATCCAGGGTTATGTGGATGATTTCCGCACTCTGGCATTCACTCCCCAAGCCATCGAAGAAACCACCGTTACTTACGCAGAAGGTACTTTTGCCAAGAACGGAACCAACCGCAACGTCACCCGCGCCCAGACCGGTTACAAAGTCTATCGTAACGACGCTGTTTTGGCAACTCTTACCGAACCCGGAACTACTACTTACATCGATCAGGATCTCGCTCTCGGTGAATATGAATACTATGTAACAGCAACTTACGACAATGGCGAAAGCTTGCCCTCAAACACCGTGGAAGCGGAAATCGAAGAACTTGATCCTCCTACCGATCTCGCCGGAACCGTAGAGGGTAACGATGTGAGCCTCAACTGGACTTCCCCTCAGCCTCCGCTTGAAGGCGAATGGATTTCCTGGAGCAACAACGACCTTCTGGACAACAGCATCGGCACCGATGGCGCTGCCAACTTCGACGTGGCTCATCGCTACGACGCCACGGACATTCTTCCCCACGTGGGCGGAACCCTCGCCGCGGTTAAGTTCGCTCCCATGTATGCCAATGCCGTTTACACCGTGAAAATCTGGACCGGTGGCACTGCCACTGTTCCCGGAACTCTGGTGCACAGCCAAGTAGCTCAG
>JAHDQK010000048.1 GCA_018433885.1 Candidatus Cloacimonadota bacterium
AAACGTTGTACAATGGCACTGCGAGCGTCCTTTGACTGCAGCCGCTGCACGCCATATCCTTGCTCTGACTTAATCTTGTCCATAAGAGTCTCCTTTTTTGATAGCTTACTCCTATGGTCATATGATACAAACTTAAAATAAACAAAGAACAGATCAAACCCAATATAACCGGCTCCCTGTGAGTCGGTTATTTTTTGTATGCATGAAGTAGCTGGTTTTATCCCTTTCTCGGTCATAATAGACTGCTTGGGACTGGTAACAAGGAATAGCTCTGGATCTGCACACCCTTTCCTCGAAGCAGTCGCCAAGCTACTTTGAAGCAGTGGGAACTGCATGAAAGTGGGTGCGCGATTGGTGCGATAAATGGGTTACAATGTTGTAAGGTCTGATGTTTGTATGTATGTTGTTTTATTGAAAGGGGTTTTGTGTCTCCCCTAAAGGACTATTCGGGGCTTCGGAAAGTTCTGTTGCAAGGATGTTGCCGCCCAAGACGTCATCCTCAAACATCATCCGTGGAGAAGATGGGTAAAAAAAAAGGACCCCGGAGGGTCCATTAAAATTCTTGTTGGTTGCGGAAATTATTCTTGGGGTAGCCATTCATCCTTGACGGTGGGGCGGCGATCCGGAGCGGGATCTTCCACTTGGTAGCTATGATCTGCCAAAGTATAGATCACTTTAACACCGGCTTTTCCGAAACTCTCTGTACTAGTGGCTGTAAAAGTAAACTTCTCCGCATCGTAATGGATCGTAAAATCTGTAGCATCCACATACATGTTACCATTTTCGTCGGATTTGATAGTGTAAGTATCGGTATCAGAGAGACCAAGCTGACCGAAATCGAAGGGATAGTCCCCAAATTCATCGGTTCTTTTATACTCTTCAGCAGCGTCAATAGCCGCTTTGAGGACAGGTTTCACGGTTTCAAATTTTTCGAACGCCAAGGCTTCAGCCGCTTTATCCACTCTGAGCTGGCGCATCCCAAAGAAAAACACAAACACCAAACCCACCAAAAGCAGGATAAGGATCAACTCCACTAAGCTAATCTTGTGCTGTTCTGCTACTTGCACAGATGCGGAACCCTTTGATTGTGTATTTTTTGCTGTTTCAGACATTGTCATCTCCCGGGAAATTCTTCTTTGCGTTCATACTTTTAAGCTTTCCTTTTTTGTCAAACCCTTTTTTCTGATGAGTAAATCACCAGCTATTCCTCCGAGTTCGGTAAGCTGTATCATTGCCAGTATAAACCCTCACTGAAAACTTCAAATTTCATCACTAAAACTTCAAATCGGAGGAATCGAGGAAGATTGGATCTTCTGCCAGGTAGTTTTTATTATCGTTTACTCATTGATAATCACTTAGAGAATCAGACTTTCTTCAATATGCTACCTACTGTCTGGATGTACCATGCTTGCCTGTCTCGGAATCGAGGATCAGCATGGCGCAAGGCAGGTTCTTGGGGATGTTGTCCTTGTTGTATAGGGTCTCTGCCACTCCAGCAAGATTCAGTGCCTCGGAGATGCGGCTGCATTCTGCTTGGTACTTTTCAAGTGCGGTCACAGGCTCACCTCGATATCGTTCAATTGCTGATAGATCCATTGCTCCCGGTTTGAAACAACCTGAGTAAACACATTACGGGCAGCGATGCCTTCCCGCTTGATCTTGCCACGGATGAGATAAGCGATCTCGGCTACAGTCAGCAGCTTCCCTGTCTCTTTATCAGTCCATGCCAGGTGCTTGCGTTCGACCCAAGCTATAAGTGGAGCGATAGGAGTCCAGGAAGGCACTTTACCGGGGAGGGTGGGCAAAACGGGTTCCCTGAAGACTTTGCTTGCAAAGGATTGAGGGTGATAGCGAAAGGCTCGTGTTTGACATTGGAGCCTACTCTCAGGATCATGGCATCAGGACTTGTCTCAATCAGATAACCTGTATTGCCATAGAAGTCGCCCTTATCGTAAAATCTGCTGTGCCAGTATCTCCTTGCGGGACTCAGCATCAATCACAGAACCGATCAGATGCAGACGACTCTCCAAGGCTGCATAGATAGCCCGGTAAACTTCAGTCATGATCTCATCAAGTGTGTTGGAGTTCTGCTCAGGCATTGATACTCCAATGGAATCTTACCAAGACAGGAAGATCTGCGTTAATCCGTTCGATCTGCGTCATCTGCGTTCTATTCATGTCAGATCACTCCCACCCGGATAACTCTTGGCGGTCGGGGTTTCAGCTCATCCAGGCGGTTCTGACCTTGCTGATTCAGATAGTCTCGAAGTCCGGTCAGTGCTCTTAGCTCAAGGTTAGCTTTGAATGCGTCTATTTCGCTCCCTGTGAGCAGTTCTGTGGCAGATTGGTCTAAACCTACGGTCTTGACTATTCCTTCGCCCAGAGTCTTCAAATTGAGAAACTCGCAAGTGCTGTGCAGCATCAGGAAACAGAACCCAAAAACGGGTTCCCTGGAGACTTTGCTTGCAAAGGATTTAGGGTTGGCGAAAAGAGATCAAAAAGGGATCGTCATCAGGATAGTCGTTACGGATAGCATCCTGGTAATAGTTATCCAAAACATAGCTTCTGATCGTCTCCAGGACAAGCCCTTTATGCTCTTTGAAGATGACGTTATCCGCCATCTCCTTGGGCAGATTGAGCACTGCCAGCATGTCAATAGTCTCGACCGGGATCGGTATCACTTACTTTTCCTCATCAGCTCGGAAAGCTCAATTGCTCTGCGACCAACCTGCTTTGCCCAGCGGGATACCAGCATATTATTGGCAGCTCGTTCCCAGTCTCCGGCTTGGATAAACACCAGAGTGTTCTTGAAGCCAAGCAGACCATTGATACCGAGGTAGCAGGGTTCCCGCAAAGAAGCGAAGCGGCTTTGTGGGATGCTTATGCACATGTTCAGCAGCACAGACTTACGCACTTCATCAAGACCATTGTAGATATCGGGTATCCGGGACTGAAGCTGCTTTTCGCAGTTCATAATGTCATTGATCAGCATGATGTAACCTTCGGATTGGGATATCCCACTATCATCGAGATTGCGACCGATACCGATTGTCAGTTTACCTGCAGTGCAGCGGTAAGGCTTGAGCCTCAGACCTTCATGTCTGACTAGCTGCTCTTTGATTCTATCCATCAGTTTCGCTTCCATTTATGCTCCTTGAACTATCTGGATCATCGATCCGGAGCAAGAAAAGCAGTCCCCTGTATTCTCACAAATAAGGATGCATAAGGATGCGACAGTTTTTTGGTTGACAGAATTCAACTATCAGGATTCATTGTGGCAAACTCAAATCACGTTGTGAGGGATATGTGATAATATTTTTGGTAAAGCGAACTAACTCGTTGCTTTGGGGCTCGTTACCTTTAGCGACGCCTATTCCGATGTGTGCTTGGGAGAGCATTCTGAGAATGATACATGTAACCTGTCAGAATGCGAATGATCTACAATATCTGGAGTTTGATCGTGACATATAAAGAGATTATTGATGGTATATTTAAGGAATACAATACGATATGCGAACTCAACGTGTTCGAGAATCTTGGAAGGTCAGTTATTTTATTCTTAGAGATAACAGGAGAATCATTTTTTGGCTGAACTCAAGAATAAGGCCATTAACTTGGTGGATATGAAAATTAAAGAGGCATTGCATGAGAATTAACAACGATGATCTAAACACTCTGCAGGAGTTGTGCCATGAGTATGGGGTTGATATTGATAAGTTGCTTAAGCTCTTGAGCACAGTCCAGGATTATGAATTAAAAGACAAGAGATTTGGCATATTTGACGCTTTAGAGGAGATTATAAAGCAAAAGGGCGGTATGGCCAATGGAGAAGAATGACGTATTAGATTTTTTAGCAAACAATCCAGATATCTTGCTTGAAATTGTCGGTGAAATCCTTGAGAAGTGTCGTAACAACATCGATCAAACAAGCATTGTTGAATCAAAAAAACAACTAATTGAGATATCAAGGACTATTGATAAGCTAGAAAGCACAGGTATCACAGTACCAGATGAATTACGCAATTTGAAATCCTCGCTACTGGCAGCATCAAACGATAGCAATCAAGATCAGACTAGATACGAGATGATCATTAATGGGCTAAATGACCTTTGTAGCAAGTACAAACTTAACGGGCACCCTAAACCCAGGGGTAGAAAACGTAGTAGAGATAAAGATTCTCCCGTGAGACAGGGTCGCTTAACCCCAAGAAATACTTTGATCAGAGCGATTGTGCAAGTAATGGAACAAATGGGTAATTCAGGAAGTAATAAAGAAATTCATCAAAACCTTGAACTGGTTCTTGCCGATGTACTTACCCCAGAAGATTATGATTTAGACAGTTCTGGAAGAATTACGTGGTACCATCAAGTAGACTGGGCTAGAATGTATATGGTCAAAATTGGCATGATGAGAAATGATTCTCCTAGAGGGGTTTGGGAGTTATCAAAAAACTATCTAAAACTTTTGGATGAGCTCAAATGAACAGCAACTTCAAATATACTGCTGAGGATGTTTCGGGTGCCTTAGATGTGCTTGAGAGTTATATTCAATCGGTTTTATCCGAAACGTCTGAAAACCGAGTTGATAATACTGTAAACACTCAATTGAGAGAAATTACAAAAACCATAGAACGACTCGAAAAGCTGAAAATCTCTGTTCCAGAAAGTCTACTAACAGAGAAATCGAATCTTTTATCATTGATCGTCCAGCCATCCATTTCCCTAGAGCTGATAAATGAGGTTTATACCAGACTAAACGTTCTTATTGAGAACACAACGATAATTTTAAAGATCAGCAATAATGGTGACCAATCAAAATCACGACGATCAAAACTACCAATGACTAAGCACCAGATTCTCCGAGAGTGTATAATCAATGCACTAATGGAGTACAATGGATCTGCTGATAGAAATACAATTAAAGATCATGTTGGGGAGCAATTGAAAGATAAGTTTCTTCCAGGTGACCTTGAGTGGCGTGACGATTGGAAATGCTATGTTTGGCAAAACAGGGTTTGCTGGGAACTGACCGATATGCGAATAGCTGGAATACTGAAACCGAAGAAAAAAACAGGAATCTGGGAACTTGATGACAGCTACCCAAGAAAGAGTTGATTATGACAAAGAATGTGTTATCTGAAGTGGAACAATTACTTGAGCAGTTAAGTTCTCATGTTGATGAGCTTGTTGAAGCAGTCCTGAGTAGTCCAATTGACTCAGAATCGGACATACAACTTCGTGAGATATCTAAAGCTATTGAAAGACTAGAATCATCTGGAATTTCGATACCCTCAGCTCTACTTGAGGAAAAAAGTAGGCTCCTTAACATTGTCAGTAGCCATCGGGGTTATCAGGATCAAGCAATTACAATCCATAATAAACTTAATGCTCTGCTTCTTCGGCTTCGAGATGTTACTACATCCAGGATTCGCGGGAATATAGATGGCAACTCAACTCAGGATACAACCCCATGGAGGGTAGTGGCTAAGGCGGTGATTGACACCCTGAGGCAGCAGCGCAGACAGATGCGTAGAACAGAAATCTGGGAAGCAGTATTTTCTATGCTCCAAGACCGTATGCATCCTGGTGATTTTGAGCTTGCACAGCACAATGGAACACCATTCTGGAAAAATACTGTGAGCCGAGTGTTGTATAATCTGCGTAAAGAGAACATACTTAAGCCAGCAATTCAGCATGGATATCATGAGTTAGAAGAGGTTTACTATGAGAATCAGACACCTTTCGATTGAAAATTATAAGAGCTTTCAATTCAAAACGGATATCAATTTCCCAATAGGAGATGGTCATAATGCAATATTTCTTATAGGTGGAATGAATGGAGCTGGCAAATCTTCAATTATGGAAGCCATCACCTACTGCTTATACGGGTGTAAAAGCGATGAGATATTCCGTTCAATCAATAGAAAAGAAAAAGCAAAACAGAATACCTATGTTGCTTTTGAATTGACCATGGATGCTGATGATGGCTCTGAGTTAATAGTGAAGAGGAGTTGGACTGCAGGTGTTATTGAAGATCCAAGGCCGAAAGATCTAGTCGATAAATTAGTAGTAATCCAAGACGGTAAACGCGTGTCGGTACAAAGTAATGATATCTGGAATGACTATTTAAAAGCTACAATTCCTCAGAGTATAACTCAGTTTTTCTTTTTTGATGGAGAAAAAATTCAAGAGATAGCCTCTGATGATCATTCCGAGGTAAGGCTCAAAGCATCCTTGGAAGCCGCACTTGGAATCGAGTATATAAACATATTGAGCAAGGATATAGCCTATATTAAAAACAGGGCCAAGCAGAATTTCGTAGAAGTTACTGATACAGACATTGAATACAAATCTGTTGGGATAAAAAAAGAACAGAAAAAACTGGAAAAACTTGTTAAAGAAAGGACTGAATTGACAGGCGATCTATCGGATTTTCAAAAGAAACTAGAAGAGGCTCGTGCTAGATTTCAGAAAATTTTCCACAGAGAACCAGAAACAAAGGATATTATCAGAAAGAATGAAGCAAGAAGGGCTCAACTTGTAGTTCAAAGAAATCAGCTGGAATCAGAAATCAAGAGGTTGTGTGAAGAATACCTGCCGATGAGCATTACAGGTGGTTTGTTCGAGAACTTGAAAGACCAACTAGTCAAGGAAAGGGAATCTCTGCAAAATGATGTCATAAAAGAGAATGCCCGCGAGATTGCACAAAAGATAATTGTAGCAGTTAATGAACCAGAACCAATTTACAGCGAAGTACTTAATGAAGCAAAACAAGAAGAATTGGTTAATAGAATTTATGAATTGCTTCGTAAGGGATTATCAGGTAGTACAATCGCTAAGACATTAAATCTAACTGAACGAGACTCATCACGATTACTAAATCAACTTGAATCGTTGGAAAAGAGTGAAGTCTTCATGATACCCCCCAAGATTGAAGAGAAAAGGGAACTAGAACAGATAATCAAGCAACTAGATGTCAGTATTACATCTGGGTCTGCCTCTGAATCTGAAAAAGAACTTTTCGATGAACTTCAACAAGAGATTGAGGGATGTTCAACTCAGATTGGTCGCTTCAAAGAGCAGCTACGTATAGTTGAAGACGAGATAAGCATTATAGACAAGAAGATCAAGGATATGGAGTCCGAGCTGGAGAAACTTTATACCAATCATAGCCAATCTAAAGAGAGAGCTGATTTCATCACCGAATGTGACACTATCATGGACTTGCTTAGCAAGTACATCATCATATTACGCAAGAACAAGGTTGCTATGCTTGAAGAGAGAACCTTCGAAATGTATAAACGGCTATCCAGCCGCAGTGATCAGATAAAGGACCTGTCTATTAACGACAAAACTTATGAAATCAAGATTACCGATAAAAACGGTCACGAGATCAGAAAATCTAGCTTATCTGCGGGGGAAAAAGAAGTCTTCGCTATCTCACTGTTATGGGGCTTAGCACAGACAAGCCAACTAAAACTGCCAATTATCATCGATACTCCACTATCGAGGCTAGATAGTAGCCATAGAGAAAACATCGTTAAAAACTACTTCCCGAATGCTGGAGAGCAGGTAGTGATTTTATCAACAGACACGGAGATTGATAAGTCATATTACTCAATGTTGAAACCTTACTTATCTAGTGCTGCGAAGCTCGAACATGATAAAAAACAAGAGATTACTGTGTTTTCAGAAGGATATTTTTGGGAGGAATAAATGGCAGATAGGTTGTATTTATCAAACCAAGCAGACACCATTTTTAGTGCTTTGAAATACGAGTCGAAGATGGAGAAGAATGCATGGGCAAGAATAGCCTTTGCACTGTCATTAAGTAAAGCTGGCAAAGAGGTTAGTTTGAGCTCTGATACCGCCGGTGAATCTATGCGAGAAACCTCATTTTATAGCGAGTATGAATTATTGATAAAGTCATTGATACGCTTTGTTTATCAGAGAATGGACATCGCTGAGGATGAGTTTTTTTCAAGTAAATCGATTATAAAGAACCACATTGATAACGGCAGTACATTGATTGAGAAGCTTTACCTACAGAATGGTAAGTCGATAGATAACCTACTGACTGTTCTGGCAAAAGAAGTTAATTTCGGTGGAAGACAAGAATCCTATGGTCAAATGTTTGATCTTTATCTCGGTAAAACCGTGCTTAACAAAAAAGATCTGATCATGGAGTTGAATAATAATGCCATCCATCCCAACTCTCATCTTGCAATTATGGGATCGCCAGGCGTCGGTAAGACTCAGTTTCTGCTTAAGTTACTCACCGATATTCGCAGGGGATCAAGTTTCCAGACAAATTTCATATACTTCGACTACAAAGGTGATGTTGTTGATAATGAGAAGTTCATAGAGCTTTCTAAAACACAAGTCTATAGGATGCTTCAAGATGGTCAAGTGTTACCAGTAAATCCATTTGTTCTCCCTGATTATTCTGACCAGAGCATTAGCCTATCGGCCCGAGAAAAAGCTGAGAGTTTTTCGTCTATCAATTCAAAACTGGGAGCCGTGCAGAAAGGAACCTTATCTGAAGTGATAAAGGCTGCCTACGAAAATCGATCGGATAAAGAGATAAGATACCCAGATTTCAATGAGGTTTACGACTTAGCAGTTCTGTCGTATCAAATGAACAGCAAAAAGGATGATACCCTTATTGAAGTTCTCAGGGATCTGTCCGATTTTAACCTGTTTTGGAGTCATGGCGATGATATACCTCCTATAGATAAACTCTCGAACAGGACTTTACTCGTCGATTTACACAAAATGCCTGTGTTGAAGGAGTTAGTGGTTTATCTGATTATTGAAAGACTGTATAAAGAGATGTCAGTTTTACCGGATAGTCCAATCCAAAATGGCAGGCGAACGATTCGTACAATATTGGTAATAGATGAAGCTCATAATTACCTGTCTCAAAAGAACATATTCTTGCAGAAGATCATCAGAGAAGGCAGATCAAAAGGAGTTGTGGTTTTCTTTGCTAGTCAATCCCCCGATGATTATCAGCAGGACTTCTTTGATTTCCAGAGTCTGCTCGAGTTTGCATACATATTCCAAAGTAGAGGTGTATCGCCTGCTGCAATCCAGGATATTTTAGGATGCAGTGCGAAAACAGCAAGAGATCTACAAGTGGAAATCTCACATCTCGAGCCATTCCAAGCAATATGCAAAGGCGTGGATAAGACGGAGGAATTCGTTAAGTTTACTGCAGAAGCATTTTATAAGAGCTATTAGGGAGGAAAAGTGGCACCCAGATCAATTGAAAACCAAACCACTCATGATCAGATAGTTGAAAAGGTTAAGGAAGAGTTAGATCAAGTCAATCATGATATCTTCATCAACCCAGGTCAACAAAAAAACATGGGAGTAACTACGAAAAGGAAACACTTTATCCGGACATTATCATAACAAACAAGGGCGATAATCATGTAAAAATTATCATCGAAGTTGAAACCGAAGATACAGTAACTGACTTAGACTCTAAACAATGGAAAGAGTATGCCGATCTCATAAACGCCCCTTTTTGGCTACTAGTGCCTATTGCGAAGAAAGAAACTGCCAAACAAATCCTAAACCGAAATAGCATTTCTGCTAACGTTGGCACATATTCAGTTATATCTGGAAGTGTGAGAATTAGTTATGAGTGACTTTAGTTGGTTATCGTTCACTACTGGGCTCGTTTCCGGTGGTCTTGCAGGCTCAATTTTTACCGCTGCGTACAACAAGTACATAAACAGAGTCCAAAAGCTATCATTCCAAACGATTCTTTGTGAACCTCAGTGGTCATTACCGATAAGTGACGAGAATAATGACACTCCTCCAGGTTGTTTTAAACTGCAGTATCGGTTGTCTAATAGAACAAGTAAAGATTTGCAATAGGGGAAACTGATAATTGTCTATTCAGACGGCTGTATTATTTCACAAGCGCACACGAAGCTTAACAAACACAATCATGAATTGAAGGGTAGTGTTAGGCCTGGAAAACAAAACGAAGCTACTTTCAAGATTGAGAATTTCAATCGAAAAGAAAGCATGGTGTTAGAAGTAATGATTAATGGAGTGATTAGCCAAGAATCATGCAAGTGTAATGTTAGTCTCGATAAATGCTCAGGCTTTAAGATTAAGCGCATTCATAAGACCCCCAAAAAACCTATATCGCTTATACTGGAAAACCCATTCGAGGGATCTTAGTAATAGGTTGTAGTCGTCCTGCATTTCCAATGAAAGGGCGGGAACGGTGTATGAGATCCAGAGACGCCTACTGGGTTCATCTCTGAGTCGTATTCGATCTGATCGTCTTTGATCCAGGGGGCAAGGGCTTTAATGTAATCCCGAGCATCGCCCAAGCTGTTAGACTTGGTATCCAGAGCCATGAGATTATCCATGACTTCCAAGGCATCGTTCAGGGGATAGACTTTGTCTTGAGCAGCCAATGCCCGGCAGATGTCGCTGGTGCGGTCATCCAGGATAACTACAAGCTTGTAGTATCTGGCTTTGGCTTTCTTGTAGCCTTGCAGCCTCCCGAACTCTCGTATTCTGAGAGCAGTATGCTCTTAGCTCCTTCTTGATTTCCATAATGCGTAATGACAGTGGAATCAAAGCGTAGTGTGTCTCGTTGTTCCAATATCTGGTTATACCGGTGGATGATTTGACTAGACGCTTCACTCCCAAACAACGCTCGAATATCTTTATCCCATTCTCCATGTAGTTGATATGTGAGAACTTGGTTCCGCCATTGAGAACCGAGATAAACAGCGATACTAGCTTCGAATACACCCCGGTTGAGTTATTGGAGTACTCCTGGACTGGATAAATCTTCTCGACCAGTTCCCTGAATCCGATCTTATCGAAATACCTTGAAAATAGCGCTGCAGTTCCACCCCACGAAGTGATCAATTTTGGGCTAAACTCAATTTTGACTTGACCCTTTTTCAGTCTCTTATTTGAATGACTAGCTTGCATATTATTCTCCATCCTTGATTTGGTTTTGTGAATGATCTCAAATCTATGGTACTGGGGAATAAATGCAACAATTTCTTCTTAGGTGGGGTCTCTACTGCATTAACTGGGTTTAAACTCGACTGCTTTCGGCCCACCCTTCTGATCCAAATCCAGTCTAAAATCGGCTTTAATTTGAAGAAACAGTGATAAAAAGACGTCCAACAACGTCCAAACCCTCGCATGTCCAAGTCCAAACATAGTCCAACTTATCTCCGTACCACATAAGACTTTATCTCTGTTTGTCCAAGTGAGGGTGATTTGAAGATTGGGGTGAGGGTTTATTGCCAGGTTGTTCTTCTATGATATGGTTGAGGACGTCTGCCCCGGAAATCCTGCAGAACTCTGGTGGGATTCACAGATAGCGATATTCCTAGATCTGGTTCATTTGAATTCGATGTCTCCAGAGACATCCGCAATTCCACAAAATCCCAGATCAGGCTAGGGTTGCGAAACCGGATACCAATCCCTTGAGTAAAGAGGCTTTCATTCCGTTTTTCATTGTGAACCACCGCCACATCCATAAACGCAAAAGTAGAGATCTGGAATCCGAAGAACTGATAAGGCATACTTATGTCTTCTTCAAGACCCAAGCTGAATAGTTTGTCTCCGGCAAGATCATGCCCATCCCGATAAAACATGGATTCCGATAGAATCGCTGGAGAAATATCCTTTCCACTTCTACTGAAAACAGCCTTACCAAAGATTAAGCTACGTCCCACGAATCGTCCTAAAGTTCGCTCTGGAGAGATATATAAGGGTTCCAGAACCATCGCATACTGCTCTGGTTTGCCCTCAGCGAGATATGTCTCCAGTGCCATTTGTCCATATACCAAATGTCCCTCTACATGGTGCTTGGCTCCAGCCGCTTGAAAACCCAGATATTGCCGATCGTAGCGCTCCCCCTTTTCGTATCCGCTAAGTAGCATCAGAAAGCTGCCTTGGGGGATATAATCGCTATCGAAGATTGAGCTCAATCCGGGCTCATATCGGTATTCAGAGGCGGCGTAACCCACTGCGGCTATACCCAAGTAGGAATCCTGCCAGGTATCTGTTGCTGTATTCTGATGATCCTGAACGTTCAAGGATACAGCTCCATACAGGTAACGCGGATACTCCAGAAGATTGAATGCCCGAGCGTACCATGCGGAGTAATCTGACTTAGCCATTATAAGTTTCTCTTCGTCTTGCTGGACGTTCGATTGGGAGAAGTTCAACCCTCCATAATCCACCATTAGCGGGTAGAGATAATCGCGATTGAAACCGATTTCCAGGGCGTCGTTGGTTTCTCTATCCTTGTAGCGAAAATCTCCCTGAAAAAAAGTGCCAAGAATATTGGGATGGGTGTAGGAGCTATCCCAGCCCAGAAACTCCCTGGATCCGGGATCTACAAAGAGATTGATCAACAAGGAATGACCGTATCCCAGAAAGTTCCGATCCATCAGTTTCACGCGGAATTCGTTGTAATTCAGAAATTTTCCGCTGAGTTGCAGAAAAAACTTCTCTCTTAAAGCAACATGAACTCCCACCTCATCATCTTGCAATTCATATGGTATCAGAGCAATCTCAGAGTACAAACCAAGATTATAAAGATACTGTAGATTCGCGATCAGATAATCTGGATCAAGCGTATCTCCTTCAGCCACGAATAAGTTGCGCCGAATGCTTTTAAGCCGGGTTCGGGGCTGTAGCCAGTTGCCAAATCTCATGGCGGATCGGAAGAGGGGCGGGATATCCTCTTGGTAAGAGAGATCGAAGACATTCTGGTTTACAACCCTTATCTCAGATATCTTTCTGCCCTCCCATGGCGAATAATCGTGATCCAATTCCGGAACACTTATCTCATTTTCCCCTTTGCGGAAAATCATGGGATACACTCTGCCCAGATAAGGACGCTCCTTGATCGATACGCGGAATTCTTCCATCAGATCCCGAGAAAATGCGTTATCTGAGTTTCCAAGATCCCGCTTCTGATCGTTTCCCACAACAATTTGAGGTAACATCATCAAAATGAAGCAGGCGATAATTAGTTTGAAACATATCATCCTGCGTATCATATTGACCATGTTTATAGCCCCCACCAAGCCGTCAAGACCAATGTAAAGAAGCAATGCCAGGACCTTCGCCCAAGGCATTGCTTCTGGTTTAGGGAGTGTCTTTGATCAATATATGTTTCGGCGTTTATAAATGTGATAACTGGCGATGATCAGTAGAACATTTACCATTAACCACGCCAGATGCTCCCAAGTATAATCCCATCTCCAGCCTGCCATGTTTGAAGCCACTTTGCTGAAATCCATGGAAACCAAAACGTGTTCCGATGCGACATTGAAAGGCTTGAACAAAACTCGGTTAATGAATCCCAGGGGACTGTAAAGAGATATATCCCAACTTAAACTGAACAGACCTCGGATGACCTCGAAGACCGCGAGGAATATCCCCGCTTTCATCGCGCCAAGTTTACGAAACACGCTGTTGGCAAACCACACCAAGGGAGTGATGAGTATCAATCCACTGATCACATAAGGAATGTTGTTCAGCACCGCATTCAAGCCTAGACTGAGCGAGGGAATGCCCAATATCCCAGAAATAACGGATAATACTACGCAATTGACTGTCGCCAGAACAAGATATTGCACGAATATCCCACCCACGGCAAACAAAGCTTTAGCACTCAGAATCTTGATCAAGCTGATGGGTTGGGCAAGGTGAAAAATCTCACATTTCTTGATATGATCTGAATTCAAAGTAGAATCCGACATCCCGAAAGTAGTAAGAATACACAACCACGCAATAGCTGTGGCGGCTCCGTAGTGAAAAGTCCAGATAGCTTCTGCAAAATTGGGATCATTGTAGGAAGCGGTCACTAAAGTGGGCAAACCGAAGCGGATTGAACCGTAGATCAAGCTGATCAAGCCGATTCCATAGATTCCGGATAATACCCAAAACGGCATTAGAAATGAATTCTTCTGAGTCTGCCATTCCTTTAGCACGATAGCCTTAAGCTGTTGCATTGTTACCTCCTACCACTTCCATGAATATGTCCGAAATCGACGGTCGGGAATATCGCGCACCTTCGATCTCGGTTTGGGAATCCACCACTGCCGTCACAAAACCCAAAGTACTATTGATTTCACGCGCACCGGCATTAACCAGCGCGGATCGTTGCTCTGATGCCACAGTAGCTACCCGATACCTTGTCTTAAGGCTTTCCACCTCTTCATTCATGACCACTTTCCCTTGATCGATGATGATGATCTCTTGCAACATATCCTCTATCTCTTCCACCTGATGGGTGGAGATCAGAATCGTACGCTGTTCATCGAAAAATTCCCCTAGAATGATATTGAAGAACTCCTTGCGAAACGCAATGTCCAAGCCCAAAGTGGGTTCGTCCAGAAGCAGATAGCGCACATCCAACGAAATTGTAAGCAGAAGATAGAGCTTTGTCTTCATACCCTTGGATAGCTTGCCGATCTTCTTGTCCAAAGGCAGATTACTGCGCTCAAACAAGCGCTGGCTACGTTCTTCATTGAACCGGGGATTTACGTTCTTAACGTAGTTGATGGTCTGCCGCACAGTGAGACGATCGTCCAAACCGCTCACATCCGGAATGAATGCTACTTGGTCAAACACTCTGTGATCCCGATGTTGCAAGTGAAAACCATCAAGACTAACCACACCGTCGTGATCCAAAAATCCCAGCATGCAACGCATTAAAGTGGACTTCCCCGCTCCATTCTTTCCCAGAAGACCTACGATCTTACCCCAGGGGAGAGTGAAAGAGACATCGTTCAATGCCTGAAACTTTCCATAACACTTGCTTAGATTATGTACTTGATAGGGAATCGGATTGCTCTCGAAAGTCTTTTCATAAACAGTCATTGCTCTTCTCCATAAACCTTTTTTACCTTTTTGATGATATCTTCCTGGCTGATCTCATAACCTTTGGCCAGCTTTAGGGTAGGAACCAAAGATTCCTGTACAAAAGAACTTTTCCGGCTGGCGATGATCAATTCCCGCGCTCCGGGGGCAACAAATACACCGATACCTCGCTTTTGATACAGAATTCCTTCGTCCACCAGCGCGTTAACTGCATTTCCGGCAGTAATGGGATTGATGCGATATTCCGCTGCCATCTCCCTAAGAGATTTCAAACGATCTTCTTCCTTCAGTGCCCGTGCCAGTATCTGTTCTTCGATCTGCTGCCTTAGCTGAAGATAGATCGGGATGTCGTCTTTAAAAGCTTTCATCCATTCCTCTCAATAATTTATTTCACGAACCGCCTTAGTGATGTAGCCAACTATAACACTACCCATCTACTGTCAAGTTCTTTCTTGCACTCATATTTCATACAACAAGATAATGGATTGATATTTATCCCGCGACAGGGTGTTTGGCTAAATTCGACAACCCATTTGGAAAAATCGGGGTTTGACAGGTGGTTTGGAACAAATAATCGAGAGGTTTGCCGATTGTCATAGCTGTGATTCGACAAGCGGTTTGACAAATCTACT
>JAHDQK010000086.1 GCA_018433885.1 Candidatus Cloacimonadota bacterium
TAGTGATCTAAACAGGATCGATCAAGAGTAAATGTCCAAGTCCAACTTCGTGAAAGAATATGGCATAACCTGTTTATAATCTTTCTGTTATCTGCTAATGTCCAAGTGAACCAAATTTGAAGTTTTGAGTGACTCTTTACAATCCCGCTATAAAGCTGGCCTCAGGGTCCCGGAACCCAACTTTTTGATCGCCTTAGCCAAGGCTCAAGTGAATGTGAATTGGTTGCTCACTGGCGAGGGTACCATGCAAATTGTGAAGGATTTCGATGGCTGGATGAAGGAAAGATTGGAGCAGCGCTTGAAGCTGGTCGACAGCGCTACCGGGCTAATTGAAGCGCCTACAATAGATTATACACGCACCGTGAACTTCAATATTCTTGGCGAAATTTCCGCAGGACCTAGAGAGCACATCGAGGACTTCCGGCGTTTGGGCGAGAGCGTGGAGATTCCGAGAAACCTCGTACCCGGGAACACTGATAAATACATGGCTTTCCGGGTTAACGGCCATAGCATGGAACCCAATATCATGCACGAGGACATCGTGCTGCTCATGCAGACCTACGACTGGGAATTTGCCAACGGAAAAGTGGGTGCGGTAAGAGCCGGAGACGGAGTCACTCTCAAGAAGATCATCCTCGATCCACAGAATAGCAGAGTTATTTTGCAACCATTTAACTTGGACTTTGACGTCCAGATATTAGACGCAGATCAGGGTGACGATGCATTTCTGATTGGGGTTTTGTCACTTCAGTTGCGGCTTTTCGATCTTCGCCATTGACGAGGCAAAACCGCAAAGTCCAAAACCAGTCCCAAATCGGCTCAATTTGAAGTTATCGGTGATCCAAATACGTCCAGAAACGTCCAAACAACCACTTGGACAAGTCTGAAAGCAGTCCTATATATATCCCCACCACATAAGGACTTATCCCCATTTGTCCAAGTGATCCAAGCTTGAAGCTTTGGGTGACTCTTTATAGTGTCAGTGAAAACTTCAAATTGGATTATAAAGAGTCAGTGAAAACTTCAAATGTCCAAGTCCGATGGTTTCCAAGCCAAATAAGAAGTGACACTGGAAATGTCAAATCGTGACACCCGCTTGACAAAACAGCGGAAATGCCCTCAGTTTGTGACACTCATTTGTCAAATCATCGGAATCCAGAGCCAGTCAGAAGTGACATTGATCTGTCAAATCATGACAGCAAGTTGGCAGGTTGTGACACGTATTTGTCAAACCCAGAAAGGGATTTACTAATTATATGAGTCGTGTGAGAAGGACATCACAGAAATATGTAGAGACGTATTCTTTTGTTATTCAGTATGAAACTGAGCAGTACTCGTTCAACTGGGCTTTTGTCATATTGGTGCTTTATTTTTCTCATGTTGTGGTTGATACAGCCAAAAATTTAAGTGGATTAGTGGATTCCTTGTTTGTAACCCCGATGTGCTGTTTAGAGAAAGTCCCAATTTATGTTGAGAAGCCCTTCTTTTTATCTCCCAAACAGAGCCACCATAAATCCACACCCATTTCCTGAAGCTGTCTCCATGCTGTCTTGATGCTGTGGATGCTGCTTGGACGAAGCATGGCGACCTGATTGACCAATGGGGATGAGATCATTTATTAGCTAAAACCAATCCTCGCAGCTTTCCGATGTTACTCTGATCTCACGCTTTGTAAAGGTAGACTGAAGCCAAAATTGGGGGAGTGGAATGGCACAAATTCTGGGAATTATATTGGTGAATGCAAAAATTACTTTACAGAAATTGTAGCAGTGCCAACCTTTGCACAAGAGGTGAGATATGCAACAAACTCCAAAATCTTACTATTACATAAACTAACAGGTTGTTGCATCTACATTTCTGGCATACGATATTTTTGTCAACAATCATTATATCATGGGATAGATCTAGAAAGTCTGTATTAGTGATTAGGCATGTGCTGAAACTTTAATATTGGAACCCTCATACTTACAACTAGAGCATTTATGGATATGACAAAGTCAGCACTGTCGGACCGTTCCACTTGCACTGCGAGTCTTTCCAACTGATCTATTTCCTTGATATTCAAGCGTTTCCGAAACCAGTCTAAAATCAGTCCATATTTGACACAAAGCTGTCACAAACCAGTCCAAAGAAGTCCAAAACCACTGTGACATCTTTCCGAAAGCAGTCCTAAGTATCTCTGTACCAGTTACAGGTTTATGCCTCATTGTCACACTGATGGCTATATGACATTTGGGGTGTCACTTTATAGTGACACCCACTTGACAAAATAGCAGAAATATCCTCAGTTTGTGACACCAATATGTCAAATCATCGGAATCCTCAAGCCGTCACAAGTGACAGCAATTTGTCAAATCATGACAGCAAATTGGCAGGTTGTGACACTGATTTGTCAAGCTAACCCAACACTCTTAAGAAGTGACACCGGAAATGTCAAATCGTGACAGCCGTTTGACAAAACCACAAAAACGCCCTCAGTTTATGACACTCTTTTGTCAAATCATCGGAATCCAGAGATCATTAAAACTGACAGCAAATTGTCAAATCATGACAGCAAATTGGCAGGTTTTGACACCGATTTGTCAAATCCCTTCATTACAGGCATTCCCCCATTTTTTAAACCAGCCTGATTTTCATCTGTAATGGTTCGACTTTATCATACCTGTATGGTGATGTATCGTAGTGTAATGCCCGATTCAGGCATATCTGTAAGACTTGGGCAATTCTGTAGTAGACAAACTTGTGCAGTTTCCCCCAGTCTTTTTTCCTGAAACAGATGATCTTGGGAAAAGCAGCTGCGATCATCTCAATTGCATCTTTACAGGAATATACAAAGTACAAGGATATAGTCATTAACATGTTGAGATTCTTCAGTTTAGTGTAGCTGGCAAGGCGCATACTTTCCCATTTGAAGTCATGTTTCATTTGGCGGTGAACTTCTTCGATCTTCCAACGTTTGCGATAAGCGATAATTGCCTGCTGGATAATATCATGTTCTGACATGCTCGGGTCAGCAAAGTCACATAGCAGGTAGAAATCTTTGCCTTTCTGCGCCTTGTTCTTGAATTTACGAACCACAACAAGGCTTACATCAACACTGTTGGCTTTGCGTGAGGGATGATCATCTGTTCTTACCCCAATCCGCCGGGTGGCACATCTGAAGGTCTCGCCTGCTTTGAACCCGGGTAACTCATATTGGAATTGCATTTCTTTGACTGCCAGCTTAAAATCCTTCTCAATCTGATCTTCCTTGATATTTCTTTTGCCAACTCCCCTAATAATGAAACGCATACCATTCTCCACCAAAAAGCCGATCGTCTTGCGGTCATCGTAACCACGGTCAAAAACAAACAACCCTTTGCCGTTGAACTTTAACGCTATCTCTACAAGCATATCATGCATGATCTGCTTGATAGAATCAAGTTCAATGTCTGTGGAAATCAAGTCACTGCTAATGGGCAAGAGATTTAGACCTTTGCCATTTTCTATACATGCCAAAAAATTCAATAGATTGTAGCCATTGGTCTGCATCGACTTGCTGCCGTTGTGAACCATTTTACAGCCTTCCATCTTCTTGGCATATGGCTTCTCTATATCACTTTCGTCAACGATGATCAGGGTGTCCTGCTTGATCTTGGGACTGATAACATCCAGAAGAGCTGCTTGCAACTCCTGATTTAATCCTACTCTGCCAAGATTGCGATAGAGCCTTTCACTGGTCTTTTTGGTTGAAGTGTTGTCTTTGATGTTCTTAGCGATGTTATGCACCGAAGCATTGCCTGTTCCACAAATCCCAAACAACATGTGTTTAATGAACTTGGCTACGGGTCTGCTCATATTTGCACTGACTTTCTTGGCTAAATCTGATAATTTAGCTTGCAAGAAACTACGGGTCTCATTCTCTGTGTTTATCATTTCGGGGCTCCTTTTTTGTTGTGTTAAGTGATTCAATAATTATAGGGGCACCGATTTTGTAAAGACATTTCTTGCAATATATTAAGATATCTATTTGTCCAATTATTCGTTAACTTTTGGCTTCGGTATCCGCTCTCTCTGAGCTCGATTCATGGGTTTTGACATTTATGTTTACTCGGACTTTTAGTAGCTGATTTGCTGTTTAAAAGGCTTGATTCTAATTGTAATCAATCTCTCAAATCTGTTGGTAATTATTCACATGTGGATAACTGTTGATTTCACCGCTCAAAACGAATAAATTGGACATTAACGATGTGCATATGTTTATAACTCTGTTGGTTATACACATGTCTTCCCACTTTTTTGGGGGAATGCCTGCCTTCATTATGATTGTGAATCAAATAATGTTTGCGCCTGAAAGTCCCCCCTTTGTCTCACCAAACCAATTACATGCATATGATAGAAAAGTGTCATCAATTTTGTTACTCATGCTTTACCTCATTATTAGAGTGTCTTTAACTATATCAATAATTACATTATTGTATTTCTACTATATCCCAGAGGTTTTAAAAACATCGCTCAGATATAGTAGCATGCTCAATTGTTGGGGCAGTGAGTCAGGATTGGATATATATAGTGAATCAGTTATCATCTGCCTTTGGATAACTACCTGTTCAAAAGTACTTCAGCTATCTCCGCCTTCGGGTATCGTAGCTATTCATTAATCTTTGTGAGCAGGTTTTGGGCAGCTAATCTAAGAGCTTCAAGATTACCATCGTTAATGATTAGGTAATCCACCATTTCCGCTTTTTTAGAATCCGGGATCTGAGCATCCAAGCGTTTGATCTGGTTCTCGTAGCTATCCCGATTGCGTAATTTCAGCCGCTCAAGAGTCAACTCCCTACTGCTCGAGACTAGTACTGTGCGGTCGAAGAGATCCTCGATCCCGGCTTCAAAGAGTAGGGGGATTTCGAAGAAAACCCTCTCCTGCTTTGCGGTGTGAATAAGCTCTTGGATGCGCTTCACTACCAGAGGATGCAAAGCGCTGTTCAAAAACTGTAATTCGTGAGCAGAATCGAACACGATGCTAGCGATCTTTTTCCGGTCTGGACTGTCATTTAGCCAGATATCCCTTCCCCATCTCGCGATTAGTAGATCTTTGATGGAGGGAGTAAGCTCGTGAGCAATTCTATCCGCGTAATGCACAGTTTCGCCAAGTTCCTGCAGATATCCGCAGAAGGTGGATTTTCCACTCCCGATGTTTCCAGTAATGGCGATAGTTAAAGTGCTATTTTCCCGCATCGCTGATGATCTGCATGAGTTCTTCGAATGCAATATTTTGAGTGATGTTTCCAGCTTTTGCTACCGAGACCTGCCCACTTTGTTCGGAAACGATGATGGAGATGCAATCCGAAATCTCCGTAATCCCAATCCCCGCTAGATGCCTGGTGCCAAACTTGCGTGAATACTCTGTGTTCTTGGATAGCGGAAGCACTACTTTCGCCGCCATGATACGGTTTCCCCGGATGATGATCGCACCATCGTGAAGAACGCTTTTAGTATTGAAGATGGCTAGGATCAAGCGCATAGATATGGCGGAATCGATCACTTCGCTATTTTGGATAAATTCGTTCAGTTTGCGCTTGTTTTCCAATATGATCAACGCACCAGTCTTACGAAAACTCATCGAAGAAACAGCATCGATCAAAGGTGTATAGAGCGAAGCTTGTTCCGTTTTGGAAAAAACGGATTGCAACTCTTTGGCAAGATTCAGCTTGGATAAGATCGTACGTAGTTCCGGCTGAAAGAGAATCACTATCGCCATGATCCAATAGGTACGAATTCCGCTTAGTAAACCGGAAAGCACCTTGAGTTCAAACATGCTGGCAAGAAAGTATAGCACAAGTAGAAACAAGAGTCCCCAAAGTACCTGGTAACCACCTGATTTGCGGATGATTAAAATCGATTGGTAGATCATGAATGCTATGATAAATATATCAACGATATCCTTGAAACGGGGGATCAAAAACTCCATGTCAATCTCCTTCTATGCGAATACGATACAAGGTTTCTAGGAACTGCGCGTGCTCCTGTACATCGTGCACCCGGATGATGTTAACTCCTGATAAGCAAGCCAACATAGTGGTGGCAAGGCTTCCCCCCAGACGATGATGTACATCGGAAGAGTATATCTGGTCGATAAACCTTTTACGGGACGTTCCCAAGAGAACTTGGCACCCTAAGCCTGAAAACTCTTCCATATGTTTTATTAGCAGAAGGTTATGCTCCAACTTCTTCCCGAATCCGATGCCTGGATCAATAATAATCCGATCTTGGAAAATACCATGTTTAGTGGCATATTCTATCCGTTCCTTCAGAAATTCCTTCACTTCCAATACCACATCGCTATATTGGGGAGCAAGTTGCATTGTTTCTGGGTTCCCTTGCATATGCATGAGGATGACCTTAACATCAGGCGCGTTCTTCAGCACAGAAGGCATATCCGGGTCAAACCTCATAGCGGAAATGTCGTTTATGATATTCGCTCCACAGGCGATGGAGAGTTCTGCCACTTTTGCCTTTTGAGTGTCGATGGAGATCAGAACCTCCGGATGGAGCTCTTTCAGAGCCTTCAGAACTGGTTCTATCCTCTGCCATTCCACATGCGCGGGTATGGACTTGGAACCGGGACGGGTGGACTCCGCACCCAAATCCAAGATCTCGGCTCCCTCCTGAATCAGTTTCTCCGCATGAGCCAAAGCTGATCTTTCCGAAAGATAATAGCCTCCATCAGAGAATGAGTCTTCCGTGAGATTGATGATCCCCATGATGCGCGGGATCTGGATGGCTTTCATAAAATCCTGATGCATCCCACCTACTTTAAAGAGAATCTACAGCTGATTCGATATACATTGTTGGGATTATAGCCTCCCGTGAAACCAAAGCGCCAGCTACGCATGGCATCCCTTAAGGCGCGCCAATGTTCTGCCCTGCGGTAGGATATCACTTCCACGCTGTTCATCCTCACGCTTCCATCTCGGTTTAGGGAGAACTCCACTACCACGGTATCGTCCATGAGCGGGCTGATATCCGGCAGAGATTCCCGGATAAAATAGGCATCTCCCCCACCCTGGGTAAGATCCAAAGACAACCCTGTGCTGGAGCCTCCCCTAGGTAAACCGGAATCTTGGATAGTGGTGCTGAGATCGGAGCGGATGACGTTTGTGTTTGGATTTGGCACGTTGTTATCCGTGCTATCCCATGATGGTTGCTCGATGAAATCCTCAGAACTTACACTACTCTCTGTATCGGTTTGGGGAATATCCGCGATGGCATCCTCCGCTGTATCCTTACCTGCTGCAGCCGGGGCGACTGAGCCGATATAGCTCTCGCGGGAAAGCCATTCAAACTCGTACCATTTCTGGGGATCTTCCACGATAATCTTCCACAGGGAAAGCAGTAACAGCAAGCTAAGGTGAATGATTAGCGAGATCAGATAAGGCTTGTTCAGCGGGATGCGCTTCATTGCGCTTCGACCTCCGTGGCTACGAAGATCTTTTGGTATCCAGCCTGGCGAATGGTGTCCATCAGGGAGATGATCTCCTGCAAGGCGACTACCTCTTCCGCAGAAATCCGAACCACCTGTTCAACGTTCACAAAATCCGCCTTCAGCCTGTTTTCCAAATCTGTTATGGAGATGGGATCATTATCGTAGAACACTTTACCATCGGCAAAATAGGTGATAGATATGCTCTGCAAAGTGTGACGCGAGGCTGTGGACGAACCAGGCAAGCGGACTGGCAAACCGGTCTGGCTGCTAAAATTTGAAACAATCAACAGAAAGATGATCAATAGAAATATCACGTCCGTCATGGAAATCAACATGGTGGAGCTAATCTTCTTCTTGGAAACGGAGAGTTTCACTGGGCGCTCCGGACGCGGATCGTATATTCTATTCCCTTCTCTTGCATGGTTTTAACGATGTTTTCCAGGTTCTGAACGATGTCGTTGTAGAAGATGATGGCGATGATCCCCACTACCAGTCCACCAATTGTAGTGAGAAGAGCTTCCCAGATTCCTCCGGCAAGCATGCTGATATCCACTCCTCCACTACTGTGACTCTGAATATTCATAAAAACTCTCACCATGCCTAACACAGTACCCAAAAAGCCGATGAGAGGTGCGATGGCTGCGAAGGTGCTGAGCCAGCCCAAACCCTTCTCCAGCGTGTGAATCTCACCTTGAGCTGCAGCTTCCATGCTTTGGCTGATCAAATCCGGATCATCGGTGGCAGCATTGAAGAGCTTATCAAACATCGTACTCAGGGGAGAACCCAGTGTGTGTTTCTTTAGAGTCTCGCGCAGGGTAGTAAGCGAATTATGGGGAGCAAGCGCATCCAAAAGCAGCTGGTTTGATTTCTTGATTCTGATTATCTGGCGATATTTCTCGATCACGATTGCGATCACGGCAATGGAAATCAGAAGGAGCAGATACATCAGGATGCCCCCGCGTAGTAAAAGAGATAGAGCAGTCATAAAACCTCGTGATGTTTGCTTAGATAAGTGTGCCCTTCTTTATTCCGGCAGGCTCTGGCGAATTCAATTCCGCTTGCTTGCACACGAAAAAGAAGGGCACTATTGGGTAGATGTGTCTATATATTATCCGTGTTTCTTCATGAAATCTTTCATGAATTCGGCAAGCGCATGAGTAGCGGTGAGCGGCAGGGAGTTATAGGTGCTCGCACGGCATCCGCCAACGTCACGATGACCCTTCAAACCGATCATTCCGGCTTTTTTGGCTTCGCTGATGAAGAGCGCTTCGAGTTCTTCTGTAGCCATTCTGAAGGTGATGTTCATCAAGGAACGGTCTTCCGGAACCACAGTGCCTCTGAAGAAACCGTTGGAAGCGTCGATGGCATCATAGACGTATTTGGCTTTGGCTACGTTGTTTGCCGCCACTTTCTCCAATCCGCCCATCTCTTCGATCCATTTGAGTACCAAACCGATCATATAGATGGTGAAGCTGGGAGGAGTGTTGTACATGGAGCCATTCTTGGCATGAATGTTATAATCCAGCATGGAAGGCAGGCCAGATTGAGCTGTGGCAAGGAAGTCTTTTTTAATGATCACGACTACGCAACCTGCGGGGCCTACGTTCTTTTGAGCCCCAGCATAGATCATGGAGTATTTTTGAGCATCAATGGGCTTGCTCATAAAGTTCGAACTCATATCCGCAATCAACGGAACACCGGGTGCTACTTCGGGATCGTGATGCCATTCTGTACCGTATATGGTATTGTTTGTTGTGATATGTAGAAACGCTGGATTTTCTGAAAGCTGGTGAGTTTTAGGGATATAGGAGAAACTTTTATCTTCACTGGAAGCGGCAAGGTGAACCTGTTTGCCGATCTTTTTGGCTTCCGCGATAGCTTTCTTGCTCCATACGCCGGTGTGGATGTAGTTCGCTACTTTTCCATTGTGGGCAAAGTTCATCGGCACCATCAGGAATTGCATGCTCGCTCCACCTTGCAAGAAAAGCACGTCATAGTCGTCACCAAGGTTGTAAATACGCTTGACAGCTGCGTGGGTTTCATCGATGATAGCTTGATATTCCTTACTGCGATGGCTCATTTCCATCACTGAAAGGCCCATGCCTTTGTAGTTGAACAAATCTGCCTGAGCTTCACGAAGAACTTCTTCCGGAAGCACTGCGGGTCCCGCGTTGAAATTGTGTACGCGTTCCATTTGGATCCTCCTGGATATATTTTTGTACTTTGGTGCAAGGATTTCCAAAGCTATTCTTTCCGGCAAGCTATTTTTTCTTTACACAGAAATTTATTGACGCAAAACGCCCTCTCTCCACCTTGGAACAAAGGATTAATTGCATGATAGATAAGATATTAAAAGATTACAATGTTATTTTGGCATCTGCTTCGCCCAGGCGAAAAGAGATTTTTTCCCTCATCGGGATAACCTGCGAGGTGGTGGTAAGCGATGTGGCAGAACCCATCACCGATGAAGACCCCGCCCTGCAATCCATGCGTCATGCCCGGAACAAACACAACGAAGTGGCGGCTGGTTGCGATGAAAATGACATAGTGGTCTCCGCAGATACCATAGTGGTTTTAGATGGCGCCATATTGGGCAAACCGCGCGATACCAGAGAAGCTATATCCTATCTTCAGCGCCTCAGCGGCAATACTCACACCGTGATCACTGGAATCTGTGTGGGAACCCTTCAGAACCATCGTTGTGCCTACGAGAGCACCCAAGTTATGTTTTCCCAGCTATGTTCCACTGAGATAGAACATTATGTAGCAACAGGCGAACCGATGGACAAAGCGGGAGCATATGGCATTCAGGGCTTTGGTAGCCAGTTTATCAGAAGAATCGAGGGTTGTTATTTCAATGTGATGGGCTTCCCCGTACGCCGTTTTTACGATACTCTGTTGGCTATGAAACAGGAAGACATTATATGAAACTCTTTGTTAATGGTCACTTTTGGCAAAATGGTGGTTTCGACGATACCGTCTTCGGCGTTCTGACCAAAGATGGTAAAATCTCTGAGATATTACGTAGTGAATCTGCCACAGGAGCAGACATACACCGCGTTGATCTGGCAGGGGCATATGTTTTTCCGGGATTTATCGATACTCATACGCACAGCTTTGAAGGTGGTCTGTATTCTCTGATGATTGATCTCAGTGAAGCAAAGAATCTGGATGATGTGTTTGGGATGATCTCCGAAGGTAGCAAGACCAAAGGCAAGTTGGTATTTGCCTGGAATTTCGATGAGACCCGCATCGCGGAAAAGAGATTTCCCACCAGAGCTGAACTGGATAAAGTGGTACCCAACCAAAACCTAGTTTTGCGCAGAATCGACGGTCACAGTTGTATAGTAAATACCTTCGCGTGTGATTCCATTTTGGGGGCAAACAAGAAGATTCACTGCGAGGACGATATCCTGAAGGGTTTCGAAAACGATAAAGCCGTGCATTGGTTTCATAACAACCTGGATAATGAGATGGTGCTCAAGGCATATCACGCAGCCTCAGCGATTGCACTAAAAGGCGGATTTACCACGATCCACACCATGGTGGGAGATGCCAATATGAGCGTTGGGCATTATGCCATGCTGAAAGATCAGCTTTCCAGTTTCCCGCTTGATTTTGTTTTGTATCCACAATCGTTCAACATCGAAGCCGCCTTGGAGCTTGGTGCCAAAAGAATAGGAGGCTGTATTCTCGCGGATGGCTCCATCGGTAGCTTCACCGCCGCTCTCTACGAGCCCTATGCTGGTAAACCCATCCGAGGGAATCTGTATCAAACAGATAGTTTCTGGCACGATTTTATCTCCAAAGCTCACTCCCACGATCTTCAGGTAGCAGTGCATTGCATTGGAGATAGAGCAATATCGCAGATCAACAATGTGTATCATGACCTTAACAATAAAGACCCCAAAGACCTTCGTCATCAATTGATTCACTGCGAAATAACCGATGATCTGCTCTTGCAGCAGATCCAGGAATCTAAGGCAGTTCCCGTAATGCAGCCGATGTTCGATCACTTGTGGGGAGGCCCCAATCGCCTATATGCAAAATTGTTGGGCACTGAACGAGCTGGTATCATGAATAGATTACGCAGTATGACAGATATGGGGATCCGGATCACAGGATCGTCGGATTGGTATATCACGGAGCTGGACATCCGTAAGTCCCTTAGCGCAGCCATGAGCCACCACATCCCTGCCGAACGCCTCAATCTGGCTCAAGCTGTGGGAATATACACTTCAAACGCAGCTTGGTTATCTCATGATGAGAACATCCGGGGATCAATCGCACCGGGCTTGGACGCAGATTTCTGTGCTCTGAACTACATCCCCCAAGCAGCAATGCCACAGCCTGGTGACAAAATCACTAAAGTTGTTAAAAGAGCAGAGATCGTCTATGAAGATATATCCCATTAACTCAAAAGAGATCATCAAATTGATTGATGATGAGATAGATCTACACCCCAAGCTAGAACCTGTCGATCTATATAAAGTGCTGTATCAAGCGCTATATGGTCCCTTTCATATCGTAAGGGATTTCAAACAGCTAGTTACAAGCATCAGCAGCGAGCTTTGGATGATGAAAAGTGTATATCTTCCAATATTTCAAAAGATTGGTCCCTGTTATACAAGAATCAGTCTGAGTGCCATCAAACTAGATTCGGATCATGAGATGAATCTCGCCAGAGTGGAATGCCTGGCACGCTGGATCTTGGATAGCTGCGTTCTTTATGAGGATGTGCGACATCACTTTCTGGAGCGTTGGCGGGAAAACCTGGATATGATGAGGCAAAAGCTACCTTCCACTTCCTCGGCATGGGATCGTGCCAATGAACTGGCGGAGCTGGGTCAGCTCCCCTCCCACTCCCGTGTTTTTCATCAGCATTATCAGCCGCATTACAGATTGGTTGATAGTAAGTTAACAGCTAATTTCGATCGTTTTATGGAGTTAAATAAATGAACCAAACCCGAGTACGTTTTGCCCCCAGTCCCACAGGTTACCTGCACATCGGCGGGCTCCGGACAGCACTTTACGATTACCTTTTTGCAAGAAAATCAAATGGCGCCTGCATTCTACGCATAGAAGATACAGATCAAAACCGGGAAGTGGAAGGAGCCGCAGAAATGTTGATCTCCACCTTACACGAACTCGGGATAGATTTCGATGAAAGCCCCGCTTCCGGAGGGGAGTTTGGGCCATACATCCAATCCCAACGCTTGGACCTGTACCGCAAACACGCCGCAGAACTGGTTAAGAAGGGTGATGCATATCCCTGCTTTTGCACGCCAGAGACCCTTCAGCAAATGCGCGATGAACAACAGGAAAAAGGGGAGTTTGTGAAATACGACAGACGCTGCCTTGCCCTTTCTAAAGATGAAGTTCAAGCACGTCTGGATTCTCACGAAAGCCACGTGATCCGCTTGAAGATGCCCGATAAACGCAAGTTTATCTTCGACGATGTGATTCGGGGAAGGGTGGAAATGGATGCCTCTCAGAGTGACGACCAGGTGATCATCAAGTCCGATGGTTTCCCTACCTATCATCTGGCAGCTACAGTGGACGATCATTACATGCAGATATCCCACGTTATTCGTGGCGAGGAGTGGCTCTCCTCAACCCCCAAACACATCTGGCTCTACGAGTGCCTGGGCTGGGAGGCTCCCCGCTGGGTGCATCTGCCTTTAATCCTAAACACCGATAGATCCAAGCTGAGTAAACGCATGAACGATGTGTCCGTGCAAAGTTATCTGCAAAAAGGATATCTGCGGGAAGCCCTCCTGAACTTCGTAGCTCTATTGGGCTGGCATGGCGCAGACGATAGGGAGCTATACAGCCTAGAAGAGCTGTGCGAAAACTTCAGCTTGGAACGGGTCAACAAAGCCGGAGCCGTGTTTGACCTCGTGAAGCTGGATTGGATGAATGGCCAATATCTGCGTAGCCTACCCTTGGAAACCATTGCCAAACGGGCAGAACCCTGGTTTCAACCAAAAGATGTTTTAGATTATCCTCGATATTTAAAGATAATCGAAGCCGCCAGAGATAGATCCACCCTATTGCCAGATTTGGCAGAATACGCCAAGATGTTCTTTTGTCTGGACGATCTTACTGAAAGTGATGCCCAATTCATCCTTATTGAAACATCCCAAAAAGTGCTCGCTTGGTATTCGCATGCGTTGGAGGCCACCGCAGATATCAGCGCGGAAAACGTAGCGGAGATCACCAACCGTGGGATTCAGGAACTGGGTATCAAGGGAAAGAACTACTATATGCCCTTGCGCCTGGCATTGATCGGCAAGCAACATGGTCCGGATATGCCTACCACCATCGAAATTTTGGGCAAGGAAGAAAGCTTGGTAAGATTGAGGAAACATCTAGCTAAACCAAACTAAGTCTTGAGTTGAAGCTCAACCAAGACTGAAATGCTCAGGGAGACCCTCTCACAGCTCTCTGATATGGATATATCCAATGCGCCTCAAGCTGTAGCCATTCCTGGGGCGCAAAAACTAATGCCACAAAACAAAAGCCTCACTGGATGGCATCTTCTAAATAGTTTTTTTTCTCAGTGTTTTGTGGGGAGAGCTACAAATACGGTAGTTCCCTCGTTCTCCTTGCTCTTGATCCAGATATTACCTTTATGAAGTTCGGCGATGCGTTTTGAAGTGGATAGACCCAAGCCCAATCCGCTGGATCGATACTCCACCGTGCCAGACTTGTGGGCATATATCTCGTTTAGTTCATAGAACTTGCGGAACACGTTTTTGATCTGATAATCCGGGATGCCGATTCCGTTATCCTGCACGAAGATAATCACGCTATCCTTCCCCTCTATCTTCTCCTGTTGAAAAGCTGCCCGGCGCGCGCCTATGATCACGGTACCAAAGTCGTTTGTGAAACGAATGGCGTTTAATACGAGATTGTGGATCATCAGATGTAGTGCTTCCCAGTTTGCTGATATCTGGGGTAGATCCTTCTCTATCTCTAGGCGAATGAACATCTTGCGCTTACGGGAAAGGATCTCCACCTCTTGTTGGATGAGTTCCAGAATCTCTGAGATATCCACTGGTGCCATACTCAAGTGTTTCTTCAGATTATAATTGTTCATTGTGGTGATATCACCAGTGGTAACGATTATTTTTTTTACGGAGTTTTCGATCTTGCCAACGATGTCCTTTCGTTCATCTTCGTCCACATAGAGATTTCGTTTCAGCCGAGAGACATAGCTTTGTAAGGTGGTAAGCGGGGTATTGAGTTCGTGCGAAACAATCGCCATAAACTCGTCCTTGAGCATCTCAAAGGTATTCAATTCGGTGTTCTTTTGCAGCAAGTTTTCGTAAAGCATGGCGTTCTTGATCGCAATACCGATCTGCTCAATAAACAGCGTTACTATTTCTTGTTTAAGATACATAGCCCGGCTATTATCATCCATATTATCAAGATACAGGAAGCCATATACTGATCCATCAACGGTTATGGGTACACAAAATATACTGTGCATCTGATAATCCTGAACACTGATGGCAGATTTGAAACGGCTGTCTTCCAACGCGTTATATGTGCTAACCATCTCTAGTGTGCTTTGGGAAAGAGAAAGCGCAGATTTGCTAACTCCTGCTACGTTGTTTAGAATCTGTTTTTCTCTATCGATCTGCACTATGTAGATGTTGTTCCCGTCGCTATCCCGTTTGATCAGAAATCCTCTGCCGGCATTGGTGAAATCGATGGCGGTGGATACAATCTCGCGTTCAAGGTCGCTTAGCTCTACAATCTTCATCAACTCGTGGGAGATCTGCATTAAATCGTTCATTTTCTGGATGCGCATCGTGATCTCGGAGTAATCTTGGATTCTCACCAACAAGGCAGATAAATGCTGCTTGATATTACGCATGATGGATATCTCTTGTTTGGTGTATGGTAGTTCACCGCAATCACTTAGAGCTAGGTACCCCACCTTCTTTGAGCCGGTTTGAAGTGGAATAATCGCCACATTTTTGCCCTCATGGACGATCTGCACCAGATTATCCGTGCGCAGTGCCTTCTCAACTTCTCGATTTATCTCCACATCGATCAAGCTGTTCTTTTCGCAGCCATATTGATGGAAGGTAGTGTAGTTCTGGATTCTATCAGTATATTCCATCAGGCGGAACTGCCAAGGGCACAACACCTCATGGATCCCTTTTTCAATAAGAAACTTGATCCGTTCCACATTGTAAACGTTGGCGATATTGAAGAGCAGTTCGTTCCACTTCCGGCGCAGATCTTTAGCTCGCGAGCGGATCGGAACCAAATTGAATTTGCGGATGTTTGAGATATTGTAATGATTCACATCCAGATAGTTGTTTCTATCTTCCACCGGAGTATCCATAGTGATCTGATCCAGATATTCACGATATCTCTGGAAGCATTCATACGCCTGATCATCCAGTTTTAGCTCCAACAGGATCTGGATTTTCATCTGATGGAGCTCCACATTCAATTGGTAATATTCGTAATCCCGCCAGCTTTCGAACCAGCTAGTTACTCTGCGCAGAATATCTCTAAGCGGGATATCCGAGTTTGCCAGATCCACTCTTGCCTGTAGGATATCCAATTTACACAGCCAATAGCGATAGTGGTTTTGAGTAGCTATAGATCGTGCTTTATCGATTAGTTCCTGAGCTTTGGCATAGTCATGAAGCCCATAATGGCACATCGTCTCCAAGATATAGAATACCGTGATGGCGTATATATTATTGATCTCCCCCGCATGCCGTAAAGCCAGCTTCAATTCGGCAAGAGCTTTCTCGAAATCGTGCTCTGCCATCGCGATCAGGCTAAGAACATTGTGATGAAACTCCTCTTCATGGATGTGTTTGAAATTGATCTGCACATTACTGCTAATGAGTCTGCGTAGCTTTTTAGTGCTCATCATCTCGTTCAGATAATAGAAATATGTCTTCACAAGAGGGTTGATCTCATTCAATTTTCCTTTGATCAATTCCGGTTCGTTATCCATTATGAACTTATGATAATGCCCATAGCCCTTGATCTTGCTTTTCGCCAGCGCAAGGTTGCGTTTTACGGAATCCAGATAGTTCAAGCTCCCGATGGAATGCACCAAATCTCTACAGGATATCAATAGCTTTTCCGCTTCGTGGAATTCCCCCATTTTGATCTTGGCTTCTCCCTGATTTAGAAGTGCCAGGGCTTTGATTGTGGTAAGATCCAACTCGGAGGAATGCTTGTAGGCAAGCTCCGAATAGTGATTGGATTTCACCGTAATCCCTTGTTTGAGATACAGATCCGAAAGGTTATTGTAGATCAAACCCCAGAATCTGCGAATATTATACCGTTTCCAGATGCTTAGAGCCAGGTTCAGGTGCTCGTTTGCCTCTTCGATGTTTTTTTGATCACTGTAAAAAACGCCCAGATCGTTGTGCATACTCGCCAGGCGGATCATCACCCTGGTATCGTATTCTGGCGGGAGGGTCTGTAAGAAGTCTTCAATCGTCTTGATCGCTCTATCCAGATCCTTGCGATGCCCATAATACACCGCCAGCCGGTCAGTGAACACGATTTTGAGGTCGATGGGCAATGCTGATGCCAATGCTTTATCCAGATACGTTTTAGCTTTGTCCAGATCACTGCGCAGATACACTTGGATGTAACCCAACCAAGCGTAAAGCTGTTGTCTTCCTGTTACACACAATTTTTCCGCTTTGTTAAAGCTTTCCAAAGCTGAGGGAAGATCTTCGCTGAGGAGTTGCAACGTGCCAATAGTGTGATATTTTTCAAATAGTTCCGGAATCTGGTGTGCATTTTCGATCAGGAAGCCAGCACGCTGATAGAAGCCTGTAAGCTCTGTCTTTTCTTGAAACATCGCCAGATCCTGGATGATCTCCCTGCTGCTTACCTCCGTCCGGGGATCAAAATCCAGCTTAAGCACGCTGAGCATGGCTTCATATGCTTCTGCTTGCTCGTAATCCTCACTCAATAGGCTGGATAGCTTCAGATAGTAACTTCTGGCAGATTGCAGATCTTCGGCAATAAAAGAGTTTTGGATCAAGCCCATACACGTTTCTTTATCGATCAACTCTTTGCGGGAGTAGTATTTTAGAATTCTTTTAGAAACCAGTACATGCACTTTTTTATCGCACTCCGAGAACATCCGTTCTTTTGCTTCCGCGAAACTAAAGCTGTAATGCTTACCATTCTTGGTGAGGATCTCGTTGTAGGTGGCATCGTTCAATAGGTTATAGAGTTCTGTATCCTTCAGCTTCAGGATGTAGCTGATGAGCTCCCGGCTCAATTGGGTTTGTGAAATGCTGAGTTTTTGCAACAAAGCATAGTTCTGAGAGGTAAGATGGCTCATTCTGGAATAAATTGAATGTAGCAGACGCGAGGGCAATTGATAGTCTTGTAAGGTCTCGGGGAACTTGAGCTCGCTTTCCAGATCGATTATCTTGCGTTGCACCATATCGATGAGGATTTCGCGGATGAAGTGGGGGTTTCCGGAAGATCGTTTATGCAAGTCCACTATCAAACGCTCTGGCGCGGTAGCAGGCAATAGCTTGTTGATATAAGATTTGCTCTCGCTACTATCCAGGAAGGGGATGTTCACAATCACGGTATGGTTGATCTGGCTGATCTTATTGAAGTCGTTACAGGAAAGAACGACCATCATGCGTTTTTCCACCAAGATTGGCGACATGAAGTTGATAAAATCTATCGTATGGCGGTTCACATATTGGAAGTTGCGAATGATAAATATGATCGGTTTATGCTCCGAGAGATGGATCAAGAGGCTTTTTACGCTCTCAAAATCCAGCTTAAGGTCTTCCGCGCTTTGGTTGATTTCCTTCGCTTCACTTTCTCCGGAAAACAAATATCGCTTGAACTTATCCGAGATCTGGGCAAGAAACTCGTGACCCTCCACTTCCTCGTCGCTTAGGGATTGGATATATTCCTTGATCAGGGCAAAAAATGCCTCATGATCTGTGCGTGTACAAGAGTAATCGAAAAGGAAGTATTCTCCCCCTAAAAGATGATAGCGAAAGAGGCTGAGGATGCTATCCTTGCCCAAGCCATCTCCGCCGATTACTGAGACAATCTTACCGTTGGAGTTATTGACTGCCGGAACGAAATCCAAGATCTGATGCGAGAATTTCTCCCGCACGATATAGCTGTTGAAACGCATGGTGTTAACTATCGACCACGATGCCGAAAATGGATATTCATTATGGTGAATGCGGTTGATATAACCGATGATTTCCTCACCGCTGTTAAACCTGTTTTCCGGGTTGCGCTCCAGAAGCCTAAGGATAAAGCGTTCCAGTTCCGGCGGGATGTTCTTATTCAAGCTGGAAGGAAAGTTTGGGATAAAATATTGGTGTCCCCCGGTAATCAAGGCGTTAAGTTGATCGATGCTAAAGGGGAATGTGCCCGTACATAGCCTGTAAAGTAGCACGCCCAGTGAGTAGAAATCGCTGCTTTCGCTTGGTGCCGAACCCAGAAACAACTCCGGAGCCAGATACGGTAAAGTGCCGGATACATGGCGGCTGTCTCTGGCTGGATCTACCTTCGAGAATCCGTAGTCGATCAGATTTACCTGAATCTCTTTCCCTTCCATCCGATACAGCACGTTTTCCAGCTTAAGATCCTTGTGTAGGATATTCTGATTATGTAGTGCATGAAGCGCGTAACAGATTTGTACCACGATGTCGTAAACCAAGTTAACCCGCGCTTTGCTAAAGCGGAAATTCGTAAGAGTCTTGCCATCAAAATATTCAGAGATGAAATATACGTGATCCCCCACGTGTCCAAAATCGACTACATGAGAGAGATTGGGATGTTCGATCTTGGTAATATGATGCATATCCTCCGCTTTGAAATAGCGATACAATTCTTCCGAGGAGAGATATTGAAACAGCTTCAGGCTGTAGAGCTTGTCCGTACGGATATCCCGCACCTTATATACATTTGCCCAACTCCCGGAACCGAGGCTTTCCAAGACTTCATATCGATGATCTATATACATTCCGATCTCCACAAATTCGCATTTCCCTCATTTTAAGGAAATAGTCCTGCTGTCAATCAGAATCTTATTCTGGCTCGATCAGGATAAACTATTGCCAGATTACTCCGATCCGAAGGCTGCATTAGTCATGTAGATAGGGCTTTATCCGCTCTTTGACAGCTTTAGTGTCTATCATAATCGATGCAAGAGGTTCTCCAACCCATCCCCCGAACCTGTTGCCCTGCCGTTTTCTTGCAGTGAACACTGCATCAGCACCCAATGGCGATTGCTTCTGGGAATGGGCTTGAGGAGGTTTGCGAGGTGGATATCTTCTTCTGAGCATCTCAAAGACACATCGAACACAACCTGAGCTTTGCTGGGGATGTCCTTGGGATGTGCTTATGAGGTATTGAAGGGTTAATAATCAATGAGTTACAGTATGGAGTTCAGAAAGCCCTTCCCAGCCCCACATTTACCTATTGTTTCGCGGCTTTTGGGACTTCATGCATTCACAGACGCTATGATAGCGCAACAATGCATCTCAATGCCTTATGTCGCACCATGGTAATGTTTCGTAATTGCTATCTACACAATCTGCGTACCAATCAGACTACTTATCGCCCTTCCTCGCAAAGAACGCAAACAACCTGAATTACTCGTATGTAATGTCCGTTTGCCGCCGTAAATTTGGTATTCTCCCGAAGCGTGGATTCCAAATAAATTCAGAACGTTGGATCAAGCGCTGATCGTCGTCGTACACGCTTACAATTGACTGTGTGGGATTATCCTGAGAGTCGTAGGTGATTTCTTCCAGGATGTTCCCAAAATCATCATACGTAAATTCCTTGCGGAACAGGGTGGAATCGCTGGGACTCTTGGCAATTATCTTAATGGGCAGACCATTGTCATCATAGCTGTAATCATGGGTTTCCAAGAGGTCGTCCTTGTAATCGTAAACTAATTTCTGGCTAACGTTCAAGCCATCGCGCATGATTCTGGCGTAGGTAGCGGCATAACCTACCTGATTATAATTGAATTCCCAGAGATCCGGATCCACGGAGCTCAACCGTGTGCTTGTTTTCTTCAGGATTTTGCCTTTGGCATCGTAGTCTATTGCGCTTCCTTCGCCTGTAACAGTATCCAGATATTCCACTCTTCTGGAAACCAGCAGATTCATATGGTTATAATCCAAGATCTCGATTGTAAATGGATCCTTGCGGATGTTCTTCACCATTTTACCCTTGTAGCTACGGTTTCCTTGCATTATATATTTTTCCACAATATTCCCTTCCGAATCGTAAAAACAAGTAACAATCTCGTCCAGTTTGAGAACATTTTTACCATGCTTTTGATCTACAGCGTAAATCTTGTGCGTAGCTTTATCCACTTTTTGGTAAGCTTCGCCCTCAAACGCGCTCAGTATCTGAATAAATAAGGATACGACAAGTATCGGCAATATGCGCTTCATATGAATATCTCCTTGATCCGGAACTCGAAATTCCATGCTACAATTATTCAAAAAGCCGTCAAGCAATTGTTCGGTTTTTGTTAAGTCCCAAATGTTGGTGTAAATTCCAACTCATTGTTTCTCAGGTTATTTGAGAACATCTTATAGTCCTCGTTTCTCACATTCTATGTTAGGCCAAGCGACCAATTGCATTCTTTCCAATCTCATTCCAGTGGTCA
>JAHDQK010000077.1 GCA_018433885.1 Candidatus Cloacimonadota bacterium
GAGCTGAGCGCTGGCGTCGGCGGAGTTCGCTATTTGCACGCAGTTTGGCGCGCTGAACGGCGAGGTGGTGCTGGTTCTGAGATAGGCTGAAGTGCTGGTGGAGTTGAAGATAGTACTCCAACCCAGAGGGAAATCCGGAACCGTAGCAGTATCCCAGTTCTCACTGGCAGGAAGCGCGGTAATCGTGGCATCAAATCCGCTTCCGCTAAGTACTACTGTGTGGGTCATCCGGCGGTTGTCGGTAATTGTCACGGTTGCAGTCTGTAAGCCTTCTTCTGTAGGTGTGAAGTCTACGTTGAAGAGAATATGCTGTCCCGTAACAAGTTGAGCCGGCAAGGTTGGCAGGGTGCCCAGGGTGAAGGCGGGGCTTCCACTGATGCTGATGGAGTTCACATTCAGAGTTCCACCGCCCACGTTCATTACTCGGAAATCCTGATTGGCAGAAGTGCCGAGGATCAATTGGCCAAAATCTCTACCGGGAGGGGTCACGGCAAAAATGGGATCCGGTCCCAGAGGAGTCATGATCAGAGTAGTTTTGGGGAATGTTCCGGAGAGAGTTCCCGCAGCAGATGGTGCCAAGGGATCATAGGTAGTGCTATCGCTTACCAGTTTGCGGGCACGGTTTGTACCAACGGTTTGGGCTTGGAAATCATCTGTTGGACTATGGTAATCCACATCCCAAGGACGATTGGCATAGAGCACAAGGTTGCCTCCGGAATAGTTGTAAGGCACTTGTAATGGAATTGTGAGGATGTTGGCTCCGCTGGGGATAGCCACTGATCCGTCGTAAACTAAGGTAAGTGTGGAGGGATCTATCCATCCAGCACTAAGATCCGGCAAATCTGTGGTTCCCAGCCAAACTTTCACAGGAGTTGATGTGAAGTTTGTAGTGAAATTACTATAGAAACTTAGGGCTGTAATGTTTCCAAACATCCCTATTTCGTTCTGATAATACAGAGTCTGGAATAGCGAATTACGGTAGTAGAATTCCCATGGGATACCCTGTAATTCTCCACCGTCTCCAATCGTTACACTATGTATGCCTTCAGGTTGAACGGTGAGAGACATATTCGGAGTCTGGTCGTTCGTAGTGTTCACGTCTCCAACAAGGATCAATTTACCATAAATTGTCTCAGGGCCTACTACGCTGGGGGTCCAGGAAAGCTGAACACCAATAGTTTCGCCTGCTGTGATAGTAGGTCCTGCCACCGACGCCAGCTCGGTGCCAGCCTGGTTGTAGAGCTTCACTTGGTAATTACTCTGAGTCGCAGTACCATTGTTGAACACATTCACAGTATATGTGGAGGGTGCACCCACGCTGGGGGTGGCATTACCGCTGATAGATATTGCAGCCAGGTCGTTGGGAGCGATGAGTTCAAGATGCACATCATCAACATAGATGGTACGATATGTACCACCAAGACCGTGTCTTGCAGCTATGTAGCGACCCGCGGGAGTATGCCCGCTCAAGTTCACCACATACTCGTTCCAGTTTGCTACTACAGAAAGATCCTGAGCCAAAGCAAATGTCGTGGGATCCGCAGGATTGCTCATAGTACCAATCTGCAAACTGTAATTTGTTCCACCTTTTGCCATCAGCTTCACGCGGATGCTGTTCATATCGATTGCATTGCCGATGAGCGGAGAGATCAGATAGAGCTGGGCTTCCGTATCGGCGGAGTTCGCTATTTGCACGCAGTTTGGCGCGCTGAATGGCGAGGTGGTGCTGGTTCTTACGTATGCCGAAGTGCTTGTGGAGTTGAGGATCGTGCTCCAACCCACTGGGATTGCGGGAGCAGTTACGGAATCCCAATATTCGCTTACCGGCAGAGTGTTCACGGTTGCATCGAAACCGATGCCGCTAAGAGGAACGCTGTTTACCACTCGCGCCAGATTATCTGTGATGCTGATGGTAGCGCTATGTTCTCCCTGCCCAGCAGGAGCATAAACTGCAGTGAATGTTATACTCTCCCCCACATTCAGATTTGCCGGCAATGCGGGCACTCCGGTAAGTGTGAAATGTGGGTTTGTGGGTAGATTGATATTACTGATTACCAAGGTGCCGATTCCGGTATTACGCACCATAAAATCTTGCGAAGCGGAGCTACCCAACAGCACTTGACCGAAGTTTGCCGATGCGGGGCTTACATAGAACTGAGGTGAAGTGGGGGTATCTCGGATCATTACA
>JAHDQK010000013.1 GCA_018433885.1 Candidatus Cloacimonadota bacterium
ACCACTGGAATGAGATTGGAAAGAATGCAATTGGTCGCTTGGCCTAACATAGAATGTGAGAAACGAGGACTATAAGATGTTCTCAAATAACCTGAGAAACAATGAGTTGGAATTTACACCAACATTTGGGACTTAACACTTTGTATTGAAGGTAAGGATGAGTGTTGGGTTTTTCTTGACATATGTGGCGATTTCTAAGATTTATATCCCGATTCAGCAATTTGTTGAGTTCTAAGGTCTAATATTCTCTCAAACAAGGAGTTTGATACATGAAGCAATTCCGCATTGAGGAGCATCCGATTCTTGATGTTCCCGAACTCGAACAGGTAAGCTTCTATTTCAATCGGGAAAAATATCTTGCCCGCAAGGGGGAGATGATTTCTTCGGCATTGATAGCAAACGGCATTAACGTATTTGGTCATCACCACAAGGATGGTAGCGCGCAGGGAATTTTTTGTGCCAATGGTCAGTGTGCCAAATGCACAGTGATAGCAAACGGAATCGCAGTAAAATCCTGCATGACACCTGTAAAGGAAAACATGATCGTCCATAGCGCGGAAGGACTTCCTGAACTGGCAGAAGATTCCACTCCGATGGATTTTGGTCCGGTGGATGAACTTTCCTGCGATGTTCTGATTATTGGAGGGGGTCCAGCAGGGCTATCTGCGGCTACCGAACTGGGGAAGCATGGTGTGGATACGCTGTTGATAGACGATAAAAACGCATTGGGCGGCAAGCTGGTGTTGCAAACACATAAGTTTTTTGGTTCGGAAGAGGATAGCCGGGCAGGCACCAGAGGGCACCATATCGGGCAGATCCTTGCCAATGACCTGAAGCAGTTCCCCAGTGTGCGCACATGGTTGAATAGCACAGCCTTGTTTGTATTCAGCGATCAGAAAGTTGGGATCCTGAAGGATGGAAAATACATATTGGTAAAGCCCAAGAGAATATTGAACGCTGCCGGAGCGCGCGAGAAATTCTTACGGTTCCCCGGCAATAAACTGGCTCGCATCTATGGAGCGGGCGCATTTCAGACTCTTGTAAACCGGGATCTTGTGCGTCCTACCAAACGGCTGTTTATTGTAGGCGGAGGCAATGTTGGCTTGATCGCAGGATACCATGCCTTGCAAGCGGGTATTGAAGTAGTGGGGCTAGCGGAAGCTATGCCTGTTTGCGGTGGATATAAAGTTCATGCCGATAAGCTTCGCCGATTTGGCGTACCAATCTACACCTCGCACTCAATCCTCTGCGCGAATGGGGATGAAACGGTGGAGAGCGTAACCATCACCGCGGTGGATAGGAATTTCAAAGCGATTGCAGGTAGCGAAAAGAGCTTTTCCTGCGACACAATTCTGATTGCGGTTGGCTTGGATTCTCTCTCGGAGTTTACTCTCGAAGCAGAAATGGCGGGAATCCCGGTGGATTCTGCCGGAGACGCGCTGGAAATCGCTGAAGCCAGTTCTGCTATGTTCAATGGCAAGATCGCAGGACTAAAGATCGCCAAAGCTATGTTGGGAGATACAGTAGAAGATATCCCCCAATCGTGGTATGCCAAGGCTGAAGTTCTCAAGGCACACCCCGGAATGATCAAGACTTATCAGGATATTCCAGCCAAATCGGGAGTAATGCCGATTATCCACTGTCTGCAAGAAATTCCTTGCAATCCCTGCACCACAGTTTGCCCCACAAATTCAATTCAGACCGAAGATGGCACCTTATTTGCCCTGCCTCGTTATACAGGAGAATGCATCGGATGCGGTAAATGCCTGCTGATTTGTCCCGGGCTCGCCATCACATTGGTGGACTATCGCAAAGATGAAGCCCTCCCCAGCGTTACCATCGCGTATGAGATCGGCAACATGGCAGTTAAAGTAGGCGATACGAGAATGCTGATGGATATAGAAGCCAATGAACTTGGAGTATTTGAGGTTACTGGCGTAACCGAATACAAGAAACAACACACCGCTTTGGTGCGCTTCGCAGTTCCTGCAGAGCTTGCCCGCAAGGTTGCAGGATTTCGAGTTCAAGCTCCGGAACTGAGCGTTGCTTTAGATCATGCTGTTATCCCAGAGCGTATTGCCGATGATGCAATGATATGCCTATGCGAACGTGTTTCTGTAGGTGAAGTAAGAGCTCTTATCCGCAAAGGGATCAACGATATAAATCAGATAAAAGCGATAACCAGGGCTGGCATGGGACCCTGTGGCGCAAAAACTTGTGAAGTAATGATCAAATCTCTTTTAAGAGAAGAGGGGATCCCTACTAAAAACGTAGTACCAAACACCAAACGACCCATTTTCGTGGAAGTACCCCTGTGCGTGTTTCCTGCTGGAGGTAAATAATGGTTTATGATGTAATCGTGATCGGTGCCGGATCCATCGGACTTCCTACGGCAATGTATCTGGCAGAAAAGGGACAGAGAGTATTGGTTCTGGATTCCGAACATGGCCCCGGTCAACAAAATAATAAGAAAGCAATCGGAGGGGTGCGAGCCACTCACTCTGATTTTGGCAAGATATCCGTGTGTCTGCGCTCCATAGAGATACTAAGAACCTGGCAGGAAGAGAGGGGAGACGACATCGGCTGGATGAGCAATGGCTACAGTTATCCTGCTTATCGTGAGCAGGATGCCAAGGCTTTGAAAGATCTGATGAAGATCCAACATAGCTTTGGCTTAAACATCCAATGGTTAAGCGCAGAGGACTACAACAAGATAGTGCCGGGCATAAAAATGGAAGGTCTTTTTGGTAGCACCTACTCTCCGGAAGATGGAAGTTGCTCGCCCTTGTTAATGACCAATTCTTTCTATTTCCACGCACTTAAGGCGGGAGTAGAATTCCGGTTTCAGGAGACTGTGCAAAAGATACTTACTAAATCAGCTAAAGCCACACATGTGGTTACAAACGCAGGCACCTATGAAGCACATACTGTGATCAATGCCGCAGGTAATCACGCCAGGGAAATCGGGGCTCTGATCGGCGATGATCTGCAAGTGTTTCCGGATAATCATGAAGCGGGAATAACTGAGCCGGTAGCGAGGTTCTTTGGACCTATGGTTATTGATATGCGCAAAGCTCCAGGTAGCGCTAACTTCTATTTTTATCAAAACATAGAGGGTCAGGTGGTATTTTGCATTACACCAGAGCCACCCATTTTGGGCATCGATAACCGCTCTACTTCAGAGTTTCTGCCGATGTGCAGCAAACGCATGATCGAGATCTACCCTCGTTTACGCAACCTCAAGGTACGTCGCACCTGGCGTGGACAGTATCCGATGACTCCAGATGGCTTCCCTATTGTGGGCAGAAGTGAAAACTGTAAAAACGTGATCCATGCCGTGGGGATGTGTGGTCAAGGCTTCATGTTGGGACCTGGAATGGGAGAACTACTTTGCCGAATGACGCTTGATCAGCTGAGCGAAAAAGATATCAGGGTACTAAAGAGCTTTGATCCTAAGCGTGAGTTTGGAAAAGAGGAGGCTTTTAAATAAAGCCATTGACAGATTGCGACAATCTATTGCCCTGACACAAAGATAAGAATGGAGAATTGGATGCCGAGATTCAAGATATATGCGGCGCTATTGGTTCTTGGGGTGTTTTGCATCTCGCATTTGCCAGCTAATGCGAACAAACCTGGCAACCTCGAGAATTATGCCTATAGATACATTACTGAGCTATATAAAAGAGGCGAAAGCGAAAGCCTAGTAAACGAGATCAATGCTTTTCTGGCAAGATATCCTCAAAGCTATTACCAAAACCATCTGCGAGCATTAAGGGCAGATCTGGCACAAGAAGAAGGCTTGCACGAAGAAGCTCTTAAAGCATACGACGACCTATTACCGGAGGATCTTGAGCTTCCCTTAAGGCATCGCATCTATTTGCATCGGGCAGTAAGTTTGTTAGCCTTGGAGCGCAACAGCGAAGCTTTGCAACAGATCCAGATTCTGGAATCCGAAACCAAAGACACCTTTCTGCTATCCCGCGCAAACCTGTATCGGGCAAGGCTATATAAGAGCTTCAAACAATACTACAGTGCTATGATATCCTATCAAAACTCACTTAAGGAACAGCCTGATCCCGAAGTAGAGTATGAATATATGGAAGTCCTTATTCAATTGGGGAAAGAGGACGAAGCGAAAGCATTCCTGTTGCAGATAAATGATCAAAGCCACATCTTCATAAAGAGCCATGTTATGTGGCTCAAACATCTTCTGGATAGTAACAGACTGGATGAGTTTGACCAGCATCTGGAAAGCATCCTCCAGATTCACGGCGTTTCATCCGTGGAGCTTCTCCGTCTGCGTAAAGCGTTTACCGTACAGGATTATGCTAAAGCAGAAGAGATACTACAACAAAGCAATAACTCCGGAGAGTATTATAGCTTCTACCGGGCGCTTCTGCAAGAACGTAAGGGAGATTATAGCTCTGCAGATAAAAGCTTCGCAGAACTTGTATCCAGCGCAGGCACGGAGATAAAAGTGCTAAGCTATCTTGAGCGTTTGAAGATAATCTACAAGAAAGAACCGGTTTCCGCGATGCTACAGCTTGCTCAGTTCATGCAAAGCCCCGCAAGCAATATACTGAAAGCCGAACAGCTGTACACCATGGGATATTTTTTATATTCCAAGCAGGACTACCGCGAAGCCTTAGCGTATCTTGCACAGGCGCGAGGAGAAAGCAAAAACCGCTTACTTCTGGCAGACATCGATCTTCTGATAGCTCAGAGTTGGTTGAAGCAAAAGGATTCATCTGCTTCATTGAACTCTTTTAACCGGTATCTGAACCTGTATCCCGCCGGCAAAAATCGCGATACCGCGTTGTATTATCTGGGATACCTTTACCACGAAGCTAAGGATTATACTTTGGCATCCACAGCCTTTAAGAGCGTGGTATCCGAATACCCGTCATCCATACATATCCCTTCCGCAAAGTTCTACCTTGCCGAGATAGATTTTTACATGGCAAACTACAATCTGGCACTCTCCGCATTTTTGGAGATAATATCGGAAGAGCCGCACAATTCGGATGCCATCCTGAGAGTAGCGCAGATATATTATTATCTTGGGCGACATGATGAAGCGTTGCCCTATCTTTCCAAGCTGAGCCCGAGCTATGATTCTTTGATTTTGGAAGGGCATATCAATTTTGTAAAGAAAGATTACGAAAAAGCCCTTAGTGCGTTTCAACGAGCGGAAAACATCTCCAAGGATGCTCTGAAAGTAAGCGAAGCCAAGAGTTATCGCGCGTTATGCTTGTATCAGATGAAGCGCTTCACGGAAGCCTCCCGCTTGTATATTGAGCTCTTTCAAGGCAAGGAAAGCCCCGATACATATCTGTATTTGGGAGCCAAATCCGCCTATTCAGCCGGGGACTTTCATCTTGCCTTAGATCTTTTTGACCAGTTCCTTACCACATACCCGGAATCTCAATACTTCTTGCCAGTTCTGGCGGATGTAGCAAATAGCTATTTTAACATGGGAAACTATGATCAAGCCACTCAGGACTATATGAACATCCTGCGTAGGTTCAGAAATACAGCAGAGTTCAATTCGCGGGATCAAGCGCTTTTGCGGGAAGTATTTACGGGGCTGGAGCTTTCTCTATCCCGCATAAGAGATCCTCTGCCCGCTAATGAACTAGCTGATATGACGGATAGCTTCAACAGCCAATATGTGCGCTTTGAGCTAACATTTCTACTTACCAAACTCTATGCTGGTAAGCAAAGATGGGCAGATGTTTTGGCAGAAGCAGAAGCTTTGCGGCAAAGCTTTCCTGATCATAAACGAACCGAAATCGAACTTTTAATGGCAGAAAGCTTGATCAATCTGAACGAATACCACCGGGCTGATTCCTTATTGAGCACCTTGTATTCGGATACTCTGGATCTCCAAGCTCTGGTCTCTTGGGCAGAAGTGGACGTTCTAACGAATAACTACCAAGATGCGCTACAAAAATTTGTGGACGCACTGGATCTTCAACCGGAAGCTGAGCTCTGGTATAAAGCGCTCAAAGCCTCTGTAGCAGCAGGGTATCAAGATTTTGAGGTGATCTGGGAAAAGGGATTGCACTACATTCCCGAAGTACCGGAAGCACAAATGCTGAGGCTTGAGTATCTGATGTCCAAATCCTACTTTGAAGAAGCTGAAGCCTTGGCGGACATCGTGATAAACGAGAGCCTAAACACCCACGATCACGCTCTTGCATTTTTCTACAAAGCTCAGATTTTGTACGAACAATCAGAGTATAATACCGCCATTCAAGAACTCAGAAAGATCAGCATGCTATTCCCGGACTATCCGGATATTCAAGAATATGTAGCTTACTACACGATCCTTTCATATTGGGAAATGGGTGCACATAATGAAGCTAAAATGCAGCTTTGGGACAATGCAAAACTACTCTCCGAAGAGCATCTGAACTCTCTAAATGAATTGCTGGAGGAGGTTCCGGAATGAGGAGTACTCTGCTATTGATCCTGCTGTCCTTCGCGATTCAAATTGCCGCTCAGATTCATGTTCTGCCTGACCTGGAAGTAACCGGGGAAAGCCAAGTAAAGATCTATCTCTACAAAAAAGCCCTACCCTACACCCATGATAGTCTTCCGGGAGATAGTATCAGTGCTTTTCTACCAACTAGCCTACCCAGCCCGCAGGTAGGGGAGATAACCTTATTGAAGAACCCTGTTCGCCACTACTTTCATGCCGAGGCAAAAAGTAGAATGGCACTGGATGCCGAGTATAGATATATCGGGATCAATGCGCAAATCCGTTCTCTGGGTGCGGGGATGTCTTTATCTTCACCCAAGGGTAATTTGATTTCAAATCACTTTCAAGCCCGGGGGAACTTTCTCACCTTGTCAGGAGAAGATATTGCTACATTTCTCAAGTACTACAATTCCGATGGCAAGAATCTCAACAGCGAATACGGTTCTGCAGAACTATATGCTTATAAAGATCAGTACAAGGCATTTGGTTATGATGTGGATCGCGTTTCTACGGGATTCACGGTTTATGGAATCAAACAAAATAATATGAGCCAAGGCTTGGATACTTGGGGAATGGATTTGAACCATCAGAGCACCTTCAGGTTTCCGGATGTTGATTGGGGGAACCGCATTCTTCTAAGTACAGACAATTCCGTCTGGCAAAGCTACATCGAAACTCCGGTGAACTTCCTTGAGAAAGCCAGCCTGCACATTATGTTTGATGGGGAAAACTTCCTGCCCGTACCCGGCTTTGTATGGCGGTATATAACGGATATAGATCAACAGTTTAGCGTCAGCAACAACCCGATCTTTGTTCGAAACACTTATGATTCTCTTTTAGAAAAATATCGATGGGTGGGTTTGAAGAGTAAGGGTAACAAGCTAAAACATACGCTGATCCCTATTAATATCAGCTTCAGACTTGAAGATTTTCAGCCAACTACTCAAGAATCCTTTCTAAGAACATTTATGCTAGAAAATAGAACTCAGCTGGCAGTACAGGAATTAAATCCTGTAACAAGCATTAATCCGGAACTACCGGGAATAGCCGCGACCGATGTTTTTTCGAATAACAGCACGATATCCGCGAGCTTCGGGCAGGGAACCATCGTGTTTGATCAAACCCTATCCTTGAACCTAGCTTATCTTAGCGATCAGAACTGGATTCGCGCGCCCTACCAGCCCTTATTAGCGGCAGAGTCCCAAATCACTTATGAATCATATCCTTATGGGGGAGAACTGGAGCTGAATCAACTTTTTTTCGCAGTAGACCACATGCAACGAGATCTGCCCGAAGTGGTGGATTTAAGCTTGGAAGGCAGATACGATTTTGGTAGATATGATCAAATATATCTCAGGCTGGAAAACATTCTTGGAGCGTCAATCCGTCCTTATCGAACACTTCCCAATCAGGGCTTCTCGATTACAGCGGGAATCTACCACAGGTTTTAGGATATTGTCTTGCACAAACTGCAGATGATTCTCAGAGCAATCTTAAAAGCAATGTGTTCCAACTATAATGGAATACAGGTGTTTATGGATTCCGGTTCGTTGTTTTATTGGTTATCAAGCACCAGCCTGCTTTGGGCATTTACTTCCCTGTTTCAATTGCGCATCCACTATCTGCCTTTGGTAATGTACCTTATCATGTTTGTGTATGTAGGTTTTATGATTCTAAAGATATACACGAGTCTGTTTGAAGGACCCCATAAACTCTTTCCGAATAGAATGAACGAGTTCTTCGATTACATCATCAAGCTGCATCTGTATCTCTTCATTACTCTGATGGTGTTGATGGTATTCTATGTGTTTACCAAGTTTCTCAGTTACTTCTATGCTATAAATCTTCCTCTGAATCGAGGGATATGGATCACCTTCCGGGGTTTCACCATTGTGCTAATCTTAGCATATTATGTCCGGCATATGTGGTTACTGCCTTTACGACAGCGGGGATATGATGTTGGCAGATGCGAATGCTATTGCCTGGCTTGGATCAAACGGAATCCAATTGCAGCTCTGAAGTATTCTGCAATTCTGGTAGTTTTAATTGTTCTGGCTGTACGGATGTATCAGATCGTAATTTACTATATTCTGAGTCCTTTACTGGTGTATCTTACAACTCTCAGCGGACTTAAACTAAATATCGAGCTCTTGCCTGTCTCCGGAGTGGGCAGTGTCTTCTACAATGTCTTTATGCTGTTCGCAGCGTTTATGCTTTCCAATCTGTTGTTCTACCCAATTATTCATCTGGCACAGATGCTGGTTACTCCATTGCATCCGATGCGCCTGAAGCAGGTGACAAATGCCCAAAGCTAAGCCTCTAAAGAAGAAAAGAAAAACCAAAAAGATAAAACGTAGCAGGCCCAGACTTGGGTTATACCTGCTTGCCGGGCTCACTACTGTTCTGATTATGTGGGCTTTGATTCGTGAACCCATGCCAGCCCCCCAGGATCTGGAGAAGCTGGTAGTTCAGGAAATCACTGAGCGTACCGCAAAAAGGGAAACTAAGAAAAAACAAGAGAAATCCGAGCTTGCCGTCCAGGAAAAAGCGCCTACTAAAGTAACCCGTAGAACCGATACTATTTTAGATGAAGCTACCGTAGCTCAACCCCCGGAAGTAAAAACTCCTGCGGTGGTCAAACCGAAAACTGGCGAAACAGAGCTGGATTTGGTGGTACGCGGTGCTTCCGAAAAACTGGGAGTTCCCCAAAACAACCTCCGCAGACGTAAGCAAGATAATCTGGTACAGTATTCCATACCCATAGATCGCTCGCAGATGGATCTTACATATGCGAACATGATCTTCAAGGGTGAGATGGAAAATGCCGGAGCCAAGCTCATCAAAGGTATGGATACCAGAAGTAGACAAACTCTGTTATTCGCCAGAGAAGGCATCACAGAACGTTACGAACTGGAGTTGAGGCACGATTCATCAGTCTATAAGGATAGTCAAGTGCAGAAAACAATTACTATCGTTGTCGACGATTTTGGAGCAATCGGAGGTAAGCTTTTGGATGGCTTCTTCGAGTTGGATAAAGAGATTGTGTTTGCCATTTTTCCGGAAGAAGCTAATAGCATCAGTACAATGCAAAGAGCTACAGCCCAGGGCAGAGATACCATTATCCATGTACCTATGGAACCCATCGGCTATCCGCGTGTAAATCCCGGCAAAAATGCCATATTGGTGCAACATAAAGAAGATCGAATAGAAAAGCAATTATCTGGTTTCATCAATAAAATGCCGGATTGTATTGGAATCAATAATCACATGGGAAGTCTTGCCACTACAGACCCGGATGTGATGCAAGTGGTGATGAACACCCTTAAACGGCATGATAAAGTATTCTTGGATAGCCGTACTACAAACGTATCAGTGGCATATCAGACCGCCCAGAAGTCACATATCCGTGCATTCAGAAACGATTTGTTTCTGGATAGCCCTAACATAAGTCAATCCACCATGGAAGCAAAAATAAACCAGATCATCCAGCTTGCAAACAACCGGCAACATATTATCGCTATTTCCCACTGTCATAATCAGGAGAAGCTGGATTATCTGAAGAGCCTTGTTAATCGGCTAAAAAAGGCCGGATTCACCTTAGTTCCGCTTTCCGGAATCGGAGAGCGCAATCTTCCGGAGATTTTATGAACATTTTGCAAGCGATTGTTTTAGGTTTGATCCAGGGACTTACGGAGTTTATTCCGGTAAGTTCATCTGGACATCTGGTGCTGGCGCAGCATCTGTTTGGCATCGAAACAGGTAGTGATATCAGTTTCGAAGTGTTTATGCATCTTGGCACACTCCTTGCAGTGTTGATATTCTTCCGTAAACTTATCTGGGAACTTATTGCATCAATGTTTAGCTGGAAGGCAAGTCTGGACGGAGAAACACATCGCAAAAACAGAGCTTTGATTATGTATCTTATCATCTCCACTCTGGCTACAGGTGTCTTTTACGTTATCTTCGAAGACCTTCTGAAAGCAGCTTACCAGAATCCATTGTTCGTGGTTGTCATGTTGGTCATCACCGGAATCATTATCTTCGTGTCTGATTATGTCAAGAATGCTTCAATTCCTGCTTCAAACATCGGTTTCATCAAATCTGTGATCATCGGTCTCGCGCAAGGGGTAGCCATTATTCCCGGTATCAGTAGATCTGGAACAACCATCGCAACATCACTTTTCTGCGGGATAAAACGCAAGGATGCAGCCCATTTCTCTTTTCTTTTATCCATTCCTGCTATTCTCGCGGCAAATGTGCAGGAGTATTCCAGCTTCATAAACCTGGAAACATCGATGCTGCATCTTTATATAAGTGGATTTGTGGCTTCGTTTATCAGCGGATACTTGATAATTGCCTTCCTCATCCGCCTGATTCAAGCTGGTTCACTGAAATATTTCTCCTTTTATCTGTGGTTCATTGCTTCAATAGCAATTAGTTACTTTGTGATGTCTTAATGGCATATAATCCAGAGCCCCCGCCTTTTGATACCACTACCGCGAAGCTGGGTGAGAACTTTCTATTGATGGGCACCGACGCATGGCTGATCGATAGTTATTTGCGCCGGATACGTGAGACTCTATCCGGAACTCAGGATTTGGATAGTGTTCTTATCTATGCCGATGAGGTAAGAGGTGGAGTTCTGGAAGAACACTTGGACACATTCACCATCTTCAGCTCCGCTAAACTGTTGGTCATCAAGAACTGTGAGAAATTCCCCAAGCGAGAACTTGAGATAATCGCTTCCTATTTCGAAGCTCCGTCCGAGATTCAGACTCTCATCATTGTTACAGAGAAGACCGACGCCAAGTTCAATTACTGGAAAAAGATTAAAGATAACTGCAAGATTATCCCCTGCAATCCTCCCAAATTTGCCAGTGAAATCCGCAATTGGCTGATGAATGAACTCAAGCTCCGAGGCAAGTTAATGGCACCAAAAGCGATTGTCGAGTTTACTTCCCGCACCGAACTTGATTATCTTAGCGTTGCCAATGAACTTGAGAAGGTCTTGCTCCTAATCGGAGACAGGAAGCAGATCAATGAGAGCGATGTTCTTACCAGCCTAAGCGGATCACGGGCGGGAACTCAGATCGATTTCTTGCGGGCTTTGGGAAACAGACAGTGTAAAAATGCTTTAGAATCCATCGCTCTGATGCTGGAGACAGATACCGAACCTCTGCGCATCTTCTTTGGAATCAGCAGATTCTTCATGATTCTATACAAAATACTTCTTCTAAGGGAACAGCATGTTTCAGACATGGAGATTAATCAGAAGCACCTTACGGAAGTCTTTATCAGCCAGCGTAAGGAGTATCTGGATTTCTCTCGAAAGTATGATGTGAAAAACTTGGAGAATATCTTTGAGATCTTGCTGGATACTGAATACAAACTTAAAAGTAGCGTGATGGATAAAACCATGGCACTTGAGCTTTGCATTATTCAAGCCCTGAGTAGCAAATGAAACAGAGCGGAGTGCTTCTGCATATTTCCAGCCTGGAAACAGAGTTTGGTATAGGTGATGTGGGGCCAGCGGCATATCGGTTTGCGGAATATCTTCAGCAGAATGGTCACAATGTCTGGCAGATTCTACCGTTGAATCTGCCTGGATATGGAGATTCTCCCTACAACCCGGTCTCTGCATTTGCGCTGAATGAATATCTCATCAGTCCAGAACTTCTGGTTGCTGACGGTTGGTTAAGAGAATCCGAACTAATCCGTCTGCCCAAAAGCGACAGGGTTGACTACCCCTCTGTGTATAAGGCAAAAGACGCCATGCACCGCCTGGCGGCAGAGCGATATCTTGCCCAATACTGGATTAAAGGGTTTATCGATGAGCATGCTGAGATGCTCAAACCATACTTGTGTTTTATATGGCTATGCCACCGATATGGAAACTCTGAATGGTTCACTTGGGATGCCCAACACCGCACTTTTAGTGATGATCTCTTTGATCAGTGTGCAGATGATCCTTATGTCCAAAGAGCTGCAGCTTTGCAAGCGATTGTATGGGACCAGTTATCGCGCCTAAAAGCGAAATTAAACGAACTGGACATTATCCTCTTTGGAGATCTGCCTTTGTATCTCAGTTACGAGAGCGCGGAGGTCTGGGCATTTCAGAGCTTGTTTGATCTTGATGAAAACGGAAACAGGCTGAGCATGGCTGGCGTTCCTCCGGACGCGTTTGCAGAAGGTGGGCAGCTCTGGGGAAACCCCACCTATCTCTGGGAACGTCTTAAGCGTGATGATTTCCGGCTATTTATTGATCGCATTGCCCATTCCTTGCAGTATATGGATATGTTGCGCTTGGATCATTTCATCGGCTATGTCAACTTCTGGAAAGTGCCCTGTCCACTGGGTGTAGCTCCTGAGACAGCGGCAAATGGTTCATGGGTGAGAGCTTTACCTGAAGAGTTCTTTGCCAGATTAAGGGATACTTTGGGGACAGATAGATTTGTGGCTGAAGACTTGGGAATATTAAATCCCGATGTTTGCAGGATCCGCGATGAGCTTGGTTTGCCAGGAATGATCGTGTTGCAGTTTTGTTTCGAAGAAAGCGTGCCTATTGTAACAGAGTATCCCACGGATCGCTTGATCTATACCGGCACTCACGATAACAATACTACAAGGGGATGGTGGGATGATCTCCCCCCAAATTCATCCTCGCGCCAAAATATGATTGAGTATTGCAAGCGCTATCTTGATGGCATAGCTCCGGAAAGTAATAACATTGCCGATATTATGCTGAGAATTGCCGATCAATCAGCCTGCCAAAGAATGATCTTTCCCATGCAAGATATATTGGGTCTTGATGCATTATCAAGAATGAACGTACCCGGAACGGCTCTGGGCAATTGGCAATGGCGGATCTTCAGTAAATAAAATCCGTGAGAGATGTATACAAGAAGTGCCGTCTTTGAATGATGTTTTCGCGAAAGACAGCCAAGTATTGGGGATCATACCTAAGAATCTCTTGATAGAAGATACCAAACATCACTATCGATCGATAAAGGATAAACAGCTCAATATCCTCGAGATCCTTTTGGGGTAGAGGATAATGCGCCAGATAACTGTTTATAAATGGACGCAGAAAGATCTCCGGCATTAGCTTGAAAGCACCCTTGTGCATGGAGTGGAACCCGATTCTGGAATACTCGCTATAGATGGCATTAGCGATATCTGCGATATAGAAGTGCCTGCAAGCTCGGTCAAAATCTATTAAACACAATCCTTTTTCGGAAATCAGGATGTTCTTGGGATGAGCGTCGTTGTGAATGAATCCGAAGTTATCCGTGCCAGCTATCCGACCTTTTAGTTCATCCCGCAGATTTCTAAAGCACTTCTTGACCTCTGCATCACAAATCATTTGGTAGGATTGAGTCCATTCATCCAACCAGGTAACGGAGTGTTTACTATTATACAGCTTTGAGAGCTTATGAGTCCTAGCTAGAAGCATTGCCCATTCCTGATAGAATGTTCTCAGTTCCTTTGGGTGAGCATCCACCACCTTTATCGCTCCGATGTATAGCCAACACTGGCAAAGATAAGTATCCTCATTATTGGCGATGATCTCCAGTTCCTGCCCCTTGAGCGATAGAACATAACTCTGGCAAGGAACTCCATGTGAGGTAAGAAAACGCGCAAAACGTATCCTTTCTGATAATTCGAGGCATTCATCTTTATGGCAGATAGGAGTGATCTTAAGCAGATGATTACCTGTTTTCCAGATCTCGCTTCGCGAATGCTCATGACTTTTGGCAAAGAATTGGACATTGTTAGGTAACCCGAACAGGGAGCAGGCTTGGGATAATACGGGTGCAGGTATCATAATAGGTGGCGGAGAGTCAGGGATTCGAACCCTGGGTACCCGTGAGGATACAACGGTTTTCGAGACCGCCCCGTTCAACCGCTCCGGCAACTCTCCGCATCATGTTCAACGTTTTTTTTTGAAGAAATCTGTCAAGGTCAAAGCGCATTCTGATGCAAGAACTCCGCGTTTCAGGATCGGATGATGGTTAAAGCTCTTGTCCAATAGACTCTGGTAGATTGATCCTGCCGCGCCTGCTTTGGGATCCGAACAACCATACACAACTCTGCCTACCCGCGCCAGGATTATCCCTCCGCTACACATCAGACACGGCTCCAATGTAATATACAATGTATAATCCTGCAGATACTTAAGCCCCATCTCCTGCGCTTTATCCAGGATCAACTTCTCCGCATGAGCCAGCGGATTATCCAGTTGCCGGCTCCGATTGTGATCGCGCAGCAATATCTCAGCCCCTTTCACCAAACAGGCTCCCACTGGAATCTCATCTTCCGCTGCGGCAAGCCTCGCCTCGTCCAAGGCTACTTGCATAAACAATTGATCGTTCATGGTTTTACGAAGATCTGAATGCGTGCTTTCTTGTGTTGCTCCTGCATCCAAGAATCGAACCAGTCGGGAGGTAACTGGCGAGTATAGAGTTTCTTTAACAAACGTGGATCTGCCTTCTGGTTCTTCTGAGGGTAGTAAGCCCGAGGTAGCATGATCACTTGCACATTTCCCAGCGATTGAACCACTGGGGCTTGCTTATTGATATATCGACGCATGGCGTTCAGATACACCATTTCCAAGGAGCTCCCCTGATATTGACTGTCGATTCCAGCATTATTATAGCTAAGATATAGATCCCTGCCCGGCACAACCCTTAGCTGCGGATTGTCCCTCAACCAGTTGCGAGCATTTTGTTCAGCCATTGTTTTCTGCCGGTTCTGGGTAATTTCTGGGATGATTTGCTCGCGCACTTCAGCCAGTGGATACACTCTGTTCACAGTATTCTCGGTTAGTTTGATCACCAGCCAACTACCGGTAATGGGGGAATATACGGGATTCAGAAAGTCACCCCTTTTGAAATCCATCAATTGTGCATTTACTCTATCCACCACAAGTTTATCGCTATACCAGAGATCTGTCACGCTAAGGTTCCTGTGTTTATGAAGCTCAAGATCCAGTTCTGCAGCAGCTTCATCGGTGCCAATGGTGCGGGCAAGACCGATGGTACTTAGCGCATTCTCATATTGATTGTTGATCGAATTCTGCGAGATGATCGGTGGAATCTGGAGTACGCGATAGCTCATCATGGATTTTGTACGTTGCAGTTTTTGGTAGATGTGATACCCACCACCGATGGCGATGGGCCTACTGTGAGAATTATCCGGCAAGGGTTCCAAGACGGCAAGAGCTTCTTCATCGATGTTATCCACGCGCACAAATCCGGGTTCCAGAAGTTTGATTCCAGGCAGCTGTTCGCTGCGTTCCATTTGCACAGTTTCCAGGCTTTTACCCGCCACAATCTGTTCGTAGATGCTATCCGTTACGGCCTTGGTGAAAAGAAAGTCGTTTTGATTTGCGTTCACAGGTATGCTAATATACTCTAGAGAGTAATATGGATCCATGGCAAAGCGCTCAAGGTTTCTCTGGTAATATGCCTCAATCTCGCTTTCACTTACGATCGGTTCCATCTGAGAGGGATCGAAGATCACAAGGTCGAAATCTGCTTTACTGGTGCTAATCTCAGCGATGGTACTGATCTTTCTTTTATCTCTCAGATCATCTTCAATCAAGCTTGCCTTCAATTTCTGGACCGGAACATAGTATTCGTAATAGTTACGCCGCACGTTTGCCATGTTCACCGGACTATCGTAGCGCACGGATTGGTAATACAGTTCTGGGTCAAAGGTGCCATTTACTTGCAGGGAGGCGCTGTTGCGATAGTATCCCGGAATGTTCGTCATCAAGCTGTCGATCACTTCCTGGGGTGTAACTTCGATGTGGTGTCGCTTGAACTGCTCTTTGAGGATTACATGGGTAGCTATGTTCTTCCAGGTTTCATTGAATAATGCCACCTTTTCGTCGGCATTTGGCATCCGCTTTTTCTCTAGTTGAAAATTTGCGGTGTGTCCCTGAAGGGAGCGGATAAAATCTGCCTGTGAAATGCGCTGGGAATTTATTATGCCAGCTGAATCTCTGCGAGGTCCAGCGCAAGAGAATAGGCTGAAGAGGATTACTAAAATGCTGATATTGCGAGTCATGATTCTCCCAAAATTTCTTTTTGCAGATCCAGAAGTAGTTGCCATGCCGATATCGGGCTGGTCTGTTCCAGATCCACTTCCTTTATTTTGTCTAGGATGTGTTCGTGTTCATTTGCTTTATCGATCATCACTTCGAAGATCTCCAGTTGTGGAGCCCCAGAATTCAATTTTTTACGCAGGCTGGCAGAGAGACCTTGCGGGCTTATCTCGTGTTCTTCAAGATTCTTCAGTATCTCCTGCGCGCGGCGGATTACTTTATTCGGAATTCCCGCCAGACGTGCCACTTGTATGCCATAGCTTTGATCCGCTCCACCTCGCTCGATCTTCCGGATGAAGATCATCTGCTCGTTATACAGTTTCACCGCTACATTATAGTTTTTGATCTCCGGATAGATGTTTTCCAGCTCCGTGAGTTCGTGATAATGAGTGGCAAAGAGCGTAAGAGCTTTGATCTGCTTCTGGATCTGTTCGATTATCGCCCAAGCAAGACTCAGCCCGTCGAAGGTAGAAGTGCCCCGCCCGATCTCATCCAGAAGAATCAGGGATTGCGGCGTTGCGGAGTTTAGGATGTTTGCCGTTTCGATCATCTCCACCAGAAAAGTGCTTTGTCCTTGAGCAAGGTTATCCGAAGCACCCACTCTGGTAAATACTCGGTCGAAGATCGGCAGGAGCATACTTTTGGCAGGTACATAACTGCCCATTTGAGCAAGGATCACCAGAAGCCCCACTTGTCTTAAATATGTGGATTTACCAGCCATATTCGGCCCCGTGATCAGTGCCACAAGTGTATCTGGATAATCCAAGGTAGTATCGTTGGGGATGAACTCCGCCTCACCCATCAGTTTCTCGATCACAGGATGTTTTCCAGCTTCGATCTGCAAGTCTCGTGCGTCGGTAAACACGGGGCGAGTATAATGGTTTTGCCATGCCAGAAATGCCAAAGAGCTGAAGACATCGATTTCCGCGATGATATCGCTAAGTTTTTGCAAGCGGGGGAGATGCGTTGCCAATTGCATCCGTAAGTCTTTATATAGTTCATACTCCAGGCTTTTGATCTTCTCTTCGCTGGAAAGCACTTTGGCTTCAAATTCCTTCAATCGGGGCGAGATATATCGCTCGGCATTGGCAAGAGTCTGCTTGGCAATATAATAATCCGGCACTTTACTTTTGTGCGTGGAGGTTACTTCGATATAGTATCCAAACACTCTGTTGTAGCCTACTTTCAGGCTGGGGATCCCGGTCTTGCGTTTCTCGTCCTCTTCCAAACGAGCGATCCAACTTTTGCCATCGTGCACAAGCTCCATCAGCTCATCCAGATCATCTTGATAACCCTTGCGGAAGATTCCGCCTTCGGTAATCGTAAGCGGTGGGTTCTCTGATATCGCACGATCAATCATGCTTTCGATATCCACGAAAGTATCCAAAACAGATATCCAGCTCGCAAAGAGTATTTCCTCGAACTGCTGAAGCTGCTCCTTGATCCTTCTGGCACTTATCAAATAACTGCGTAACGCTAACAATTCCCTAGGGTTGATTCTAAGTGAACCTAAGCGCGATACGATCCTGCTGATATCTCCGATTTCCTTCAAGGACATTCTCAGATCTTTCAGATACGGGGTTTTTTGCAGGAAAGCCGAGATATATTGCTGTCGGACTAGAATCTGTGGAAGATCGATCAATGGGTTCAAAACCCATTGCTGCAACAACCTGCTGCCCATCGGTGTCTGAGTTTGATCGATCACGCTCAGCAAACTTCCGTGCCTGCTTCCGTAGCGGATGCTGCGGATAAGCTCAAGATTTCGGCGGCTGATCTCGTCCAATTGCATATATTGCGAGATCGAAAAATACCTGAGGCCAGTAATATGGGTGAGCGGCACCTGGTAAAGACTCATCACATAAGCCAGAGCCGCTCCCGCCGCGGTAGCTCCTGCGGGGTGATTATGCGCCCCAAAAGCTTCCAGACTGCTTACTCCATAGTGCTTTTTCAGCAAGTCCTTAGCCTCCGCGGGTTGGAATCTCCAATCATCGAAGATGCTGATCGTGGGTGAAAACTCCAATCCCAGGCTTTTTATCCACGTTTCGTCTTCCGTGCTTTTTACCAAGATCTCCGCTGGTCTCATGCGCATAAGTTCATTTGCCACATCCGGTTCTGGCAATTCCGTAAAGAAGAATTCACCCGTGGAGAGATCCAGATGAGCTAAGCCACAGGGTTTACCCTTGTCTGCTCGATACAGGGCACTGAGAAACACATTGTTGTGTCCCTCCAGGAGGTTCTGATCCAACACAGCTCCGGGAGTGATGATCTCGGTTACTTCTCGTTTTACCAACCCCACCGCTTTCTTGGGATCCTCAGTTTGCTCGCAAATGGCTACTTTCAGTCCGCTCTTTATCAATTTATCCAGATAGTTGTCCAGCGCGTGATAGGGAAATCCCGCAAGGGGGATGGGATCGTCGTCATTTTTATTGCGTGTGGTGAGAGTAATATTCAAGATTTTGGAAGCGGTGACGGCATCATCGAAGAATGTCTCGTAGAAATCGCCCATTCTGAACAGGATCAGTTTGTCGGGATGCGCTTCCTTCACCTGATAAAACTGGCGTAGCATCGGAGTGAGCTTGGTTTTATCCATTTAATATTGCACGATAAAGCTGTTGATTTCACCGCCCATAAGCAGGTTGCGGGCTCGATCCGTTTCCTCCCGATTATCGAAAGGACCTGCCAGCACCACCCATGTTGCCTGGCCAGTGCTACGATCCTCATAGTATTGCGCGGGGATATTCATGCCGCGGATACTGCGGCTCAAACGTTCTGCATTTGGTTCCACGGAAAACCTGCCAGCTTGCAGATAAAAACCTGTGTTCGGTTTGGCACTGATCTTGATGGGTTTGCTATTGTCGATAGGAGGAAGCTGGGGAAGAGAAGCGCTGGTTTGGGGTAGCAACTGAGTTTCTACCTGTTCTTCCGGTTCAGTTCCGGAAACTACCAAAGTAGTATCGGCTACGATCTCCAAAGGTTTATAGGGATACAAAAAGCTCAAATCCAGCGAGGGCGCTCTGGTGCGTAGAGCAAACAAGCTTTCTTCGATCTGAAACGCGATCTGGGAATATCTATCCAGCTCATAGCCTTCTCGAAACGAGTTGAGAGCATCCTTGGAGTTGTTGTTTAGTTCATGCGCGAGCCCAAGTTTATAGAAATAATACTGCCTGTCGTAATCCTTGAGGCGGCTTACTTTATTTAGGGTAGATACCGCGCTCTGATATTTCTTTTGACCGATGTAAGAATCGGCTATCAGATGCAGAGTGTTTTCGATCTCCTTGCCGTTGGGATTCAGACGGCTGTAGTTCTCGGCATTGGCAATAGCCGCAGAGTAGTCCTCCAGCCAATAAAACGTGACTGCCAACCAATAAAAACGCTCCACGATATCCGCAGAACTAATACCTCTTAGCAGAGTTTGTGCCTGCGTCATATCATGCTCCAGAATGTGAAGTTTGGCTGCTTCCAGCATTGCCAATTGCCCATGATGAGTTTTGGGATACTTCTGAGTACACGAGATCAGTAATGCCAGCGCATCGCTACGATCCTTCTTAAGCATGGCATCGTAATATAGAACCAAAGCCCGTTCTTCGTCTTTGTTTGGTTTAAGGTTCTTTAGTTGTTGCCGCGCTTCGTTCAATTTCCCTGAGTGGTAGTTTTCTTCCAAGGTAACAAATTCTTTGCGTACCTGTGCAAATAGAGTTCCAAAGACCAGGAGAATCAGAATCAGGATGGTTTTATGCATCGGCGGATGAGACCTCCGGTTCCCTTCTCGAAGGGAACGGGTATCCGGAATCTGGCATTGGGGCGTGTGTTTGCCACAGAGTTTTTATCGTCGTCATAAATACTTTCTACCTTCAGTAGTTGATCATCGTCCATCTGGGGAAAGATTATCTCCAGAGTATCGCCACAGGATATCTTGGTAAGCGCGTCAAAGACGATGCATCCGTCTTCATGTGCAATTACGTTTCCACAATACTCACTTTCTGAGATATATGCCTTAATACTATCTGGTTCCACGATTCCTGCGGATTGATCCTCAAAATCATAGAAGCCTTCCCAATATGGACGGTGAGACACTTTATCCAGCTCCGATCTCAAGCGTAGCCAAGAGGTAATATCCGCAGCCGGAGTGCTCATCGCCTGCTTGTAAATCCTTGTAACCTGAGCCACATAGTATTCGCTCTTCATTCTGCCTTCGATCTTTGCCGCATGAATCCCGGATGCCATCAATTGCGGAATCCTTTCCAACAGGTTCAGATCCTTGGAGCTAAGAATATGGCTACCATAAGCATCTTCTTCGATGGGAAGATACTCTCCGGGACGCTCCTCTTCGGTAAGTGCCCATTTCCAGCGGCAGACCTGAGTACATGCACCGCTGTTTGCACTGCGACGGTTGAAATATGCGCTTAAGAGACATCTCCCGGAATATGCGACACACATCGCACCATGTACAAAGCACTCCAGCTCCAGATCTGGCAAGGCTTGCCGGATCTCGGTGATCTCGCGGAAGCTTAGTTCTCGCGCCATCACGATGCGCTTAGCACCCTTTTCGTGCCAGAACTTGGCTGCAGAGATTGAGGTAATATTCGCTTGGGTACTGATGTGAATGGGGATATTGGTTACTTCTTTTACAAGCTCAAACACACCGGGATCTGATACAATCACAGCATCTATCCCGCTGGATATCAGCTTCTTAAGAAAATCCGTTAGTGCAGGATAATCCGAATTCCTGAGATATGCGTTTAACGTAAGATACAGTTTTGCGTTATGCTTGTGAGCGTAATCTATCCCAGCTAGGAGTTCATCGTAATCCAGATTACCTGCCGTGGCTCTTAAACCAAACAGGTGATAACCGCAATATACAGCATCCGCGCCAAAATCTATGGCTTTTTTTACTTTGGCAAGATCGCCGCCGGGAGCAGTTAGTTCCATTTAGTTGCTCATCGAGTTCAACAGGTCATCGTTACTCTTAGAAGCTTTCATTTGTTTGCGCAGAGTCTCGATGCCCTGGATGGGGCTAATTGTTTTTAGATACTTACGCAATACATACATCCGGTTGATCTCGTTTTTAGTAAGCAGGAGTTCTTCACGCCGAGTACCGGATTTTACCAGATCTATCGCAGGGTAGAGGCGCATATCCGAGATGCTGCGATCCAGAACCAATTCCATATTTCCAGTACCTTTAAACTCTTCAAAGATCACCTGATCCATCTTGGAGCCAGTATCGATTAGAGCGGTGGCTATAATAGTAAGGCTCCCCGCTTCTTCGGTATTACGCGCGGCACCAAAGAACTTCTTGGGTTTGATCAAACCGTTGGCGTCGATACCACCAGATAGCACTTTTCCGCTGGATGGGGTGATATTGTTGTAAGCCCGGGCAAGCCGCGTGATACTATCCAAAACGATTACTACATCCTGACCCAATTCGATCATGCGTTTGGATTTTTCCAGGATTATCTCTGCTACATTTGTATGATTTTTAGGAGATTCATCGAAGGTGGAGGAGATCACTTCGCTGTTGCCTGGCTTAAGAACCTTCTTCATTTCGGTTACCTCTTCCGGGCGTTCATCCACCAGCAGAACTATGAGATACACTTCCGGATGATTACTTAAGATGGCATTTGCGATATCCTGCAAAAGCGTGGTTTTACCGGTTCTGGGAGCTGCCACGATCAAGCCACGCTGACCCTTGCCCACGGGAGTGAAGAGGTTGATGATTCTGGTGCTTACGTTTTCGGGATCAAACTCCAGGTTCAGCCTCTCGGTGGGGTAGTAGGGAGTGAGTTCATCGAAGCTACGCATCTCTGCAAGGTAGGAAGGAGACATATAGTTTACCGCTTCCACCCGTAAGAGGGCATAGTATTTTTCCCCTTCTTTGGGAGAGCGCACCGGCCCGGAGACCATATGACCGTTTTTCAAGTTGAATCTGCGGATCTGCGTAAGAGATACATATACGTCGTCTTTTCCTGGAAGATAGCTATTGTTCGGAAATCTGAGGAATCCAAAGCCATCCTCCATGATCTCCAAACAACCGGTTACAAACGCAAGCCCTTCCTGCGCGGCTTGAAACTCCAGCATTTTAAAGATCAGCTCTGTGCCTTTATATTGTGAATAACTTGGAATGGACATTTTTTTCGCCAGCTTGGTTAGCTGGGCTTGAGTCATTGCAAAAAGATCGTCTTCGATTAACATTATCTATCTCCTTAGTGTTTCTTGGCTGTAATCAACAGACGGGACGCACCAGCAAAACCAATCTCACCGATCCGTGAAATTATCATCTCGCCTTCTTGAATAAGTTCACTTTGCTTTCCCATCAATTCAAGTCTTTTAATGGTATCCTGACAGCCTTTGACGAGTCCTAGGCTGGTTTTATGATCTTTGGGATCATCCGTCTCAGGGTAAAAATCCGTAACCTTAATCTCCGTCAGCGGGAGCTTCTCCACCATGCCCAGTATTTCGCCTTTGGTGAATGTGCTGCCATGATAGATCCCACACAAGCTATCCACCTTGGCTATCCAATGATGCATCATGATGTGGGTCCGTTGAGGTGGGCTCTGAGGTCCATCCGCATACATTTCCGTAAGGATAAAATTGCCGTCCTCGCGCAGAACCCGTAGCATCTGGGAAAACACGAGGTCGGGATTCTTGAAATGATGCAGGGAGTTTGATGTGCATACAGTGTCAAAATACCCGTTGTCATATTGCAGGTCCTCAAGGTTCATGCGATATATCTCTACGTTGTTTTCAGGAAACACCTTCTGCGCATAAGCTACACTTTTCTCCGAAGAATCTACTCCGATGATCCGAGTGAAGCTTTTGAGATATTGCTTTAAAGTGTTGATGAACTCACCCTTGCCCGTGGCGGCATCCAATACAATTCCACCGTCTATCTGATTCAGGATTTGGAATACGTCTTTCACGGCTCTAACCTCGCTTGTGATTATTTGTGGATTGGCAAACTGACCTGCCATAAACCTATGCATATGCTATCGTGAATGATTACAGAGTACGGGCTATATTTCTGGCGATATTATTTTCCGTCAAGAAAAATGTGCACTACATCAGGATTTTCCCGTTTCCGTTCTGGCTTAACCGGTACAGATGATGATTTGCTCAATACAAGTAACTATTAATATCTATGCTCTTAACTATTGCATTACTAATGGATTGGATTATCATACCAAACCCAGCTTACCAGATCGGATAGCCCATGATCATCGCATTATCCTGAAGCTTACGAACTGTGATGCCACTAAGCTGAAGAGCACGATCGATGTTCTTGCGATCATAAGCTTTCAGCGCGCTTTTATCGCCTCCCAGGATCTGGTTTCCATAGAAGATCACGCATTTATCCACCAGCTTTGCTTTCCAAAATGCCTCACTGAGTCTGTTACCCGTTTCTAACAACACGGAATAGAGTTTCATGTCCCAAAGGGTTTGCATTACTTCAGCCAAATCCAGCTCGTCCCTTTTTCCTGAAACCTGTTTTAACTTCATGCCCAAAGCTTCCAAGCTTTGAATCTTATCCCGATCCGCGCTGTGATACATAATCATAGCAGGATACTCCTTCGCGCTGCGTACCAAGGCACAAGCGGGATCAATCTCCAACAATGGGTCCAGGATCACTCTCAGCGGTTGCTTTACATTGCGTAGCCCTCTTACGTTCAGCATCGCGTCGTCCTTGCTCACGCTACGGATGCCTGCCAGAACCACTTCCACTTCTGCGCGCAACCGGTGAACCTGACGGCGGGAAGCCGGGTTCGTGATCCAACGGGATGATCCGTCTGAAGCGGCATATTTGCCATCCAGGGAAAGCGCCATTTTCCAGATGACAAAGGGACGCTTATTATTCATGAAACAAAGATAATATTCCAATTGGCGCTTGATCTCATCTTCAAAGAATCCATAATCTGCCTCAATCCCGGCGGCACGCAGAGCGGCGATTCCTTTGCCCGCCACCAGGGGATTGGGATCCAGGATTCCAGCGACCACGCGCTTGATCCCAGCATTTATAATGGCATCGGTACAGGGAGGAGTTTTACCATAGTGGCAACATGGCTCCAGGCTTACATACAGCGTTGCCCCCCGGGAAGCTTCACCGGCAGCCTTCAAAGCCACTATCTCCGCGTGGTCTCCACCATATGCCTGGGTATTGCCTTCGGCGATGATTTTGCCATTACTTACGATAACAGCTCCCACGAAAGGGTTTGGCGAACATTTCCCGCGGGATTTTTCACCCCTGCGGATAGCCAGCTTCATATAGTATCTATCCATATAATTCCAAGTTCTTCCTTGCCATCTCGTAATTGGGGTCTTTGTTTAGAATTTCACGCCATATTTTACGCGCATCCTCTTTTTTGCCCTGAGCGATAAAAGCTATACCGAGGTTATTGGCGGCATCCTTGTTATCTGGGTCTATTCTGCACAGAGCAGCAAACCACAACTCTGCTTCAGGATAGTTCTTCTCGTTGAGATTTACCATCCCCAAGTTCATGTAGGGAGGAGCAAAAGAGTTATCCAGCGCAATGGAACTAAAGAAATCTAGCTTTGCTTTGTTCGTATCCTTTGCCAATAGCCAATACAGGGCTCGGTAGTAATATATATCCGCACAATCGGGATAGCTGCGCAAGGCTTCCAGGATCTCCGCATAGGCGGATTGAGCTTTTGCTTCTGCCAGATATCCCGCTATCCTCTGAAACACTTCATTTTGTTTAAAGTAGAGTGCTGGATTACCCATAATGCACTGACGTATAAGCCATTGCTTATCGTGTCTTCGTAATACAAAACACATCTCATCGCGTAAGTTCACCTCTATAAATACTATAGCTTGCGTTGCATCTTCGGAAAGTCCGGTATGGATAAAGCTGTATTTTTTTAGTTTCTGATACGCTGAAATCTTACTGATGATCTCGCCATATCGCTCTGCAAGATCCGGCAGGGGAGAATCATTGGTGGTGAGTTTCCTCAGTTGTGAAAAGTCTAGCGCGATTATGTGATCCAAATACTCACTTACGGTATCCTCCGCATAGGCTGGCATATCTCTGATCTCGGGCTCGATACCCAGTTTCTGCATCAGATATTCTACCGGGAAGTTACCTGGGTATTGATACGAGCTGAGGATCTCCAGAGTATGGTTTTTATCTGTTTCCGCCATCTGCTTGGGGCTATAGTTATTAAAAGCGGGGTTTTCTTTGTTTATCCAAAGCCCAATAAAGTTCTTGATTGCTTGTGTAGCTTCTCGATTATTATCCGCTTTAAACGCGGGGAAGGGGCTTTCCGCATCGAATCTGGGTTTATAGGGGCAATCCTGCGGACACTTCAGATCTACGCGAAGCTCGTTACAGCACTTCCAGCAAAAGCCCTTTTGGGTGCGAGGACACATCCTCAGTGCTCGTTCAGTATGGCAGGATTTACATCTATCCTTGCGGCTCAGAGAGAGCATGGTGCCTCCGGCATCGGTACGGGAATCCGTTTAAACGCACTGCGCGCCATCAGAGTGTAAACCCTTTTTACGTTGTCGTCGTCGTATTTATCCAGATCACCCATGCTTTGGATCGCCCACAGGATTTCGTCCAGATCCCGATAGCTAATCCCCATGTCCGCTTCGTCGGATTGTTCCGCCCAGAGATCCGCGGTAGGTATTTTATCGATGATGCACCTCGGCAATCCCATGGTTTCCGAAAGCATCCAGACATCAGTTTTATAAAGATGTCCCAAAGGCTCTATCGCCGCGGCAGAATCTCCAAATTGGGTAAAATAGCCTGTCATGATCTCGCTGAGATTGCTGGTTCCCAATACCAATGCCCGGTATTTTGCGGAAAGATCATATAACACACACATCCTGGTTCTCGCCATCAGATTCCCCCGGCGAAGCTTGTCCGCTTCCGGCTCGTAGGTATCGAACCAAGCATCCACCATCGGGCTGATGTCGATCACCTGAAACTGAATTCCCAGATGATCGCACAAAACTCTGGCGTCACCCAGGCTATCCGGATGGCTTTCGCGGTAAGGCATCATTATTCCGATTACATTTTCCGCACCGCTTGCCTTCACTGCCAAGGCGGCAGACAAAGCGCTGTCGATACCTCCAGATACCCCAACAATGTATTTGCTGAATCCGCTGGAAACCAAGTAACCCTTCAGAAATTGGCAGATCTTGTCGATCTCGCTTGTGGCATCTATCTTACGCATAGTGATTCTCCCAAATATGTAGTATGTGCAAAGAACTCTTGAGGCTGTCTCAGGTCAAGCAAAAAGCTTCCCCCCATAGCGGCTCTTCCCACTCATGCACATCCTGAGTACATCCCAAGCACTTCCAGAACCGCGCTCAGGATGTGTTTGGCAGATATCCAAGAGCTACAAAAGCGGCATAATGAGATTCTACCCCTCTTCTCGAAGCATTCGTCATGCCGTACTTAAGCAGTCTGGACTGCATGTTCACGGCTTCAGCACTCGATTGCTGAATGGGGGAGAGATGGATAGAAGAACAATGATCCTCCACTGAAGAACTCTTTTTATACTATAATAGATGCCGGCTGAGGCAGAGTAATTATAGGTAAATGCTTTTATGAAAGTCGCCCTCGAAAATTGAATAACCATATATATAGTAAATATTTGGTGCTTGTATTGGAAAATCTGATGTGATATTGGGGTTCGTAGCGATTCTTTTTTGGTGCTACATGCCCATTCCATCCGATATGTGATTATCCTTGATGACCGCCCCCGGGACATTTCCTGAGTGATTATATTTCTCAGCTCTTTTTTTTTAGCATTCTAAAGTATAATATATGATGAAGATAGGCAGTAGATCGATGATCTTCGTAGCCTTGAATGCGATTTTTCTCTTGACAAAAACAGCGCCTTTCGCTGTTATGCAAAAACATTCACATACAGAACAACGCTGGGGGCGTAGTTCAGTTTGGTTAGAACGTCTGCCTGTCACGCAGAAGGCCGCGAGTTCGAGTCTCGTCGCTCCCGCCATAAACTTGGGACGCCTGTAATGGCGTCCTTTTTCTTTGATAACGATGAAGATACTATTTTACCTCACGATTTCGCTCTACAGACTCTTTGTTGAGTTGGTTTTTTTTATCAGCCGTCCCTTATTATGGCTGATACTTCCTCTTTATCGTTACATACCTGCGCTCAAGGCTCCCACCGCTCGTAAAGATCACCCTGTATTGATCCATTGTGCCTCTGTAGGTGAGATAAATGCGATCAGCCCTCTGATCAAAAATCTTTTGGATCGTGGAATTCCGGTGCATCTAAGTTTGGTAACTGCCACGGGCTTGGATATCGCAAGACGCAGCTTTCCAGAACTGGTGTCAGAGCTTGCGGTTCTGGATGTTTATTCGCTTAGAACTGCTCAATTGAAGGCAATCTCTCCCCGTTTAATTATCATCGTGGAAACAGAGATCTGGCCGATGCTATTAGAAAGAGCCGCAAAGAACGACATCCCGATAATCTTCATCAATGCCCGCATGAGTGCCACCACATACAAGCACTATATGAAAGCAAAGGGCTTGATTCGCTATCTTGCGCGTAGTGTAAAGCTGGTGCTGGCTCAAAGCGAGGATGATCGGATGCGTTTTGTTAGCCTGTTCCGCACAGAAAGCCGGAATGCGGGAAACCTGAAGTACTGCCTTAGATTGCCGGAGTATGATGTACATTCTGTGGTGGAAGAATATGGCTTTGCGCCTGGCGATCGGATCCTGGTATGGGGAAGTTCCAGACCCGGCGAAGAAGCTCTGATCATCCCCATCTATGGTTCACTGAAGCAGAAGTTCGCCAATCTGAAGCTGATCTTAGCTCCCCGGCACCCCAAACGTGTACCTGAGGTGGAGAAGATGTTAGTAGGAAAAGACTACAGATTGCTATCTCAAGAATCAAGGAATACGGACATCTTGTTGATCGACAGTCTGGGGCAGCTTACCAAAGCTTATGCCATTGCCGAAATCGCTATCGTGGGAGGTTCGTTCTATGATTTTGGTGGTCACAATCCACTCGAACCTGCCTTCTATAGTAAACCGGTAGTAATCGGCAAGCATCACCATTCATGCAAAGCTTCCGTAAAAAAGTTATCTGCCAGCAATGCCATCTGTATCGCAGATAATGAAACATTGCAAACGGAGCTTGAGCTTCTTTTGTCGGATGAAAGCTTGAGGATTCAGATGGGAAAACGGGCAAAAATTGTCTTGACGGAAAACGCAGATGCTCTGGAGAATCACATCCAAGGTATCGATAAATGGCTGAGATGAAACGCGAAGCGATGTATTATAACAAGATCCGCAAGGGTCTTCTTCAGTGCCAGTTGTGCCCACATTACTGCATTATTCATGCTGGCGAAAAAGGGCTTTGCCGTAGCCGGGAAAACATCGATGGTAAGCTTTGGGCGGTGAACTATGCCCAGGCAATAGGTCTTAGTTTGGATCCCATTGAAAAAAAACCATTATATCACTTTCGACCCGGATCCCGCATTGTATCTTTGGGACCAAATTCCTGCAATATGACTTGCCGCTTTTGTCAGAACTATAGCATTTCCCAATATGAAAGCCCTACCCATGAGATCAACATAGACGAACTGTATCAGGTAATTGAAGGCAAGGGCTCCCCTCTGCAAGTGGCGTTCACCTATACCGAGCCGTTTACCTGGTACGAATACATTCACGATTTCGCTACAAAATATCCCCAAGTGGATATAGTACTTATTACCAATGGCTTTATCAATCCGGAACCATTGGACGAAATTCTTCCAATGTTAACGGCGATGAACATCGATCTGAAATCCTTCCGGGAAGAATTTTATGCGCAGGAATGCGGAGCTAAATTGAAACAGGTAATGCAATGTATCAATAGATGTTGGGAATCCGGAGTGCATCTGGAAGTAACCACTTTATTGATCCCCGGTTTGAACGATAGCAGCGCGGAAATCCACGATATCAGCTCGTTCCTGGCATCAATTAGCCGGAACATTCCGCTTCATCTATCCGCCTACCATCCTGATTTTAAGACGGATATCCCACCAACCAGCGCGGATGATGTGTTGCGGGCTGTGGAAATCGCCAAAGAGAATCTGAACTATGTCTATGGCGGAAACATCCCACTGGAAGACGCTATGCATAGCTACTGCCCAGCTTGTGGCAGCAGAGTGATAGAGCGCGGATGGCATAAAATCGATAATCGGTTGACCACCGAAGCCAAGTGCCCAGATTGCGGGTTTAAGATCCCCGGAGTTTATGTTTAAACGATACCTTTCAAGCCTGAGCCTCAGCGATGTGGCGTTGATCGTTTTCTGCCTGGCAGCGGTTCTCTTTTTACTTCGCAACAACCAAAGCGATTCTAGAATTGTTCGGATTTACAAGGACGACGCTCTATTTGGGACATATAACCTTAGTAAATCTCAGGAGATTGTAATCGATAAGCACAATCGCGTGGAAATCAAAGATGCTAAAGCTAGAATATCATTTAGCGACTGCCCAGATAAACGCTGCGTGAAACAGGGTTTTAACAGCAATATGCCGATCATTTGTTTGCCCAATCACCTGATCTTGGAGTTTGGTGATGAAACTGACGAGCCCAAATTGATACTGCATTAGGAATCTTTATCTATGAATATTGCACTATATGCTTCAAATCACGGGTACGGCCATGCCTCAAGAGTAGCTGCTATCGCTGCGAGTTTGATTGAATATGGCATCCATGTATATATCTGCACAAACCGTCCGCGCTTTCTGTTTCAAGACCTGCCAGATGAGGGCTGGAGCTACAGAGAGACCAGCCTGGATGTGGGCGTGGTTCATAAAGAAAACCTGGTAAGCGATATCCCTGCCACTAAAACAGCGATCTTGGATCTGTTTAGCAAACGGGAAGAACTGGTGGGAAATGAGATTCTGTTTTTAAGAGAGCATAAAATAGATCTGGTAATAGCAGATATCCCTTATCTAGTGGTGGAAGCCTGCCTGTATGCAGAAGTACCTGTAATCGGAGTAAGCAATTTTGATTGGTACTATATATATAAAGAGCTCTTTAAAGACGACGAAGATATGGTGCCGCTGCTTAATACAATCTGGGCTCTGTATCGAAGAATGAATGCCACCTATCTACCTATGTTGGGTAACGTATCAAGCGTTCCCGGGTTCAGGGATCCCGTTCCAATTCAACTCCTGGCGCGAACCAAAGATGATTATCCTGATCTGAGAAGCAAATACGAGATCCCGGAAAACACCAAAATCCTATTGATCATGTTTGGCGGGGAAGGTAAGATCAGCATCCCTTTGGAGAAAATCTGCAAAGCTTGGGAGGGAATGGTGTTATGTCCATTTAAAGGTCAGCCCGCTTCCAATCTGATAGCTGTGAATCCGGATGAAGACTTTCTGGCATTGGTCAAAATGGCGGATTTGGTGATCTGCAAGCCAGGTTACAGTACTTTCGCGGAGATCATGAGCCAGGGCAAAGCCATGCTCTATATTCCTCGGCAAAATTACCCGGAGGAAACCGTGTTGATAGATGGAGCTAAAAACTACTCTGGCGCAAAACTTATTCAACAATTTCCCGCCGAAGTGGGGGAGATCAGAGCACTTTTGGATACCGTTTGCAAAACCCAGCCCCATCCCGTAGAGACTTCAAACACAAGCTTTTCGGGGATGATCTTGAATGACTATCTAAGGGTATGTCATCCTGGAGATAAAATCTTGAGTGTCTTCGATCTGGGATCCAATAATATGAACTACGTTCTCTATAATAAAAGTAGAAACGTCGTGATTCATAGATTCTGGGTAAGCACCGCGCTGGGGATGTATCTTCAGAATAATGTGATTACGCAAGAAGGAATTGAGGCTGTGCTTTCCAGCATCGCAAAGCTAATGGAAAGGGATTCATATATTGAGTCCGAAAAATATCTCATCGCTACCGGAGTGTTTCGACAGGCAAGCAATGCACAGGAACTTCTTGCCAAAATTGAAGACCAGTGGCATATCCCCACCAAGATTATCAGCGCAAAAACCGAAATGAAATATGCGTGGTGGGCAGCAAAAGAATATATGAACGGAGCTTACGACTATTTGGTAATGGATATAGGTGGCGCCAGTACAGAACTAAGCTGGAAAAGCCCACGTGGTTTCCAGACTGGGATTTCGTTTGATTTCGGTCTGTTGAGCTTGTATCGGGAAGAAGTGGACTACGCCGATAGATATACTGATGTTGCAGAGTGTTTTTCCTCTTTACCGGAGTTTACCCAACCCAGACTAATCGTAAATGGTCTTACCGCTACCGTGCTGGTAAAATATATCCTCAACATCAGCCTACAGCAGAGCCTCCTTACAAGCGGAACTACCTTCACCCGCGAAAATCTGGTGGAACTGCAAGAACGTCTGACCAGCGATTTTATCAAACAACCCGGTGGTAATGGCTTGAATAAGCGTGAAATCATTACAATTCAAATAGCTGCGCGGATTGTGCAGCAAATGCTGGACAGATATTACATCTCTGATTTTGTGGTCATTAATGATGGAATTAGTATAGGATACGCAAAGTGGAAAAGATAAATGACTTCATACCCGGTTCGCTGAATGTGATCGCGGGACCCTGCTCCGTGGAGGGATACGACTCTTTATATCATAGCGCACTCGCTTTGAAAGAGATCGGGATTCGCTATATTCGGGGCGGAGCATACAAACTTCGAACATCTGTGCATAGCTTTAGGGGTTTGGGAGATTCCGCGATTCTACACTTGGCACAAGTTGCCAAAGAAACCGGGCTGAAGACTGTCTCCGAATGCACCCAGACTGATAAAGTGGAGTTCATGGCAGAACACATCGACATCCTGGTGGTGGGAACCCGCAACATGCACAATTACCCGCTTCTGGAGCTTCTGGGAAAGATAGATAATCCGGTTATCCTGAAACGAGGAATTGCCGCCACCTACGACGAATGGATGGCTGCGGCAGAATACATCGTCGAAAACGGAAATCCGAACGTTATCCTCTGCGAAAGAGGGATACGTACTTTTGAACCAGAGACCAGATACACTTTAGACATCTCTGCCATTCAGGTAATGAAGCAAAAGACAGGTCTTCCGGTTATCGTAGATCCATCTCATGCAGCAGGGAAGAGGGATCTCGTACCTTCGCTTGCTTGTGCGGCTATCGCGGCGGGGGCAGATGGACTAATGATCGAGTGTCAGATAAAACCTTGCGAAAGCATCTGCGACGCAAACCAGACCATCGAACCTGATACTCTGAAACAGCTCTTGGATGCGATACCAGATCTTCGCTTGCATTTAAGTAGGATGGAACTGTGAAATATTACATAGAAACATACGGCTGCCAGATGAATGTGGCAGATAGTGAACTGGTGCTTTCGATCCTGAACGAAGCCGGTTACATCCAAGCAGATAGTATCGATGATGCAGATATCTTGCTCTTTAACACTTGCTCTGTGCGCGACCATGCCGAACAAAGAGTATTGGGCAGAATCTCGAATGAAAGGCATCGTAAAAAGGATAAACCGCATTTTAAGATAGTAGTTCTGGGATGCATGGCTCAGAGAATAGGGCAGAGGCTGATAAACGAAGATCTTGGTATAGACTACACGGTAGGGGTAGATCAATATCGAGCTCTACCCCATATTCTGGCAAGAGAAACAGGCGTTGCTCTGGATTTTAACTCTCAGGAATTATATGAAGAACTGCTACCTGTGCATCAAGGCTCACGTTGCGCTTATGTGACCATCATGAGAGGGTGCAACAATTTCTGCTCCTATTGCATCGTACCTCACGTGCGTGGCAGAGAACGCAGCCGCCCCTATTTGGATATCTTGCACGACGTTCAAAATGCGATTGGAAATGGCATGATGGATATCACTCTCCTGGGTCAAAACGTAAACTCTTACCACTACAGAGATATTGAGTTCCCTCAGCTGCTTAAAAGAATATCCCAGGATGTTCCGGATATGTTACGTTTGCGCTTTGTGACTTCGCATCCTAAAGATCTATCCGATGCCTTGGTAATGGAAATGGCAGATAATCCCAAACTTTGTGAACATATCCACCTCCCCTTGCAGAGCGGAAACGACGAGATTCTCCATCGCATGAACCGTAACTACAGCTATAAGCACTATCTTGATCGTATCCTAGCACTTAGATCAGCCATTCCGGATATCTCGCTCACTACGGATCTTATCGCTGGATTTCCCGGAGAAAGCGAAGCACAATTTGAAGATACTTTGGCTGCCATGCGGGAAATCGAATACGATTACGCCTTTTGCTTCAAATACAGTTCCCGCGAGGGTACCGAAGCCGCCGGATTCATTGAGCAGTTGCCAGAGGCTATTCGTCTGGAACGCTTGCAGAGGATGATCGACCTTCAACGGGAGATAACCCTGAAGAAGTTCCGCGAACAAATCGGCAAGCGCGTGGAAGTCTATGTGGAAGATTTCAGCAAGAAAAGTAAAAGCATGGTTTCCGGCAAGACTCGAGATTACAAGATAGCAGTGCTAAGCGGAGACGGTAGCATGATCGGTAAACTGAAGACGGCAGAAGTGATCGACGCCACGGCAGGCACCCTGATATGCAGATAGCCCGTTGTTGCATTAAGACATGTTATGTAAACTTGGACATGGCGCGTAATCGCATTAAACACCAAACACATATCCCCTATGGGTTTTCATTGGAGAATTTATGATTAGCATGACCGGCTTTGGTAAAAGCCATCGCAATTTGCACAATATTGAGTGCGACATCGAGATCAAAAGCGTAAATGGTAGATTCCTCGATATCAAATGCTATTTACCCCGAGAGCTCAGCTTCTACGAATTCAGCATCCGAAAAACGACCTCCAGATATCTCTCCAGAGGCTCGATCGAGCTCAGGGTAAACATAAATGACTACCGCGAGCCCAAATTGCTTCTAAATGAACCAAAACTACGTAAGTATCACGATATCATCAAGCAAGCCCAAAATGCACTAGGGATAGAGCAGAATGTCTCTTTGGAGTTTCTTCTTAATGAGCCGGGAGTGATCGAAAGTGTGAACCGTCTGGACGACGACCCGTTGATGTTGGAAGTGTTGGAGCTAACTCTGTCCGAAGCTTTGGAGACTGCCAAACTTTCCATGCTTAAAGAAGCCGATGCTATCAGATGCCACTTGATTAAATCTTTCCAAGCTATAGAGAATTCTCTCATAAATGTTGGTCAACAAATACAGCCTTTCAAAGATGAGCTCTTCAGCAATCTGTATAAAAGAATCAATGAGATCCTAGCGAGCTACAACATTGATACCACCGAGCAGCGCTTGATGCAAGAGCTTGCAATATATATCGATAAATATGATATTCAGGAAGAGCTTACGCGCCTATCTTCCCATATCAAAACGTTCTATGCTACAATAGACAAGGATGATGAGATAGGCAAGACCCTTAACTTTATCCTCCAAGAGATGCAGCGAGAGGCAAATACTTTGGGCTCTAAATTTTCCAACAGTAAAACCTTCCAAGACATCCTGGTAATCAAGGAAGAAATCGAAAAATGCCGGGAGATTGTGCAGAATGTATCCTGAAGCAAAACTAAGCTGGAGATCATGGCCATTTGCAGAACGCCCTCTTGCCTCTTCCCTACTCCTGTTGTTTCTGCTTTTTCTCACTATCTTTCTGTATAGATTGGCAGTAGTATCTTGGCAGATGCCGCTATTCTACTTCTTGGGCCTCGCCCTAGTATATGGGAATCTGCTCCCTTACTTCATAATAACAGAGTATTATATCTACGAGGACAAGATAATGGTACGTTATCTGTTCATAAAAGTTGAGCGTCAATGGAGCGATTTCGGCTGTTTCTACCAGGACAAACGAGGTATCATGCTCTCCACATTCCAGATGCCCCGCAGGTTGGATCCCTTTCGGGGGCAATCCTTACGCTTCTCCAAAGATAAAACTGAAGTGCCCGCTCTACTTGAGTTTTTACAGTTGAAAATTGGGCGTAAATATTAAGGTAAATAGATGATTAACAAAGATATAAGACAGAGCATATTAGATATGCTCTCAGATACATATCCTATGGGACTCACATACAGTGAGATATGTGCACGAACTGGAATGACCAAGAAGAACAAAGCATCTGTGAGTCAGATCCTATCTGAATCGCTCTTGGATGGCTTACTGGTCAAAGAACGCAAGCGTTATAAACTAAGCCCTGCCGAAGCCAAGAACCGCACCGAGGAGCAGCAAGATAACCCTTCCGTGAAGAAGATCACCGAACCGGCGGCCAGCGTAAAACTTATTGAGGGCATCTTCGACGCTACTTCCCTATCTCGTGATAGGTCTTTCGCCTTCGTGAGAACAATCGACAAGGACTATTTCATTGATAGTGAGGATACTCTTAACGCCTATCATAACGATACTGTATTGATCGAAGCTCAGAAGAGAGGAAACCGCGGTGAACACGGAGTTGTCCGCAGAATCGTGAAACGCGCTAATGAACTGATCCCAGGTGATATCTCCAAAGTAAAGAATCGCTGGATCTTTGTTCCATCAAATCCCAAGATTCATAATTGGTTTGAGATTCTGGATCTGGGTAGCGCGCAACCAGGGGATAAAGTAATGCTTACAGTGAGCAACTGGGGAGACCATCTCAGCGGAAAAATGCCAGGGGGCAAGATAACGGAAGTCCTTGGCAAATCCGGCGATCCTCATGTAGAACTGCTGGCTGTAATACGTCAGTATCAGCTACCCTTGGAGTTCCCGGACAATGTCTTGAAAGAAGTGAACGCCCTTCCTCTGGAACCAGACCCTCTTGAGATAAATCGGCGGAAGGATCTCCGCAAGCTATTTACATTCACGATTGATCCAGCTTCAGCCAAAGATTTTGATGATGCGATATCCATCGAAGCTACTACCAAAGGCTGGAGGTTGTGGGTGCACATCGCTGATGTAGCTCATTACGTGGGCTTGGATACTGCTATGTTCGCCGAGGCATCGGTGCGAGGCAACAGCTTCTATTTCCCAAAAAAGGTTATTCCTATGATTCCAGAACGACTGTCCAATCTGATTTGCAGCTTAAGACCAGATGAAGATAAACTGGTAATGACGGTTGAGACAGAGTTTGATAAAAACGCTAAAGTACTCCAACAACGTATATATGAGGCGGTGATTCGTTCAGACTCCAGACTGGCATACGAAGAGGTTGACGACTTTTTTGAGGGCAAGAACTCAGATCTCTCCCCCACCTTGCAGAAAGCATTGAATGCGGGCAGAGAGCTATCTTCCAAACTCAGTAAAGTCCGGTTGGATAACGGATACGTGTTCTTTGATTTACCTGAAATTGAATACGAATACGATGAGGATGGCTTCGTGCATAGGCTAGGTATCGCAGAAGAAACTGAAAGCCATAAAATGATCGAGAATTTCATGTTGGTAGCCAATGAATATACTGCATCACAACTCTCTAAGAAGTCACCAGTATCAATTTATCGCATTCACGAAGATCCCGATACCGAAAAAATCGAACGCTTGGCACAGGTCCTAGATTTCTACGGGATAGCATATCTGGAACAAGAAAACCTAAATAAAAGCATACAACATCTTCTATCCTCGCTACCCAACAAGGATTACCATCGTGTCTTCGACAGAATCATACTTCGCAGTATGAAGAAGGCAAAATACTCCACCTTGCATATCAGACACTTCGGATTGTCTCTGGAAGATTATACCCACTTCACCAGCCCCATCCGTCGTTTATGCGATCTGGTGGTGCATCACCTATGCAAGATTCATATTATACAAAGTAGCTCACATAAGATCCGTAAAGATCAGGTAACGCGTTGGGCAGCCATCGCTTCAGAGCAGGAACTTCAAGCAGATTCTGCTGAGCGTGATATCGAAAAAGTCTATGGTGCCACTTTTATGAAAGACCGGGTAGGAGAGAAGTTCAGCGGCTTAGTGATCTCTACAAACAGCTCTGGGGTTTTTGTGCGACTCAACGAACTACCTGTTACTGCGATGTTGCAGAAAGATCAGTTCGGCAAGGGAAAGTGGCAATACAACGATCGCGAGATGCGTTTCGTGAACCCCCGTAATGGAGGTTCTTTCGAACTTTTGGATAGTGTGAAGGTACACATAATGGAAGTGAGCGACGATGTGTATCTTGAACTCAGTGGCGATTCAGATAATCACCAACATTATCATCGAGTTAGAAAACCTCTTGCTAAAAACAGAGCTCACAACTCTAGAAATAGGGTTGACCAAAAAGTAAGCTCCAAAAAAACTGACTATAAATACAGGAAGCAAGGCAGGAAAAAAAGGTAATGAAGAAACCTATCGGGATTTTTGATTCCGGCGTAGGCGGTTTAACCGTCTATCGTGCAATTCGCAATGCGTTTCCGGAAGAAGATCTGGTCTATTTTGGAGACACTGCGAGAGTGCCATATGGACCAAAATCTCCCAATACCATCATCGAATACTCCGTGCAAAACGCAAGATTCTTATTGCAACAAGGGATCAAGACCCTGATAGTAGCCTGCAACACATCATCTTCCGTAGCTATCCCCCACCTGCGTGAGCTTACCGATATCCCAATCATCGGGGTTATTGACCCTGGAAGTGAAGTGGCAGTCCGCTCCAGCCAAAGCGGAAGAATAGGGGTTATAGGTACTGAGGGCACCATCCGTAGCGGAGCATACAGCAAGGCGATAACCCTGCGTAATCCCCAAGCTGAAGTATTTACGAAACCCTGCCCCTTATTTGTCCCCATCGTGGAAGAAGGTTGGCAGGATCACAGTATTGCCAGACAAGTGGTAGAAGAATACCTTGGCAGCATGAAAGACCTCAGCATCGATACCCTGGTTTTAGGCTGCACCCACTATCCCCTACTATCTCATGTGATACAGAGTTACATGGGAGATAGCGTTAAACTGGTTGATAGTGCAGATGCCATTACCTTGCATCTCAGTAGCTTACTTCCTCCAGAGCATGATGGGAAACCTGGTAAAGACAGCTTTTATGTAAGCGATAATGAGGATAAATTTGCCTCCATCGCCAGCAGGATATTGAACAATCCCATGAAAAACCTGAAGCGCGTCCGGCTCTTTGAGAGCTGGTTTATAGACTAACTTAATAAAACAAAATAGAGGATACTATGAAACCGATCATTTTGACCGCAGCCATTACAGGAGCTGAAACCTCCCGTAAGGACCAACCCAATCTGCCGATCACCCCCGAAGAACAAGCCCAGGAAGCAAAAGCCTGCTTTGAAGCCGGCGCTAGAGTAATCCATCTCCACGTTCGAGAAGATGACGGATCTCCCACCCAGCGTCTTGCCAGATTCGAAGAATCCATTACCGCGATACGAGCTGCCGTACCGGAGGTGATTATACAGATCAGCACCGGTGGCGCAGTAGGCGAAGCCTTCGAAAAAAGGCTGGCACCATTGGCATTAAAGCCGGATATGGGCACGCTAAATGCGGGCACTCTGAACTTTGGCAACGATATCTTTGTGAACCATCCCCACGATATCATTCGCTTGGCAGAAGCGTTCAAAGAGTACAATGTAGTCCCGGAAGTGGAAGTATATGAATCCGGCATGATAGATGTGGTTGCCAAGCTTGTGAAGCAGGGGATCATCACCCACAGCCCCTTGCACATCCAGTTTGTTCTGGGCGTACCCGGAGGAATGAGCGGTAAACCAAAGAATTTGATGTACATGATAGAGCACCTTGCAGAAGAGATCCCCACAGCGACATGGGCAGTAGCCGGGATCGGCAGATGGCATATTCCCACTTCCATGATAGCTATGGTTACAGGCGGACATATTCGCAGTGGCTTTGAAGATAACATATTCTATCACAAGGGTGTGGTAGCGGAATCCAACGCCCAGCTTGTGGCTCGCCTGGCACGTATTGCCACCGAGATTGGCAGGCCTATAGCCACTCCCGAACAAGCACGCGAGATACTGGCTTTGCCGGCTAAGTAAGAGGTTTCGATGCATCTAAGCGAAAACGCCCTGACTGTGCTCAAGAAACGCTATTTCCGTAAAAATGAAACCGGTGAATGCCTTGAGGACTGGCAGGCTTTGATCACCCGCGTTGCGAACAACATCGCTGGATCAAACGAGGATGATTTCAAGAAGTTCTACGAACTCTTGGATAGTGGAGATTTCCTTCCCAATTCTCCCACACTGATGAATGCCGGTGGCGATTTACAACAACTTTCAGCATGTTTTGTGTTACCAATCGACGATAGTATGGACAGCATCTTTGAAACCGTAAAGAACGCCGCGTTGATCCACAAGAGCGGCGGAGGAACCGGATTCTCATTCAGCCGGTTGCGTGAAGCAAACGCCAGAGTGAGATCCACCAACGGAGTTTCCAGCGGACCAATCAGCTTCATGAAGGTTTTCAACTCCGCTACGGATGCTGTAAAACAGGGTGGCACCAGACGCGGGGCCAACATGGCAATTCTAAATGTAGATCACCCCCAGATTCTGGATTTCATCACCTGCAAAAGGGATCCCAACGAACTTACGAACTTCAATATCAGCGTGGGTATCACCGAGAGGTTTATGCAAGCTGTGGCGGATAACACGGATTACGACTTGGTTTCTCCCCACACCGGCAAAGTCGCTGATCGCATCTCGGCTGCCATGGTCTTCGAATTGATTGTTGAGATGGCTCACAAAAATGGCGAGCCAGGGATTGTCTTTCTTGACCGCATCAATGCCATGAATCCAACTCCCGCCATCGGTGCCATCGAATCCACCAACCCCTGTGGAGAGCAGCCTTTATTGCCCAACGAGGCTTGCAACTTGGGCTCGATCAACCTTGCCACAATGATCCTGGACGGAGATGTTGATTGGGAACGTCTGACCAAAGTGATAAGAGACAGCGTGGACTTTCTGGATAAAGTAATCGATTGCTCCAGATTCCCTTTGGAAAGCATCGAAAAGATGGTGAAAGCCAATCGTAAAATAGGACTCGGCATCATGGGCTGGGCTGATCTACTGTATCAGTTAAAAATTCCTTACAATAGCGAGGAAGCTATTGAATTGGCAGAACGCATCATGGAAACAATTGACTTTGAAGCCAAAAAACGCAGTATGGAATTGGCGATGATCCACGGAAGTTTCCCCAATTTTGAAAAAAGTATATATGCTACAGGAGAATTAATACGAGAAGGGAAACCTTGGGCAGAGTTGATCTCAGATATCCGCAAGAATGGAATACGTAACGCTACCCATACTACGATCGCCCCCACCGGAACAATCAGCATGATTGCAGACACATCCAGTGGTATCGAGCCACAGTTTTCCCTAGTTTACGTAAAGAATGTAATGGATACGGAGAAGCTGCTGTATGTGAACAAATGGTTTGAGGCTGCTTTGGAAGAATGGGGACTACTAAACCAAGATCTACTTGAGGAAGTAAGCCAAAGCGGGTCGGCAAACCACATCAGTGACCTTCCACAGGAACTCAAGGATGTGTTTCAGACGGCTCACGATATCAGCCCACAATGGCATATCCGGATGCAAGCCGCGTTTCAAAAATACACCGATAACGCAGTTAGCAAAACGATCAACTTCCCAAATAGCGCCAGTATCGCAGACATTCGAGAAGCATATATTTTGGCTTATAAACTAGGCTGTAAAGGGGTAACTGTATATCGGGATGGGAGTAGAGACAACCAGGTTCTATCGGTAGGAACAGGTAGCCCTGTGAAAGAATCGTTTGAAAAGAAGGTTGCGCCTCGCCAGCGTCCAGAGATCACCCATGGCATCACTCAAAGGCTGGAAACTGGTTGCGGACACATGTATGTAACCATAAATACGGATACTCATGGGGCTTGCGAAGTTTTTGTACAGATGGGTAAAGTGGGTGGTTGCGCATCCGCTCAGTTGGAAGCGATTGCCCGGCTATCTTCGCTTGCTTTGCGTTCAAGCATCCGGATTGAAGCTATTATCCGTCAGTTGAAAGGCATCCGTTGCCAATCCCCCATGTGGCATAAGGGAAAGATGATAACTTCATGCGGAGACGCTGTTGGTCAGGCTTTGGAAAACTTCCTCTCTCTTCATGCGAATAAAGAACTAAAATCGCTTCATATAAGCATGGACGGCGAAAGCATATCTACCGACGATGTAACCAGACCCATGGCTGCCACTTGTCCGGATTGCGGATCAGCGATCGAGCATTTGGAAGGTTGTCTTAAATGTCCATCCTGTGGTTGGTCGAAGTGTTAAGGAGAGATAATGAGATGCAAGAAATGTAATAATCGGCTGGCAGATCACGATATCTGGTGTGTGGCTTGCGGAACGCAAACACAAGTGCTGAAAACCTCTCTAGCAGCTACCGCTAGCCTGCGTAAAACCAGAGAGCACCTGCGAAACAGGATTGGTGAAATGGTGCCCGCTACTGGCTTCAGCATCATTCTGGGAGTGATCCCAATCGCAGTATTAACCTGGGTGTTTCATAACTATGTGAATACCGAAGGAACTGTTCAGTTGTTCACCGTTTTAGCTATCAAAGCCGTGTTATACAGCCTGTTTCTCGCGTTTCTGCTGCTTCCCTTCAGCGTGATCGGAAACGATCAGGAATACTGTCTCAAGCTTAAGCAACTCTGGATGAATCGACGTAGTTATCCGCGTTATCTAGTGTTTTCTCTGATCAACTCAATATACTTCATCATTATTTATCTAGTATGTTTTGGCGTGCCAGGTTTTGCCAGTGATCCTATCCTGCGCCTAGTGTGGGTAGTTCTGGTGAATTATTGGATGGCGATAGCCCTTCCAGCTCCGGTAATTATGGAAAAAATGAATCTGACCCCATTTCGGGCGATTCTTCTTAGCTATCGGCACCTCCATGATGCGCGCTGGAACATCTATCTGCTAGTTTTGATTTTGGGTGTGATGAATCTCGTAGCCTTTAGCCTTGCTATCTTCCCCTTGCTCTTTACCTTGCCTCTCTCTTATTTTGCTCTCCGAGACTACGTGTATTTGCTGGATTCCTTTGAGTTGTTTGAATATAGGATGTAATATATGAACCGAAGAGAAATAATATCCCTCATAATCCTCATAATCGTAGTCTGTTATGGGGCATATCAATACATAACCAGAGAGTATAGCGAAACTCGCAGCAAATATATCCTAGATACGATAGTAGAGATTTCCGCCACCTCAAAATCCAAAAACGTAGGCAATGAGATCGAGAAAGTATTCTCTTTTATCCAAAATATGGAGACCAAATTCGATGAATACAACCCCGAAAGCATGATTTCACAAATCAATGCCAGCGACGCCGAGGAATTTCCCATGGACCCAGATCTGTTCAATATGCTGCAAATGGCAGACAGCCTCTGGCAGATTACTGAAGGCAGCTTTGATCCCACGATTAAGCCGGTATGGGATCTCTGGCATTTTGGGAGCGATACTCCCGTGATCCCAGATAGTCTGGTGCTGAAAGAAGAACTGAAGAAAGTGAATTTTGCTGCTCTCAAATACAACGAGACTACCCTATACAAACCTAAAGGGATGCAAATCACCTTGGGAGCTCTCGCCAAAGGCTATATTCTGGATCAAGCACTGGAATTCATGAGATCACGCCCGCTAAGCCGGGGCTTCATCAACAGCCGGAGTTCGATGAGTTTTTATGGCTATAAAGTAGCTCCGCTTGTATATATCCAACATCCCCGCAATAACGACGATAGCATCGCTAGCTTTCGTATAAACAACCAAAGCGTGGGCACCAGTGGAGATTATCAGCAGTTCTACGAACTGGATGGCAAAAGATATCATCATATTCTAAATGCCAAGACCGGATTACCTGTGGAGAATGTATTCTCGGTAACTGTGATCTCCCCACAAGCAGCATGGGCAGATGGTCTTTCCACCGCGCTGTTTACTCTCAGCCCCGAGCAAGCCATTGATATTGTAGGAGAGATGAACGACACCAATTGCGTAATCTACTACGAACAGGAAGGATCCATTGTATCCCTAAAGAGCGAAGGCATTCGCCAATTTGAGTTTAGCGAAAAAATATGACGATCCCAGATATTCAGAGCATGGCAGATACACGTCGCATCCCCATCGACAAGGTGGGAGTGAAGGGTCTGCGCTACCCGATAGTGGTAGAAGACAGGGCAAACAAGATTCAGCACACGGTGGCGGATCTGAACATATATGTGGATCTTCCCCACTATTTGCGGGGTACTCACATGAGCCGCTTTGTAGAGATTCTTCACCACTATCATGAAGAAGCCCTAATCGGCAACCTCGAGAGCTTTTTGCAAGAGTTGAAGAACTCTTTGAAAGCACAAGCTGCTTATATTGACATCAGTTTCCCTTATTTTATGGCCAAGAAGGCACCTGTTTCTAAAATATCTTCGCTTTTGGCATACGACTGCGAATTCAGTGCCTCGCTTAGGGATTCATTTGACCTCCTTATCGGCGTGATCGTCCCCGTTACATCCCTGTGCCCTTGCTCCAAGGAGATATCAGAATCAGGTGCTCATAACCAACGCAGCAAGATAACCATCAAAGTAAGTTACCGAGATTTTGTCTGGCTGGAAGAGCTTATCGAACTTGCAGAAGAGACCGCATCCTGCGAGATCTACTCGCTTTTAAAGCGGGTGGACGAAAAGTATGTAACGGAACATGCTTATGCCAACCCCAAGTTTGTAGAGGATATCGTTCGCGAGATCACCATCCGCCTGCAGAATGATCCCCGCATCAAAGGCTTCTATGTGGAATCCGAAAATGCCGAATCCATACACTTGCATAACGCCTATGCGATGATCTCCCGTCCCTTTGTATGAAGATCACCGATATCCCTTCTCAGACGCTGCATGAATACACAGCGCAAAATCAGATGCGTTTGCTTTATGCCGCGGTTCCAGAAAATCCTCTGATTTGCCTTCAGCTCTACATCCGTACCGGGTCAGTTCATGAAAGCTCCGTTCAACGTGGTTACGCGCATTTTTTGGAACATCTCGTCTTCAAGAATACGGCACGATATCCGAACAACAGTTTAAGCTTGGCTGCCTCAGAGTGTGGTGCTGTTCTAAATGCCTATACAGATTACGACACTACCTGTTATTATCTCACCCTACCCTCAGAAATGCTGGATACGGGGCTGGAGATATTGTCTCAGATGGCTGTTTACAGCGAGTTCACAACCCACGATGTAGAAGTAGAAAAGAGTATCATTATCGAAGAAATCCATCAATACGAAGCAGAACCAGAGATGGATTTCATTGAGTATATCCAAACTAAGTATTTTACGGATAGCCCATTACGCTACCCTGTTTTGGGAGATTCCAGATCCATCAGGATGGCAACAAGGGAGTCTCTGGTAGATTTCTACAGGCAGCACTACGTTCCCCAAAACGCTTTCCTAGTTGCCACCGGGGATTTCGATGAGAAGACTTTAGAAAGTAAATTCTTACAGTATTTCGCCGAGTGGAAACCAAGTAACCTAGCAAAGAAAACAGCCCTAACCACACCAATACATGAATTTCGGATATTCAAACGTCGCAAGAGCAGTCGAGACTTGATCGCAATCGCTTTGCCGGAACTCAACGAAAGCCATCCCGATAGCGAAGCTCTGCACATTGCCATCCGTCACCTGGCAATAGGTAAATCGTCACTACTGCATAAGTTTCTGGTAGAACAAGAAAGACTGTGCTCTTCCGTAAAGGTAAGCTCACTTAGTGGTCTAATGCCTGGTATCAGCGTAGTTTTGCTGGCTCCCACCCGAAGGGAGAATTTACCGAAGATTGTGGATTTTGTATTCCGCGCCTGGAAGAATATCATGCAAAATGGAGTACCTTCCGAAGCGTTTGAATTAGTGCAGAAGGATATTATCCACAATTGGCTCTACAGCTTCGATGGCGTAGAAAATCTGGCAAACCTGATCGCAGCGGAAGAGTTCAATGAAGATCTTTCTCGCATCCACAATTTTGGAGCTTATATCGAATCCATCACAAACACCGCGCTCCTCCAGGCAGTCAGGACACACTGGAAATGGCATGATCTTGCCCTGTTTTTGCAGACCAAGCTCAGCTATGACGAGAGCGACCTTTCTGGTTTGATATCACAGATGCAGAGTGCTACGTTTCCCTTGCCAAGCATTAAAATCTCGGCACCAAGCTGGAACAATAATCGGGAGTCGCTAGCTTCTTCGCCAACAATGCATCGCCAACAAGAAGAGTATCATGAGTTTTTGCTACCCGGAGGCATGAAGGTAGTTTATAATTACCAACCCGGCAGAACTATCTGTGGCTTTGCTCTCAGCTCCAGCCTTTCACAGCTAAATGAGAGCAAGCGTGGCGTGAATTACTTCTGCTCAGCCCTTATGCTTTATGGTACCCAGAAGCGTAACCATGAAGAGATAATGAGGTTTTCCAGAGAACATGGATTCAACATCCGGGTACTGCATCATCTGGATAGCACGGTGTTCCGGGGTAGATGCCACAAAAACGACTTGAAGCATGTTTTGGAATTACTTAGCGAGATCATTTATCTGCCTTCCTTCGACGCCAAATACCTCCGGATGCTACAAAGCGCGGCATCAGACAGTTTACGCAGAGAGCGTGATTATCCGATCAGCGTTGCCTATAAATCCTGGTTCAGACAATTGTTTGGGAGCTCAAACAACCTCTTCAGTTCCACCGGAAATATTGCAGATATCGCATCGATAAACGTGGAAGATTGCCAAACTTGGCACAGGCACTGGAATCTTGGAAAAGGCTCTGCTTTGGGTGTGGTTGGTTCCCTCCCTCCCAATGAGGTTAAAGATCTTATTTACAAATACTTCTCTTCCACCATTGGTTCCTCTTCCCCGCTCCAAAAGCTAGAATACACTCCAGGAAAGGCACATATCATCAAGCGTCAAAGAGGATTGGATCAAGCAATCATCCATGTGGGAGGTTTTGCCTGCCCTGCCAAGGAACAGACTGATAACTCTGCATTTCACATACTTGCTCACATTTTAGGAGGAGATTTATCGTCCCGTTTGTTCAATTCCCTGCGTGAGGATCTAGGTTTTGCTTACCAGACTGGCTTCGATTTCTCTTCCATTCGCGATCTTGGCTTTTGGTATGCTTACGCCCTCTGTGATGCCACTATGCATAAACAATGCTTGAATGCCCTGCAGGATATCCTAGATGAGGTAATCGCAACCGGAATCACCGAACGCGAACTGGTGAGCGCCAAAAACTATCTCTCCGCAATCTCCAGGATGGACAACGAAAGCGTTTCCTACAAGGCGACAGGTATCGCAAATCTGGTCTCTTTGGGATATGATCTTTCATACTACTTAGACCGCGAGAAGCGCATTTGCGCCACAGATCTAGGCACTCTGCACAATCTGGCTAAACGCTATCTAACTCCAGAAAACCGACAAATCAACATATTGGTATAAACTTCATGCACAAACTCGGAATAGATATCGGTTCCCGTAATACAAAGATAGTGTTATTCGACGCTGAACACGGGAAAATCCTGTTCAGCGCTTATCATGCTACAGAGATATCAGCCTCCCGTTCTGTAGATATCCTGATCGATAAAATGAAACAGCAGCTTGGAAATATCGAAATCGCAACATCCTGCGTTACCGGTTATGGAAGAAAGCTATACACTGCTGCAGATAAAGTAAAAAGCGAGATTAGCTGCCACGCCAAGGCTTGTCACCACTTGTTTCCTGAAGCACGCACTGTGATCGACATCGGTGGGCAGGATTCCAAGGTCATAACTCTAAATCCGGATGGTAGCGTGAAGGACTTTCTGATGAACGATAAATGCGCCGCCGGCACCGGTAGGTTCTTGGAAATGACGGCTATCCGTTTACAATGCAACCTGGATCAGCTATCCGAGCTTGCAGCTTTGAGCGACTCCACGATTCCACTGGGCTCCACCTGCGTTGTGTTCGCTGAATCTGAGATTATCGGGCTTTTGGCAGAAGGACACAGCGTTGCCAATATTGCCAGAGCCGTGAACATGAGCATCGCAAAACGTATCTTTGCCCAAATGGCACCGCTACAATGCGAAGCCCCATATGTATTCACCGGAGGTGTAGCTCAAAGCCAAGATCTCGCCCTTTGTATTGCCAAGCTTTTAGATAAACATCTGATAATTCCTGAAGATCCTGAGACCACCGGTGCCTTGGGAGCGGCAATCCTGGCATGATATTGTACGACTATCATATTCATACAGAGTTCAGTTACGATAGCAATATTAAAGGCAATGATCTGATGTGCAAGGCTATCTCATTGGGCTTCAAAGATATTGCGATTACAGAGCATCTGGATCTGTTACCTCAAGAATTATCCGTGTATGGCTTGCCTTCTATCCAGAAATATCTTATTTATTGCCAGCAACTTCAGGCTAAATTCCCTGAGCTGCGGTTAAGAATGGGGATCGAGATAGGAGACTATCACAAGGTAAAAGACTTTGCCGAAGGCTTGATCCGGGGTTACCACTTCTCCCCCATTTTGGGTTCTGTGCATTTTTTAAGTGACCACACCAATGTGGCTATCCCCTTGGCTCAGCCTTTGGATCCCAGCCAGATTGAAGATTACTATATTCAAAATTTGGAACTTGTAGCGAATTGCGAGATAGATATCCTCGCCCACTTGGGTGTGTATAAAAGATACTACACTAGCTCACCTTGTGAAAGCCATGTTCGTCATCTGATAGACCAGATACTGAGGACGATTATAAAGCGGGATATTGCTTTGGAGATCAACCTCAGCAGTTTGCGTAAACCATATGGAAACATCATCCCCGAACCGGACATCCTGGAACGCTATCGCACATTGGGGGGTAAGAAGATCTCGATTGGATCGGATTCTCACCATATCGATCATTTCGGACTTGTATCAGAAGCGGTTATAGCCCATACCCATGGCTTCGAGATGCCTCGGCTGGATTAAAGAAAATCCTACTCATAAAAATCAACTAACTATCAGCCTAGCCGAACTTCATTCAAGAAATCTCTGAATCTCTGTTCTGCTGTGGGGATATCCTCTTGGCTAAGTAGATAAATGGGATCAGAATACACAACTCTTACTCTGGCAAAAGGTTTGGGAAGCCGAAAGCGATCCCAAGAATTAAACACCCATTCCCGATTTGAATCACAACGAACCGCTACGATCGGGATCCGCGCCACGATCGCGATCTGCCACAGACCTGGGTGGATGGTTCCGCTGGGTCCGCGCGGACCATCGGGAGTAATCGCCAGGGATTTCTCTCTCGCCATGCGCAACATGGCTTTTAAAGCTTGGGACCCATGTTTGCTACTGGATCCTCGTACCAAGGTATAACCTAGTTCGCTCATGGGGCCTGCCAAAAGCTCTCCGTCCCGGGAGGCTGATACCATTACCGCTACAGAATCCCCAGCTCGTTGCAACATGCAGAGCATCAGGTCTCTATGCCAAAAGGCATATAGCACGCGGGATTTATCCGGCTGGTTGTGCACCTCAAATCTAATGCTCAACTTCAAAAGCTTCAGGATGCCCGCTGCCAGTTTATTGTATAAACGTGTTTTAAACTCAGCCATAGGTGCGTAGTAGGTAGTCTATGATTTTGGGAATTTCCACGCTTGGCTTTTTCTGCCCCAGAATTCCCTTCAGTTTTCGCAGTTCGAGGATCACCACATCGCGTCTGGAACTTCCAATCTGCATTTCCCGTATTTTTTCGTTGATGCGTTCCGGATTAGCATCGTGCTGGACCAGTTCCGGCAACAAATCCTTATCCAAGATGATATTCGGAAGTCCGATATGTGACACCCGGATCAAATGCTTGCCAATCTTGTATGATAAAGGGTTAGCCTTGTAGCAAATCACAGTCGGAGTTCCTACATAGGCTGCTTCCAGGGTTACGGTTCCCGAAGTGCAGGTAAGCACCTCGCAATGGCGCATCATATCGTAACCATAACCATCTACGATGTGAAGATTTGGCATCCCGGTGCCCGAAACCAGATGCATGAAGTCTTGGTGATTAACAGTCCGGGATTTTGAGATGAGTATTTCATACTCGGCAGGGTCCCACTTCGAGGCTGCTTTCAAAAAAACCGGAAGCATCCTTTTGATTTCGTTGTTTCTGCTTCCCGGAAAGAATCCCAGCCATCTTTTCTGCGGATTCAGATGAAAGAATCTGGCAAAATGATCCCGTTCCATTTTAAATTCTGTTTCCTCCGAGATCGGATGCCCCACATAGCTGCAGTTAATATTATGCATATTCAAAAGATCTTCTTCGAATGGCAGGATACATGCCACATGACGCACACTTGCCTTGAGTTTAAATATACGCTCATGTTTCCATGCCCAGAATTGCGGGCAGATGTAGTATAGAACCGGTATGCGATACTCGTCCGCCAGATGAGCGATCCTAAGGTTAAACCCCGGGTAATCTGCCAGTATCACGAGATCCGGCTTGTTTTCCTCAAATTGTTTGCGGATGCGTCGTTCAACCTGCATGAAGAAACCGATGTGAGCAATTACTTCCACAAATCCCATCACGGCAAACCGATCGAACGGATATAGAGGCTTTAGCCCTTGAGTTTGCATTCTGGGGCCACCTATGCCGATATGCTTGAAGCGCACACCCTCTTTTGCAAGGGATTTCATTACCAGTTCGCAATGAAGATCCCCGCTGCTTTCTCCTGCAAGCCAGAATATCGTTACTTCGTTCTTCATGATCAATTTACAGCCATCAATCCCATCAAGGAAAGCGGAGTAACAATCGCCCCGGCGATAATGACTCCGATCAGAATGTAAAGCATGGATTTCCAAAAACTGATCCCGAATATCCTGGCTGCCAGTGCTCCCGTCCAACCTCCGGTACCCGGCAAGGGAATACCCACAAACACGGTAAGCCCCACCGCTTCATACTTTTCTATAGCTTTGCCTTTCCTGCGGGTTCGTGCAAATATCCAGTTTGTGAATTTTGCACCAAGCCTTACCTTACTGATCATGGCAAAAAACCACTCTATAAGTAATAGTAACAGTGGGATAGGCACCATATTGCCAAGCACCGAAAGTAGTACTGCTTCCTGCCAAGGCATTTTGAAGAGAATGATGGCTACTGGGATTGAGCCTCTTAGTTCTATCAACGGTAACATCGAAATAATCAGTACGATTAGCCTTGGGCTAAGGCCCTTCGTGCTCAACCACGAAATCGTGGAATCCGAAAAAGAAGACGCATATAACCCCGTTGCTAGTAACATAAGCAAGCCCGTAAGCATCATAATCTTTAGATATCTATTATGCAAGTGAATCTCCATTGTATTTATTTGAAACTTGTTTCACCACCGCTAGGTTTTTTGTCAATCAGAAAAGACACAGTTCAGCGCATTCATCGGCAAATTGCTTCGTACCCCTTTTACCGAAGCACTCTCCCAGCGCTGAATATGCAGTGCCAACTGCTACCACACCGCACAGGAACTCCTGAGATAAATGGGGGTCGATGATGAGTAACAAAAGCCTAAACAACATTAGTTTCCATGAGGAGCTCAGAGTTATAGAATAGCCTTGGTAGCCATGAAGATCAGCTTTCGGCCTGTTAGCCTTATATTTTCTTGCATATTCCTTTGACAAAGAACCTAATGGTTATTTAATGGATTTTATGATCGAAGTAAAAACAGTTAAAGACCTTTATCACAATGCAAACTACTGCCAGAGTTGCGGTAGCCGAATGGAGATCAAACACGATCGGGAAGATAAACTCCGCGCGATATGTCCCGCTTGCGGCTTTATCTTGTATAAAAACCCGATTCCTGCGGTTGCAATTCTTGCCTTGAATGAAAACAACGAGATTCTACTGGTAAAGCGGCTTTATGAGCCAAGAGCCGGTATGTGGGCATTACCCAGCGGATATATCGAGATTGATAAAAGTCCACAAGAAAACGCCATCGCAGAAATGAAAGAAGAGACCGGTTTAGATGGAGCGATAGATCACTTCATTGATTGGTATTATGGTTATAGCCCGATCTATCTGCGTACCTTGAGCATTGGCTTCCGCATGATTATCAAAGGAGGCAAACTCGAAGCGGGGGACGATGCTGAGGACGCTAGATTCTTTCCCCTAAATTCGCTACCACCCCTGGCATTTGCCGCCCACAAACATTTTGTGAAGCTGGAGACAGGGATCGACTCTCCCTGAGAATGTGTTTATGATATTGAGATATTTTGCCCATGCAGCTTTTCAGATAACTACAAACAACGGTACCAGGATCGTAATCGATCCCTGGTTTGATGGTAATCCACTGTCTCCGGTGAAAGCTCGGGATGTATCTGCTGATTACATAATAATCTCACACGGTCATGGCGATCACTGCGGAGATGCCCAAAAGATTGCCACTCCTGAAACCACAATCGTAGCTGTTTCGGAACTAGCAGGATACTTCAAGGAAGCTGGAATAAAGACCCATGCGATGCAGATCGGGGGATGTCACTGCTTTCCCTTTGGCAGAGTATGTCTTACCAAAGCCGAACATGGCAGCATGACTCCCGACGGTCGTTATGCCGGGCTTGCCGCGGGGATTATTCTGACTATCGATGGTAAAAGCATATATCATATGGGAGATACCGGGCTTTTCGGAGATATCAAGCTAATCAAGGAACGATTCGATATTGATTACCTTCTGATTCCGATCGGTGGGAACTATACGATGTCTCCTGAGGATGCAGTTCTTGCAGCCACATGGCTCAAACCGGGTTTGGTGATCCCCATGCATTACAATACATTTCCTTTAATAAAGCAAGATCCCCTGCACTTCGCGAAATTGTGCGAAGCACAGGGGATCTTGGTTAATGTAATGGAGCCTGGCTCCGAGATCAGCCTTTGAGAGCTTTCAGAGCAGCATCATAATTTGGTTCATGCACAATGTCGTCCACCAGTTCGGTATAAACCACTTTGCCTTGTTCGTCTATTACAACCACGCTACGAGCCAGTAATCCCGCCATGGGACCATCCGTGATTTCCACGCCATAAGCCTTGCCAAAACTGCGGTCTCGCATTTCGGATAGGGTTAGCACTCTGTCTATGCCTTCCGCGCCGCAGAAACGTCCCAAGGCAAAGGGTAAATCGCGAGAAACGCCCAACACCATGGTGTTTTCCAGAGCAGCAGCCTCAGCATTGAACTTGCGTACGCTCATTGCGCACACACCGGTATCGATAGAGGGGTATATGTTCAGAAGCACTTTCTTCCCTCTGAAATCTGCCAGGTCGATATCTTTTAGTTCACCTGTGGTAAGCTTAACACCCGGTGCCAATGTACCTATAGCTGGCATTTCGCCAGTCGTGGTTACGGGTGATCCATGTAGTTTTGTATGTGCCATTTCTTTACCTCGTTAATGATATTATATATACATAATAGGCATTTTTAACGGAAATGCCACGAAAATCTAGCAAGCATCACAACACATCGGGATGATGTGTTTAGCTGATTACAAGCAATTATCTGAAAGGGCTATTAAGCTGGATACCGAACGAGCTATTCAACTCCAAGGCGATAATGTCTGATGATCTCTGCCATGATGCTGACGGCGATTTCGTAGGGGCTTTGACTACCGATGCGGATCCCGATCGGAGCATGTACCTTTGCCAGATCTTCTGCCGTGAAACCTTGAGATAACAGATTATCGAAAGTTTGATTCACCTTGTTGCCGCTGCCGATCATACCCAGATAAGCGAACTCTCTACGCAGGCATTGTTGCAGCACTTGTTTATCGTGGATATGCCCATGGGTCATGATCACGATCCGAGCTTGAGGGTTGAACTCAATAATGCTGGATAAATCGTGATAGTCGCTATGGGAATATGCATGATAGCATTCTGTTGGAGCGCTTTGTAGGATGTCCTCCCGGTTATCGATCAAATGGACCCAATACCCACATAGTTTTGCCAATTTTCCCAAGGCTTTGCCGCAATGTCCAGCTCCAATAATATAAAGACGATGTGGATTGTGCAATACCTCAATGAAGACATGCGCACTTCCCCCGCAGATCATTGAAGTATCGGTGTATCCGCTCAAACTTCCAGAACCAAGGCTGAAGCTAAGCTGAAGAGCTTGGTCTGGTTGATTATCCCGCACATAGGCTATGATTGCGTGCTCCATCTCGCCCCCACCAAGGTTGCCTATTAGCATACCACTTTGGGAGATCAGCATCTTCATCCCGGCTTTGGCAGGGGAAGATCCGTCTGTAGCAGTGATTATTGCCTGCCACAAAGGGCGGTTTGTTTCTTGATACTCTATAAGCTTGTTATAATATTCGTTATGCTCCATTTTTTCCTCCATAAAGACATTGATAAAGAGCTACTGTGGTGGCTATGGACACGTTCAGGGAGTTCTTCCAGCCCAGAACCGGCAGATGGATAATCTCATCACAGTGTTCCAAGATCATGGGATCTATGCCCAGGGCTTCGTTTCCCACCACCAATGCCATGGGGAACGAAAATGCGGCTTTGAACGCGCTTTGTGAAGGTTCAGCGGTTTCCAGTGCGTAGATTCTTCTACCATTGGCTTTAAGTTCCATGATCGCGTCCAAAGTATTCTCTTGTTTGCGCCAGTTTACCCGTGAACAAGTGCCAAGGGCTGTTTTTTCCATGTTTGGATGGGTGGGATCCGGACTGATGCCACACAACCTGAGTTCTCCTATCGCCAAACACTCGCAAGTCCGGAATAATGAGCCTACGTTGAAGACGCTGCGTAGATTGTCTGCTACCACACATACTTCTGCCGCAAGAGCTTTTATTATAGGATCCGCGTCCACAGAACCATCTCCGGTGCGCAGGGCAATCTGGCTATCTTTTAGTGGGTTTTGCTTATGATATAGCGCCAGCTTTCTCATTAGCCTATGAGGGTCTCGAGGAAGCTCTGCGATAAGTTCTTCCATGCGTTGGGGGAGGGCTTGCTTGGTTAGCGGTTTCAAGAACGTTATCTGGCCTATAATCCGCTCTCTGGCTGTCCTATCGGCGATGTTTGTTTCCAGCTCTTTAAGAAGTTTCGCCAAGGTTTTGAGCTGAGCATCAAAGCTGAAGTTACAATATTTTTCTTGGCTGTAAAGGGCGAGATACTTCACGGATAGAACTTCTTGATCAGTTCCGCAGCACAGAGGATGTTTTCGCAAATGAAATCCGGTTTGATTCGGCTACAGCCATTCACAAGATTGTCAAATTCATCCTTTCCGTTTCCTGTGAGCAGAAGGATGCTTTTCATGCCTGCATTGTGGGCAAACTCGATGTCGGTGGCACGATCGCCAATCATGAAGGATTTTCTGGGATCAAAGGGGTGATCCTTTTGGGCTTGTTTATACATTCCAATGCCCGGTTTGCGGTCTTCGTGATGCACATTATACGGTGCCACAATCCCATCCTTGTGATAAGGAGAAAAGTAGATACCGTCTGGCTTCACTCCGCCTTCCTCAAGTAGATTCCGCATCTTTTGATGAACCTGAGATAGTTGATCCAGATCCAGATACCCTCTGGCAATGCCACTTTGGTTGGTAACAATGAAGATCAGATATCCAAGCTCTTGCATAATACCAAGCGCACGACAGCTATCGGGATACAGGTGGTAGCCCGCGGGGTCTTTGATGTAGCCAAACTCATCCGGGCTGATCGTGCCATCCCGATCTAAAAATATACTGCGTCTAATATCTTTTACTATCACGTGTTTGGAACCTCAAGGCGTCTGGGAATTGGGTGTTGAAGAACACTATCCGGTAGTCCCAGTATTCATTTCGTTTTGAGAAAGAGACATCCAGCTTCCAACAATGCAGATCCCGGATCAAGCGTATGCTCTGAGAGATAAGCCGCATATCTTTTAAGTTATAATAATTAGAATAATTTAAGCTGAAATTCTTGCTTAATTTCAGGTTCGCACCCATACGTAGGTTTTGGCTGCTGCTATGAAACAACTTCTCTGCAGAATGGAAATCATGGCTGAGATCTACGCTCCATGCTTCATTTTTAACGCTGGGTTCTACTTCGTTATCCTCACCGGAAAAGCTCTCGAAACTACGGTTCTTTCTATCCGGAAAGTAATCTCCATAAGGGGCTGTTCCGCTGAGAGATATCCCCTGAGAGAAATAGTAATTGCTCAGCGCCAATCCCTCGTGACCTATCTCGTATGGCTTTTGTAACATGCTGAAGCGGTTACTATAACCCAAGCGAAGCCCATCCAGTTTCCAGTCCTGCAGCTCGATGGTCTTTAAATTCATTGTACCTGGGCGGAAGGCGAAACTGTGGCTGATATCTCCAAACTTCTTGTCATCCCGGTACAAGTTTGCCGAGACGCGGCTATCCCAAGTAAAGAGATCGTTTATCTTGCGCTCAGTGCCACCGGCACTCAGTTTCATTTGCCACTTCTGAGCTAGGGAAAAGATGAGGTTTGCCTGTTTTTCCCCACTGCGCAGTGAGACTCCCCCAAAACCGTAATAGATATCGTTTCGGCTGTGATCAGGCAGAAAGCTGAGCCCGACCCCGGGAGTCACCACATGCCGCACGGCTTTTATCTTTGGGTGATTGTAGGTGTTTAATCCATATATGTTGAAGCTTCCGTTCAAGGAGGCGGAATAATCGTTGCCTCTCACCCATTTTTTATCTTCTTTATCGCGATCAAACCAGGCTTCCGAATAATCCACACTTTGGCGCAGGTTTAGCCAACCGCGGTAGTTGTAATTGTTCGATAAACCCACAGAGTGTTTCATGCCTAGGTGATGTTCCACCAAATACTTATCCGGGTCGTTAGGATCTCTGGTATTTGCCCAAAGATAGTCCATCAGCTCCGGATCCGGATCCAGGATCACTCCGCTGTGATCCATGCGGTAGTTGTAATAGTATGAAAGATTCGAGTACCAGGAATCTGCCGGCAAACCGAGAAGCTCATATACCGGACGGGTGCTAACGCTCCAGCTAACGCTGGGTAGATTCAAACTGGCTGTATCATTGATCAGATCTTGATTGTACAGCGCGCCGGCGTTGAAGTAGGTACTTCCTATTGGTTTGCGATATGCAATGCTGGAGTTCAGCCTTTGGGCAAGAGATTCATCTATGGTGTCGCTACTTTCCCAGATACGTTTGTTGCTGATGAAATCCAAAGATACATCGAGTGCGGATTTCTCGGGAAGATCATGATGATGATTTGCCCTCAAGGACCAATCGTAAACAGTGGAACCTCCCGTGATGTTTTTCTGGTAACTAGCCCGAAATGCTCCATTGTACAAATAGCGCTTTGTATAGGTTGAGTTAAAATGCGTTTTCCAGCCTCTCTTCTCCATCAGATCAACACCGAGCGAGAAATCCGCATAGTCTTTGTAAGGGTAGTAATAAGCAAGATCCCGGATGTACTTCCCGTCAATGCTGTTGTAGCCGGGCTCGGGGATCAGAAAGCCCGGATGTCTGCCACGCTTGATGCTCATTGTCAAAAAAGGAAAATAGAATATCGGCAGGTGATTCACATATGCCAATACGTGTCTGCCCACTACCTTGTCTCTTTGATAGATACGCATATCCCGCGCCCAAAACCAATAGCTAGGGGATTCCAGATCACAGGTGGTAAAGCTACCACCATCGATATCGTAAGTACTGGAACCAACTTTACGGATTTCTTCTCCACTGTAGTAACCGTTTTCGATGAAACTTAGCCCTCTATGCATGAGACCCGTCTGGCTGCGAACATCGTAGCGCACATCATCACCTATCAAGAGCTGGTCGCCATCCTGCATTCTTGTTCTACCCATGGAAGTAGCTTGTTCGCGTTTGATATCCAGAAACAAAGAATCCGCCATGATGCGAGAACTGCCATAGTCTATAACGGTGTTTCCATAAAGCCATATCTGTTCTTCTTCGTAATATGCCCGGATGCTATCCGCTTGGTAGAAGAGCGAATCTATCCTATCCGGAGTTTCGAGATCTACTTTCAAACTATCTGCCAGTACCGAAGGGTCGGTTGCGGAAGGCTCACTATCGTTTGAAGATACAACCCCACCGTTGCCGTCTGCGGCAACTAGATAAGCGATCATAAATAGCATCAGAAAAACAAGTGATTTCTTCATCATCAGTTCTATACTCAATTATTTCGAGGGGACTTCGTGTCAAGGATTTCCCCTTTATAATCGAACAATGGGCATGTACAGACAAAATAAAGGCTCCTTGCGGACAAGGAGCCTTGCAGTATTATTGGTTCTTATTTCATCAACATCATTTTGATGCTTCTGTTGCTATTTGGGGTTTTGATTCTGGCAAAGTAGATGCCACTGGCAACACTGCGATTGTTGTGATCTTTACCATGCCATTGCAATTGGTGGTTACCTGCTTTTAAGCTACCCTTGTGCAAGGTGGATACTCTTTGCCCGCGAATATTGAAGATCTCAATAGTGCAATCCTGAGCATAAGGCAGATTGAATGCGATGTTCACAGAGGGATTGAAGGGATTGGGAAATGCCTTCAGGTTCATGATTGGGCTTATTACCAGATCATGGTTATCAACAGGATAGTTGTAGATAATCAGTTGGCCGTTGTAGGAACCGGCTTCAGGGATTTCGAAACTAATGGTCTCGTCCAAAGCGAGTCCATCGATGTGGGGAGCTACACCATTGAAGTGGAGCCGCGCAGTCCAGTTTTCCGGGAAATTGGTCTTCGCAAAAGAGAATTCCACATTTCCAGCTTCGGGAGCTTCCAAAGTGAAATCAAACGCCATCTGGTTTTCTTCGGTAGTGCTGAAGTCTTTGCGGAATTCCTCTCTCAGGTAAGGCTCGGTAAAATCTGTATTCCCTTCCTTGTTGAGATATATTTCGGTTCCGGCGAACAGGGTCTTGGCAGGAGCTTTGGGAAGATCCGTACGGAAATCATAACCCTCCGAAGAAATGGGGCTAACTCCCACCTTGAAACTATCTTTATCGGTCATGGATGCTAGCACTTCAATCGACCATCCTGGAGCTGGCGGTGTAATCGCTGGAGCTTCATAATAGGGATAGAAGTTCAAGAGTACGGAATTTCCCGGGCTGGCATAGCTCTTGATATAGAAAGCTTCATGAGGAAGGATATTGTCCACCATCTCAAAGCGGGAATTGCGATACACATATACTGCGCGGGATATCATTTTTTGAGAGATCATTTCGCTGAAGCGATACAAAATTCCATTTACTTTAAATCTCAAATCGCTGATCTCGTATGCACACAGATGCGGGTTTGCCACAAAATTCCAACCGGGAAGAAGTGTCTGCTCTGTCTCGTTGCGCACTACATCTGCAATGCTGCTATTGAACACATAATCTGTAGCATTTACAAAATATCCATTACCAAATGCGAAATCGGCTGCTTCCTCCCAGGTGGTATCCCAGACATAGCCTACAGAACCAGCACCAAAGATCTCGTTCATTGCAAAACTATGCTGAGGGAAGGGATTGGATTTCGTAGCCCAACCCGGTTCGTTGTACAGAAGGTTCATGCGAGGCACAAATGCAAGTGTGTGAGGGGATTGGTAAACTCTGCGAACGCCATCTGTAGCAACCAGCTCCAAATGTACTTTGGTAGAGGGCATATCCAAAGTCTGTGGAGTAATATAGGTAAAGTTATAGGTTGTTGGCTGGATGTTCGACGAAATCATGAGGGAATCTGCTGCATTCTTGAGATACAAGTTCATGTGATCGATTAGGAAGGGATTTTGTGGACTCCAAGCGAAACTGATCTGGCTTCCACCTTGAATGATCTGGTTTGCCATCGCGCCATGAGTGAGAGTGGGTTGCAAATTGCCCCAATATAGCGTCATAGTGCGATAATTCGAGTTTGGCACCGTAAATTGGTACGCACCATTCTGCAAGTTGTGCCAGGCACCGGTTCCATTGTCGTATAGATACATCTTTTCACTTCTGTTTGCAGTGGGCACGCTCAGGAATAGAGGAACATTAAACTGGTCAGATCGTACTCGGACCACCCATGTCTTCAATTCGGTTTCGGGATTGTATCCGCCCTTCACTTCTCTGGCAAGATACACTCCGGATTGGCTCCAATACTGTTCAAAGAAAGAAACCCACACATAGTTTGCGGAGGGGCTGGGTTTGGTTTGATCCCAATAGCTATCCTGACCATCTGTAGCATAGTAGTTTTGTGAGAATGAGGCGGTATCGGTGAGGTTTCCTGCCTGATTTCGCATCTGGAGATCGTGAACAATGGAGGGGCTTGCGGGACGTGGTACGTTGTGGATGGATTCTACGCCGCTGTTGTTTACAATCCCGACCCGGTAAGTATAGTGATTGCCGTTCTCCACTTCAAAATCCCAATATTCATAATTGTAAGAACCAGAAGCGAGGGTGCTGTTTGTCTCATAGCTATCTATCATTACATATTCACCAGTACTGGGTTTGCGATACACCCGAAAACCTAAGAATCCTGTGGGTGGATTCGTACCCCAGCTAAGGCGTACAGAGGATGTCATCCCGTGGGCGGCAAAGCTGGATACACTAGTTGGAGCAGGTACGGAGCTAACTTCGTTGGATAGATCAGAGTAATTGCCGTTTTTGTCTCTGGCGCGTATTTTGAAATAGTAGTTGTTTGCGCTATTTAAGCCTGTAACATCTATGGATTCGCAAGCTTGAGAAGCGAGAAACGCATTGTTGCTACGGTCAAATATCTGATAATTGCCATCCACTATAGGGCTGGTGGCATAGAGTATCTCATAGGAGTCAAAATCGTATGCATCACTTCGTTCCCAAGATAGCGTTACATATTGCATCGAGCTGTTTTCTACGATTAACATCTGCGGAGTGGGAGGAACCATATTATCGTTCATTGCAAACAGGTCATCGTAAAGATCATTGAGATCGTTAATCCAACGTTTGTAATATGCTCTGGGATGGCGAAATAAATTATCATAGTCCCATCTTCCTTCATCTTCATTCCAACCATAGAACCACTTATAGTTGTTCTCGGTTTCCTCGTAAACATTTGGCAATTCATCCATCTCAATGTGGAAAAACGGTTCATAACTATCGTAGTCGTTCCAACCACTCAGTGTATAAAGCATCTGGCGATTCTGAGAATATGCCGGAAGATCTACCATGTCGTTCACGGGATACTCCACTTCTCCATCGGAATATATGAAGTCGTGAACGCTGTAGTTTACGGAGTAGTATTGATTTAAGAATACATCTTCGTGGATGCCAATCGTATTGGCGGGTATCATCAGATGATCACCCTTGTGGATGAGGTCTTGCTTCAGGCTACTGAGATCCCGGATCGGGAGATTGGGGCAAAGCCTGTTGTTTCCAGCCGAGATCTGATTATCTGTATAACCCTGGTGACGGTTCCAATCATATGAATGGATTTGAAAGGAAAACTCACGGGTGTTGAAATCATCGCGGATCTTATCGGCAAACTTCTTATAAGCTACATTGAAGGGATGAGCTTCGGTACGGGTAGGATCCGATATGGATTTTGTATTTGTATAAGAACCGGAATTGGTCCAGCGAACTTCGCGACCTGCTCCGGCTATCATAAGATAGCTGGCGTTCCACAAACTATAGGCATCGTAACCGATAATAGGAGTGGGAAAATCGTCCCCGGGATGAGGTACAGTAACGATAATGGGACGGGTTGCAGCGGGGTTGAAGATATATAATCCCCATCCATAATGAAACGCACCAATCTCGTCGTCGTAGGTATCCACTGTGCCATTATCATCGTAGTACATATCGTTGGGGATTTCACGGAGCATGTAATAGGTTCTGCCACTGTCTGTATCGTTAAACTCAACTGCTTGGTAGGGGAACGATGCTTCATCAATCGCAGTCTGAGCGGCATCGAGCATACCCATAAGGAAGAGGTCGATGATGTTTCCCCATTGGGTTAATTCAGCAGTAGTGGGAACCCGGTAATTTCCGAATCCATTGGTCTGTCTGTCATAAGGAGCATAGATATTGTAGTTCGTAATGGCGATACCTTCGGCGATATGGGAAACCCAATTGTCGTAGGTACTATTTTCTTCACTGCGGATCAGAAAGTTTTCTAGCGAAGCTGTTTCAGTGATGTAAGCCGATAGGGTTAGTAGGATGGAAAGCATCCCAATCAAGAGCAAGGATTTCTTCATGGATTCTCCTATTATGTGCTTAGTAACTTAAGTATATTTTCAAGACTGTGCCATTGTGGCGATTCTATATCCTAAAGTCAAGCACAATTTGTTCCGAAATCCTTTGTGAACTCCAGTTATCGTTGTTTACTGTTCGAAATATCGGGCATTTCATATTCTGCTCATTAGTTTTTCGAAATTGCTTGACACCCAAGCGGGTGTTTTGGAATTGTGTCTTCTGCGAGCGGGCATAGCTCAGATGGTAGAGCATCAGCTTCCCAAGCTGAGGGTCGCGGGTTCGAGCCCCGTTGCCCGCTCCAAAATTCTATCTAATACCCTCAATGAAAGAAATCACAGAAATCCATCTTCAGTAAATCTAACAGCACATTTCTATCTTCGGTTTCGATATATGCAATCCCAAACACAGGGTTAACGGTGTGGTCGAGCCTCACATAATCCACCACTCTGGCTGTTTTGCCCAAATACTCCAAGAATTTGGCATGATCTGGTTTACTTTGTACAGGATCTATTCCCTGCCCGTTGTACGCAAGAATAAAAGCGTATATCTTATCTTGTTTGCTCTTCCAGATGCTCTCCCAATCAGGGATAATCGCATCAAAGTAAGCTTGAATAGGTAGAAATCCATAACTAAGATAACCAAGATCAGCTAGCCCAAAACCACCATATCGCATGGGATTGAATTCGATTGGGATGAACTTTCCCTGCTTGAGTTTGAACTCGGCATGAATCGGGAAGTTACGAAGATTCAGACTTTTCCCTAGTTGCTCGAACAGACTAGTGAAATCCCCAAGATAGTCGCTGAACAGGGTTACATCTGAGTAATACATCAGATGTGCATAAGCGGAAATCTCTGGCTCGGGGTGACGATAGATGTTTATGATGATAGGAACACCCTGATCATTGTAATACATATCTACCGCATATTCATCGCCATCGATATACTCTTCCAAGAGAAACTCCTCTTTGCTAAGTATCGAATCCGGGAAGAATTTGGAGTTCGCCTGAACATCCCGGATCAGTTCTTCAGCCAGAAGCTTCATATCGGTATTGGCATCAGCGAGGCGTACTCCCGTGCCAAAAAACCCTTTCTGGGGTTTTATTACGAATCTGGACTTGGGAAAAGTGAGCTCTGCCAGATCATTGATCACGCATTTCTCAAAATGAAAATCTGGATACAGGGATCTTAGGGTTTCCCGGCAAAGATATTTATCCTTCAAATTCAATATCCCCCTGCGAGTATCCTGATCGTCGAGGCGGTCGATTACCAAACTCAGAGCCGTTTCTGATGGAACATACAGTTTGTCACCTTTGGAAAAGCGGATATCTGATTCTTCCAAATCTGATGCAGTCAAAACTCTGATGCCCGACCCCAGTTTCTTCAGGAATTTCCCGTTATAGGTATCTCCACATATTATGTAGTTCATATATAATCTCTTCTTATTTAGATGATTGTTTATAATAGCCTTGTGCCCTTGATGGAATTTGCATTAACGGATAGCGGCGCAAAGATGCCTGCTTTAAATTTGGGAATTGCAGCCGCTGCCACCATCGCAGCGTTATCCATACATAACGATAGGGATGGGTAGAAGACCATGATTCCTTGTTTGGCGGCTCTGGTGCTCAATCCTTGCCTCAGGGCACTGTTTGCTGCAACTCCGCCGGCAATTAGTATCTGTGAAACACCCAAGCTACGAGCCTTACGGATGCTTTTGGAGATTAGAGGTTCCACTATTGCCCGTTGAATACTGGCTGCGATATCGTGCTGATGTTTTTTTAAGAAATCATCGTCCTTGCTTTGGATATATGTGCGAATAGCTGTTTTCAAGCCACTGTAACTGAAGTTGAAGTTATCTTTCTGTGCCAACGGATTGGGCAGCATCACGAAATTGGGATCCCCGCCCTGAGCAAGTCGATCGATCACGGGTCCTCCAGGAAAACCCAAACCCATCAACTTTGCGGCTTTATCGAAGGTCTCCCCCGCTGCATCATCGAGAGTCTTGCCTAAAACTTCAAACTCGGTATCTGTCTTAAAATGCACAAGTTCGGTATGTCCTCCGGATACGACCAGCGCCAAAAAAGGGGGTTTAAGCTCTGGATACTCAATATAGTTCGCAAAAATGTGGCTTAGCAGATGATTAACTGTAATCAACGGCTTCTGCAGGCTCCAAGCCAGACTCTTGGCAAACGCCAAGCCCACGATCAAAGATCCGATCAATCCCGGGTTGATGGATACTGCAATGGCGTCAATCTCTCCCAGGCCTACATTAGCCTTCCTCAATGCCAATTTGCAGAGGTGCATGATATTCTTCATATGCAGGCGGGAAGCAAGTTCTGGTAACACTCCACCAAAATCCAAATGCTGCGGTTGGCTTGAGATCAGGTTTACCAACACTTCGTATTCTGAATTCAAGATCGCTACCGAGGTATCATCGCAGGATGATTCAAACGCTAGAATCAAACTCATGGGGTTCTTCTCACGCGATTAGGAGTGATAGCTATCACGTTTACACCTTCCGGAAGTTCAAGTTCCACGCCATAAAATCCATCTGCATCTGCTTCCGCGCTCACTTTAGCTTTTATATCTTGGATAGAGAGTTTTTCCAAAACAGATCCGGGTCCGGATAGTCTTACAGCTACCCGCGATGGCAAATACACTCCCGGAAGAACAATATCCGTAAATACCTTGCTGCTTTCCTGAGCTCCACTTATGTTCATCAGCACAGTTTTGTCAGACACATTGATCTGAGCATCAGGTACATCAAGTTCGATCGATACTCTGGATTCGGAAATCTGTTCCTGCTCGATAGGCATGGTCTTGATCTTCGAGATGCTTTGAATCTTGTTTTTGGGACCAAAGATTGTAACTTTATCCGGAGTGAAGGAATAGCGCAGTTCTTTCATCCTCTTTTGAGTGTAGTTATCAGCATAGACGGGTTCGATGCCAACCACTTTCTGATGGAAGACATCTGCTTGAATAGCCAGTTGATCGGATTCCGCCGGTCCCAACAAAGTAACGTCCATATTCTCCGGCATATCGATTGCATAGTTTTGCAGAGATATGATATCTGTATGAGGAGTTATCCCGCTGGCATCAATGTTTACTCTTGGCTTAGCCAGCATCAGCCTGAGGATATCCAAACCTTTACCACGTACAGTAAACGGGATATTTTGGGGGATATTTTCCAAAGTGATGTTTTGGGGCATATTTCGCAGATTCACCGGCAGTGAAACGATGCTCCGATGCTCGGACACCAATACCGATTGCAACCAGATCAGAATAGCCAGGATCAGAGCGAAGAACTTGATACCCAGGTTATCTTTTATCATAGTTTTTCTATTCCTCGACGGGAGCGTTGATACCCAATTGTTTGATTTTTTTATAGAGAGTAGTCCTTTCTATACCTATGTTACGTGCTGTTTTGGATACTTGCCAGGCATTTCTTTCCAGATGATGCACCAGATAATCTCTTTCATACTGCGACACACTCTCTTTCAAAGTAGGAATCTCCAGATATTTACTGTTATCAACGTCATTATCTTTATTCTTTCCGCTCATCTTGTGTTCAAGATGCTTGAGGATAGTGGCATTTGTTATGCTTTTTTCATTGATCATCATGAATTTACAGAAGTTTCGCAGCTCTCGGATGTTACCAGGCCAAGAGTATGATAGCAGGCTGCTCTTCAGAGTTGTGAGATCAAGTTGGTCATTGATGTTATACTGATGCGAGAAGTTTGTGAGGAAGAAACTCATGAGCAGGAGAATGTCCTCTCCCCTCTCTCTTAATGGGGGCAATTCTACGATGTTACCCTCGATCCGGTAAAACAGGTCGCGCCTGAATGTCTCGGAATCCGAGAGCAAATCGAGTCTGGCATTTGAGGCGAAGATCAAGCGAGTATTCACCTTCTTCATCGGTCCGCCCACTACTTGGATTTCCTTGTTCTCGATAGCCCTCAATATTTTGGACTGCGATATCAGCGAAAGGTTGGTAACCTCGTCCAGAAACAAGATGCCATTTGTGCATTCTTCAAAAAACCCCGTTTTGTTGCGATCCGCACTGGTAAAACTACCCTTCATATGCCCAAAGAGTTCGCTTTCGATAAGGGTCTCTGTAAGGGCAGAACAATTCAAGGTATGAAATGGTTTACCAAAGCGTTTGGAGCTTATATAGTAGTAGTTTGCCGCTACTTCTTTGCCGGTCCCGGTTTCTCCGATCAAGAACAGGTCTTCATCTACTTCCGCGAGTTTATGGATCTTCTCGCGTACTTTTTTAATCGGAACACTCTCGCCGATGAAGGGAAAGGATCTCGTGAATTGCTTCTTCATATTGATGTATTCAATCTGCAATCCGATGTGTTCTTCTTCTTGACGCTTGAGCGTGATCGCATTATCGATATGCAAGAGCAACTGATTGGTGCTGAAACTGCTACCTTTTTCGATAAAATGATAGGCACCAAGCTCGCGAATCTCTTGCACCTGATTTGAGCTTACCTCACCCGATATTACTATTACCTTGTAGTTCAGGTCCATTTTATCTTTCAGATGTTTCAGAACCTGGATTCCATTGAGTTTGCTACCCACCAGATACACATCCAACAAGATCACATCTGGGTTGAACACTCGCAGCTCTTCAAAGAAGGCATCGGAGTTGGCGGTTATCATTACTTCATAGCTATAACGATTTAAAATCAGAGCCACTTGATCTGCGAGAACTACATCGTCTTCAAGAATCAGTACTTTGCCTTTACTCATAAATTACCTCAATAGTCTTTCTTCTAACTCTGCGAGAGCGTTTATGTAATATATGTATGCTTGATCAGGGGAATCGTAAGGAGAGAAATACTTGTGTACATCCCCATCTTGAAAATACTTAGCGCACATGTAATAGAAATGGTCGGAAGTGCTTAACAAGCGAGCGGTTTTCAGAAGTTCATCGTCTCCCCTCTCCTTCACTCTATCCAAAAGCCCATACAGTGTTTCAATCGCATTATGTTGCATATCGTTGTCCAACCACGCGGAGAGGTCTCGCTCGGCATCAGCCCAAGACACCGGTTCTGGGAAGGAAATGGATTCCTGTTGGTAATTAGATAGATCACTAGCTTCCTTGGGGAAAGCAAAGCCAAGATGATCGTGTTTGAGGATCTCTCCGGGGAAGTGGCGCATAAAATCGAATATTCCAGTGGACGCCCATTGATGTTCGCCGAAGGTCTCGTAGTCCATAAACAAATTCAGGAATTGGTTTCTACCCTTGGATTCATTCAAGGTCAGTTTATCGATCCAGTTTACAAATTTCTCTACTGTTAATGGATACTCAGGCCATTCCCGGTTGGAAAACCGGAAGGCAATATCGTCTGCCAGTTGATAGTATTTGAACAGAAGATTTATACGCTTGGAATAGTTTTTGTAGGCATACAGTGGTGAACGCCACTGTAGCACTCTATCCACACCCTCGGTGAGAATCGTCTTGAATCCCGGAATCTCAAACACCAAATCCGAAAGCCTGTCCTGATAGATCAATTCGGTGTTACGGAAGGTCTCGGTATAATAACCAAATTCTTTTTGCATCAGGTCTCGATGCATCATCACCTGGTCCAAAAACTCGTTGGAATCGTATAGAAATGCCAAAGAGTGGTAATATGTCTCTCCGATCAGTTCCACCTGTCCAGTATCTGCCAGAGCTTTGAATGAATCCAAGGTTTCTGGGCTATACAGCTTGAATTGCTCGATTGCGGTACCTGTGATGGAAAATGCAACCTTGAACCTGCCCTTATGCTCTTTAATCAGCTCCAACAGCAGTTTATTGGTTGGCAAATAGCACTTCGCTGCCACCTTGCGCATCACATCCCCATTCAATTTGTCGTCAAACATAGGAGACCCTCTGCCGATATCCAACACATTGTAGTGCCTTAATCTATACGGTTGATGCACTTGAAAGTAAAATACGATGTTCAGCATGCTAATCTCCCTTAATAGTTGCGAATATATTCTGCTAGAGTTGAGGTATATATCTGCCTGATCTTTTGCGCCGCTTCTTCCCACTGAATCTTATTCACTTCCCGCATTCCTTCGATGCCGATTTTGGCTCGATATTCTGGATGCTCTACCAGATGATTGATGGTTTCCACCCATAAATCTACATCCCAAAAATCGATCTTGAACGCATGCTTTACTACTTCGGCAACTCCAGACTGTTTTGATATAATGGATGTAATACCATATGCCATGGCTTCCAAAGGGCTTATTCCAAAAGGCTCCGAAACCGAGGGCAACACATATATATCGGCAGCTCTTAAGATACGTTCCACCTGCTTACGGTTCAGAAATCCGGTAAAGAGAAAGCGGTTACGAAGCTTGAGCGAGGCGGATCTACGCAGGAGTTTCCTGCTCATATCCCCGGTTCCAGCCATGATGAAGCGAGCATCCGGATGGATCTGCAACACACGTTGTGCCATATCCAGAAAGTAATCCGGTCCTTTCTGCAATGTGATTCTTCCCAAGAAAAGGATCACCGGACCCTTGAATATGCGCTCTTTGCTTAGCACCGCATCCTCCGGGATGCTGAAAGCATTGTGAACAATATTGATCTTGCCAGTATCGATGCGATAACGGCTCATAATCATTTGTGCGGTGTATTGAGAAACAGCTATCACTCGATCCGCATAGGTCATGCCCGCATGTTCGATCTTATGTATCCTCTCATCCCCAGGCCCCCCTGCTCGATCAAATTCGGTGGCATGAATGTGAGCCACCAGAGGTTTGGCGCTAAGTTTTCGTGCCAGCATTCCCGCAGGATAAGTAAGCCAGTCGTGGGCATGGATCATATCGTAATCCAGCAACTTCGCCATCCGCTCTGCCCTTAAGGTGTACTCCTGAACTTTACGGATGAGATCTTCTTCGCCGATCAAATTGCGCGTCATCTGTTGCCACAGATCCTGTTCTTCATGGGTTACAAATTCGGTTTCCCAATATTCTTTTTTCAGGGATACCGCATAGCGTCTGATCTCGGCAAGCTGAAAGTATGTCTCGGGACGTTCGCTGATCCCGATGAACTCCAAGCGTTCACTTGTGTTTTGAAATGCTTTACTTTGGAAGGTCACCTGTTTTTCCGGATCCAAGAACACTGCAGGAAGAGTATCCACGTCACTCACTTCACGCAAGCGAAAATATACTTCCTCCCGGGTTGGGAGCACCATATCCACCTTGATACCCAAGCTAAGAAGCGCCTTCACCATACCGTAACACGCCATCCCCAGGCCTCCGGAAATCAGGGGAGGAAACTCCCAGGTGAACATTAGTATCTTCATAATTTCACTCCCAAGCTATCCAGATAGGTTTCGATGTTGTACAATGCGGCAACACTCCAAGCTTGAGCCGGAGCGCCTTTGGGGAAATGTGGCATATCTCCATCCCACACTTCAGCCACAGACGCAATATGTCCTCGCATGAATCCTTTACGGAAGACCCCGATGAACTCGCTAAAAGCTTGTGCTATCTCGACATCGCTCTTCTCATTGCGATATACCTTGAGATATAAACCACAAAAAGGACCCATCAGCCATGCCCAAACACTGCCATTGTGATAGGCAATATCACGCTCGCGCTGGGTCCCGTAATACTTCTTGCGGAATCTTCCGTCTTTGGGGCTAAGGCTCCGCAAACCATAGTAAGTATATAGTTCAGAGAAACTACGCTCCAAAACCTGCTTCATGACTTCCTTAGATACCGGAGACCAAGGCAGAGATAGAGCTATAACCGCATTCGGGCGTATCTCGATGATGGGTTTATCTCCTTCCAAACGGTCGGCAAGGAAGTGTCCATCCCAGAATTTGGCAAAGGACTCTTTCACTTTGTCCTTTAACCGTAAAAGCGCTACATTACTCTTACACTTCTTGCTACCGACGGCATTGTGTGCCTCAACCATCGCTTCATACGCACATAGCGCATTGTACCACAGTGAATTTATCTCCACTGGTGCACCCCATCTGGGCGTCACGGCTTTACCATCGATGCGTACATCCATCCAGGTTCCATGCGCAAACTGAGGTGAAAGCTCTATCAAGCCATCAGTGCGAAGTGAAAACCGCCCATTCTGACCCTCATTTATTGCCGAAATCATGCTCTCGGATAGTTCGATCGCGCTCTTCCAATACTTTTTAAGATTCTTCTTCTTGCCATATTTCCAAAGCATAATGATGTACCACATTGTAGCATCAATACTATCGTAATTTGCTTCTCTGTGCGTTTCTTCCATCATGTTCGGGATCAGACCGCCTTGGATATACTTGCCATATTTGTCCAAAATCCGTCCCACGGTATCCATATTGTCCGGATTTCTAAGCAGCGCGTTCAACACAACCATGGTGTCTCTACCCCAAGGGCCATAGAATGGATAACCTGCCACCACATCATCGTGGGTAACGAAGTCCTTCAGAGCAAACTCCAACACCTTCATATATGCTTTACGGTCAAAAAGATGGTTATCGTCGTAATCAAGCTTGGATAACAGCGCTTGGTCTGGATCCGGTTCATTGGGGAAATCCATGGCTCGGGGCAGGGATTCATAGCGTTTCAAAATCCGGGCTATCATTCCAGGAACGTCTTCGATCGGACTATCAGAAAAAAGCAGCACATTACTCTTACCCGGAGCGAGATCAAAATCGATCTGAAACAAGCTGATTTGATCGCCAATACCAGCATATCCGCTCATCACTTCCCAAGGGAAATATACATTGTAATATACATAGCGGTTCTGGGATACCTTTCCGCTAAGAGTAGCTCCATATACGCTAAAGCCATTATCGCTACGCGTTGCCATAAACTGGCTACTTGCCTCACGCTCTTCTATCGCAGTATGAATATCTAAAAAATCCAGACTACCGTGGGGATTCAGATCGTGATGCGGACACATCGTAAATTTGGGATGAAACTCAAAGTGCATCAAGTGCTGGCCCAGATTTGTGTAGCGCACCATGCTGCAATTCGCTTCTTCGTCCATCATTATCTCTTTTAGGATCAATATCTCATCCTGATGAGGTAAAGCAGAATATATAAATGCGGGATAAGGACGCAACCAAGGCTTGACCAAATGTAAAAAACCTTCGGGATAGATGCAATTACTGTAGTTGTTGCTATCCAAATGCAAAACCTCACCGCGCCACTCCACTTTTTCTTCGATCCCTGCGACAAGGTGACGGCGGTTGAACCTCTCCCCTCCCGCGACCAACAATCCGTGGTACTTACGCTGATTGATGAGGTTTCCCGTGCCCAGGGCATAGGCTCCCTTCTTATTGGTCAGAACCCATTCATGATGATGGGTCTCCATAAAGTAATTGTTCATTGAACCCCCTATTGATCTGCTTTTCACACTTGATGTTGATTAATTTCGATAGTCCTTTATTCGTCAAGTTAAAAAATGCAAACAATCAATAATATCCCATTTCTGAAAACATCAATAAGCCCGATGATTGCAAGCGTAGCTGATAGCCGGCACGTACAACAGAGCGCATGCATCATATTACTGCAGGATTTGGTGACTTCTTATCGCTAATACGGAACATCCCCATTTCTCAAAGAAGCTCGCAAGCAGTCTTCATGCAGTGGGGATTGCATCAGCACTCCATATAGACTCGAACGATGAATGGGGATGAACTTCTCTAACTTAGGGTTCAAGAAAAGAGAGACACAATAGGTACCATAGATACCTCTCATCCTGGGTGATGATCATGAAATCTGTATGTCCTCTTATTGAGCTTTAAGATGTGCCCATCATGTTGTTAGCGGCATCTACCGAAGAAAAGTATTGACGAAATTGGGAAAACAAAAATTGATGGCAGAACAAAAAAAGCAAACAGGGGTTATCATGAGATTTGCCATAGAGAAAAAGGAATTAATGCAAAGCGTTCAGCATCTGGTGAGCGTAGCTCCCACCAAAAATGCTTCGCCCATTCTTACAAACTATCTGATCGACGCCAATGCGGAACAAGGAATGGTGAAGATCACCACCTCTGATCTGGATATCACTGTAGTAGTGGAATTTGCCGCCGCAGTGAGTGAGGGTGGAACGATCGCGGTTTCTGCAAGACACTTCAATGAGATCATAAATCTCATGCCAGAGGCGATTATCAATTTCTGGCGCCATGATGAGCTTCTCAAGATAGAATCCAACAAGATCGATTATAACCTCTTGATCGCCGATCACACTCTCTTCCCCTTGGTTCCGGAAGTTAAGCTGGATAAAGCCTTTACCCTTGATGCACAGCTTCTGAGCCGGATGATTTCCAAAACCTCATTTGCCGTCTCTACAGATGTAAATCGCGCCGTACTTACTGGTGTATGCTGGAAGATCATGCCCAATGAACATTTGATGGCAGCCACAGATGGTCGTAAAGTAGCCGAGATCAGGATTAAAAATAGCAGCTTACTTCCCAAACAACCGGAATCAGATGCTAACGAGACTAACTTCCTGGATAAAACTTCCAACGAAGACTATCTGGAGAAGATCATCCCAGTAAAAACCCTGGTTTTCCTGCAGAAGATCATGGACAACAGCGCTAAAGAGATCAAAGTTTTGATCGAGAGTAGTAAAGTAATCTTTAGCTACGACAAATATCTGGTTTTTTCTCAGGTACTTGAACATAAGTATCCTGAATATCAAAAAGCTTTTGTCACCGACCTCCAAAATCAATTTGTGATCGATAGAGCGAACTTGCACAACGCCATCCGCCGAGTTGCTTTGGTTGCCCCAATGGATAATCTTCGTATCCGCTTTGAACTTGATAGCGAGAAGTTTGAAGTAAACACTTCAAACCGCGATACGGGAGATGCCAAAGAAAACTTGGATGAATATAACTTCTCGGGTAGTCAGACCGGTGTGTCCTTCAACTATCGCTATATGTTGGGGATATTGGAAGCCATCGACAGCGATAAAGTGGTAATCAAGCTGGGCAGCTCCAAAGATCCCTTAATGATATACAACATGAGCAACAAGGAAAACGAAGAGATCACATTCCTGCTCATGCCGCTGCGTTCCTGAGATTGAACCGTTCTATCCATATTGTATTGGTTGATGCCACCCCAAAGGTGGCATCTCCATGTTACGATTTGGTATGTTTCCCATACTGGTATGCATACTATGCGGGAGATGGATTGGCATCAAAACGACAGTCATCGATGCAAGCGCAACAGCATCGGGAAAATTCCCCGAACAAAGAGTCGCAATTACCAGGACATTTTCCGCACTCATTACACAGATTCCAGAATTGAAGCTGATCAGTATCTCTCTACTCAATTTCCGCAGTTATGAGCAAATAAGCTTCGAGTTTGACGCTCCCGGAAACCTGATAATCGGACCCAACGGTAGTGGTAAAACAAACCTCTTGGAAGCGATAGCCTATACCTCGGTAGGCAAATCGATTCGCTTTCATCAAGACAAAGAGCTTGTCCGAAACGGAAGTGAACAGTTTGCCGTGAATGGACTATATGGAACAGACACCAATCTGCCGCTTCAGGTTCAACTTGCCTACGAAAGAAGACGGAAGATACTTAAGATAAACACAGAGGTCAAGCGTCAACTTAGTTCCTTGTTTGAGCACGTGAAGGTTATCTACTGCGCTCCGGACGATATTGATCTGGTTAATGGAAATCCCCGTCAAAGACGCCAGTACTTCGATCTTGCCATAGCTCAGGTGTTTCCTTGTTACATCACTTTACTGAGAGAATATCTGCATATCGTGGAACAACGTAACAGACTTCTGAAAGAAGAAGGCAGTCTTTTGGCAAAAAAAAGCTGGGATCTGCGCTTTATCAAGAGTTTGTTAGAGCTTTACCCCTACCGAAAAAAGTATTTGGAGATATTGAACGCGGAACTTGCAGGAACTTTTTGTGAGATATCCGAAAACACAAAGAATCTATCCATCACATATCAGCCTGTATTGAAACAGGCAATGGATCTGGATGAAAGTGTTCTGATGAGCCGTGTTACAGAGCTAGAAAACCGGGAAAAAACATGGCAGAGATCCCTGTTTGGCGCTCACTTGGACGACTATGTCTTTGAAATGGATGGATATCCCATGCGTTCTTACGCGTCTCAAGGGCAAAAACGCATCGCTGTAATTATCTCGAAAATGATACAGGCACAATTGATCGAAACCCACACCGGGATCAAACCGATCCTGCTCTTCGACGATGTCTTCGCGGAGCTGGACTATACGCATAGCGAGAAGATCCATGAATTATGTCAGGATAGTTATCAGATATTTATCGCAAGCCCCAAAGAAGACATCCGCCAGATATTCGGAAAAATGAGCGTGATCCGACTGGGGAGTGAACAATGAAATTGAACAAACAGCTTTTTGGCTGGATGATGTACGATTTTGCCAATTCTGCTTTCACTACCATCATCGTAACGGTAGTCTATAGCGTATATTTCATCAATACGGTAGTTGGAGGTGATCCCGGTTATGGCGAAATGCTTTGGGGCAGAGCAATCGGAATATCCATGACTCTGGTAGCGCTCACTGCTCCTATTTTGGGAGCTGTGGCAGATTTCTCCCGCTCCAAGAAGAAATTCCTCTTCCTCAATTGTTATCTCACAGTGATCTTTACTGCTCTGTTGTATTTCGTTAGTCCGGGAGATGTAACTAGGGGGATGATCTTCTTTATTATCGCCAATTTCGGTTTCAATTCCGCCAATGTGTTCTACGATGCTTTTTTGCCAGAGATCACCAACCGCGAGAATATGGGTAAAGTATCGGGTTTTGGTTGGGCATTGGGCTATGTGGGCGGTTTGCTCTCCCTCGTAGTATCCCTGATCCTGATCAACTACGACGTGCGATGGGTGTTCCCAATGATCTCTTTGCATTTCTTTATCTTCAGTCTTTTCACCTTCTTTTGGTTGAAGGAAGTACGGCGGCCATCCAAACGCACAAATTACTATAAAGTAGCTGCACAACGTGTCTATTCATCTGTTAGAAACCTTCGTAAATATCCTGAACTCCTTAAATTCATGTTTAGCTATTTCATCTATAATGATGGCATTACTACTGTGATTGCTTTCGCGTCGATCTATGGCATCACCCGTTTTGGCATGAACACCCGGGATATGCTCATCTATTTTATCTTCGCCCAGTTCACTTCGATTCTAGGTTCAGCCTTGTTTGGTTGGCTAACGGATAAAAAAGGGGTTAGGCTCTCGCTATCGATTTCTATCTTGATTTGGATATCAGTAGTAGTATGGGCTTATTTCTGCGGTTCTGCCAGAGAATACTATCTGGTAGGGCTTCTGGCAGGGCTCGCCATTGGTAGTTCCCAAGCAAATAGTCGTACCATGCTTAGCATGCTGACTCCCAAAGCCAGAGAAGCGGAATTCTTTGGCTTTTATACCTTGACAGGCAGACTGTCTTCCATTATTGGACCTATATTGTACGGATGGATTGCACATCAAACAGGAGATATTCGCTATTCCATCCTGTCTTTGATGCTTTTCTTCATAATCGGTTTCGTGGCTCTGCAATTTGTGAATCCTCAAAAAGGGATCATAGACGCTGGCCATAACGCTAAACCTAACTAACCAAGGAGTAATTAATGAAAAAATTCTCAGTAATCATCGCCCTAATCGCACTTGTTGCACTGGTTTCTCTAAGCGGCTGCGGCAAAAAGCAAGCAACACTCTATATCTTCAATTGGAGCGATTATATCGATACCGACCTTCTTCGCGAATTTGAAAAAAAATACAACTGTAAGATCAAATACAGTACCTTCGATTCAAACGAAAATATGCTAACCAAGGTAAAAAGCTCCACTCAGTCCTTCGATCTGATCTTCCCCAGCGGAGATCATGTAAGCATCTTGAGAGAGCTTGATATGCTGGAAGAGTTGGATAAAACCAAACTTACGAATTATGGAAATCTGGATACCAGTCTTCTTAAGAAGGCGGAATCATTCGATCCCAATAATGCCTTTGCCATCCCTTATGCTTGGGGGCTTACGGGGCTGATGTATAACAAACAGTTCGTACCTCAGGAAATTGTCGCCTCTAATGGCTGGAATATATTGGGAGATAGCTTCTTCGACGGTAAAAATAAGATCACCATGCTTGATGATGCTCGTGAAGTAATCGGAGCCGCTCTAATTTACAGCGGATTTTCTGTAAACGATGCTTCTCCGGAAGCTCTTAAAGCCGCCCATGATGTTTTAAAAATTTGGGATCGAAACATCACTCAGTTCGACAGCGATTCTTATAAGAACGAATTGCAAGACGGTACAACCTGGCTGGCTCAAGCTTACAATGGGGACGCCCTTCAACAGATGGCGACAAACAAAGACCTCGAGTTCATCCTTCCCAAAGAGGGTGCCGCGATGTGGATGGATAACATTGTGATGTTGAAATCCTCTCAGAACAAAGAACTCAGCTATCAGTTCATCGATTTCTTGTTGGATGCTGAAAATGCAAAACGTAACTCTGATTACACCATGTATCCCACTCCCAACGAAGCAGCAATGCGCTTGATGGGAGAAGATTTTATCAATAATAAGCTGATCAATCCAGACGATGAATACCTGGAAAAATGCTACATGATAGACTATCTGGGTGAAGCTGCCAGAAGCTTCGACCAAATCTATGAAGATATCAAAATGAATTAAACCTATTTTATGGAGACAGGAGGTGATACATGAATCCCGATAATCTCCTGTCTCCAATACATATATCACATATAATGTAACAAAAAGGATTATAAACAAATGGACAACCTCGGCTCTTTGAAACGAAGCCACTATAGCGCGGAACTAGTATCGGCAGAACTGAACAGCGATGTAACAGTAATGGGTTGGGTTCACAAACGCAGAGATCTGGGTGGATTGATCTTCATCGACCTGCGCGATGTGAAAGGAATCATCCAGATTGTGGTGCATCCGGAATCCACGGATATCTTTGGCAAAGCAGAGAAAGTGCGCAACGAATACGTAATCGCAGTAAAAGGCAAGCTTTCTCAGCGTAGTGATGGAAACAGAAATCCGAATATGACCACCGGCGAGCTGGAGATTATCGCAGAGGAATTCTTCACTCTAAACGACACCCAGCCTCTACCCATCCAAATCGATGGCACAGCCATGGCGGATGAAGACCTGCGCCTAACCTATCGCTATCTTGATCTTCGCCGCCCCAAACTACAAAACATCCTCATCACAAGAGCAAAAGTCACTAGTTTGATGCGGAGATTTCTTGATGCTGAAGGCTTTTACGAGATCGAGACACCCATGCTGATGAAAAGCACTCCGGAAGGTGCGCGAGACTACCTCGTACCCAGCCGCGTGCATCCCGGAAAGTTCTACGCTCTACCACAATCCCCCCAGATTTTTAAACAGCTTCTGATGATCGCCGGTTTCGATCGCTATTATCAGATCGCTCGCTGTTTCAGGGACGAGGATTTGCGTGCAGACCGTCAACCGGAGTTCACACAACTAGATATCGAGCTTTCCTTTGCCACCCAGGAACAGATCTTCGCTTTGTTGGAACGCTTGATGCACACAATATTCAGAGAGATCAAAGGCATTGATCTTCCTCTACCTTTCCCCCGGCTTACCTACGACGAAGCCATGAACAGATACGGTTGCGATAAACCTGATCTACGCTTTGGTATGGAGCTGGTGAATTTCACGAATATTCTTGCAACCAGCGAGTTTCAAGTATTTAAAAGCTGCATTGAAGATAATGGCTCCATAAAAGCTCTGTGCATCCCCGGAGGTGCTTGCTACTCCCGCAAACAACAGGACCACCTTGTGGATCTCGCCAAACACTTGGGTGGGAAAGGTTTATCTTTTGCCAAGGTTACGGAAAACGGTCTCGAAGCCGGGATTTCCAAGTTCTTAAGCGAACAAGAAGCAAAAAGCATGATTGAAGCTGCTAATGCTTCACCAGGAGATTTGCTGGCGATAGTCGCGGATAGCTGGGATATCACTCACAAGGTGCTGGCTGGATTGCGTAACCAGATCGCTTTGGAACTTAAACTCTACGATCCATCAGCGATCAACATGTGCTGGATCACGGATTTCCCATTGTTTGTTCCCAGAGAGGATGGCAGCGGTTGGGAACCCGCACATCACATGTTCAGTCTTCCCCGGGAAGAACATATCCCTTGGCTGGATCAACCGGATAAGATCGGCGAGATCAAAGGCCAACTCTATGATCTGGTTTGCAACGGAATGGAACTATCCAGCGGTAGTATTCGCTGTCATCGCTATGATATTCAACAGAAGATATTTACCGTCCTTGGCTTCACCGAAGAGGATCTCAAACCACGTTTTGGCTTCTTCCTGGATGCCTTGAAGTATGGCACTCCACCTCATGGTGGTATCGCTCCAGGTTTGGATCGCTTGATCATGATCCTCACCCAGGCAGATTCCATCCGCGATGTAATCGCCTTCCCCAAAACCTTGAGAGCCACTGATCTGATGAACCAGGCTCCTTCCGAAGTGGATGATATTCAATGGCAGGAACTTCACCTGAAATTCAACGAATAATGACCCTGAGCAGCGGAGCCTCCCGAGGCTCCAATCTGCTCGCCATTCACAGGTATTTTGCACAGAATTCCCTACCTGTGACAATAGCCTGTGCCGTTTTTACGAACCCAGATTCACCTGCCATCGGCAAATGCCACCAGCTGGACATCTCCACCGAGCTAATATCGGTCAAAGATATGTCTAACTTCGAAAACAGGATACTGGAACTCATTCATTCCCGGAATATCTCTCTTGTGGCACTCTGCGGTTTCATGCGGAAACTGAGCAAGTGGTTTCTGAATGAAGCGGGTATTCCCGTATTGAACATACATCCCGCCTTGCTTCCAGCGTATGGAGGAAAAGGTATGTATGGCATGAATGTCCACCAAGCGGTCTTTGCCGCTGGAGAGGCTGTTTCCGGCGCTTCCGTCCATATTGTAAATGCCCAATATGATCGAGGTCCCGTGATAAGCCAGAAAGTAGTTGATATAAGCCTATGCAAATGCGCTGAAGATATTGCCGATTTGATTCTGAAGATTGAACACCAGATTTACGCACCTGCCATCTATGAAGCACTTAACAAAGCCTAGATTGGCCATTTCGACCCTGGGTTGCAAGACTAATTTCTATGAATCAGCCGCCATTGCGGAACGCTTTGGTGATGTCGAGCTAGTTAAGTTCACCGAGGACGCGGATGTTTATATAATTAACACATGCACTGTAACCAACCGAACCGACTACAAGAGCCGCAACCTTATACGCAAGGCATTGGCAAAAAAGGCGGATAACCCTGAGGTGAAAGTAGTGGTTACTGGATGCTTCGCTCAGCGTTCGCTCTCCGAGATCCAAGCTCTGGGACCCGTAGATTTGGTGGTAGATAATCAAAGCAAGCTTGATATCGCGGAGATCATTGCCGGACGCGAGAATCACTTTACAGACATCATGGAAGCGCGCGATTTCGTTTATCGCCCAGTATCCAGCATGCTCAGCCATACTCGTGCCTTTCAGAAGATTCAGGATGGTTGCGACTTTTACTGTGCCTATTGCGCGGTCCCTTATGCACGAGGTCACAGCCGCTCTGCAAGATACGAGGATGTAATAGCCCAAGCGCGATTGTTCGCCGATAATGGTTTCCGGGAAATCGTCCTAGGGGGCGTGAACTTGGGTTTATACAGAGATGAGAAGAAGAATCTTGCGGATGTCGTAAGAGGTATTGCCGAAATTGATGAGATAAAGCTGATTCGCCTCTCATCGATCGAACCTCAGCTCTTGTTCGACGATTTACTATATAATCTGAGCGATGTAGCAAAGCTCTGCCCACATTTCCACATTCCCTTACAAAGTGGTAGTGATGTAATTCTTAAGAGTATGGGACGCCGCTATGATACGATACTTATCCGCAATCTGGTAAGTGAGATCTTGGCTATCTATCCTGATGCCGCGATTGGATTTGATACTATCTGTGGATTCCCCGGGGAGAACGATGAGTTTTTCATGGAGACCCATGATCTTCTCAATAGCCTGCCCATCGCTTATTTGCACGTATTTTCCTATTCCAAGCGCAAAGGCACCAGAGCGGATCAAATGCCAAACCAAGTACCCGCAGATATAAAGAACCAAAGATCCCTGGCTCTAACCCAGCTTTCCCGTGAGAAGACCCACAAATACATGAAGAAGTTGAAAGAGCTGAATATCCGTCTCCGGGGCATTAATGAATCCGACGACCCTGCCAGTCCGGAAACTCTCAGTGATCATTATCTTAGAGTGAAACCCCCTGGAAACCATGCTCAGGGCGAGTATCTGGAAGCCTCTGCTCTTGAATGTGAGTTCGTTCTGGAATGATGCAAAAGATCCAGACAGAAGCACACCATCGCGGAAAGGACACATTAAGCGATGTAAGATACTTAGAAACCAGAGAGCAGTATCTACCGATCTCTTGCCTTTGGTTTTCAGCTCTCGATAAATCCCGCACCAAGAACGAGATCATTTCTATATAAAGCAAGCAACTGCCCCGGCGTAATCGCGGATATTGGTCTCTGAAACTCAACCTGATATCTGTTCCCATCCAGTCTTCGTACCAGGCAAGGCTCTGGGCATTGTGCCAGACGCACCTTTGCTTCGCAAGTGAACTCTGTTTGCGGCTCAGGGATCGACACCCAGTTTATTCCTGAAGTGATCAGGCTGCTTCGGTAGAGGTCTTCCTCTTTACCAATTACTACTTGGTTCTTGGCTTTATCCAACCCGATAACGTAGCGCGGGCTGTCGAAGCCTGCCAAACCCAAACCCTTTCTCTGTCCGATTGTATAGCGGATAAGACCTTGATGCCGCCCCAATATCTTGCCATTGATATCCACGAAATCCCCAGGTCTCACACTCTCTTTATCAAACAAAGGGCTGTTATCAAAGCTTTCCAGAAAATCCTGGCTTTCCTTCTTCTTCTCCAGATACTCGAAGCCTTTGCTCCGCGCCAAAGCTTTGATCTCTTCTTTCTTCATCGATCCCAGAGGGAAGTATAGGTTGGAAAGCTGATCCTGGCTTAGCATGCTAAGAAAATACGATTGATCTTTGTGTGAATCAATCGCTTTTAGTAGCTGATACCTCTGGCTCACAGTATCTTGAGCAGTGCGTACATAGTGGCCGGTAGCAAAGAGATCGAAGCTAATACCAAGCTCTCGGCTTTTACTTAGTAATCTGCCAAACTTGATCTCTCGATTACAAATAATGCAGGGGTTGGGAGTTCTACCCTCCTCGAAATCCCTTGTATAGTAGGATAGAACGCAATCGCGAAATTCGTGCTCCAAATCGATCACATGATGTTCGACGCCAATCTTTTTTGCCGCTTTCTTGGCGGATTCCAGAGAGATTGGTTCTGAAGGTCCAAAACAACCTCTTTTATCAGAAGCTAGGATCCCGCTATCCGGGCTCCATTTTGCCATAGTTATTCCGATCACCGTGTGTCCCATCTCTCGCAGGATCATGGCACACATACTGCTATCGATGCCACCGCTCATACCTAAAGCTATTCTCATGTATGTACCTCAAAAAAACTCTCTAAACGCAGAATTGTTCGAGGATCAAGCTTCTCCGGAAGCTCTCCCTCCAGATTCAGAAATGGTAGATCTATGTGTTTTCTCAAGATCAAGTTATCGATCTGGAGATGACAAAAAGCTTGGGTGTAGCCGATAATGGCATCCAGTTTGCGGATATCAATCTGTTCCCGAATATCATTCAACCTGCCCAAAACGCTATATGGATAGGTATATTCAAGATATTGTTCCACAATATCATCGCACAAATATGGCATAGCAAACTGCCGCTGTACTTCATTGTATAAAACCTCTCCCCCGAGTTCAGATATGGTATCGTAAAGATTGCGAAAGATCGGAGGAACACCCACGTAACCTAAGCGTAAGCGGATAGGAAACGGATCACGGTGGTTCGCCTGATACAGGAACTCTTCCAAATCCCGTTCATAAGCGTGAGGATCACCGGTAAAATCCGAAGCATTTACCAGCCAAAGATGGTTCTCTGAACCCCGGACTTTTCGCTCTTGGTATGTAAGTATGTCTAGCTGGATAAGTTTCTTGCGGATGGAATCCAGATATCTCTTGCACTCCATACTCTGATTGCGGGACACCCCGTAATGCGCTTCAAGTTTACTTATCTCGCGATCCAATGCTTCATATTCGCGCTCTTGGGGGAAAGAGAAGCGCAGGATGGGGAGGCGTTCTTCGGATATCATCTCCAAAAGCGAAGCAGAATTTGAACAATCCCCCTGCACGATCCCGATAACTTCGTCCAAATCGGATGCCAAGGCTGCAGAATAGTTTCCTTTGATCCATGAACACAAGCTTCTTGGAAAACCCTTCAATTCCGCGTCGTGAATGTGTTTTGCGGAGTCCTGGGTGAGAAAGATATTGTTCAGATCCACAGGAATATGCCCCGCCGCGTATAATACTTCGATAGGCAACGAAGTGGTGAAACCGATTCTCTTAGTCATCGCAGGCGAGCTCCAGATACTTATCTTCCAAATCTGATATCACTATATTGATTTCCCTAGCAGAGACTTCCAAGTTTCTATCTTCTTCCATTAAGCTCTTCAGCAATAGGCTATCGTTGTAAGTAGCAGAGCTCGCCAGAAGGGCGTGGATTTCTTCCTGCCTTGTCTTCAGAGCATTCAATTCCAGATTCTTCTCTTCGATTTCTTTGTGAAGTTTATCCAAATGCCACGGGTTGATCTTTTTCTTGCGATCCCTGGGCGGAGGAGCGGCTTTCTCGGCTTCCGGTTCCGCGAAGGCAAGCTCGATCGCCACATCAGCGGGGCCTTCACTATCTACAATTGTGGATTCCAATTGTCCATCAATGTATCTTCGCATGAAAACCCAATATTTATCTGCCAGGTTACGGATAAAATGCCGGTCGTGAGACACGAAGATGATAGTTCCATCAAAGCCAGCCAACGCTTCCAGAAGAGCATCCCGCATGGGGATATCAAGGTGATTGGTGGGTTCATCCAAGATCAAAAGGTTGGGCTTCTGATGAATCAATACACTAAGATATAGCCGGGATTTTTCACCCCCGGAAAGCACCGATACTCTTTTATGAACGTCGTCTCCGGTAAAGGCAAAGCGTGCCAACCAACTCAAAACATAGCCTTGTGGTTCTTGTGGAACAATGCGCCACAAGGTTTCCATCACCGTCAGACTCTCATCCAGCGCGTTCTGATGCTGATCATAATAAGCTATCTTCAGGCTTGCTCCACTCTTGAATCTGCCGCTTAAAAGTCCGGACTGCCCCATTAAGATCTTCAACAAAGTAGATTTTCCACAGCCGTTTGGCCCGATCAAAGCGATGCGATCCTGCCAATGAGCTTGGATATCGATTTCTCGCGCAAGGATCATTTTCTGATCAATCCCGATGGTAGCATTCTGGAAGATGAATACATCGTTCCCACTACGATCCGCAGAAGCCATTCTAAGCTTCACTGTGCGCTCGGGACGAGGTTGGTCAACGATTTCCAGCTTATCCAGCATCTTCAGCCGACTTTTTGCTTGCGATGTCTTCTGACTACCCATATTACGAGCGATAAAATCCTTGGTCTCACCGATAAACTTCTGTTGACGCTCAAATTGTCGCTCCAGACTTTTCAGCTGAATCTTCCGGGCTTCAAACCAACTGCTATAGTTCCCTTTGGTAATGTATAACTTCCCGAACTCAAGATAGTAAATGCTCTGGCATATTTTATCCAGAAACTCACGATCGTGAGATACAACAAGGTAGGGTCTTGGATGAGAGCTCAGATATCGCTCCAGCCAGCGTGTCATAGCTATATCAAGATGATTGGTAGGTTCGTCCATTATCATCAGATCAAACTCTGCCAAAAGCAAATATGCCAGGCAGATACGAGTCTGCTCTCCACCGCTGAAGTTCCCGATTTGCTTTTCCCAATCTCCTTGTTTGAACCCTAAGGATTCCAACACATACTTGATCTCGTTTTCATGTTCAAAAGCCCCTATCTGATGCATTCGCTCCACTACTGCATCCAGTTCCACGCGAAACTGGTCTTCCGAGGTTCTATCGTAGGCAGCGGAAAGCTCTGTCATCCGGACAGATAGTGCCAGGATATCTTCTCTGGCATGATCGATATATTCTTTCAAAGTGAGGTCTGGATTGATGGTTGCGTTTTGAGCCAGATATGCCACCCGGCAATTCCGAGCCTTGATCACCATACCTTCTGTTGGACGCAATTCGTCCAGCATCATTCTGATGAGTGTGCTTTTACCGGAGCCATTGGGACCGATCAACCCAATCCGGCTGTTATGTTCGATCGTGCAGTTGATCCCTCTTAGGATATAAGTTCCACCGTACTCAATACCCAGATCAACGCATTGGATAAGACTCATTTTTCAGTTCTCTCTATGTTAATCATCACTGTGCAAATTCCTGAGATCGCTGATGTTGTCAAAGATTTTCTCCATGATCCTAGATTTCATACCAGTTCAGGAGAACTTATACTCGATCTATCCTCACGTGCTCCATATCTGACCATTCATCTTCCTTAATGCCCTGGAAGTTTGCCCCTTCGATACGCATTTCGTACCTTTTCTCAGATTATCATCTTGTACTGAAAGCTATTTGCCTTGATGTGATATGGTGAATTGCTATTGTTACAAAGAGAAGACCATCAGCAAGCCGATGGTCTTCTATTGATTGAGATGAATCTATGGAATTCTTCAGGGGGCAATTATCTCTTGCAGGTGTTGCACGTAAGGTATTGCTCCACCCTCTCTATAACCGGTTCTGCCGATTTCTTTGCCTTCTGCATCCACCAGTACAATTGTGGGATAACCTTGAATTTCAAACTGACGCTGAAGGTCGTTGTTTTGTTTTTTTAGTTCTGGACTCTGAGCTATGTTTCTGGGGAAGTCAAGTTTTAACAGCACCAGATTCTCAGCGGCATATACTTGAAATTCTTTTTTTGTAAACACTTCTCCAGAAAGACGGATACACCAACTGCACCAATCGGATCCGGTGAAGTTTACCAAAACTGTGCGTCCTGTTTCTTGAGCTGTTTTTAGCGCCATATCCCAGTTTTCTATCCAGGTTCCGGGTTCATAAGCCGCATCCAAGGGTAGGTTTTCAGAGGTTTCGATGGGGCCATCTTCAGCTTCCGCCTTGGGAGCAGGAGTGCAACTTAGAACTGCTACCATCGACACCAGGATCAATATCATAAGATATCTCATATTTCAATCTCCTGATCGTTCACGAATATCTTCACGATCACATCTGCGGAGGCTTTTAACATGGCATTCACTCCGCAATAGCGTTCGGTGGAAAGAGAAACCGCTTTGATGATCTTGTCTGTTGGAAGATTCTCTCCAAAGAACTTGAACTTCAATGTGATCGTATGGTACACTACAGGGTGTTCTTCGGTAGATTCGCCATCAGCTTCCATTTCGAACGCGTAGTTATTCACCTGCATCTTTTTTAGGATAGATACGATATCCATGCCGGAACATCCGGTCAATGCCGCCAGTAGCAGAGGTTTGGGGCGCGGACCCTGGTCGTTGCCACCAAACTCCTTGGCTCCATCCATTATCAGGTGATGACCGGTTACCAGAGAGTCGAAACTCATGTCCCCGGTCCACTTGGTAATTACGGGATTAGCCATAACTAAACCTCGATGTAAGAATCCTTCAGCACTTCCTCATATTTTTCCACGTAGGCTTTGAAGGCTTTGTAAATATCAGCAACATCTTTCTGGGGAAGTTTCTCGATGAGACTGATTTGTTGATCCAAAACTGTCTTTTGGCTGTTCTCAGCAAGTTTCATACCCTTCTCGGTGATGATGGCAAACCAGCAACGACGGTCGTCCTCGCTCGGTTTACGAGTTACCAATTGCTTGTTGACCAAGTTATCCATGATGCGGGTCACACGACTGTGGGATACATTCAACACTCTTGCCAGTTCATTCATGTTGGCAGGGGTTTTGGTGGTATAGAGATGATTCAGAAGCATGCATTCCATGCGCCCGGCCTGCAAACAAGCCTTTTGAATGTAATCGATATCGCTGAGAACTACCTGCAAGCGAGTAACCAAGTCGTGGAATTTTTCCGGATAATTTGCCATTTTTTTTCTCCTTATGTGAGCGTTTGTTTTTTGATGTTTAAATTTTTATCTATCTTATTCTTGTCAAAACCGACAACCGGCAGGTTATTGATCCACATCTGTGGAACTCCCTGTTGACCGGTTTTTCGGACCATATCGTTCATTGCTTTCTCATCCTTGGATACATCAACATCCTTATACACAAAGCCATTCGATTTTAAATAGCTTTTAAGTTTTTTGCACCAAGAGCATGTAGGGGTGCTAAATACGATAATGTTCGCTTTCATTTTTCTTGTTCCATTCTCCCTATAGTATAATGAAGTGTGTTAAGCAAAACAAAACTTTTTTTGCTCTACAAAAAAATAGATCAACTACCCCCTCCAGTCAACCGCCACAAGTATAATTCTGATTCTGGATTTGAACTATCTATCTTAGAAGAGCTTGCTGGAGAAGAATGCAATGTTTTGAGTGATAAAGAGTAGCAAGTTGATAACTTTTTAAAGAACTAACTTGTATCCAATATATCCCAACTGTAGCCTAACCCATTCATCTCATCAGCTCAGAAGCTTCATTCATGCAATCGCCACTGCAACGGCACCCAATAGCGACTCCTTCGATGAATGGGCTGGAATTGCCATAGGTGATATAATCATCTGGCTATCCAGTCTCGTTTATGCATTGGTCGAAAAAATAGCTTGCCAAAATATCGTGACTGTTCAGTTTGGAATGAATTGATTTTTTGCATGGATCAATATCCTCAAACCTAAGGAGAGCCAGAATGCCAAATAGTTTTGTTTGTACCGATTGCGGATTTGAAGCCAGCAAATGGAGCGGAAAATGCCCTAACTGCGGAAGCTGGAGCACAATGAAAGAAAGCGGAAGGATCTTGGGAAAGAACAATACTGGTAATCAGATATCTCCACGCCGCAAACCAGAGAAAATTGTAAAGATCAGCGGTGTGGAAGAAGATAGGCTTAGCACAGGAAATTCTGAGCTGGACTTGGTGTTGGGAGGTGGTATAGTATCCGGTATGTTGATTTTGATCGGAGGTGAACCCGGGATCGGAAAATCCACTCTGATGATGCAATTGGCTGAATGGCTGGGGCAACAAGGCAGGAAAGTGCTATATTGCTCCGGAGAAGAAAGCGCCACCCAGATTCATATGCGAAGCAAGCGACTTAAAGTGCAAAGCGAAAACATCCTGCTTCTTACTACTAACGACACAGAACACATTGTAGATAGCATCGAAGAAGAAATGCCCGCTCTTGCCATAGTTGATAGTATCCAATCCATCAGTATCGGCAATATAGATAGCATCCCCGGTAGCATTACCCAATTGCGGGAAAGTACCAATCGACTGGTAAAATGTGGCAAATCTCTTGGAGTACCAATATTTATGGTGGGTCATGTTACCAAAGAAGGTTATGTTGCTGGTCCCAAAATACTGGAACACATGGTAGATACTGTGCTATATTTTGAAGGTGAAATGCGCAATCAATATAAGATATTGCGGGCGGTAAAGAACCGATTTGGTTCCACCAATGAGATAGGGCTGTTCGAAATGACGGGTATCGGGCTGATGCAGGTTGAGAACCCAAATTCTGTGTTTCTAAGCAATGAATTGGCTCAGATTGGCACTTCCATAGGCTGCATTATCGAGGGCAGTAGAAGCTTCATCGTAGAAGTGCAATCTTTGGCTACGGGATCAAATTATGGCACCCCACAAAGAGTGGTAGTGGGTTTGGAACAGAAGAAACTGGCGATCCTTTTGGCAATACTGGAAAAAAACCTGGCTTTGTATCTGCGTAGCAACGATGTTTTTATCAATCTTGCAGGAGGCATTCGCTCCCAAGACCCATCACTTGATTTGGCGATCATTGCGGCTATCATCAGTAGTCTTAAGGATAGCCCGCTTCCCGAACATTCAGTATTCATCGGAGAAGTGGGGTTAAACGGAGAAATACGTCCGGTTTCCCAGCTTGAAGCTCGCATTGCGGAAGCTTCTAAACTGGGATACCAGAACATCTATGTCTCGGGGTTTGCCCGTTTGAAGGCAAACACCAAAGTGCATAAACTGAAGGACATCAAAGCGTTGTTTCAAGCAATAACGGCTTAGATCTCCACTTTCCCCTTCAAGTCGTTTATGCTTTTTTTAGTTGATAGTAAATACTCTCCCAATCCCATGATCAACTCTGGGGCAGCCAGAGGATTGATGAAGTTTGCCGTCCCCAGCGAGATAGCCGATGCTCCCGCCCAGATGAATTCTAGGGCATCTTGCCAGTTATAGATCCCCCCCATTGCCAGAATCGGAATCCGGACAGCCTGCGCAACTTTGTAGGTGAGGGCCAATGCAACCGGTTTCACGCCGCATCCGGTGTATCCACCTATTCCCTTTTTGATCTTGGATTTTCCCGTACGATAATCTATCGCCATTCCCCACAGGCTGTTGATTAAAGCCAGAGAACTGGCTCCACCGGCTTCAGCGGCGGCGGCGATGGTGGCAATATCTGTTACATTGGGGCTGAGTTTTATACACAACTCTTTATCTGTAATCTCTTGCAATCTTCTGGTTAGTTCGAATACAATATCTGGATCCGTTCCAAAGGCTATGCCTTCGTTCTCTACGTTAGGACATGAGACGTTTACTTCGTATCCAGCGATTCCAGCAGAGGCTTCGAGAGTTTCCAGCATCTGGCAGAATTCACTAATCGTGGAGCCAGAGAAGCTAACGATAAGAGGCATTGAGAGCTTGTCTCTGTATACTGGGAGTTTTTCATGGATGAATTTATCAAGCCCTGGGTTTTGTAATCCAATGGAATTTATAAGACCTGCTTCAGTTTCATAGAGACGGGGAGGCGGGTTCCCTTTCTTGGGTTCCCGGGTGATGGTCTTGCTTACAAAAGCTCCCAAACACGCGGGATCAAAGAACTCGAAGTTTTCCAGATCGAAAGTACCGGAAGCCACCAGTAAGGGCGTGCTAAGCTCCAGTTTCCCCAATCGGGTCGTCAACAATTTTACGGCATTGATGCTGTTGCCCCAGATATCGTTCAAAATAGCTCCCATCTGATCTCCTTCGCGTTGAATACCGGGCCTTCCTTGCAAACCCGTTTGAAGGTCCAGTCTTCAGGATGCCCAATCGGCACAGCGCATCCGTGACATACACCAATTCCGCAAGCCATATAAGCTTCTAAAGAGCAGTAATGCTCGATGTCGAGTTTATTTGTGATCTCACAGACCGTTCTCAGCAAGCCTTGCGGACCACAACTGTAAACGGTATCTACTTCGTGTTTGGTGATTGTCTCTTCCAGATTATCGCATACCCTGCCTTTTCTTCCGATCGAACCGTCCTCCGTCCAGATTTCGTCGCAGGGGAATACATCCGCTTGACCCCCTCCTCCATGCATCCAGTAAATCTGATTGTGGTTGATTAATTCCTTTTGCAGATACCATAAAGGTGGATAACCTATGCCGCCACTGATCAGGAGTATGCGTCTTCCCCTAAAGACAGGGAAACCTGTTCCACAGGGGCCGATCAGTTCCAAAGTATCTCCTGCTCTGAGTCTGGATAATGCATTGGTGCCGGTGCCGACTTTCTTGATCATGAAGCCTATTCTCCCCCCTTGATTGTCGTATATACTTATCGGTTTAAACAATTTGGGGATGGCATGGAAGGTTTGGAGGTTTGCCAGGCTGGATAAGGCACGGATCTCGTAAAACTGACCCGGCTTACCTGCCGCACCGAGAGCTTCATCCCATATCCACAATATGAAATATTCGTCCGAAAGCTCCTCACGAAGCTGAATGGCGCGCTGGCGATATTGGGGACTATTCATTTATTTATCCTGATAGGTTATTTTACCGTTCATGAAGGTGAATTTTACTCTGCTTTTCACGGTTGCATCCAGCCAGGGGGTGTTTTTACTTTTGGATAGGATTTCTTCTTTATTGAAAGTGGTTGATTCTTTCAGGTCGATAATGGTGAAATCCGCAAAAGCTCCCTTCTTAAGTGCTCCGCCTGGCAAATTGAGGATTTTCGCAGGTTTTATACTGAGATTATCCACCAGTGTATCCAGGCTGATCTGCTTGGTAAGTACAAGTTGCTCATAGAGCACGGCAAATGCAGTTTCGAAACCAATAATACCAAAAGGAGCATGATCAAATTCGCGTTCTTTTTCGAAATCAGCATGGGGAGCATGGTCGGTGGCTATTGCGTCGATCAAGCCTTCTTTCAGAGCTTTCACGCATGCCAGGCGGTCTTTCTCGCTACGCAAAGGAGGTTTCATTTTGGTGTTGGTATCAAAAGTAGCACAGGCTTCCTCGGTGAGAACCAAGTGATGGGGTGTAACCTCACAGGTAACGAGAAGTCCTCTCTCTTTTGCTTGCCGTACCAGCTCCAAAGATCTGGCGGTGGAGATGTGAGCTATATGTAGCTTCGCACCTGCACTTTCTGCAAGCATAATATCGCGCGATATCATCAATTCTTCTGCCAGTCCCGGTATTCCGGATAGTCCTATTCTTGTAGCTACTTTCCCGGCATGGATCTGTCCCTTGCCAGCTAATGCGTAGTCTTCCGGATGCACAATTACTGGAATGTCAAAATTAGCTGCATATCGCAGGCATGAAAGCATCAAACGGGCATTTTGAACGCACTTCCCGTCGTCGCTTACAGCTACTATACCACCGGATTTCATGGTGGCCATCTCGCTGATTTCTTCGCCCTTGCTCTGTTTGGTAAGAGCTCCGATCACATATACTCGCGCGCTACCATGTTCTTTTGCACGCAGTTGGATGTATTCCACAGAAGCAATATTATCAGTTACCGGCTCTGTGTTCGGCATGGCGCAAACAGCGGTAAAACCACCCTTTGCAGCGCTTTTGGTGCCAGATACAATGTCTTCCTTGTAGGTCTGACCAGGGTCCCGTAAATGAGCATGTAGATCGATGAAACCAGGAAACACCGCGGCTCCTTGTGCATCAATGATCTTGTCGGCTTTTTCGGTGATCTTCTCAGCTATCATGGCGATTTTTTTGCCATCGATCAGCATCTCTTGCTTTACAAGCTTACCATCCAGATAGATACGGCCATTTCGAATAATTGTTTTCATTCTACTATCTCCTCTATTATCAGGCCTTTCCGCCCAGGATCAGGAACATCAGAGCCATACGAACAGCCACACCGTTTGATACTTGTTCCACAATCACGCTATTGGTGTTATCCGCAATCTCTGGTAAAATCTCCACTCCGCGGTTCATGGGACCGGGGTGCATGATCAACGCATTAGGTTTGGCATGTCTCAAAGTGTCCTTTGAAAGCACATAATGCTTGCTGTATTCTTCCAAACTGGGAAACAAGCCTTCGCTCATGCGTTCAAGTTGCATGCGCAAGCCCATCACCACATCTGCACCGGAAAGCGCGCGTCCCAAATCGTATTCTACTTTGCAGCCATATACACTTTCCATGTTTCCTGGCATCAGGGTCTTGGGGCCACAAACTGTTACCTTCGCACCCAGTTTCTCCATACCAATCAGATTTGAACGAACTACGCGACTGTGCAGAATGTCTCCTACTATCGTTATCTTGAGACCCTTCAGGTCGCCCAGCTTCTCCCAAATGGAATAAATATCCAACAAAGCTTGTGTAGGATGCGCGTGACGCCCGTCTCCCCCGTTTATAACGGGTTTCTGGGAGTATTTATGGACTAATTGGGGGCTGCCTGGGGAACTATGGCGGATGCAATAGAGATCTATACCCATAGCGTTGAGGGTATAGACGGTATCCTGGAGGCTTTCACCCTTCTGAAGAGCAGAAACGCTTGCTTGGAAACTTACTACATCGGCGGATAGGCGGCTGGCGGCCAATTCGAAGCTCATCCGGGTGCGAGTGCTGTTCTCTACGAAAAGAGTGCACACAGTTTTGCCCCGAAGGGTGGGGATTTTCTTGTACTCGCGAGTGTTGATTTCTTTCATACCTTTGGTTGCTTCCAAAATGTACATAATCTCTTCACGAGAGTAGTCGTCTAAATCATAGACGTTGCGGCCAATAAATTGAGGTATCATGTCTTCTCCTTTCAAGCTCACTGGCGTTGATTAAAGGTCCGTATTTTGTGCAAGAATCACCAATGCCGGGCATTCGTCAAGCATTATGTTTCCTCTTTTCACTTGAGATATTATTATCTTGCTGCCATATATACATATATCTCATACAAGAAATAACGATGTCTGTGTTTCAGGCAAAAATGGCTTGACTTAATTTGCCCTGATATTTTCATGGGAGAAACGATATCACAGGAGATTTTGTATGAGAAGACTCATTATAATCCTGCTGGCTCTAGCATTAGCGCTTGGTGCTTGCAGCACTGCCAGACAAAAGCTTAGCCCTCAGGCGAACGTAAATGCAAAGACAGCCGGCGTCTATTATGCCCAGCAGAACGTGGATAAAGCTGAAGAATATTATGGTAAAGTACTTGCAGAGCATCCAGACCACGCTCTTTCCCTGCGCAGAATGGCAGATATCAATCTCTACAAAGCCGAACAAAACCCAGCTATGGCAGTAGAATTCAATAGTCAAGCATTTGATCTCTATAGCCGCGCGATTGCAGTTTATGAAGGTTATACAGAACTCACCAGCGAAGAAACTCTGGACATTCGCGATATGAACCGCCGCCGCGAAGGTGCATGGACTCGCATATACAGAGCCGGGGAAGCTTCTCTCCAAGCGGGTAACACCCAACAAGCTATGGAGATTTTTGAACTTGCAAACAGATTGAATCCGGAGCGCTACGAACCCTTGATCCGCCTGAAGGACATCTATCAGAAAGAACTCAAAAACGATGCCAAGGCCGAAGAAATCCTTCTCAGTCTGATCGAAAGTGACCCCACAAACAGAGATTATCAGCTTGAAACAGGAGCCTTCTATTTCAACGTGAAAAACTACTCCGAAGCTGCCAGATTCTTTGAACTTGTCCGCCAAAGCACTCCCGCTGATACAGACAACTTGATGAATCTCGCCTATGCCTATTACGAGATGCAGAATTATCCCAAAGCTCTCGAAGTTACGCAAGCAGCATTGGAACTTAAACCCGCGGATGTTGATGTGCTGACCAATGCCAAGGACATCGCAAATCGCGCAAAAGAGAATGAACTCACAATCTCCTATTTGAAGAGGCTGATCGATATCCGCCACAATGAAACAGATTATGCCCAGCTTTGCCTTTTGTTAAACGAGACCAAGGATTATGAGCAATTGATCAACTACGCGCAGAAATGGTACCAATGGGATAATCAAAGTGAAGACGCCGTCCAATTCATCATTCTGGGAGCATCGTTCACCGATAACACAGCTCTTAGCACTACATTTACCAGGATTCTATCGAGTCTTCGCGGACAATGACCGCGATTTAGTTTAATCTTCAGGGGTGCTTCGACACCCCTTTTAATTACATGACCAAACAACAATCCAGCTACCTCTTCGCCGGTCTCTCAATCCTTGCGTGGAGCACCGTTTCCACAGCCTTCAAGCTTACCCTCAAGTACTGTAGCCCTCTAGGCTTGCTCTTGATGTCGTCATTGATTGCCACCGTCTTTTTGGCAATCATGGTATTGACCAGTAAACAGGGCTTTGGAAGCTTCTTCCAAAATTTGAGGCGATCTACTCCCGCAGGATTCCTAAATCCGTACTTATATTATGTTATCCTGTTTACAGCGTATTCAAGGCTACGCGCTCAGGAAGCCCAAGCTCTGAACTACACATGGGCGATTGTCCTGTCGGTCTTGATGGTTCTTTTTTTGAGGGAGCGGTTTCGTATAAAGGACTTAGGAGCCTTGCTATTTAGTTTTCTAGGAGTTCTAATCATCTCAGCAAAGGGTCACTTGCTGGATTTGAGATTTGATGATACACAGGGCACTTTACTAGCATTAGGTTCATCCTTGGTTTGGGCTTCCTACTGGATGGTGAACCTCAGGGATAACAGGGAAAACACGCTTAAACTATTCTATAACTTCCTTGTTGGCAGCATCTTGATAATGACTCATGTGCTGATTTTCCAGAGCCAGATCCTATTGAAACAAGATACTCTAATTCCCGCTATGTTGGGAGCAATGTGGGTAGGGGTTTTCGAGATGGGGCTCACCTTTATTCTATGGTTGAAAGCGTTACAATACACAGAAAACTCAGCTAAAATCACAAACTTGATCTTCCTGACTCCATTTGTATCTATGTTCATGATACAGAGCATTCTCAAGGAGAGTATTCACCCTGCCACAATTGTTGGTTTGCTCTTGATCGTGGGCTCCAACCTATTGCAGAAGTATTATAACTAAGTCTGTGATTCCAACTTCTCCCGGCAAATCGCAACAGCATTTCGGCTACGTTCGATATCTTCTGGGCTGCTAAACTGCTCCTTTAGGGCAAGGCTTCGTTCGTAATAAGATAAAGCGGAAGCGTAGTCCTCTTCTTCGAAACAGATATTGCCAAGATTTCCCAGGGCTTTGATCATCTCAAGTTTATCGTTCATAGATGTTGTCATATCGAGTTTCAAGCTCAACCATTCTCTTGCTTCATCTAGTTTATCCATATGAAGACATGCCCAACCGAGATTTCCCAAGGCTATCGATTCATCCCGCATATACTTGTGTTCCCGGCTAATCTGCAAACTGAGTTCAAAGGCACGGTAGGCGTCCTCGAGCCGCTCTAGTTCAAGATATATTAGTCCCAGATTTGATAGAGTTTTCGCCTGTCGCTGCATATCCGATAGCCCCTGTGCCAGTTCCAGACTATCGTGATGATGCTTGAAAGCCACATCAAAATCCCGATGATGTTGATACCATATCCCCAGATTACTGAAGGCAATACAGATATGCCTTGTATTCTGTAGCTTCTGGGCATGTTTCAGACCAAGATCAAATTGGGTCTTAGCTTCGGTGTAATCCCCGCGATAGAAGGCGGCAACACCCAGAAAACGGTGGATATCACACCAGAGTACCCCAGAGGGTTCCACAAGTGTTTCCGCCTCGCTGATGTAGCCCGCTGCCTCTTCCCAATTACCTGTTAGCCAGAGAACATCCGCCAGCTTGATCAGCACTTCTGCTTTCTCTTCTTTATCCAGATACATCAGTAATGACTTGCCCAGTTTCAGAGCCAAGGGATTATCATAGGTTTTAATGGCCTTATCCACCGCCTTTTGCAGGTAGGGTATCGCTTTATCCGGAAGTTCTGCCTTCACATAATGATCAGCCAATGCGAACACGAAATCTTCCAAATCGCCCTCAAACAGATTTTCTATGGCCTCCGCGGTAAGGCTGTGCAACAGCTTCCGGTTCTGATGCAAAAGGGTCTGGTAGGCTACCTCTCTGGTAGTAATGTGCTTAAAGAAATAAGTTGAGAAATCAAACCCCAAAAGCCGCATAATGAGTGAATGTTCTTCCAACATCCCCAGAGTGTTCTCGATATTGGACGGATCATTTAGCCTCGACTCCACTTCCCGGAGGATTTCCACAAAGAATTCGTTGCCAATGACAGCCGCTTTGTGTAGAATCATACGCAGATTCTGAGGAAGGTTATCCAGCCTAGATAGGATCAGGGCATGAAGATTGCCTGGTACAGGATACTCATCCCTTTCCGCATTTGGTAAAGCGCTGATATAGTTGCACCATTCCTCCAGATAAAACGGATTCCCGGCGGAAAGATCCACCACGAGTTTCAAGGTATCATCCCCAAGTTGCTTGGACCCAGCATAGTGCTTCAGCAATTCAAGAACTTGCTCTTCTGCAAGAGGTAGAATCTCGATCTCGTGGAAGTGTTCGTGACTCGTGATCGCATCCAGTATCTGATAATCAAGACGATATAGAGCTAGAATAAGTGCATTGATTTCTTGTTCCCGGAACCGATCCAACAAAAACCCAATCATGTGCGCGCTGGCGTCATCTACAAGGTGGATATCGTCCAAGATGATGATGATCTGGCTTTGATGTTTACCTGCCATAGCCACAATAATAGTTTCAATAGCTTTCTGGATGTGATGCAAAAGGTCTTTCCCTTTTTGATCCACGCGAGGATCAGGGATTTTTATCTCCATTAACAAAGCTATCAAGGGCAAAGCATCCAGAATCTCAGCGGATGTCTTCATGTTCGTGGCAAGCTTGTTAAGTCCTTGGATTAGCTGTTCATTTTTTTGGGTTGAAGAACTGTTGCGGCGGATATGGAAATAATCTTCCAAGATTCGGGTGAACAAATTGAACGGTGCAGGGCTGATGCTGGAACAGCTTCCCCGCAGAATCATCGCATCTTGTTTTCCCTTACAGAACTCTTGTAATAACCTACTTTTGCCGATACCCGCATCGCCCTTGATGCCAACCACTCTGATGGTATCTTTTGCCAGATCATATTCTTTTTCCAGAAGTTCAAGCTCCGGTTCCCTACCGATAAACACCGCTTTAGGGAGTGTATGCACTTCCGATTTCTGCCCCAGAACCAACCAGCAATCTATAGGTTCATCCATGCCCTTCACGCTTACCAAACCGTAGCTCTCGAAATCGAAGATATTCTGAACCATTTCCATGGTGCGTTTCGGCATCATAATCCTATTCACAGGAGCGTTGCTTTCCATTCTACTTGCCAGATTGACTTGAGGACCATAAACGGTAAAATCTCCCTCGCGGGATTCCCCTACCTTACCTACCGAAACCAACCCGGTATTGATGCCCACTCTCAAACCCAGTTCCACGACCTCGAAACCGGGTTCTCTATTTAGCAACTTGTTGTACAATCGCAGTTGTTCTTGCATCTTGATCGCCGCGAGCACACAGCGTTGAGTATCTTGTTCCGTAGCTTTCTTAGCTCCGAATAGAGCCATGATCCCGTCACCCATGTATTTATCCACAAAGCCGCCATAGAAGTTTATACAGCGGCTGAAGATCTTCATGATGTCATCCATCTTACCGTGAATAACTTCCGGTTCGAAGAGATTGGAGATATTGGTAAAACCTTTTATATCCGCAAACAACACCGCTACTTCGCGAAGTTCGCCTTCACGAAGGCTTAGTTTTTCTACCTCATCCTCTTCATCGGTGAGGAAATCGGAGCCAAAGAACAGCTCGTCTTGCATCATCCACTCTCCATTATTCGTTCAATATAAACAGGGATCAATTCCCCGGATTTTCCTTGATGAAACTCATCAATGAAGCTGAAATTATCCGGACGGTCGAGGTTTATCGCTATCGTGTGTGCCCCAAAAAGCTTGGCGGTCATTACAAAACCTGCTGCGGGATACACTGTTCCGCTTGTTCCAATCACAACGAAGACGTCACATTTTTTGAGATGCTCTTCTATTTCGTACAAGAAGTATGGGATTTCTCCAAACCACACAATATCCGGTCTCAACTGGCTTCCACATTTGTTGCAGATTGGAATGTCGGCTTGAAGATCAATCTCCTGCATTTGATATCTTGCCTTGCAATTGGAGCAAAAACACCTGTTCAAACTACCGTGCATTTCCAGTACTCTGTTGCTCCCTGCCCGGATGTGCAGACCATCTACATTCTGAGTTATCAGATGAAAACGGTCTCCAATATGGTCTTCCAGTTTCTTGAGCGCGTAGTGAGCGGGGTTGGGTTCCACAGACAGGCTTTGATGGTAGCGTTCCTTGTAGAACTTCCACACCTTTTGTGGATCCTTTCTAAAACCCAAAGGACTGGCAACATCCTCGACCTTGTGATCTTCCCACAATCCTCCGGAATCCCGAAATGTGCGGATCCCGGATTCTGCGCTGATGCCAGCCCCGGTTAGGAACAAATATTTCTTCATTTCATTAGAATCATTTTTTTACTGATTGAGTGATTACCGCTCTGCAAACGATAGCTATAGATACCACTGGCAACCGAATTCCCACGGGAATCCTTACCATCCCAAGTAATTGCACTATGCCCCGCAGGCATATCGCGGTCGGCGAGAACATTTACCAGCTGACCTTTCAGATTATAAATGCTTAGTTTCACTTTGCCTGATTGGGGCAGATAGAACCCGATATTGGTATTTGGATTGAAGGGATTAGGGTAGTTTTGCATCAGCGTGAGCTGAGCAGGAATCACAACTATATCCCCATTGGCACTTGGGTCTGCTTCCACCCTCACATCGTCTATATACCAGCCTTCACCAGCCACATATCCATCGCTACCAAAGACAAATCTGAACTGAGCCGTCCCTGTTACGTCGCCCAGATTGAAGGTCGCTTCCGTCCAATCAAATGTGCCGGAAAAAACAGGTGTATTTGTTGGGAATGGTGACGCAGGATTGCTATAGATAGTATAGGGATATCCACCTTCGGGAACAATAGAATTCCAGGTGCCACCATTTAGAGACATCTGTACCATACCTCCGTCCCATGCCCGATTCGGATAGTCGTCGTGATTTTCCGCGTCCATATAGTGCCAAAATTTCAAGGTACTGTTGGAGGTAACCGCAATTTCCGGTGATATCAAAGCACCATATGCACTGGAGCCATATTGGGCATTGCCTTGTCCGCCAAACTTCATAGACCACAATCCGCCGGGAGTATTGTTTCGGGTAGAAGAGCGGTGCCATTGGTCGAGATACTGTTGATTCAATTGCGCGCTGCTCCAATTCTGATAGTCTGGTTCAAATCCATAGTTCATCAAACCAATGTGAACCATGAATCTTCCTTCCAAACTACTTCCATTTTCGGCAGCGATCAGGTAATACATCCCTAGAGCAGTACCTATTTCCGCGTCGGAAGAGATGCTGATCGGGATCACCTGAGAATAGCTTTGGTTTTCTCCAGAATAGACTGGTTGCAGGGCTACTTCATACAGGTCGGAGCTAATCTGGGGATCATCGGGAAAGATCAAGATAACAGGATTATAGGCATTACCACTGCCGGTATTGCCCAGTTCAAAACTGATGCTGGCGTTATCACCAGGCATCACATACTGTCCCGGCGCATGCACTTGATAACCGTTCATGGACAAGATAGGTGCTGCAAGACGAATGCGATGATAGGATTGTGTATTGTGCTCCCCATAAGAAGCGGAAAACACCAGAGTAGCCAGACTGTGGTCAGCAAAGGATCCCACCACTTTTACTCGGAAGGCATCGCTGGCGTCCAAGCTATCACCCGCAGCCACATCGTTGAAACTATAGCTGCCCTGAAGAATCTCGATATTGGAAGATTGACTGCTGAGGGTGATCGTGCCAGAGCCTACCAGATTTACCAGACCCATATTTTTGATCGAGGTGGAAATCGCGAGCTCTTCCCCTGTGTGCAACAAACCATCTTCATCGTCCACCAAAACGTTTTCGCATACGATGTATGGCATCTGGCTAGCTGTCACGTAAACAGTGGAGGTGAAAGGATGGAAATTGGGAGCCGTTACAAATACCTGATACTGCCCGGGAACAAGGTTTTGCAGAAGCATTACGCTGATGTTGCCCAGTTCGTCTGCCTGAGTCTCAAACACCAGTTCACCATCCAGCTTAAGTTTGAATCGGGCGTTAGGAGCGTTGCTTGTAATTGCATAAGAATTTAGCCCCACCAACCAGGATTCGGGCAGATTCACCGTCATATATTGTGGAGTATCACTCCAGATGCTCATTGCGGGGCATCCAAACAGGTTGGTCTCGTAGCTCACCCAATACATCACAGGGTTGTTTGTGATATAGGGGATGTTATCTATCTTCGAATCTACGAGGGTATAGCCCAATTCGTGTATGTCTTCGCCAAAGATAGCGTCAATATATTGGCGGTGAAATTTCTGGCTAGCACCGTTTGTAGAGCCCTGAACACCCCAACCATAGCGGGAGTGGGAGATCATACCCGCGGCTGCCGTGGGAATTGAAGTGAACTTCTCTGTAATACTATCCGAGGTATAGTTTCCGGGAGAGGTATCTCTATTATCAAAACTTCCGGCGTAGCAGCCTTGGGTAAAGTAGATCGAGAAGTTGTTTGTAGCTCCGTTATTTGTGATGGTAGTGGCAGTAACTCCGTTGTTGGAAAGCCTCATGTTATATGTGGTAGCAGAGTGACCAAGGTGGTTTACCAAGTTCGCCCCTTCAGAGAGTAGTGGTCTTACCTGCGCAGGTCCCCACGCATCGGCATAACCGTAAGTTCTGTCGTACAAAGTGCTGATATCCCAACTCTGGGGAACGCCAACGGTGCTGTAACCATTTGCGGCAGAGCTTCCGATCATCTCGTCCATATAATCTCCTGCCCAGGTGGGTCCATCCCAAAGCCATTCGCCGATGAAGCTAACAGTGGTAATCTCATTTTCCACCGGAAGCATTTGATACAGGGTGATTTTATTGATCTGATTAGCAATCTCTGCATCATCGTTGTAGCAAATCCTGCCGACGGCAAGCTCCGGCATCAAATCCGCTTCCATAGCTTCTCCCCAGAAGGCATCACCATCATTGTTCCAATTTCCATCCAAGCAGGAATAATACATATCTGCAGGGATGTCTGTATCGCGTTCGCCGCCGCTACCCATATCCACCAAGAAGCCACGGTGGGGAATTACGTCAGTATCTCCACCCAAGAGAACATAGCGCAAAGGATTTGCCTGATAGATGCTAATAATGTAATTACGTATCTTTTCCTGAAGATCCTGCCCTGACCCGGAAGCAGCGATTTCTGAAACCGGTTTGATCATCACGGAGATGCCGGAGTTCTCATAATAATCCGCCAGAGGTTGCCAGTTGCCAAGCTTTTTCCCGTCAATTATCATCAGGTATTCTACTCCACCGTCACGAAAACTATTGTACCGAGGTAAGGCATGAGGATTGTCGATGCTATTGTGAAGTCTATGAGCGGTAAAGGAATCTTGTTTAAGAAGATCAAGAGCCGCCTGAGCTCGTTCTTGGGCAATATATTTGATCTCCACGGTCACGTTTTTGTAGAAGATCAATTCATCCCGTAAGGGGTAATAGTCAAATGCACTAAAAGTTCCGAATGCCACAGGATGGCCTGAGAGAAATTCCGTAAGCAAGCCTTTGGCAGGATCTGCGGGAAATGCACTGGAAGACTCATAGATCGCGGGATTCGGGGCTACAGCTTCTTCAAGAATCGGATGTGAAAGTGGATATTGAGGCTGTACCGGCGCAATTTTCCCTTTTAGAGGGATGCTTGTTGCTCCCTCGCGTTTGATGATCACTTCTCTGCCCTCGGTACCGAGAGGTAAAAGTAAACTAAAACCATAAAAGGGTAAATCTGGATCACCGGGAGTGCCATAACTTTCTGCACCCGCAAGTTTGATCTGAATACCGTGTTGATTCTCCAAGATAACTGGATAATCGAGTTGATACGTGTGGGTGATGCTGGCGCTTAGCACCACGAACATTATAAGCATGCTAAAGCATAAGGTCAACGACTTCATAGCTCTTCCTTGTAAAATGATAATTTTATTCATGCCTACTCAAGATGCAAGGCACATTCCAAATCTGCAATTATCAAACGGATCATGCGGGAATAATGAAACGTTTTGGACCCTGGATTTTCTATATAACCCTATAGCCCCATTTCCCCGCTCCCCTTCATATACTCACCCCCATTTATCGCAGGAGTCCAGAAGCCGTGTCCGTGCAGTGATCACTCCTAATTCACGGCTTCTGGACTCCTTTGCTGAATGGGGATGAATAGCCCTTGTTAAAGGAGATTTATATATGAAAAAAGACCTCCGGAAAGGAGGTCTTATACTTACTTTATTAAATCTGGTTTATTGACCCAGAGTAGCTACCATCACTGCTTTGATGGTGTGCATCCGGTTTTCAGCTTCATCGAATACTACGGAGTTGGGACCTTCGAACACGTCATCGGTAACTTCCATGGCTGTAAGACCAAACTTCTCGTGGATATCCTTGCCAACCTTTGTGTTCAGATCATGGAAAGCCGGCAGACAATGCATAAAGAGAGTACCAGGTTTTCCAGTTTTCTTCATCATCTCAGCGTTCACCTGATAGGGTTTGAGCAGTTTAATGCGTTTTTCCCAAACGCTATCCGGCTCGCCCATGGAGACCCAAACGTCTGTGTAGATCACATCTGCGCCTTTCACACCTTTGGCGATATCATCTGTAATGGTGATCTTGGCACCGGTTTCTTGGGCTACTGCTTTGCATTTATCCAGCAGTTTCTTCTCTGGGAAGAGCGATTTCGGGCTCACAATGCGGAAATCCATTCCTGTCTTCGCTGCCCCGATCATCAAGGCGTTTGCAACGTTGTTGCGGCCGTCTCCGGCATAGACGAAAGTGATCTCGGAACAAGGCTTGTTCAGATGCTCCATAGCGGTAAGGAAATCCGCCAAAACTTGGGTGGGGTGATCTTGGTCGGTTAAGCCGTTCCAAACCGGGACTCCAGCGTATTTCGCCAGTTCTTCCACGATCTCTTGTCCATAACCGCGATACTCTATGCCATCATACATTCTACCCAACACTCTGGCTGTATCGGCGATGGATTCTTTCTTTCCCATCTGGCTTCCAGTGGGACCCAGATAGGTAACATGCGCGCCTTGATCAAGAGCTGCTACTTCAAAAGCGCAGCGGGTACGAGTGCTGTCTTTTTCGAAGATCAGAGCGATGTTTTTTCCTTTGAGCTTTTGCTGTTCTGTTCCGGCATATTTCGCTCTTTTAAGTTCCATAGATAGATCCAGGAGGAATTTTACTTCTTGGGGAGTGAAATCCATCAGGGTCAGGAAGTGTCTGTTTCTGAGATTAAAAGCCATGTTTAGCTCCTTTTCGTTATGATTTTTCTTACACGTGCCAATTTAAAAAAACATAGAAATAGGGCAAGGATTTTCCTTGCACAAATCAAGCCCCTGGATATTTTGCACCAATGTACCTTCCTGCTCAGGATTTATCGCAGGGATTGGCTCCCAGACATGTAATACTGTACATGAAAGAGGAATTAACTATATAAAAAGAGGCAATATGAAACGCTACCTTCTACTCCTCATGCTTTTGCCTGTGTTGCTTGCGGCACAGGAATATACCATTGATCAACTGATGGAAAATGGCTTGCAACACAGTTACTTGCTACGTAAACAAAACCTCAATACGGAATCTGCTTACAGTTCCCTGCGATCATCTAAATGGAATCTGTTGCCCAATGCGGATCTCTCTTTGGATGTAAGCCAAGATATTGATCCGATCTCACCCAAAAGTGGATTGACCAGCTCGGCTGGGGTTCAGATCAGCAAAACTATCAGCCTGAATGATCCCGCCTACTTCGGTTATCGTCAAGCTCTGATCGACCGGGATACTGCAGATTTGGAGATGCAACAAAGCCGCGGTGCCTATGCCTACCAAGTAGTGCAGGCTTATCTGGAGGCTCTATCTGCCAGTAAAAGAAAAAGCTCGCTGGAAGAAAATCTCGCGATTCAAACCAGAGTATTTGAACAAAGCCAAGTAATGCTGCAATTGGGAAAAACCACTCCCTTTGAAGTGAAGCAAAACGAGATTGCCGTGATGAACTCCAGAATCAGTATCATTCAGTTGGAAAACAGCATCCGAAACTCCAGAGCACGTCTGTTCTCCTTGGTTAACATGCAAGACGAAGGTCTTCCTTTGGCAGATATCAGCGTAGATCTGGATAAGGAAATCCCCAGCTACAACGCGGATGATATGATTCAGATTAAGCTATTGGAAAAATCACTTAAGAAAAACGACTTGAACCTCACTCAGAGCCGTCTGGAATACCTACCCCGGTTATCGCTATCCTATGGTCTAGCCCGCCGAGTTTCAGGGGATGATTTTAATTTTGATAGCTATAACACGGTTCACAGCGTGGGCATGAATTTATCCTATTCACTGTGGAACTTCTTCACAAACAACGAAACTAACACTCGCACCAAAATCGCTCGGCAGAATACGGTTCTCAGCTTGGAAGACAGCCGGGATCAAAGCCGCAGATCCTACGATAGCGCCACTCAGGAACTACAATATCTATTGCGCTTGGACGACCTGTATCGCGAAAAGTTGGATCAATCCACAGCACAAATCCGCATAGCGGAAGAACGCTATCGCCTTGGGCTTATTCAGCTCTTAGAGCTCGACAAAACACGTACCGAATACATCGACGCGGATATTCAATACAATTCGAACAGATACCAAATCATACAAAAACAAGAAGAGATAAACAATCTGCTTTCTAGACAGATAATGGGCAAATGGTGAACATGAAAAAATATATTAAATACGTCCTGATCCTCGCTCTGATCATCGTGGCATTCATATTGTGGAATAACTATCGCAAAGCGAAGAAAGCTCCTGAATGGCGAACTGATAGCCCTTCCCAAGGTTCTGTGCGGGAGGTGGTCACAGCCACCGGCTCTCTGAATCCCTACGTTCTGGTAAATGTAGGTACCGAGGTTAGTGGCAAGATAGAAAAACTATATAAGGATTACAACGATGTAGTACGCCGCGGAGAGCTTCTGGCAAAACTCGATACAGAATTGCTTGCTACCTCCCTGGAAGCTGCCCGGGGAGATCTTGCCAAAGCTCAGACAGCCCTGGATGAAGCAGAACTGGATTACAACTTACAGAACGAGCTGTTTGAGCGCAATATGAGCCCGGAATACGACCTCAAAAAGGCTAGATTTCGGGTGCAAACAGCTCAACAGAACCTGGCTAATGCGCGTCTAAGCCTGCAACGTGCAGAAAAGAACTTGGCAAATGCCCACATCACCAGTCCCATCGATGGAGTGATCGTCTCCCGGGCTGTGGACGAAGGTCAGACAGTGGCTGCCAGCTTGAACTCCCCCACTTTATTCATAATCGCGAATAATCTGGACCGGATGCAGATCACTGCGGGCGTAGATGAAGCCGATATCGGCAAGATAAAGCTGGATATGCCAGTTGAGTTCTCTGTAGATGCCCACCCCAATCAGAGATTCCTCGGCAGTGTTCAGCAAGTGCGGTTAAATCCCAGCACGGAATCCAATGTGGTAACATATAGCGTTATTATTGATGCTCAAAACCCTGAACGCAGATTGCTGCCGGGAATGACTACGAACGTCACATTCATCATAAACTCACGCGAGGATGTTGTGCGCATCCCGGAAAGCGCCACTAGATTCCGCCCCAGCAAAGAGGTATGGGAACAATTTGGACTCAAATGGGATGACGAGCTCTTGAACGCAGGCAGAAAAGCCATTCAGGATGCCATGAATAAACAAAGCTCTGCTCCCGATTCACAAACTGCTAAAAACGAGACAACTAGTAAGACCCCCGCTCATCCGCGGAGGCAGGGTATTCGCCAGGGTCAAGATAGAGAAGCTGGATCCACCTCCAGAATGTCCATCGTGTGGCTGCTCAAAGATAATCTCCCTCAACCCTTGGCTGTGCGAACGGGTGTCTCCGACGGAGCTTTTGTGGAATTGATCGATGAACTCCCTCAAGACGCGCGTTTGGTAACAGGAGTAATCTACAACGATACTAAACAGGCTAACCAGAACTCCGCTCCCGGCATGAGAAGATTCTGATGACCAATACATTATTGACTACAAAATCACTATCAAAGACCTATATCATGGGCGACATCCAGGTGCACGCTCTGAGGCATGTGAATTTGGAAGTTCAGAAAGGAGATTTCATCGCGATCATGGGAGCCAGCGGTAGCGGTAAAACTACTTTCATGAACCTTCTGGGTTGTCTTGATAAACCTAGCGAGGGTGAGTATATTCTGGATGATATCCCAGTTCATCAGATGAATGAAGATGATCTCACAGTGATCCGCAATCAGAAGATCGGCTATGTGTTCCAGAGCTTCTACCTGCTACCCAGAACCACCGCCCTCGAAAACGTAGAACTCCCTCTTCTATATTGCCGCAAATGCAGTCTTCACGATAGACACCAAAAGGCCATTAAGGCATTGGAGATTGTAAATATAGCGGATAGAGCAAAACACTATCCCAATCAACTCTCTGGTGGGCAACAGCAACGCGTGGCTATCGCCAGAGCGATTGTAAACGATCCCTCCTTCATTCTTGCTGATGAGCCAACTGGAAATCTCGATACTCGCACAAGCATCGAGGTCATGGCGGTTTTTCAGCAACTACATGCAAATGGTAAAACCATAGTTCTCGTAACTCATGAACCTGATATCGCCCAATATGCCCACCGTCACATTACTTTCAAGGATGGCAGAATAATCAGCGATAAGCTAAACACCAATCCCAAGCACGCCACGCAGGACCTGTTGAACCTGCCTCAAACTGATGAGGAGGCATAATGTCTCTATTAGGAATTATCCGTATTGCCTTGAAATCACTTACAAGAAATAAAACCAGAACCTTCCTGACCATGCTGGGAATCATTATCGGTGTAGCCGCGGTGATAGCCATGCTAGCGATCGGTCAGGGTGCTCAAAAGATCGTGGAGGATCAGGTGAACTCCATGGGAACAAACGTGATCATGGTTTACTCAAACTTCAGCCAATCCGCCGTAAGGCAAGCTGCAGGTGGAGGAAACCTGTTGACCATTCAAGATGCCGAAGCTATCCGCGATCAACTGGACGGTGTGCTATACACCTCGCCAGTTTACAACAGTTGGGGACAACTTAAGTACGAAAGCAAAAACTGGCGTACTGGCATTATGGGAGTGGACGCAGATTACTTCTTTATCCGCGATATGCAAACCTCTGCTGGTGAACTGTTTTATAGATCGGATGTGGAAAACGGTGCAAAAGTCTGTGTGATTGGCAAGACGGTGGCTGACAACCTCTTTGGGGATATCAACCCCGTGGGTAAGATAATCAGAATCCGAAACATCCCCTTCACAGTAACTGGAGTGTTGACTGCCAAAGGGCAGAGCGTGATGGGCAACGATCAGGACGATGCCGTGATAGCCCCTTACACTACCGTATATCAGAGGCTTCTGGGGCATCGCTGGCGCAATATGATGATAATGGTCTCAGCCGTAAGTAGGGATGCCATTCACATTGTTCAACAGGACATCATGGATCTGCTTCAAGCCCGCCATCGCGGCACCACCAGTGAAGAGTTTGTGGTAAGTTCTCAAACCGATCTGGCGGAAACCGCAAACAGTGTTTCTCATACTATGACGATACTTTTGGCGTCCATTGCCGGTATATCGCTGCTTGTAGGTGGAATCGGTATCATGAACATTATGCTGGTCTCCGTTACGGAGAGGGTTAAAGAAATCGGCATTCGCATGGCTGTAGGAGCAGGAAAACGTGACGTGCTATTACAATTCATCATCGAAGCCATGGCAATCAGCATCATGGGGGGAATACTGGGCATCCTGCTAGGATTCGGAGCCGCGCGTGTGGTAAGTAAGATCATGGACTGGAACATCGCAGTTACAGCATGGTCTATTCTCCTCTCTGTGGGATTCTCCATGAGCATCGGTATCTTCTTTGGCTGGTATCCTGCCAAGAAGGCTGCCAACCTGAATCTTATCGATGCCCTGCGCTATGAATAGTAACGATATCCGAGAAGCACATGCAGAATCACTTACGCCAAAGATAAAAGCAAAGTGCAAAAGACCCTTGACAAATATTGCACACTACGTATAGAAGTTAAACCAATAGATTAAGGAGCCATTATGTTCAAGAAGATTCTGTTTATTGCGATCCTCTTTGGGATCACTCAACTTATGGCATTTGACAAATACTCCACTGCCATGGGCTTACATTTTGGTACTTCCTCCGGAAATGGCTATAGCATCCGCCATTGGGGAAAGGGGTTCAGTTATCAGGCAACTTTCGCCGCATATACCAGTAACAACGACAAACCTGATTTTGACAACTACACAATTTTCCCACGTACATATGGCCGTAGAACAGTATCTTTGGGGCTTAACTACCTGCTTCCATTACTGGAAACGAAAGACTACAATTTCTACCTGATGATGGGTGGCTCGTATGCCTTTCGTTATAAGAGGATATTTGAAGATATCAATGATTCCGGAACCTGGAAAGAAGCCGACAAGTGGACTATGGGCATAGGACCCGGCTTTGAGTTTGCTTTCTCAGACAGATTCCACGTAAGCGTAGAACTCCCGATGACGGTGAACCATAGGCAAGATCTGTCCATGACAATTCCTGCCGCGGGAGTTTATTACTACTTTAAATAAGAGGTTTGATAAAGAAAACCCCGGGGTAATCTCCGGGGCTTTTTGTTATCTATTCACCGATTATCTTGATTAACACGCGCTTTCTACGCATGCCATCGAACTCTCCATAGAAGATCTGTTCCCAAGGACCCAGATCCAGTTTTCCCTCTGTGACAGCAACTACCACTTCTCTCCCCATCACTTGCCGTTTCAGATGGGCATCTGCGTTATCCTCATAACCGTTGTGTTTATACTGATTATGAGGTTTTTCCGGGGCAAGATGTTCCAGCCAGCGTTCAAAATCGCTGTGCAAACCACTTTCATCATCGTTAATAAAAACGCTTGCGGTGATGTGCATAGCGTTTGCGAGCAGAAGACCTTCCTTGATCCCTGATTCCACCAATACAGCCTGAATGGAAGAAGTAATATTGATATACTCCCTCCGCTTTGTGGTGTTGAACCACAATTCCTTGCGAAAGCTGTTCATGTTATCAGATTATTGGCTGGGTTTCCAGAAATGCAGCAAACTCGGTAGGGGAATCAAACACCATATCCGCGCCAGCATCTTCCAGTATCTTCCTTCCGGAGAAACCCCAAGCCGCGCCAACTGCAAGCATTCCTGCATTTTTCGCTGTTTGGATATCCACCGGCATATCACCGAGAAAAGCAATGTATTCGGGAGATATCTTCAGTTTCTCAGCTAACTCCAATGCGAGTGTGGGATCCGGTTTGGTAGGTCTATCTGTTTGTTCTCCGCTATAGATTCCAAAGGGATTCTTCGTATGTCGAATCATCGCTCCACGGAAAAAGTGACGGATCATCTTTTTGGTGAAATAGTGTGCCTTATTAGAGAGAATTGCCAGCTTGATCTTCCTGCCAACGGCAAGTTGGATCATGTATAAAACACCAGGATAGGTCTTGGTATTCAGATACCATTCGATATCGTAGTAGTCCCAAAACTTTTTGGATAGTGCTTTGATATCCTTGGCGCTGCGATTCTTTTCTGGAAGAGCTCTGGTTACAAGCTCGGCTTGACCATGTCCTACAAAGCCGCAGAAATCTTCCACGGGATGGGTGGGGTAACCAAGATCCGTAAGACCTTTGTTGATTGCACCAGCGATGTCTTTGATCGTATCTAGCAAAGTGCCATCAAGATCGAAGATCACTGCTTTGATTTGAGGGTTTTTGTTCATCTTTTCTAAGCTTCCTTGATTATTGTGCTAACCTTTATCGGTTTTGATGCCTCGCCCGCGTAAACTGATATATGGGGGAGGGCGATCTCAATTCCTTCACTGTCCAAACGCTCTTTTACTGCCAACATGAGCTCTGTTTTCATGTTCACTACGTTTGAAGTAGCAGTCCATACTCCAATATTAATATCCACGCTGGAAGCTCCAAAGTCTTTTAGTTGTAACAGGGGCGCCGGTTCTTTTAGTGCGTCCGGCATATTTTCTACGACGTCTTTTATTATTTCCAGCACATTGTGCATGTTTTCTTTATATGCGATTCCGATTACAAACTGAGCACGCCGAATATCGAATCTGGTGTAGTTTGTTACATCGTTTTTGATCATTGTTTCATTGGGAATTCTTACATAGAGACCGTCAAAAGTCCTCAGCTTTATAGAAAGCAAATCGATGGAATCAATCGTGCCCAGCTTACCACCCACCTCCACAACATCACCGATCACAAACGGTTTTTCAGAAATCAGGAAAATTCCGCTAATTATATTGGAAACAGAAGTCTGAGAGGCAAAACCTATCGCTACCCCAAAGATACCTGCAGCACCTAAAAGAGCTGATATTTTAAAACCAAACTCATTGAGAACCATGACCACGATAAGCAAGTAAAGAACATACTTCACAAAACGTCCAATCAATACTTCCGCTTGTAGAGATAGTTTGTCCTTCATCAATCGATCTATTAACTTCATGATCAGTTTAACGATAGGTATCCCAATCACGAGTATCAATAGTACGCGTACAGCCAAGCTGATGCGCTCTGGCGTTATGAAATCTGTTACAAGATTCATAGTTACAAGTCTAAACATACATTCTTACCTCAGTACTTTTTAACACCATAGGTGCATGTTACAAATTTATCGCCAATTTGTCCACAAATTTTTAGTCTTTGGTTCGATTATTGACACTAAAGAGTGTTCATATTTTTCCACTAATCCCTTAGGAATATTGATATCAAGCGATAAACACACTTTAGGCGACCAGTTAGTCATCAAAATATATTGAGAATTTCATAAATGAAATTTCAAATCAAGACACCATTTTGTGTGGCATCCAACGTGCTTTCCTGAATCCACTATACTAAAAGACTAAGTGATAAACCGTGGATTGCAAACATCTATTTTCGTCATTGGGAACAATGAAGCAAAGCATGCTATCTATAACGTAATTAGAACTCTGTATGATAAGATTGAATGCCACCCAGTGTTCTAAATGACTTCACATACCTTGTGGTTTCTTTTTTGAAACATTCTCTCATATCTAATGCTCAAACCAATGCACACCCATTGTTGCAAGCAATCCGCAAGCGGTCTCCAAGCTGTCTCGATGCAGTCGAGACTGCATGAACAGAGCTCGGCAATAGGTTGGAGCGATGGGGATGAATCATGAGGAAAAAATATGGGGAAAAAAAGTCCGGCAACTCATTCGAGCGTGCCGGACTGTAAGGTAGATATTATCTATTTATTCAAATTGCACTTGGGGCGCACGCTGTGCTTCTGCGTCAGCAGAGAAGAATTGGAAAGCACGGGCGTTGATCATACCCGCGATAATATTGTTGGGAAATACTACGATCATCTGATTATAGAGTTTTGCGGCATCGTTGTAGCGCATTCTTTCGGTGCGGATCCGGTTTTCAACACCTTCGAGCTGAGCTTGAAGCTGCAAGAAGTTCTGGTTTGCTTTCAGCTCAGGATATCGTTCTACTACCACCATTAGACGGCTGAGAGCACTGGATAACCCTGCTTGATTTGCCTGAAACTGTTGGAAGGCATTAGGATCGCTCAAGGCCTCGGGAGGTAAGTTTATCTGACCCCCCATTTGGGCTCTTGCTTCAGTAACTTGGGTAAGGGTTTCCCTTTCAAAATTTGCTGCTCCTTGAACTGTAGCCACAAGATTGGGAACCAGATCATAGCGGGATTGATATACGTTTTCCACCTGTGCCCAGGCAGTCTCCACTGTTACTTTCTCTTTTTGAATAGTATTGTATCTTCCGATAAACCAGCTGGCAATAAAGACAATTATCAGAAGGATCACGAGCAGAACGATAAGTCCTTTCTTCATAATCTCATTTTCTCCCTTGATCTATATTTTGGTTCAAACTATCGGGATGCCCCAAACTGTCCAGCAGAAAATTGTTTTGTAATTCATAAATCACATTATCAGCACGTATCTGATAGGAAGCTGAATCACTAAATGGTTCATCTTTTCCAGCAATACCCAAGTTGTTTGTTGCAATATTTATAGCAGAAACGCGCACTTCACCTTCAGATACCTTCAGGCGCATCCCGGTTGTGTTCAAAGTGTCGATTATCACATTGAACTCTGCATTAAGCTCCGAATAAAAACCTCTTACATCCTGGGTAATTGTCAGTGTATCATCGTTTTCGCTTACAATCAGAAGAGCCTGGGATCCGGGGAAGCCAAATCCATTCACAGAATATTGCACGAGGCTGGTATCCGCAAAAGCAAGGTTTACTCTGGCATTATCAAGTTCTATATTCAAGAAGCTGGGTGCGGATGAATCAGATATGGGACTTTGCTTTCTGTTATAAGGTGTGGCGATCAGTACCGTGATAACGATCATTATCCCAATAATCCAGAACAATAGTTTATGCCAAAGCCGTAGCCTGAAACAGCTTTTATTGGATAAGTACAATGGTTCTTTGTCGAGTTTCATCGCCCTCCACAACAACACTGATGAGAGGTAGACGATTCCACCGGAGAATATCACATCACTCACAAAGTGCCCTCCCTGTACGACTCTCACCCAGCCGATCAATAATCCGTAGAGTAAACCGAATACCCACAAAGCTCTTCCCCACTTTCTCCGTTTCAACATCAGAACAAAAGCGGGAGCGAAGAAATAGAAACCCATCGTTGCGTGCCCACAAGGAAAGGACTTTCCACCGGATGCAGGATCTATTCTAAGTGGAGCTTCGTATTGATGTCTTCCTCCAAACTCGACGATATCGCGGGGTCGGGGACGCCCCCAGTTGTCCTTAAGTAAGCTGTTGACGATCAAGCCAGGACCTACGATCATAGCCAAGACCAAATATAGAGAAAGCCGCCGGTAAGTACGATATCTGCTGTTATCGCGGATAGAGTGCACAAACACTATCAAAGCGCCAATTGTCACTAACAGGGTGGGGATGTTTCCATAATGGTAGATGTTTCTCACTAGGACATTGTTGTCCAGAACCCAAGATCCTCGATAGTAGTATCGCTGAACAGCCATATCCCAGGGGAGTAAATTGAAGAGCAGAGCTGTGATTAGAAGTAAGAGGAGTGGGAAGAGAATATGGAGAGATAAGAATAGACGCCCCCGCAGGGGCGTCATGTTATCTGATGTCATTATTCGTGGGTTTTGGATTCTTCTTCTGGTTCAACTGGGGCAGGCTCTTCGGGAGTTTCTACTACCTGCTCAATAGGTTCCATGGTTTCGATGGTCTCGGTTGCTGCATCTTCTTCCACAGTGGGTTCTACGGTTTGTTCAACCTCTGTGGGAGTCTCAGTTTCTACCACGGATTCAGAAGTCACTTCTTCCGGAGTTTCAACGGAAGTATCAATCTCAGTGGGGGCATTCTCTGCGTCCTCGATACTAGCTTCAGCGCTTACGATCGCTTCTTGACCTTCGAGTTCCGCATGTTTTTCTTTTTGCTGTTTTTCAGATTTCTTCTTCTGCATTCTGGCGATGCGGTCGCGCATATATTGCTCGTGGATCGCGATATATTCTTCCTGCAGTTTGGGATCTCTAGAGAAGAAGAATGCTTTAACGGAAAGGATAAGCCTGCGATTCTCCATATCCAGTTCAATAACCTTCAATGGCAGTTCTTCTCCCACATGGAAAGCGTCTTCGCTATGTTCCAGTTTGGGTAAGGCGAGGTGGGAGATCGGGATGAATCCTTCCACTACATCTTCGTTCATTGGGATATCCACTAAAACGCCCTTGGGGATCAGTTTGGAGATCTTACCGATTACTTCGGTGTTTACCGGCAGAGTCTGGTTCAGGTTTTCCCAAGGATCTGGAGCCAGTTGTTTCACTCCGAGAGCAATACGATGTTGAGCTTTATCGATGGAAAGTATGATACTTTCCACTTCTTGCCCTTTCCGGAATACTTCGCGAGGATGATAGATGCGTTTGGTCCAGCTGATATCGGAAATATGCACCAAGCCATCGATACCTTCTTCGATTTCCACGAAGGCTCCAAAAGCGGTAAGGCTTTTCACTTTACGTTTCAGAACTGTGCCAATGGGATAGCGATCTTCGATGGTCAGCCAAGGGTTGGGATCCATCTGTTTCATTCCCAAGGAAATGCGCTTGTTTTCTTTATCCAGTTCCAAGACTATGGCGTTGATTGTATCACCATTTTTCAGGATTTTACGGGCATCGGTGATCTTCTTGGTCCAGCTCATTTCACTAATATGCACCAAACCCTCTACGCCAGGTTCGATTTCCACAAAAGCACCAAAGCTTTTTACGCTGACCACTTTACCTGTGATTCGGGTTCCTTCGGGATACTTTATCTCGATGTTTTCCCATGGATGAGGGACCAATTGCTTGAGTCCCAAAGAGATTTTATTTGATTCAGGATCAAAATTGATCACTTTGACTTTCACTTTGTCGCCAATGGCAAGCATTTCGGAGGGATGATTCAGCTTGCCCCAGCTCATATCGGTGAGATGAAGAAGGCCGTCGATGCCACCCAGATCGATGAATGCGCCATATTGAGTGATGTTTTTCACTTCACCTTCAAGCTCGCTATCGATTTGGATTTTGCTCAGCAGCTCTTCACGTTTGAGAGCATATTCTTCTTCCATTACAGCGCGGCGGGATAGGATGATGTTGCTATGTTCTTCATCCAGATTCACCACTTTGAACTGCATTTCCTTGCCGATGAACTGGTCTAGATTGGGGATTGGTTTCAGCGACATCTGGCTGCCGGGGAGGAAGCCTTCGATTCCGAAGACATCAACTATCATGCCACCTTTGACTCTACGGCGAATAACTCCGGTGATGGGGTTGCCATCTTCAAAGGCTTTTTTGATGCGTTCGATATTTTCCTGATAGTCCGCTTTCTTTTTAGAAAGTTGCAGACGACCATCGCCGCTCTCGATTTTGTTGATATACACTCTGATAGTGCTGTAGCGTTCCGGAGGACCACTGTAAGCAAATTCCGAGATCGGGATCACACCTTCGCTCTTGAAGCCGATATCCACTCTTACTTCTTTGTCCGAGATATCTACGATGGTGCCATCGATTATCTCTCCCACTTTGAAGTTAGAAAAGGATTCTTCGTACATGCTGAGCATGTCTTCATGTTCCAATTCTTCGGGACTCATTTCAGCTTTGGGTTCTTCAGGGGTTTCGGGATTGCTTTCTTTTTCCTCAACCATTAGTTGGGTAGCTTCTGCCACAGGCTCTTCAGCAATGTGTTCTTCTGTTTCAGGGCTTGTTTCTTCTACTTTCGGCTCTTCTTTTTCTTCGAGCACTGTTTCTACTTCCGTTGATTTCGACACTGTGTCTTCACCTTCAATTTTCACTTCAGGCTCGACCGGGTTTTGATCATGATTTAACATGATTCCTCCTTAAACAAGGGGATACTCTGAATACTCGTTGCCAAGTCTTCTTCCCCATTTATTTTTAATATTTTATTGTAAACATCTACGATGCGGTTCTCTGGAGTGCTGGCACCTGCGGCTAAACCGATTCTCATTTTACCAGACAGCACAGATGGTTCCAGCTCTTCTTCCGTTTCAATATGTACAGTTGGACAGTATTCAGAGCACAATTTACTCAGCATTTTGGTGTTTGAGCTTTGTTTGCCGCCGATTACGATTATCAAATCGCTGTTCATAGCCAGACACTGGCTGGAGTGTTGCCTTTGGGAGGTTGCCAAACAAATGGTATTATAAACTTTCAGTTCCATAACCTTGGGTATCAGCTGTTGCACCAGCTTGTTCAAATGTCCAAGCTTCTGGGTTGTCTGTGAGATCACGCACAGACGTTTGCTGCTGATGTTAGGTACATCTTCATCTGGAGCTACTACTAGGGTTTCTTGATTTCCGTAGCTACGCATACCTATTACTTCCGGGTGCTCGGCGTCTCCGAGGATCAATACCGGATAACCATCTATATTCGCTTGACGAATCAATTCGTGAGTCTTGCTCACATACGGACAAGTGGCATCGATTACTATATTGCCTTGCTCCAAGAGTTTCTCATGTTGCTGTTTGGTGATCCCATGCGAGCGGATTATCACCGTGCTATCGTGCAAACTTTCTGCCGAAGATGCTACGCGAACTCCACGAGATTCCATCTCTTGAACATACTGCGGATTGTGAATGAGTTCTCCCAAGCTATATACAGGCTGACCCTCTTGCACGGCTTCCACAGCCAACTGGATTGCTCTGCGAACTCCAAAGCAAAAACCAGAATGTTTAGCCAAGCGGATTATCATATACTTGCTATCCTCGTCTGATAATAAGAGTGTAGCAATTCCACCTGTTCTTCGATACCAAGCGGTCCGGAATCAATACAAATGGCATCCTTAGCAGGGATCAGAGGTGCCAAAGCACGAGATGAATCCGCTTTATCCCGCTCTTCCAGTTCGCTTAGAACCGTATCATAATCCGGATTTGATCCCTTTTCGATTAGCTCCAGATAACGTCTTCGGGCTCTTGTTTCCACCGGGGCTATCATGAAGAATTTCAGTTCGGCATTAGGAAAAACCACTGTTCCGATATCTCTGCCGTCTAGAATCACCCCACCTTTCTCCCCTAAACGGCGTTGGAGTTCCACCATCTTTTCCCTAACGATAGCTTTGGCGGAGATTGCCGAAGCCAGTCGGGAGATATCCGGTTCACGAATCTCCCTGGAAACATCTTCACCGTTCAAATAGGTTCTGTTACCCTCTTCATGGTACTCGATATCCAGCCGAATTGTGTTCATTAGCTGGGATAGTGCATCATCATCGTTAATATCAAGCCCACACCGTTTTGCGGCAAGTGCACAGGTACGATACATGGCTCCAGTATCAATATACACATAACCGAGTCTTGCGGCTAAAAGCTTTGCGGCGGTACTCTTGCCGGAAGCGGCAGGTCCGTCGATTGCGATGATAATTCTTCTCATATCCTATACTAATCTCCAAATTACACCTTTTTTTCAGCTTGGATACGAGTCAACTCTTTTTTTTGATTTATATTAAATCTCTTTCCTACCACAGCGTTGAGCCCAATTCTTGGTACGGAATCCGCCCTCAAACAGCGAATATAAAACCGGTATCAAGACCAAGGTAATGAAGGTGGAACTCAGAAGCCCTCCTACCACCGCTCTTGCCAGGGGAGCCTGGGTTTCGCTTCCCTCACCCAAACCAATTGCCATGGGAAGCAAACCCAACACGGTAGAGAGCGCGGTCATCAGGATTGGTCTCAACCTACGTCTTCCGGCTTCTTCGATAGCGGGCCTCAATTTCATGCCTTCCACATCGCGAAGTTGATTTGTCGTATTGACCAGAAGAATAGCGTTATTCACCACAATACCCGCCAGCATGATGATCCCGATATAGGTCTGAATATTGAATGTAGTTCCCGTAAGATACAGGATCCCACTTACTCCAATGAGAGCAAAAGGTACAGAGAACATCACGATGAAAGGATCCCGGATGGATTCAAATTGACTTGCCATCACCATGTAGATCAAAACCAACGCCAAGATGATCCCGATGGTCAGTTCGCGGAAGGACTCCTGTTGTTCTTTATAATCCCCCACTATCTCCACAGAAAATCCTGTTGGCAATGGAATTTCATCCAGTCTATCCTGGATATCGCCGATAACAGCGGAGAGGTTTCTACCGCTAAGATTGGCGGATACATCGATCATGCGCTCTTGGTTCACGCGTTCTATAACGGTGGATCCTTCACCTTGGCTGATATCCACCACATTGCGCAGCACGATGGGGTTGCCATCCGTATTGCTGATCGAAAAATCCAATATCTCATTCATTGGTAAGCGTTCCGCATCTTTTACTTGCACCATCAGGGGATATTCTTTACCGTGATCCATATAATCTCCAGCTTTCGTGCCGGATAAAACCGTTTCCAAGGTAGAAGATATCTGTTGTACGCTAAGCCCAAGTTCCGCAGCCTTTTGGCGGTCTATCTGAACCAGATCTTCCGGAGCTCCGGCTGTGCGGCTGAGGTTAACATCGGTAATACCTTCCACGGATTCCACGTTTTCCACGATGATACTTGCAAGACGATATGCTTCATCCATTTCGTGACCCCGCACTTGGATCTCGATGCGTCCTCCCCCGCCTCCCATCACTCTTGTCATGCGGTTATTGCTCACAGTGCGCACGCGGACACGGGCTCCGGGGATGTTTGCCATTTTATCACGCATATCGGCTGCGATCTCTTCATCGCTACGCTCACGTTCGGATTTACTAAGCAGACTGATCCTCAATGACCCTGTGTTGGATGAACCCCATCCTCCACCACCCGCGGTGGCAACAATGTTTGTGATCTCTGGAATATCCTTTATGCGTTCTTCCGCCATCAACATCTTGGCATCTACTAATTCCAACTGAGTTCCAGCTTCCATATCGATGCTAATGCGGATCTCTCCTTCGTCTGAAATCGGCATCAGTTCGGAATCGATCACAGATGCCAAAAATGCCGCGCCAGCCAGCATTACTAAAACTATGACCAGGGTTTGTGCACGATGGTTAAGCGCTTTACAAAGGAGCATCTGGTACCAGTTTTCTACTTTACGTAAGATAGAACCTACTCCATGATAGATCCGAATACTGAATCCTTTGGCATTTAGCGGAGGTTCTTGAGTAACTTTGATGATCTTGCCGGATAGCATTGGTACCAATGTAATCGCGGTTATCAGAGAGCAGATCAACGCGAAGACTACCACGAAAGCAAGTTGTTGAAACATGATGCCACTCATTCCCCGCATAAACAACAGTGGTAGAAACACTACTATCGAGGTGAGAGTGCTTGCCAGAATCGGAGAACCAACTTCCATGGAACCATCAACGGCTGCCAATTGGGAGCTCTTCCCCATCTCTCGATGCCGGAAGATATTCTCCATCACTACAATGGAGTTATCCAAAAGCTGCCCCACGCCCAATGCCAAAGCACCGATAGTCATCAAGTTCAAAGTGAAACCATTGAAATATAGAAGTCCAAAGGTTGCCATAATGGAGATTGGTATCGCCGTGGAAATAACCAATGTACTGGTGAGATTACGCAGGAAGAAAAGCAGAATCAACACCGCCAAGATACCGCCCAATAAAGCAGACATACTTACATTATTGATCGATTGCTTGATAAACACCGAGCTATCCATCAAGGGAACAACCTTGATCTGAGGAATACTGCGGTTGATTTGCTCCACTTCCTCAAGAATACCTTGAACTACTTTCACCGTATTCGTGCCGGATTGTTTATTTACGGATATCTGGATTCCAGCTTCACCATTGATCCTCACAATTCTGGTTTCTTTGGAAGCTGTATCGATTACCTCGGCAATGTCCCTCAAGGCGATAGTAGAGCCTCCCCGCCTCATAATCACCGTGTTTCGCAGTTCATCTAAATTTTCATATAAACCGGGAACCCGAACTGTTATCTGATGATTACCCCGATATACGTTACCTGCAGGTTGATTAACGTTTGCGCTGCGTATCCTGCTGATTACCTGATCCAAAGGAACTTTCAGGGCATTCATACGGGCGGGATCCAAGTTGATATGAATCTCTCTGGTTCTGCCTCCCCAGATGTTCACGCTGGCAACTCCATTCACCCGTTCAAGCCGATAACTAACCTGCTCCTCCAGGATTCTGCGCAACTCCAAGGCTTCCAATTGACTCGTCACTCCCATCATAATCACTGGAGTTGCTGCCATGTCGAACTTTCTGAGAGAAGGTCTTCCTGCTTCACTGGGTAGACGGGAGATGATCCGATCTATACGATCCCGGATATCGTTTGATGCCGCTTCCAGATCCGTACCCCAACTGAATCTTACCTGAACGTTGCTATTGCCTTCGGTGGATCTGGAAGAAATCTCTTGAACTCCCGGAACGGCTGCAACGGCTTCCTCGATGGGTCGGGTGACCAATTCTTCCATGGTGAGAGGCGAAGCTTTGCTATAGCTGGTGGAGATGCTGATGGTAGGCGACGTGACATCGGGCATAAGATCTATCGGCAAACGAGACAAAGCCACTGCGCCCAATATTATTACTATCAGGCTCACCATCGAGGTCAGTACTGGCCTGTTTACTGCTGCCTGCGCGATTTTCACTTGCTCCCCCGTTGCTTTGCTTCTCCTGCGACGATAATCTTGCGCCCATCATCCAACATATCCTGCCCCAGACTCACCACCTCGCCACTTAAGGCAGGGCTGATGATCTCTACATGGTCATCCCCGCTGATTCCACGCTCAATCTCAATAAATGCTACATTGGATTGATCCCTATCCACCAGATACACGCCCTCTTTGCCTCGAAGCTTTACTATTGCCCGTTCTTCAACTGCGGTTACGTTCTTGCGGGTATCAAAACTGAGCGCTACTCTGGCATACATTCCTGGCTTTAAGAGTCCCTTGGGATTGGGGATACCTATCTCCACCCTAGCTTGCCGCGTGCTTTGTTGCAACATGGGAGCAATCCGCAGAACTTTGCCACTAAACACCTGATCCGGATATGAATCGCTTCTAACAACTGCTTCCTGACCGAGTTTTATGCGCCCATAATCGCGTTCGATCACATCTACCGCCACTATCACAGAGCTGATGTCCATAATGGAAACGATCGGACTTCCGGGATTTAGTTGCGTACCCTCTTCCGCAAAACGTTCGCCGATAACGCGGTACTCGGAGTTGTCATTCCATTCTGCCCGTATTTTACTGAAAGCGATCTGCAATTCCACCGAGTTCATGGTGGCTATCGCGCTGTTCAGCGATGCTTTGGCGATGTTATCCTGAGCCTTGGCGCTGGTAAACTGATTATAAGCCGTATCAAATTCGCTTTGAGAAATAAAAGCTCGAGTATGTAGTTCTCGCTTACGTTCCAGTTCGGTGGTGGCAAATTCCAAAGCAACCGCGCTTTGAGCAGAACTTGCCCGCGCCATTTCCACCGCGGCTGAGGCTTTTTGCAATTCCTGGAGCAACAGACGGTCGTCCAACTCGGCAATAAGATCACCTTTTCTTACTACCTGCCCGATGTTCACATGAAGCTTAACAAGCTGCCCAGACGTCTTGGGAGCAACTATATAACTGCTCCGGGCTTCGATGTTTCCGCTAAGACTAATACTGTCAGTGAGATCCATTATCTTTACCGGAGATACTTCCACCGGTATCGCTTGCATCAATCTGCCGGTTCCGCGGACAATTGCATCGTCGCTTTCTTTATTGAGCGTAAAACGCCATATTATTACGACTATCGCAATTATCAGGATGATCAATATCCATTTATGCTTCATTAAATTCTCCATATGTGGATTTCCCTCTCCCACATGATATCCGAGAATCACAGACTCCGCCAAAGAAATATATAGCCCCATGAACGTCAAGAAAAACCTACGGATCAGGAACAGATACACATGATCATCCCCTCGTAGTTTTGTAAACAACGATCACGAACATGAGCAGAGATTGGCTACCACCTTAGTTATACCATTTGCTAACCCATCCGCCAAAGCAATTGCCAAGCTTCTGTGTAGCAGTGCCTACTGCATGAAGACGCCTTCGCGATAGCTTCAAGCAAGGGGTGTGAAGATACTGGTGTGATGTATTTCTTCTCCCGATTCCACCCTATCCATCTTGAACACATCCTGAGCTTCGCTTGAGATGACCTTAGGATGAGTTCATGAAGCATTCGAAATACCTAAAAGGAGCCTTCAGACAAGACGGATATGCCTCAGATTGATCAGTTAATCAGATGTGCTCGCACTTCTGTTTTCTTTATAGATGACCAACAATCAGTCAGAAATGCCGAAATTGGTAGTTCAAAGGTAATCAAGGATGCCGCTGCTCGATGGAATGCTCAGGTTTATGAAACACATCTCAAGAATCAGTTCCGATGCATGGGATCAAATGATTATCTGGAGTGGTTGAATTATACCTTAGGATATAGCAAGGAACGCAAGATACTGAAGAAGAATGAATTATTCGAGTTTAGGATTTTCGACACTCCTACAGATTTGTATAATGCACTCTATGAGAAGGAAATTGCCAAACCCAACTCGGCAAGGTTGACTGCTGGCTTCTGTTGGCCTTGGAGCAAGACGCTTGGACATGATGGGTTACCAATTAATGATGTGGTAATTGGCGAATTTAGTATGCCCTGGGAAACACATGGTGAGATCAAGAAAATACCGTACGGGTATGTCTCCTGGGATCAATGGGCTATCAAGCCAGAAGGATTTAAGCAAGTTGGATGCATATACACGGCTCAAGGCTTCGAGTTTGAATATGTCGGAGTAATCTTTGCAGATGACCTGACATTCGATCATGCATCCAATGGACTTAAGGGGAATATGTCCGCCCACAAGGACCCAACTCTGTTAAAAAGTAAGGAAGCCGAGTTTGATAAGTATGTTCGCAATATCTATAGGGTCCTCATGAGCCGCGGGTTAAAGGGGTGTTATATGTACTTTGTTAACAATGACACTCGTAAATACTTCGAATCCCACATTGAAAGATAAGGAATCAAGGTCTGACTATCGAAGTCTCTCCACCCATATTTGCAAAAAGGTTGAAACTGGATTTGCAAAAAGGATGACACTATATTTGCATAAAGGTTGAAACTGGATTTGCAAAAAGGTTGAAACTGATTTGCAAAAAGGTTGAAACTGGGGTCTCACCCAAAACAGCGATTTGCAACAGAAGTGATACTATTTGCAATTTCACTTGATACTCTATAGATAGAGCAGTTCTGTTGTTACTTCCTTTGTGTGAAAGCGAGCCCATAAAAAATCTTTCTTGACATAATCTGCGGGAATAAATACCATTGAATTTAAAAGATTTGATCATCGTCGTTGCTATAAAAGGACAATGAATATGTCCGAACGGCGCGGGTCTCCACAAAAATCCCTGGAGGATGAAAATGAAAAAGGTGTTATTGGCGCTCTGCATGCTGGCTATAGCCTGTCTGCAGTACGGTTCGGTTTTGTTTTATGATAATTTTGACAGGACGGAAGGCAGCTCCGTAGGCAATGGCTGGACGAATATCGGCCCCGTTAATCCTCTCATCGAGAATGGCGCGATGAAGCTCAGTTCCAGCAGTCTGCAGGGAGTGCGCCGTGATTTTACTTCCCTGGGGATCACATCGGGGATCTATTTCCTTAGCTGGGATTGGAAGATCAGCAATAACGACTGGCTGGCAGATGCCTTCCCCAATGGCACCATCACCTATCTGCGCCATGACTATGAGGGCAATCTCTATTACGATAACACCAGCGATTTCTCCAATGCCGTAGATATCGGCGATCTACCGATGAATACCTGGGTGAACGTGAAAATGAAGGTGAATATCGATACCGACCGCTTTTCCATCTGGCTGAATGATGTGCTCACCGTGGATAATGCCCTCGGACTGGCAGTGGTCGATTTTACGCGTTTTACTTTCCGGGCCGGTTCCGGCTCCTCGGTAACCCAATATATCGATGATTTCATAGTATATAACGATATCTCTCCGGCAACCCCTACCAATCTTATTGCTACCGGTGCCGTGAATGATATCACCCTGAACTGGACAGGAGCATATCAGGACTTCCTTACTTACCGCATATACCGCAGCACTACTTCTCCCGCTGCCACTCTGCTTGCGGAAGTACCCGGCACCCAAACCAGCTATGTGGATAATACTGCCCAGCCGAATACAGACTACTACTATCGGGTGAAAGCGGTTAGCATGGGTGCGGTTGAAAGTGGCTTTTCCAATGAGGTAATGGCGCATCGGATGGCAGATATCAGTGTGAATCCCATGCAATTATCAGTAGCCCTAAATGTGGCTAACAATCAAGCAACAAGCAATTTCACAATCACTAATACCGGGAGCTATACACTGAATTATGCTCTACAAGGAACAGATAACTTTAATCCCAATCTATCAGCAATTCCTGGCTTTACAGCTTTGGGAACCCATAATGGACATAGCTATTACCGAAGTAACTCTATCATGTCTTGGACCGCATCCAGAGCTTTGTGTGAACAGTATGGAGGGCATCTGGCTACGATAGCGGATGCAGCTGAGAATAGCTTTCTTACTCAATACACTACGAGCACAACTTCATGGATTGGGTTTACTGATGAAGTAACCGAGGGGACATTCAGATGGGTGACGAATGAACCTGTAACCTACACCAATTGGAATTCTGGAGAACCCAATAACTCCTTAGGCGTTGAAGATTTTACTCATTTGCTCTACTCACCACTGGGGCGATGGAATGACTCGCCGAATAGCAGCAGCTTTTATGCCCTTTTAGAGATAGATTATATCCAATCATCAATACTTAGCTGCACTCCCTATTCGGGCAGTTTGGTTAATCTTGCCAATCAAAACATAGTTCTTAATGCCAATGGAACATCGTTGGCAGATGGTCTGTACCAATCTTCAGTACTGATTGTCTCCAACGCTGTAGAGCCACATGACACCTTGTACATCCCCGTAACCGTGAAAGTGGATTATACTCCTCCCCTTGCACCATTGGGTTTGGTATTTGATGAACAGCAGAGTGACATGAATCAGATTTATCTTGACTGGACGGCAAATGCTTTGGCGGATAGCGTGTATAGTTACAAGATCTATCGCCGGGGTTTGCATGAATCGAACTGGGTGCTGAAGGGGATTGTGGATGCGGATCAAACCTGGTTTATCGATAATCAATTCACGGGCTTGGATACCACGGCGGTGTATTATCGGATCACGGCAGTGGATTGGGTGGATAATGAAGGTGCGGCTTCGGAAGAAGTGCTGGCCTGGCTGCAGCGGTTCAGAGCACCCACGGGACTGACTTTGCAGATAGTCAATAACCGGCATGTAAGGTTGGAATGGAATCCGGTAACGCAAACGATCAGCGGCAATCCCGGGGTACCTTCCTGCTATGTGGTTTATCGCAGCAATACGCCCATGCCTCTGGAAGATTTCTATTATGTGGCGGCGGTGACGGATACCAGTTTTGTGCATAATTGGGCGGCGTGGTTTATCGAAGAGGATAAGCAGTTTTATGTGGTGACAGCATACGGGGGTAATTTTGAGGATATCCGCAGTCTTACCGCAGGCCGGGAGCATATTCGCTATGGGGAATTGGAAGCGCTAATCAGAGAGGAGAAAAGGAAAGAACTACTTTCACATTAACTCCTCTAACCATTTAAGCGATTGGAGTTCAAGCCGCCAAAACTAACTATTTCTTATTATGTGTCTTATGGGCAGCTTGGACTTCAAGGCCGTGTATGATCATGAGCAAGCATTTGAAGTCCAAAGCGCTATGTAATCGGGAGATAAAAGTATGATTAGCTTCAGCGCTTTGAACTCCAATTGCTTGTGTCGGATTGAGAAAAACGGCGTTTTTGTCACAAAATCCATTTTTGTCGCCTTAGGTTATATGGAGAGATGATAAATCTCTATAGATCTTTGATGAGTGGATAGAGTGATAATTGGTAAAAGGGAACAGGGCAAAGGGAAAAGTGGGAGGATCACCTGAGTATAAAGCTATTCCCCCGGTTCTTGGCGATCACTCCCTTCAGCTCCAGATTCAGGAGCAGCACGGAGAGTTTGCCGAAGCTGAGGCCGGTCTTGACTCAGAAAGGCGTATCTTATCTTGCATACTTAGCAAAATGAACAAAAAACTTGACCGATACTCATCAACTCATTTGATTGTTTTGATATAGATAGTTCTTTCCAAACTCAAGGATATATGGCTATGTGGACAAGGATACTAGAATTAAGACTGTTAGTAAGAGAATTTAAAAATTTAACTCGAGGCAGGGTCAAATGATTACAAATGGGATACTTCATTCCTTATGAACGAATTAGGTATCAAATATAAGCGAAGTAGTTCAAATGATCTGGTTCCAGTAGTTGATCTGTTTGCTGGACCAGGAGGACTGAGCGAAGGCTTTTCGTCGTTGACGCTAAACAATAAACCTTTCTTCAGAATTGGGCTTTCAATAGAAAAAGAAAAGAATGCGCATTCAACTCTTGAACTAAGGAGTTTTTTCAGGCAGTTCTCACCAAATGAACGACCTGATGATTATTACAGATTCCTAAAACAAGAAATCTCCATCGATGAGCTATATAGTAAGTATCCCTCGCAGTATAGAAAGGCAAGTTCTGAAGCTAAATTAGCGGCATTAGGGAAAAACACTAATGAGGATATTATCGATCAATGGATTCTGGATTTCCAGAGTATCCAATCCCCAAAGTCCGAAACTCTCGTTTTGCGTTTATACCGCAGTGATCGAACTTTATGTAATCATGTTTATTGCAGTGTAAATGGGTGAGGTCATTTCTAAATCAAGGAGCATGATTTGAATAGATCATATTACTCGGATACGATACATGGCTTTTGCGAATCTAGGAAGCAAGAGATTTTGGGAGTATTGGCTCAGAATAGTGGTTTTGATATCATTCAAAATCAGAGGGATGCCTGGGCGATGCAGATTGACCTGCTAAAGCCCTTGCTGGATGGTCTGGATGGAAGGATCTATTTTGAGTATTCGATTCCTAGGATGGGCAAGCGAATTGATGTGTTATTGGCAATCCGGCATGTGCTTTTCGTATTGGAATTCAAAGTGGGTAGCGATTCGTACATGAAATCGGCCATCGATCAGGTGTGGGATTATGCATTGGATTTGAAGAACTTCCACCAGACTAGTCATGATGTATCCATTGCGCCTATGCTCTTTGCCAGTGAAGCGAAAACATTGCTGGCCATGATTAGTCTTTCTGCTGATGATGACAAGGTTTTTAGACCGATACTAACCAATCAGGATGTGTTTCTGGAGCAGATGCGCAATATTCTTGACTTTGCAGAGGGGGCAGAGATCAATTCAGAACAGTGGGAAAATGGACGTTATGAGCCAACGCCGAGTATCATTGAGGCAGCTTTGGCTCTTTACCGGGGACATGCAGTCGAGGATATCTCACGCAGTGATGCCAGTGCAATAAACTTAGGGCTTACCACCAGATCTATTTTGAAGATCATCGATGATGCTAAAACTCTGAAGCGCAAAGTCATCCTTTTTGTTACAGGGGTACCTGGAGCAGGTAAAACATTGGTAGGCTTAAATATCGCTACGCAAAGAATCGGGGAAGAGAACGATCTAAAGGGTGTTTTTCTTTCTGGAAATGGACCACTGGTGGCAGTTCTGCGAGAAGCTCTAGCCAGAGACATGGTGGCTAGAGCCAAGGAGAGAGGCGAAAAAACAGGGAAAGGAACTGCATCCCGACAGGTAAAAGCCTTTGTGCAGAATGTACATAACTTTCGTGATGATTGCCTTGAGGATCCCAATCCTCCTTACAATAGAATCTCAATCTTTGATGAAGCACAGCGAGCTTGGGACCTCGATCAGACTGCCAAATTCATGAAGAATAAGAAGCATAGACCGGGGTTTTCACAATCCGAGCCTGAGTTCTTGATCTCTTGCATGGATAGACACGAGGATTGGACAGTTGTTATCTGCTTGGTTGGAGGAGGGCAGGAAATCAATACTGGAGAAGCAGGGATCAGCCAATGGATTGATTCCATCTTAGGTGGTTTCCCTGACTGGCATGTGTATCTATCTGATAAGCTTGTGGATAGCGAGTATGACGCAGGGAAGGCCTTGGAAAGAATGACTGACAGGAAGAATGTGAACACTCTCCCAGAGCTGCATCTGGGCGTTTCAATGCGTTCCTTCCGGGCTGAGAATGTGTCGCTGTGGGTAAAGCAGCTTTTAGACATCGATAAGGCAGCGAAGGATACACTCATGATTCTGAAAGAAAGATATCCCATTGTTCTTTGCAGATGCATTCAAAAAGCTAAAGTCTGGCTTCGTAAACAGGCCCGTGGCTCAGAACGGTATGGCATTGTGGTATCTTCTCAAGCTTATCGATTGAAGCCTTTAGCAATTGATGTTCGCTACAATACGGATCCAGTGCACTGGTTTTTGAACGGCAAAGATGATGTTCGCTCTTCTTATTATCTTGAGGATGTAGCCACCGAGTTCCAAGTTCAAGGTTTGGAATTGGATTGGGTTTGCGTGACTTGGGATGCCGATTTCAGGCACGATAATGGTTCATGGCAATATTGGTCTTTCAAAGGTCATAAGTGGCAACACATCAATAAAAAAGAACGCCAAATTTTTCTGATAAATGCCTACCGAGTATTACTAAACAGAGCGCGTCAAGGGATGGTAATTGTAGTGCCTGAAGGAGACGATGAGGACCATACCAGACAAAAGAAATTTTACAATTCAACCTACCAGTATTTGCGAGCAGTGGGACTAGAAGAGATTTAAATACCAAGATCCATTGTGATAGCGAGATCCGTGCTCGATAGAAAGCAACAGCTTGTGGGTTGGGAAGTAATCGTTGTTTGGGAATGCCATTTAAGAAGAGTATCTTCTGCTAAGCTCGAGTTAGCAGAAATAGAGTTAATCCAAAAATTAGCTGATGCGATAAATGGTGTATGACCGGAGACACTATCATTTACTACAGCTATATGAGTATTAAGCCGATAGCTCTTAGCCGGGTGCTATTGATATCTGTCTAATCTCTGAACCGGAATCGGGATGTTTTATCCGCGAGTCGTGGATATTGGAGTCCTTTTTATCGTAGTACGGCAAAAATGCATTGACACAATTCTCGAGCTGAAAAACAAGGTTAACTGCAACTTGACAACGAAATCTGCAAATTGTGCAGCGAAAACTGCAAACTGTCGCATCGTAGGACATCCTTACTCATCCTTACCAAGACCCTTTTAGGTAGTTATTGACAGGATATAGTGGATTAGATATTTAGGACAGCCCAATAAGGTGTACTTGACATTAAGAAAGCGATGAAGAAAGTACAACCGTGGGAGGTTCAAATGAAAAAGCGCAGCACTTACAGCGGTAAGTTTAAGAGCAAGGTTGCCCTTGCGGCAATCGAGGGCAGAAAGACAATAGCGGAGTTGGCGTCTGAGTTTTCGTTGCATCCGAATCAGATCAGTCAGTGGAAGAGTCAGTTGTTAGCGAGATCTGAAGAAATCTTTTCCGACAAGCGAAAAAGGGATAAGGAAGATAATGCTCAGCTAATAGATGAGTTATACAAGCAAATAGGCCAGCTAAAAGTAGAGTTAGACTGGCTGAAAAAAAAATCTGGGATCATCGGTAAGGGCTAAAGTGCAGCTTATTGAATCGGCGCAAGAGAGTATCAGTGTTGTCCGACAGTGCGAGTTGCTGGGCATCTCTCAGTCGTCCTACTATTACAAACCGCGGATAAATGAGTTTGATTTAGAGCTAATGGCTAAGATTGATGAGATTTATACCAGGAGGCCATTTTTCGGCTCGCGTCGGATAATGATGGAATTGAAGCAGTTAGGCTTATCCGTCGGCAGAAGGAAAGTGCAAGCTCTGATGGATAAAATGGGTATTGAAGCTATTTATCCCAAGCCTAATCTAAGCAAGCCCAATTTAGAGCATAGAAGCTACCCCTATTTACTCAGAAACGTGAAGATAGAGCGACCGAATCAGGTTTGGTGTTCGGACATAACTTACATCAGGATGACGAATGGCTGGCTTTATCTGGTGGCGGTCATGGATTGGTACAGCCGATACATTCTCTCCTGGGAGTTGTCGAATACCTTGGATACCGCCTTTTGTGTAAGCGCACTGCAAGCTGCCTTAGAAATGGGAAAGCCTGATATATTCAATACAGACCAAGGCTCCCAATTCACCAGCAACCTGTTTACATCGGAACTATTGAATCGTGATATTCGAGGAATGCCATAAAGATATGATATTCACCCCGGGTTTCATTCGGGCTTTGGATATGGTGCCCGTTCCCTTCAGAATCTTCTTGGCACAATAAAACCCGGCTACCCAAAAGGCAACCGGGTTACTATCATTGGTTTACTATTGCTTATTCCATCAACATCATTTTCCGGGTGGACTGATACTCACCGGATCTGAAGCGATAGAGATATACGCCGCTACCAAGAGGTTTTCCACGATCGTCACGAGCATCAAAGACGATTCTGTGTCTTCCCGCTGGCATGGGTTTGTTGATTAGAGTTCTCACCCTCTGTCCCTTGATATTGAATATCTCCAGACTTACGGGTCCTGCCTGAGCAAGATCGAAGGCAATGTTGGTTTCCGGGTTGAAGGGGTTCGGGCTGTTGCCCTTTAGAACCGTCACGGTTACAGGAATCACATCGTCCTCATTTGAAGTAGGAGTAAGAACTACATTGAGGGTTGTGTTTTGATTCGGAGAGATCAAGACATCAGTGATTTCCTGACTGGTGAATCCCGTTGCGGTAACCGTGATGGTGTAGGTTCCCACCGGTAATGCGAGGAAATACGCACCAGAAGTGTTTGTGGTGGCAGAGTATGTACCTGTTCTTATTCTGGCTCCGGGGATTCCTGTACCGTTTGATCGGCGAATGAATCCCACCAGATTACCGGTCACAGTCTCTTTCACCATGGTATTGGAGAAGGCGGGTCCGGAGAGTACACCGGCAGTATATACTGCTTTCACAGCCCACCTGTAGGAGCCATTCTGTAGATCATCCCAGGCATCATCGGTATAACTAAGGATGCTTACTGGTTCATCCGTCAGAGTATCCCAAGAGGCTTCATTGGCTTCCTGACCTGTAGTGAGACGATAGAGGTAGTAGCCCACCAGGGAGCGTTCCGTACGTTTCTGCGGAATCTCAACGGATCGGGAGGTATTCCCAACGATCGTGTTTCTTTGGGTTCCGCGAGTGATCGCTTCCGCTGCGGGAGTGCTGGAAGTTGTGGTTCTGGTAGATCTTGTGATAACTGGGGATTCGAAACGAACCATGGTGTTTGCGTTTCCGATATAGATGTTATCGATAAACCAAGTGTACCACAAGCCATCATTTGAAGGCGGATCTTCGGCATGGAAAGCCAAGCTAATCTGTTGACTGGTGTAATCCGAGAGATCCACGAATATGGGTTGATTATAGGTGATTTGTCCACCGGTTTCTGCGCTGGCATCCCATATCGGTGTCCAGTTGTTGCCACCGTCGGTAGATACCTTCACATAGTAGTGATCACCATTAGTAGAGCCCAAGAAGACATAGCTATCGAAGGTCATGAAACCTTCCGGAGGGCAATTGAAGGCAGGAGTGATCAACCATTCATCTTGGTGTTCATATGTCCACCAGAGACCTGTCTGGAACATTCCATGAGTGGGAGCAATCACATTCTGAGCATTAATGGTAGGCAATCTAGTGAAGGTGGGATACACTCCGCTGGAGTTTGCAGGACCTGTGTTTGTGATGATCTGGGACCAATCCACAGGCGGGAACTGAGCATCTTCGAAGCTTTCGGTGATTTCCAAAGCATTGGGATCCGGAGCTTCCCATTCCAGTTCTATCGACGAGTAATCATCGCTCAATTCCGCAATCACGCTATGAGGAGCAAACGCGATCTCGTTCAAGACAATGTTGTCCATCTGATGCGCAGTACTGCCCACAGTGATGGTTCCAGTTTCGGGTACATAACCAGGAGCTGCGATGTGATATTCATAGGCTTGGTTGGCATATACAGCGGGGATGGTGAAGGTTCCGTTGCCCCCGGATACAGCATTGTAATTTGCATATCCGGTAAGCTGGATTACAGCTCCACCCAGCCCTGCACCAGTATCCGAAGCCAGCACTGTTCCGCTTACGGCAACAGTAGCCATCGGTTGCATTACGGCGTTCATGACCGCTTCTTCTTCCTCTTCCAGTACCAAAGTCTGCGTCTGAGTCACATACCCATATCTGCTGAAGCTTACTGTGTATGTATCAGGTAGGATATACTGGATCTGGTAGTGTCCGTCTGCATCTGTAGTAGCAGAATAGCCTGCATCCACAAGCTCCACCAACACACCTTCCAGAGCTGCTCCACCGCTGGCGGTGACTGTACCGCTCAGATGTCCCACACTACCGGGAATTCCGATTATCGTAGTGCGGGGGATTAGTCCGGATAGAGTTCCTTGAGATGAAGGATTCGCCGGGTCGAAATCAACCGTATCGCTTTGCATCTTACGTGCCCGGTTGGTGCCGATCGTCTGAGCTCTGAATTTATCGTTCGTACTGAAGTAAGCACCATCCAAGGGTCTCTGAATGGTAATTAGCAAGTTCTGTGGGTTCAGATACATATATGGAGTAGGGAAGATAATCGGGATCGTGTTCTCACCAGAAGGATAGTTCACCACTCCATCGAAAACGAGGGTAGAATTTGTGGTTACGGGAATCCAACCAGCACTGAGATCTTCCACGGTAGTGGTTTCGATCCAGATCTTGGTGGGTTTATCCGGCAAATCAGTTACGAAGTTGTTATAGAACTGAAGTCCATTGATAAATCCTACAAAATTACTTAGTTCAGCAGGATAAATCAGCATTTGGTACAAGCTTGCCTTGTAGTACATATCCACCGGCACGCGTTCCAGCGAGCTACCATCACCCACGGTGTAGGCAAACTGCCCGGCAGGGAACACATTGAGATTGATCTCAGGAGTTTCATCGTTGGTGGCATCGGAATCCAGCGGGAGCACCACCTTACCGTATATGCTTACATCACCCTCAGTAGTGGGGGTCCAGTTTACAGCCACATCTACTTCTGCATCGATACCGATGGCCGGACCATTTGCAGAAGCCAGCTCCACACCATTTGACATCAACTTCACTGTGTATGCACCAGCGGCTTGTGCCGAGGTACCAGTGTTGTGGATTCTTACAGTATATGCGACAGGATTGCCCACGGAAGGTGTGGAGTTTCCACTAACTGTAAGAGCCGATAGATCATTGGGCTGTTTACGGATGAAGTTTGAGAAACCAGGATTCGAAAGTACATCACCAGTATATACCGTTCTAACTGCCCACTTGTATCTTCCATCCGGCAATGTAGGCCAAGAGGGATCCACAAATGTAGTATCGGTGATCACGGCGGGAGTAAGCGAAATCCAGCTATCCGGAGTGCTTTCCTGCCCCACGGTAAGACGCCATACTTTGTAACCAACCGGGATGCGGCTGGGGTTAGTGCGAACGTTTCTGGAGCTGAGCGTATCACGGACGTTTCTGGTGGACGCGGCACGCTGTTCCGCCATTCTGGCAGCACTTATTTCATCCAAACCCTTCATGTCTTCGGGCATTTCCATAGCAGGAGAGCTGACCACTGCGCCTCTGGCAGGGCCAATCTCCACATCGTCGATATACCAACCGCCATAATCTACAACAGTTGAAGCATACATCTCGAAACGAATTACAACTTCGGATTGACCGTCGAAGGCAGAGAGATCCACGATCCGTTCTTCCCACTGCGTACCCGTGTATTGCCAAGAAGGACCCCATACCAGGGTGCCATTAGCGGTAATCTGACAATAGTCGAAGTTGCCAAATACGTTTTCCCAACTGCGGAAACGCATTTCTGTATTGGTAAATCCAGAGAAGTTGAAGGTTTTGCTAAGATAGCTAAAGCCACCGGAGTTGGTATAGTTGCTATATATCACAGTTCCCCAGAGTCCTGTTCCAGAGAAGGCTGTGGGAGGTGGAACAATATTTGTTCCCGGGTTTACCGGAGCCCATTGACTTACATCGTAGCTATCGGTATATTCCCAATCACCTTCGGGATCTGTCCAGTTCGAACTGGGTTCCCAGCCCCCATCGCTTGTTTCGAAATCGAAACTGAACTCATTACCGGTACCACCGGGTTCTCTCCATACGAGGCTCACCTGGGTCTGAGCATCATTCAAAGTGGCTACTACACCAGAGGGAGGCAAGGTAAGTTCCAACAGGGTAATCGTTCCCATGTTGTAATCTGTAGCGCCAACCTGGATGGTGGAAGTATGCATTTGGTATCCACCTCTCAGTATTGTAACGTTGAATGTGTTTCCAGATAACACGTTCGGGATGGTGAATTGACCTGCAGCATTCGTAGTGCCGGAGTAGTTCAACACGCCACTGAGCAGGATTTCAGCTTGATCCAGCCCAACGGACGGGTTGTCGCTACCTACTACTATACCACTTACACTTACGGAAGCGGAAGGTACCATGTTTATATTCAACACTGTGTTTTCATCCACAGTAATCGTGAATGCCTGGTTTTGATCTTCATAACCAATCTTGTGGGCGAGCAAGGTGTGGGTACCCACTTCAACAAATGGGATGTTATACTCGCCATTGGCGTTTGTAGTAGTATGTTGATAGCTACCTACCACACTAAGCTCCACACCTTCCAAAGGAGTTCCATTTGAGCTTACAACACCGCTCAAGCTACCCATATCTTCCACGTTCAGATAGAATCTGGTGTTGGAGCGGTTGCTGGCAATGGTGCCTGTAGTAGCTGCGCTAGCGCTTGCGCTATCGCTTTGATAACGCAGAGAACTAGCAAAAGTGGTGGGAGTATAATATACGGAAGCGTTTTGAGTGTAGTTTCCGGGGATCAAGTCGGTAAGGATATCCACAATCACGTTGCTTACACCGTCCCACATGAAAGGAGCATCAAACACATGCAGATTCCAGCCTTCAGTTGGCATGAAATTATCCTGCATATAGACTTGGGTGTAGTCTCCTACTTCAAAGGTGGTGGTAAGAACAGTTTGATCAGTATTCTTCAGCCTGATCCGATAGTTCGGCATCGGGGAACAAGTGTTCAAGGCGGAAACGTTGAACGCAAGAGCGTAGATTGCGCCGGGAACTGCTCCATGAGCATACAGATCATCTGCAGGATACAGGAATTGCTGACGGAAGTTCTTGTACCATGTACCATAGGGGGTTGGTACTCCCGAGGTGGTGTTTACCGTGGTGCCGTTTCCTACTTCCACAATAAAGACATCTGCTGCCGTCACATTTACGTTGATGGGGTTGGTGCTATCGTTGGCGGGGTTCACATCTCCGGGAAGAACCACTTTACCATAAAGCGTTACAAGGCCTTCTTCGGTAGGGGTCCAGCTAAGTTCCACATGAACAGTTTCTCCGGCGGCTACTGCGGGTCCGGCTACGGAAGCAAGTTCCAGGTCCGAAGAATTGAACAGCTTTACTTGGTATGCGCTCTGGCTGGCAGTTCCGTTGTTATATACACTTACCTGATAGTTTGCCACGCTGTTCACGGGAGGTGTGGTGTTTCCCGTAATAGCGACCGCGGCAAGATCGTTCGGAGCGATGAGTTCAAGGCTTACATCGTCGATGTAGATAGTCCGATATGTTGCGCCGAGACCGTGTCTTACCGCGATATACTGTCCCGCGGCTGTGTGGGCGGCAAGGCTAACTACATATTCGTTCCAGTTTGCTACTACCGTGAGCTGTTCTGCCAATACGAAAGTGCTGGCATCAGAAGGATTGCTCATGGTACCTACGTCGAGAACGTAGTTCGCACCGCCTTTTGCCATCATCCGGATGCGGATTGTGTTCATTTGGATGTTGGTCGCGATGGGCGGAGAGACCAAATAGAGCTGAGCGCTGGCGTCGGCGGAGTTCGCTATTTGCACGCAGTTTGGCGCGCTGAACGGCGAGGTGGTGCTGGTTCTGAGATAGGCTGAAGTGCTGGTGGAGTTGAAGATAGTACT